>JAWLGU010000022.1:0-56896 GCA_041690675.1 Pseudomonadales bacterium | reverse complement strand
CAACTTCGAGGACGTGCGGGTTCCGGTAACGAACCGACTGGGCGAGGAAGGCGAAGGTTTCAAGATCGCCATGGCCGGCCTGGACGGCGGCCGGCTCAACATCGGCGCCTGCTCCCTGGGGGGTGCCCAACGCTGCCTGGACGAGGCCATCGGCTACGTGAAGGAGCGGCGTCAGTTCGGCCGGGCCATCGCCGAGTTTCAGAACACCCAGTTCATGCTGGCTGAGATGGCAACGGAACTGGAAGCATCCCGCGCGCTCTTGTACCTGGCGGCGCAGAAGGTGAGCGAAGACGCCCCGGACAAGACCGAGTTCGCCGCGATGGCCAAGCTCAAGGCGACCGAAGCCGGCTCGAGAATCGCCAACGACGCGTTGCAGCTTCACGGCGGCTACGGCTATCTCATGGACTATCCCGTCGAGCGGTTCGTCCGGGATCTCAGGGTCCACGAGATTCTGGAAGGAACCAGCCAGATCATGCGCATGGTGATCGGCCGAAAGCTCATCGCCTGAGCGTCACGACCAGCCAGGGAACGAACGAAGCTCGATGAGCGGAGCGCTCGCCAAGTACCGGATCTGCGACTTCACCGGCCAGCTCGCCGGGGCCGGGGCCACCAAGTGGCTGGCGTCCTTCGGCGCCGAAGTGATCCGCATCGAGGACCCGGTGCGCCAGGGCCGCTGGGACATCCTGCGCGGCATGGATCCGTTCGTCGACGAGCGCCGCGGCATCGACCTGGGTGGCGCCTTCAACAACCACAACACCGAAAAGTACGGCATCACCCTGAACCTGCGCACCCAGCGCGCCCGGGAGATCCTCACCGGAATCATCGCCCAGAGCGACGCGGTCACCGAGAATTTCGCGGCCGGCGTTCTGGAGCAGTGGGGCTTCGGTTACGAGGCGCTGAAGCGCATCAAGCCCGACATCGTCTACGTCTCCAACTCGGGATTCGGACACACGGGCCCGTACCACCGCTTCAAGACCTGGGGCCCCATCGTTCAGGCCGTCTCCGGACTCACCTTCACCTCCGCCCTGCCGGGCCAGCCTCCGGCCGGCTGGGGCTACTCGTACATGGATCACACCGGCGCCTACTACATGGCCATGGCCATCCTGCTGGCGTTGATCCACCGGGAGCGCACCGGCGAGGGTCAGTGGGTGGATCTGGCCTGCACCGAAGCGGCACTGACCCTCCACGGGCCGGCGCTGCTGGACTGGACGGTGAACGGCCGCCCCACCCGCCGCGAGACGCAGCCCAGCAGCAACCGCAGCCAGTGGCCGCCCATGGCGCCCCACGGCATTTATCCCTGCATGGGGAACGACCAGTGGATCGCCATCGCCTGCCGCAACGACGCCGACTGGCGAGCGCTGGGCGCCGTGGCCGGCGCGGCCTGGTGCGGCGATGCGGACTGGGCCACCACCACCGGACGGGTCGCCGACCAGGACCGGCTCGATGCCCAGGTGGCCGCCTGGAGCGCCGCCCACGACAAGTTCGAGCTCACCGAGGCCTTGCTGCAGGCCGGCGTGCCCGCGGCTGCCGTGCAGCGGCCGGACGAACGCATCGACCGCGACCCCGGCACGGGGGGCTTCGGCTTGTGGCCCATGGTCACCCACACCGAGATCGGCGAGGTACGGGTCGACGGTCAGCCGGTGCACCTGTCGAAGACCGACTGGCAGATGCGGCGCGGCGCACCCTGCCTCGGCGAGCACACCGAGGAGGTGCTGGAGCGTCTGCTCGGCTACACGGCGGACGAGGTGGCCGGGCTGCGCGAGGAGGGCGTGGTATGACCGCGCTCACCGGCATCCGGGTGCTGGAGCTGGCCAACGAGCGCATCGCCTTCGCGGGCAAGCTCATGGCGGACATGGGCGCGGACGTCATCCTCGTCGAGCCGCCGGGAGGCGATCCTTGCCGCGCCTATCCACCCTTTCTCGACGACGAGCCGGGCGACGACCGCAGCCTCTACTGGTGGCACTACCACACCAGCAAGCGCGGTATCGTCCTCGATCTGGACGACGAGGCCGGCCGCGTGACCTTCGAGCGTCTGGTGGCCAGCGCTGACGTGGTATTGGAATCCGAGCCCACCCAGCGCCTCGCGTCCCTGGGGCTCGACTACCCACGCCTTCGGGAAATCCGACCGGATCTGATTCACGTCTCGATGACGCCGTTCGGCCGCAATGACCCCAGGAGCGACCTGCCCGCCACGGACCTCACCCTGCTCGCCGGCGGCGGCCCGGTCTGGAACTGCGGCTACGACGACCACACCCTGCCGCCGGTGCGCGGCCTTGGGAACCAGGGCTACAACACCGGCTGCCACTTCGCCGTGATGTCGGCCCTCACGGCGCTCCTGCACCGGTTCGCCTCGGGGGAAGGTCAGTTCATCGACGTGAGCATGCATGCAGCCGCCAACGTCACCACCGAAGCAGGCAGTTACGCCTGGCTGGTCAACGGCACCATCGTCCAGCGCCAGACCGGGCGTCACGCCGCCCCTGTCCCCACGGGAGAGACCCAGGTGCTCTGCGCCGACGGTCGCTACGCCAACACCGGCGTACCGCCGCGCACGCCCAGGGAATTCGCCAGCCTCCACGCCTGGCTGGAGGAACTGGGCCTGAAAGACGAGTTGCCGGAAGCCGTGTTCCTCGAGATGGGGGCCCAGTGGGAGGGCCCGTTCAATCTCTCCCTCATCGGCAAAGACGACCTGATCACCGCCATCTTCGGCGCCGGCCGGGAAGCGATGAAGCTCATCGCCTCCCGGGTCACGGCCTACGAGTTCTTCCTCGGCTGCCAGCGCGCCGGGCTTCCCGCGGGCGCCATCTACGCGCCGGAGGAAGCCTACGAGGACGAGCACTTCAAGGCCCGCGGGTTCCAGGTGGAGGTGCGCCACGAGGATCTGGGCCGCACGTTCCGCTATCCCGGCGCGCCGTACCGGCTGCCCGCGAGCCCCTGGCGCATTTCCCGGCGCGCACCGAAGCTCGGCGAGCACACCGACGAGGTGCTCGACGCCCTGCGGGCGGACGGCCACTGACCGCGTGCCCGGGTCAGTTGGCCCGCGACTCCAGCGCCAGTCGTATCTCGGCGTGACGCTCCCGGGTCAACGGGTAGCGAATCAGGGCCACGTAGGCGCCCAGCAATCCCGCGGCGGTGCCGATGGCGAAGGTGAACAGCAGGCCCGAAATGGCCGACTCCGGGTTGTCCGGTCCGGGCACGAACCCCACCACCTGCTCGAGGAACGTGTAGCTCACCCCCACTGCCAGGGCCCCGCCGAGCTTGTTGGTGGTAGTGAGCAGCGCGAAGAACAGGCCCGAGCGCTTCTGCCCGGAACGCAGCTCGTCCTCATCCGTGAGGTCCGCCATCATGGAGCGCAGCAGTGTCGGTGCAGCCCCGAAGGCGATGCCGTACAGGATGGTGAAGCCCCACAAGAGCGCCAGATCGCCCGGACGCGCAAGCACCACCACCCCCAGCATGAGCGTTCCGCCGTAACCCAGGGCGATCTTCAACGCCGTATCCTTGCCCACGCGGTAGGCGAGCTTCAGCCAGAGCGGCATGGCGAGAAAGCCGGAGAGAAAGTAGAACAGCAACGCCAGGCTCGCCTGTTCCGGCAACCCGAAGGCATAGCTGGCGACGAAGATGTACAGTGACCCGGCCACGCTGGTGCCGAAGCCGGAGGTCAGATCCGCCGCCAGCAGCCGCCACAACAGGCTGTTCCTTACCAGGAGACGGGTCGCTTCTCTCCAGGGGATGCGGGTGACGGATGCCCGGTGGGTATCCGGAACGTACAGCAAGGTGGGCAGCACGGTGAGCGGGAACAGCACCAGGCAGAACCAGCCCATGCTGGCCACCTTGGCACCCTGATCCGTGAGCCCGCCCCGTTCGAGCAGCGCGGGCATGGCGAGCACCGCGGTCATCCCGCCGACCACGAAGATCTCCCGCCAACCGAACAGCCGCGAGCGATCGTCGTAGCTCACCGCCAGCTCCGCGCCCCAGGACTGATGGGCGATGGCGAGCATGGTATAGCCCACGTACAGCGCCAGCATCCAGAACAGCAGATAGGCCCCGGACACCCGCTCCGGACTCGGCATGAAAACCGCCCATACCGAGATCAGCAGGATGGGAATGGAGAGGGCGATCCAGTGCTTGCGCCGGCCCCAGCGGCTGTCGAAACGGTCGATCACCAGGCCCATTATCGGATCGGTCACCACGTCCCACACCCGCGCCAGGGTGAAGACCGCCCCCACCGTGGCCAGACTCAAGCCCAGGCCGTCGGAATAGAACGGCGGCAGATACACGGCAATGGGCATGCCCAGGGCCGCCATGGGAATGGCGAGCCCGGAATAGGCGGCCAGCATCCGGGGCGATAGTCGGCTCACCGGGCGACTCCGCTGCCGCCCGGGTCGATCCTCCCGCTCACGCCGGTGGGTACGCGGAACCGCCGTCGATCTTCAGCACCGCGCCGGTGGTGTAGCTGGAGGCCCGGCTCGCGAAGTACAGCGCCGCGCCCACCACCTCGTCGGGCTGCCCGCCGCGCTGCAGCGGGATGGCCGTGCGGGCGCGCTCCTCGAAGGCCTCCATGTCCCAGGCCTTGCTGATGTCGGTGAGGAACGGCCCCGGCATGATGCAGTTCACCCGAACCTTGGGCGCGTACGCCCGGGCCAGACCCAGCGTCATGGCGTTGAGCCCGGCCTTGGCCATGCCGTAAGGCAGCTCGTTGGGCGTCGGCTGCACCGCGGCGATGCTGCTCACGTTGATGATGGAACCGCCCTCACCCGCGGCCATCCGCTCACCCACCAGCGCCGAGAGCCGGAACGGGCCACGCAGATTGACGTCGAAAACCTTGTCGTAGAGCTGCTCGGTGACGCTGGCGAGAGACTCGTAGAGCGGCGACATGCCGGCGTTGTTCACCAGCACGTCCACGCGGCCGAAGCGATCGTACGCGAAGTCGGCGAGGCGCTGGCTGTCCTCCCAGTTGCCGGCGTGATAAGCGAAGCCCACGCACTCCTGGCCCGACTCCTCAGCCACCTGCGCCGCTGCCGCGTCACAGGCCTCAGCCTTGCGGCTGGCGATCACCACCCGGGCTCCCACGGCGGCAAGGGCTTTCGCAATCTCCAGCCCCAGGCCGCGGCTGCCGCCGGTGACGACGGCCACCTTGCCGGCCAGATCGAAGTATTCCGAGAGCATGTCGGACCGTTTCACCTGCTGTCTCCTCGTCGATTGGATGGGTCGGCTAGCTGAAGCGCTTAAGCGCCGCGTCGATGTACTCGATGGCGTCGGCGGGACTGCCCCAGCCCGCCACCTTCACCCACTTACCCCGCTCCAGATCCTTGTAGTGGGCGAAGAAGTGCTCGATGGTGTGCACCAGTCCCTCGGGCAGGTCGGCGGCCACCTTCACGGAATCATAGATGCGGGTGACCTTCGAGACGGGCACGGCGACGATCTTGGCGTCGTCTCCGGCCTCGTCTTCCATCTTCAGCACCGCCACCGGCCGGCAGGAAATGACGGTGCCGGCGATGAGCGGATACGGCGACACCACCATGACGTCCAGCGGATCACCGTCCTCCGCCAGGGAGTCCGGAACGTAACCGTAGTTGCACGGATAGAACATGGCAGTGGCCATGAAGCGGTCGACGAACACCGCGCCGGACGCCTTGTCCACCTCGTACTTGACGGGCCCCGTGTTGGCGGGAATCTCCACCACGACGTTGATTTCCTCCGGCGCCCGTTCACCGGGGCCGACTTCCTTGAGACTCATGCCGAAGATCCTCCATCCATCACCAATACGCTGCCGTTGCAGTAGCTGGCCAGCGCCAGAAAATACATCGCGTCCGCCGCTTCCTCCGCGGTACCCATCCGCCCCAGGGGACACAGCTGGGCGGCTGCCACGGGATCCGAGAAGGCCGCTTCGAAGGTGTTCCGATACGGCTCGATCATGCCGGTGTCGATGACCCCGGGGGCGAAGCAGTTGCAGCGAATCTGCTCCGGGCCATAGGTCCGTGCCAGGGACCGGGTCAGATTCACCACCCCGGCCTTCGCCGCCGCGTAGGCGTGCGCGTCGGCCATGCCGCGAAGCCCCCCGACGGAAGACACGTTGACGATGGAGCCGCCGCCGCGCGTGCGCAACTCGGGCAAGGCGTAATGACACATCAGGTGCACCGACTCCAGATTGATGCGCACCACGTCGCGCCACGCCTCGGCGGGGGCATCGGCGGTGGCCGCCATGCTGCCGGGCACTACCTGCTCGTAGGCCCAGCCCACGCTGGCATTGTTGATGAGGATGTCGAGCCCGCCGAAGCGCTGCACGGCAAACGCGATCGCATTCCGGGCTCCCGCCTCGGTGGCCACGTCGGCCACCACCAGATCCGCTTCGCCTCCCGCCTGCCGCGCCGCGGCCACCGCCTCCTCGAGGGTGGCCGGCGTGCGTCCGGCCGCGATCACGCGGGCGCCCGCCGAGGCGAACTTCACCAGCGCCGCCCGGCCCATGCCGGTGCCGGCGCCGCTGATGAGCACCACCTTGTCCTTTGCCTGATCCATGACTTCCCTGCCCCGCTGTCGATCAGTTGACGTTGCGCTCCCGGCCTTCCCAGTAGGGCTTGCGCAGCTCGCGCTTGAGGATCTTGCCCGACGGGTTGCGCGGCAGCTCGTCGGTGAAGTCCACGCTCTTCGGCAGCTTGTAGCCGGCAATGCGGTCGCGCGCGAACGCCACCAGTTCGTCTGCCGTAGCCGATGAACCGGGCTTCAGCACCACCACCGCCTTCACGGCCTCCCCCCAGCGCTCGTCGGGCACGCCGATGACGGCCACGTCTGCCACGGCCGGATGCCCGAACAGCGCGCTCTCCACCTCGGCCGGATAGATGTTCTCCGCGCCGGAGACGATCATGTCCTTCACCCGGTCGTGCACGTAGACGTAGCCGTCCTCGTCCAGGTAGCCCGCGTCTCCCGTGTGCACGAAGCCGTCCACCAGGGTCTTCTCGGTGGCTTCCGGCAGGTTCCAGTAGCCCAGCATGTTCACCGGCGACGCGATGCAGATCTCCCCCACCTGGCGCGGCGGCAGCGCGCGCCCCGCTTCGTCCACCACCTTCAGGCGCACCCCGGGGAACGGCTTGCCGGCGGAGCGCATCCGTTCGTTGCCGTCCAGGTCGTGGTCCTGGGGCGGCAGATAGGTGGCGGAACCCGTGGTCTCGGTCATGCCGTAGAGCTGAACGAACCCGCACTGGAACATCTCGATGGCCTCCCGCAGCAGATCCAGCGGAATGGGGGAAGCGCCATAGCAGATGTACTTGATGGACGAGTAATCTGTGTCCCGGGCCGCCGGATGCTGCAGCAGCATGCGTATCGCCGCGGGCACCAGGAACAGCTTGCTGATCCCGTGCTGCTGAATCATCTCCAGGGTGACGCCGGGCTCGAACTCCCTGACCACGATGTTCCGGGCCCCGGGACGCAGACCCATGATTCCCCAGCCCACGCCGCCGATGTGAAAGCTCGGCATGGCCACCAGGCTGACGTCGTCCTCGGTCCACACGTTGAAATCCATGTCGTCGTTGGGCGGCTGCCGCCAAAGGTCGAAGAAGCAGCGGTGCATGAGCTGAACGCCTTTCGGGTGACCCGTGGTCCCGCTGGTGTACATCTGGATGGCCACATCGTCGGTGGTCACCGGCAGCAACGGGTCGTCCCCGCGTTGGGCATCGCGCCAGTCGGCGAACGCCTGCCAACGGGGATGCCCCGGCTCCATGGCGACGATGCGCTTGAGGTGCGGACACTCGGCCTCCACCCGCTTCACCAGGTCGTAGAAGTCCGGTCCCACGAACAGGATCTCCGCCTGGCTGTCGTTGAGAATGTACGCCACCTCCGGCGGCGCCAGGCGCCAGTTGATCCCCACGGACACGGTATTCGCCTTGGCGCAGCCGAGCACCACCTGATAGAAGAGGTCGGAGTTCTTGTCCATGAACCCCACCCGCGTGCCGGGCGCCAGGCCGTCGGCCAGCAGCCCGTTGGCCACCCGATTGGTGAGCCGGTCGAGGTCGCCGTACGTGGTGGACCGCCCCTCGAACAGCATCGCCTCCTGATCGCGGCGGCCGCGGCCATGGAAACGGACCAGGTCGCCGAGGGTGTCCACGGCCTCCAGGGTGTCCGGAATCTGCGCGCTCATGCTTGCTTCCCCCCTCAGAACGATCGCGGCATGCCGAGCACGTGCTCGCCGATGTAGCTCAGGATCAGGTTGGTGGAAATGGGAGCGATCTGGTACAGCCGCGTCTCCCGGAACTTCCGCTCGATGTGATATTCCTTGGCGAAGGCGAAGCCGCCGTGAGTCTGCATGCACACGTCACCGGCGCGCCAGGATGCCTCCGACGCCAGCATCTTCGCCATGTTCGCCTCCGCGCCGCAAGGCTCTCCACGATCGAACATGGCCGCCGCCTTCTCCACCATCAGCGACGCCGCTTCCACCTCGGCATAGCAGCGGGCGATGGGAAACTGCACCCCCTGGTTCTGACCGATGGGGCGATTGAAGACCACCCGCTCCTTGGCATACGCCGTGGCCTTGTCGATGAAGTAGCGCCCGTCCCCCACGCATTCGGCCGCGATGAGAATGCGCTCGGCGTTCATGCCGTCGAGGATCACCCTGAAGCCGGCACCTTCCTCGCCGAGCAGGTTGTCGGCGGGCACCGCCAGATCGTCGAAGAACAGCTCGCAGGAATGGTGGTTGATCATCGACTCGATGGGCCGGATGGTGAGGCCGTTCCCCACGGCGCTGGCCACGTCGACGATGAACGCCGAAAGGCCGTCGGTCTTGCGGCTCACCTCTTCGCGCGGCGTCGTCCGCGCCAGCAGCACCATGAGGTCGGAATGCTCGATGCGGCTGATCCACACCTTCTGGCCGTTGATGCGGTAGACGTCGCCGTCGCGGCGGGCGGTGGTCTTCAGATTGGTGGTGTCGGTGCCGGTGGTGGGCTCGGTGACCCCGAAGCTCTGCAGTCGCAGCTCCCCCGCGGCGATGGCCGGCAGATAGCGACGCTTCTGGGCGTCGCTGCCATGGCGCAGCACGGAACCCATGACGTACATCTGGGCATGGCATGCTCCAGCATGGGCACCGGACCGGCACACCTCCTCCATCACTACCGCAGCCTCGCGGACGCCGAGCCCAGCGCCCCCGTACTCCTCCGGAATGAGCACGGTCAAGAACCCCGCTTCGGTGAGCTCGCGGACGAACTCCGTGGGATAGCCCCGTTCCCGGTCGAGCTCGAGCCAGTAGTCTTCGCCGTAGCGCCCGCACAACGCGCGCACGGCGCTGCGGATCTCCCGAATGTCGCTGCTTTCCGTCACGGCCGTTCCTCGCCTGCCTTCCCGCCTGCCGCCGCCTGGCTCGCCTGCTCCTTGGCCCAGCGATAATCCGCCTTGCCCGAGGGCGAGCGCACCACGTGATCGCGAAACACCACCGCCTTCGGCAGCTTGTACCGCGCCAGATGCTCGCCACAGAACTCGATGAGCTCCGACTCGGTGGCCGAGGCGCCCTCCTTCAGCTGCACCACCGCCACCACCTCGTTGCCCCAGGCCTCGCTCGGCCGCCCCGTCACCACCGCGTCGTAGACCGCGGGATGCTGCTTGATGGCGTGCTCCACCTCCTCCGCGAAGATCTTCTCACCTCCGGAGTTGATGGTGGCCGAATCCCGCCCGTGCAGTTCCACAGTGCCGTCGGCCAGGTGACGCGCGCGGTCGCCGGGGATGGCGTAGCGAACGCCGCCGATGCGCACGAAGGTCCTGCGGGTCTTCTCCTCGTCCCCGAGGTAGCCCAGCGGCACCCGGCCACGCTTGGCCCACCAGCCGAGCCCCTCGTGCCCCGGATCGAGCACGCGGCTCAGGCTTTCGTCCACGATGACGTTGTCCGGGCCCGGCGTGAAACGGCCGGTGGCGGCCCCCGTTTCCCGGGTGGAGACGTGGGAGCCCTGCCCGCCCGTCTCCGACGAGCCGAGCCCGTCCACCAGGTTGAGATGCGGCAGATGATCGAGGAACCGGGCCTTCAGGCTCGCGTTCAACGGCGCGCCGCCGGAGAGGAGAATCTGCAGCGACGAGAGGTCGTAGGAGCCGCGCTCCAACTCGTCGAGCAGGGGCCGGCCGAACGCATCGCCGACGATCTGCAGGAAGTTCACCTTCTCCCGCTCGCAGACGCTCCAGACGTCCTTCGGGTCGAGGCGCTTGACCTCGTTCTGAATCACGCAGGTGTGGCCGCCGTTCAGCGCGGTGAAGGCGATCCAGTGCCCTGCGCCGTGCATGAACGGCGCTGCGGGCAGAATGCGCATGCCGCCGCCCTCGGCCGCCTCCACCATCTCCGCCAAGGAGCCGTGAGCGCCGCCGCCCAGCGCCGAGAACAGGATGTCAGACTGGCGCCACAGCACGCCTTTCGGCATGCCCGTGGTCCCGCCGGTGTAGAGGATGTACAGGTCATCGGGCGACCAGGTCACCTGCGGCCGGTCTGCCGAGCTCCGCGCCAGCGCCGCCTCGTAGTCCATGGCACCCGGAATGAGCTCGTTGCCGCTGTCGTCGGCCACCTGGATGAAGTGCTCCAGAGTGGGCACGGCGCTCCGCACGGCTTCGACACGCGGAGCGAACTCGGCGTGGAACACGATGGCTTTCGCCTGCGCGTCGTTCAACAGATAGATCAGCTCGTCGTCGACGTACCGGTAATTGACGTTGAACGGCGCCACCCGGGCCTTGTAGCTTCCCAGCATCCCTTCCAGGTATTCGTTGCCGTTGTAGAGGTACAGCGCCAGGTGATCCTGACCCGACTCCCAGTCGGCCAGGGACGCCCGCTCCCGATGACATCCGAGCCCCAGGGACAACAGGTAGTTTCCCAGCCGTCGGGTGCGCTCGTTCCACTCGGCATAGGTGAACCTGCGGTCTCGGAAAACCACGGCCTCCCGGTCCGGGATGGCATCGCCGATGGCTTCCTGAGCTTCGGCCACGTTCACTTCGGGCTGCACCGATCAACCTCCTATGCAAAACAACAACTTACCACGAGAACCTACTACAGGATTCGTCCCGTGGTCCTCACGCATCTCTAACTGGAGATTGCAGACTGGCGTGAGAGATTACCGGATAGCGGAAACGGGAGAAACGACGTGCGGAACATCCGATGCCATTGTCTGCTCGCCGGCACTTTGCTGGGCGGGGCTGCCTACGCCGTCGCGGAACCCGAGGAGACGCCGCAGTTCGAGCTTCAGGATACCTACGTCCTCGGCATCGTCGAACACGACCTGGAACAGGGCACGGAGGTCACCGGCTGGCGCCTCAACCGCTCCTGGTTCGTGGGCCACCAATCCGAGGAGCAGGGCGATGATGCGGCCCTGGCGCTGGTCTGGCAAGGCGACCGCAACCGGGTGAGCTTCTCGACGGAAGGGATTCGGGTGTCGAGGGCGCTGTGAGGTCGCTGTCCGCTATCCGCTATCCGCTGTCCGCTGTCCGCTGGAGGCGCCTCGCCAGGTTCCGGTACCTAGCTCTCCGTAGGCGCTGATCGAAGGGTCAGCAGCCGGAATCTCGCGCGAGCTCTCTTGCGGATAGCGGAAAGCGGATAGCGGACAGCGCCATATCAGCTCAACAACGCCTTCAGCTCCTGAACCTGACTCTTCGCCTCGTCCAGCACCACCAGGCTCAACTGCGGTGACAGCTTGCCGAGTGCGAGCCGGGCGAACGCCGGTGTCTCGTCGATGCGGGGCAGGCGGTGGAAGACCCGCTGCCGTACCATGCTGTGCAGGTGCGCGACCACCAGCACGTCGGTGTAGTCGGCGTCGCCGTCGTGGTCGCGAAAATAGTTGTTCTGCTGCAGTGCGGCCTCGCGGAAATCCTCGTGGAAGCCCCACTGCTCCAGCACGGTTGCCGTGATCTCCGGGGTCAGCCCGCCGAGAATCTCGTCCAGCAGGGCCGCCTGCCCATCCAGATCGGGGAACTGCTCGGCCAGCTTCAGGACGGGGAGAGCGCCGATCTCGTGCAGCAGGCCCATGAGCAGGCCCCGGTCGCCGTCCAGACCCGGAGTGAGCCGCGCCAGCACCGCCGCCAGGGCAGCGATGTCGATGGCATGGCGCCAGGCGGCCACCATGCGCTCCTTGACGAAGGGATTGCGCGCCTGAAACAGCTCGCGCGCCGCCAGGCCGAAGACCAGATTCTGCGCCCGGGCCACGCCCAGCCGCACCAGCGCCGCCTGCACCGAGTCGCAGGGGCTCAGCCCCCCGAACACGGCGCTGTTGGCTACCCGGATCAGGCGACCGGCAATGCCGGGATCGGCGCTGACGATGGCGGCGACGCTGGCCAGGTCGTAGTCGTCCTTCGCCAGCGCCCGGCGGATGCGCAGTGCTATGCCGGGCATGCTCGGCACCTCCAGGGTGCCGGCTCGCAGCTGCCGCAGCAGCGCCGTCACCAGAGGGTGGGATCGCCAGCTTCCGCCGACGGACGACTCGCTGACGTGAAAGCGGGCTGCGGCACGCCGCACGGCGAAGCGCCTGAGCTGCGAGCCTTCGATCCGCAGCAGCTGGGCGCCGGGCCGCGCCTGCACCCGGTAGCGGCTGGGACGCAGATGAGCGACCGGGAACCCGGCATCGAGCTCGCCGGCCACTATACGGCGTCGCTCGCCGCCGGCACTTTCCAGACAGATCTCCCCCGCCACGAGGAAGTAGGCGTAGGGGTCCATGGCATCGAGCTCGAGCAGCGTGGCCGGCTGCGCCGCCTGCACCATCTGGCTGTACGGCTCCACGGCCTTCAAGCGATCCACGTCCCAGTCGGCAAAGAACGGATGACTCGCGGTCAGACGCCGCAAGGTGCCGATCTTCAGCGGGCTGATGGCGAGGGTGTTCATCCTCTGGAGTATAGATGCCGGCGAGCGCCACGCCGGGGTCACGCATCGAAGGTCGGCGCCGGCGCCCACCTCCTCGTAGCACACCACCACGACCGCCACGCCCAGGTTCACGGCCTCCACGACGTGCATGGCCACCGGTGGCTGGTCGGGATTGCCGAGAATGCGCGCCCAGCTTTCCATCACGGCGTCACGATGGGTGAGCGCCGGCTGCCGCCCGTCACCGTCTTTCCGGCTTTGTCAGCCGCGGCCGGGCGCGCGACAATCCGCCCCCGGACACCATTCGTGGAGCGCCATGCCGAACTTCCGATGCTGCTACTGGCCGCTGGCCCTGGCCGCCCTGCTGGCGACGCTCGGGGGATGCGACTCCGCCTCCGTGGATGGCGTTACCGAAGCGTCCGGCGCCCTCGCGTTGGACAATCCAGCGCTGGCCGGCAGCCGGCTGCCGCGGCTCAGTTCCGACCCCGGCGGCACCCTGGTGCTGAGCTGGGTGGAGCCAGCGGGAAACGGCCATCGCCTGCTGTTCAGCGTGATCCAGGGTGACACCTGGACGCCGCCCGTCGTGGTGACCCAGGGGGACCGCTGGTTCGTGAACTGGGCCGACTTTCCCTCGGTGCAGCCCCTGAGCGATGGCCTGTGGGCTGCGCACTGGCTGGTGCGACGTCCCGGAGGCGCCTATGCCTACGACGTCGCCCTGGCCCTCTCGCAGGACGGGGGAGAGAGCTGGGGCGAAGCCTTCACGCCTCATCGGGACGGTACCGCCACCGAGCACGGCTTCGTCTCCCTGTGGCCTGCGGCTCTGCCGCAGGGCGGTACCGGCGTCGGCGTCCTCTGGCTCGACGGCCGCGACACGGCAGCGAACCCAGCCGAAGCCAGCGCCGCCGTTCGCGGCACGTCCCTGCGGGCTGCGACGTTCGACTCCGTGGGAGCTCGCCGCAGCACCGTGGAGATCGACCCGCTGGTCTGCGATTGCTGCCAGACCAGCCTGGCCCTCGCCCCCGGGGGGCCGGTGGTTGCGTACCGGGACCGAACCGAGCGGGAAGAGCGCGACATCCGATTGGCGCGATGGCGCGACGGCGGCTGGGTAGCCGGGATGCCGGTGGCCCCCGACGGCTGGATCATCACCGGGTGTCCCGTGAACGGCCCGGCGATTGCCGCCCGCGGGAGCGACATGGCTCTCGGGTGGTACACGGAGGCAGGCGGCCGCGGCCGGGTGCAGGCGACCCTGTGGCAGCCAGAAACGGCAACCTGGTCCGAGCCCGTCGTGCTGGATGACAGCGGGCCATTGGGCCGCGTGGACGTGGAGATCGCGGTGGACGGCGTGGTCGCGGTGAGCTGGCTGGGTGCCGAGGTGAATGGCCGGTCGCCGATCCTCGTGGCGCGGGTGGATGCCGCCGGGCGGCGCCCGGTACCGGTACCGGTGGCGAGCGTGGATGCTTCCAGGGCCGCGGGCTTTCCCCAGATCGCCAGCCACGGCGGCGATCTGGTGGTAGCCTGGACGACGTGGCGCGCCGGCCAGCCCCGGGTGATGACCGCCCTGCTGCCACTGTCCGCCCTGCCGCAGTAGGCGTCCCGTCATCGACCGCGCAAGACCCGGTCTGGCGGCACACCTGTGGTCTGGCCGCGGCCGAGCCGCTATCATCGCCGGTTTGCTCAACGACCGAATCATTTAGATTTATTGACACCCGCAGAGGGCGACATGCAGAACAACATCGCGACGCTCCGCGAGAAGGAAGCGGCAGCACAGCTCGGCGGTGGCGAGCACCGCATCAAGCAGCAGCATCTGAAAGGCAAGCTCACCGCCCGGGAGCGCATCACCATGCTGCTCGACGAAGGCACCTTCGAGGAGTGGGACAAGTTCGTGGAGCATCGCTGCACCGACTTCGGCATGCAGGATCAGAAGTTCCCGGGTGACGGCGTGGTCACCGGCTACGGCACGATCAACGGTCGGCTGGTGTTCGTCTTCAGCCAGGACTTCACCGTGTTCGGTGGCGCCCTCTCCGAAGCCCATGCAGAGAAGATCTGCAAGATCATGGATCAAGCCATGAAGGTGGGCGCTCCGGTGATCGGCCTGAACGATTCCGGCGGCGCACGCATTCAGGAAGGGGTGGCCTCCCTGGGAGGCTACGCGGAGATCTTCCAGCGCAACGTGCTGGCCTCCGGGGTCGTGCCGCAGATCTCGGTGATCATGGGCCCTTGCGCCGGCGGCGCCGTCTACTCACCCGCCATGACCGACTTCATCTTCATGGTGGAAGACAGCTCGTACATGTTCGTCACCGGTCCCGACGTGGTGAAGACCGTGACCCACGAGGTGGTGACGCCGGAACAGCTGGGCGGTGCCAGTATCCATACCCGGAAGTCCGGCGTGGCGGACCTGGCCTTTCACAACGATGTGGAGGCCCTGCTGCTGACCCGGAAGTTCTTCGACTTCCTGCCCGCCAACAACCGGGAGAAGCCGCCGCGCTGGCCCACCGACGACCCCCATACCCGCAGGGAGCCGTCGCTCGACACGCTGGTGCCCCCCGACCCGTCCAAGCCCTACGACATCAAGGAAGTCATCCACAAGGTGGCGGACGAGCACAACTTCTTCGAGCTGCAACCGGACTTCGCACAGAACATCGTCATCGGCTTCATCCGTCTGCAGGGGTCCACCGTGGGCGTGGTGGCCAACCAGCCCATGGTGCTGGCGGGTTGCCTGGACATCGACTCGTCGAAGAAGGCCGCGCGCTTCGTGCGCTACTGCGACGCCTTCAACATTCCCATCCTCACGCTGGTGGACGTTCCCGGGTTCATGCCCGGCACCACGCAGGAGTACGGCGGCATCATCAAGAACGGCGCGAAGCTGCTCTATGCCTACGCCGAGTGCACGGTGCCCAAGGTCACCCTCATCACCCGCAAGGCCTACGGCGGCGCCTACGACGTGATGGCCTCCAAGCACCTGCGCGGCGACGTCAACCTGGCGTGGCCGAGCGCCGAAATCGCGGTGATGGGCGCCAAGGGCGCGGTCGAGATCATCTTCAGAAAGGAGATCGGCGACAACGAGGGCATCGAGCGGCGCACCCGGGAATATCAGGAGCATTTCGCCAACCCCTTCGTCGCCGCCAGCCGCGGCTACGTCGACGACGTGATCATGCCCAGCGAGACCCGCGAGCGCGTCTGTCGCTCGTTCGCCATGCTCCGCGACAAGAAGCTCGAAAATCCCTGGCGCAAACACGGCAACATTCCGCTGTAAGGTCGATTCATGTTCAAGAAGATACTCATTGCCAACCGCGGCGAGATCGCGTGCCGCGTGATCAAGACCTGCCGCGCCATGGGCATCGCCACGGTCGCGGTCTACTCCGATGCCGACGCTCGCGCGCTGCACGTACGCCTGGCCGACGAGGCCGTGCACATCGGCCCACCGCCCTCTGCCGAGAGCTACCTGCAGATCGACCGCATCGTCGACGCCTGCAAACGCACGGGGGCCGAGGCGGTGCATCCGGGCTACGGCTTCCTGTCCGAAAATCCCCGGTTCTGTGAGGCGCTCGATGCCGCCGGCATCGTGTTTATCGGTCCCAGGGTGCACGCCATCACCAGCATGGGCGACAAGATCACCTCCAAGCGCCTGGCAGAGAAGGCGGGCGTCAACACCATCCCCGGCTTCACCGGGGAGATCGAGGGGCCGGACCACGCCGTGCAGATCGCCCGCGAGATCGGCTACCCGGTGATGCTCAAGGCCAGCGCCGGCGGCGGCGGCAAGGGCATGCGGGTGGTCTGGAACGACGCCGAGTGTCACGACGGCTTCCAGCGAGCCGCCAACGAGGCGCGTTCGAGCTTCGGAGACGACCGGGTATTCGCCGAGAAGTACATCGAGGAGCCCCGCCACATCGAGATCCAGGTCATTGCCGATAGCCACGGCAACGCCATCTATCTGGGCGAGCGGGAATGCTCCATTCAGCGCCGCCACCAGAAGGTCATCGAGGAGGCGCCCTCGCCGTTCCTGGACGAAGCCACCCGCCGTGCCATGGGCGAGCAGGCGGTGGCCCTGGCCCGGGCCGTGGACTACTGCTCCGCAGGGACGGTGGAGTTCATCGTCGACGCCGACAAGAACTTCTACTTCCTGGAGATGAACACCCGCCTGCAGGTAGAGCACCCGGTAACCGAGCTGGTGACCGGGCAGGATCTGGTGGAGCTGATGATCCGGGTGGCGGCCGGCGAGCGGCTCCCGCTCTCGCAGGACGACGTAGAGCTCAAGGGCTGGGCCATCGAAACCCGGATCTACGCGGAAGACCCGTTCCGCAACTTCCTGCCCTCCATTGGCCGGCTGGTGCGCTACCTGCCCCCGGAAGAGTCGACCAATGTGCGCGTAGACACCGGGATCGAGGAAGGCAGCGAAGTCTCCATGTTCTACGACCCCATGATCGCCAAGCTGATCACCTACGGAGAGAACCGGGACGCGGCCATCGCCCACATGGCGGACGCTCTAGACGCGTACTACATCCGCGGCGTGTCCCACAACATCAGCTTCCTCAACGCGCTGATCCTGCATCCGCGCTTCCAGCAGGGCAGGCTCACCACCAATTTCATCGCCGAGGAATTTCCGGAGGGTTTCCACGCGGCCGACGTGCCCCAGAGCGACCCGGTCATTCCCGTGGCCATCGCCGCCGTGGTGCACAAGCGCCACGTGGAGCGCACCGCGGATCTCACCGGGCAGATCCGCCGTTTCGAGCGGCGCCTGCGCGACGACTGGGTGATCATCGCCAACAGGACCCATTATCCGGTTACGGTGACGGCCGTGGAGCACGGCTACGAGGTGACCCACGAAGGCGCCGTCTATCGCATCCGCACGGATTGGACATTCGGTCAACCTCTGGTGAACGCCGAGGTGAACGGCAAGGCCGTCACGGTCCAGCTCGATCCGCACCGGGCCGGCTACCGCATCTTCCATCGCGGCGCCGAGATGGAGCTGCTCGTGGTCTCTCCCGCGGAAGCCGAGCTCACCCGCCACATGCTGGAGAAGAAGCCGCCGGATCTTTCGAAGTTTCTCCTCTCGCCCATGCCCGGTCTGCTGGTACGCCTGGCCGTGGCCGAGGGCGACGAGGTGAAGGCCGGCGAAGAGCTGGCCGTCGTCGAGGCCATGAAGATGGAAAACGTGCTCCGTGCCAGCGACGACGGCGTCGTGGCGAAGATCCTGGCTCAGGAGGGCGACAGCCTGGCGGTGGATCAGCCCATCGTCGAGTTCGAGTAGCCCTTCACCGCTGCGCGGCTCGGCTGGCGATGACCTGCTCGAGCCGCGCGGCGAAGTCCTCCCGAGCGTCCAGCGCCTCCCGGTGCGCTGGTGCATGAACGGGGACGGCACCTTCACCGTCGTGGCGGATGGCCTGGATCGGCCTACATCGGTGGAATTCATCGGCAACACCGCCTACGTGGTCACGCTCACCGGCGAGATCTGGCGCATCGACGACGTCTCGGCGCCGCCCTTCGGCATCGCTCGCTGAAGCGTCCCGAACCCGCGTCACGGTAAGCCGAACAGCAGCACCGCCGCCACGGCGGCGAGTGCAGCGAGCACGGCTACCAGGCGCAGTCCGCCACGATCCTCGTGCCCCGGCTCACGCCGGGGCAACTCCTCGCCGAAATCCCGGTCCTGGGGCCGATGATCGTCGTGGTTGTCGGCCATTCCCTGATCCCTGCGTCATTCACTCCGCTTCTGCATGGCGCGTGCCAGCGCGTCCGCCATGGCGCCCCGCGGCTTGGGCTCGCTTCGGCCCCGTCCGCCGCCTTTACCGGAGCGGGCCCGCCCATCACCCCGGCCAGCCCCACCTCGTCCTGCCTGATCCCGCGGGGCACGGCGTTCTCCATGGGGCTCGTCGAGGCGCATGGACAGGCTGATGCGGCGCCGAGGGAGGTCCACCTCCAGCACCTTGACCCGTACGATGTCGCCGGCCTTCACCACCTCGTGAGGGTCCTTGACGAAGCGATCCGCCAACACCGAAATGTGTACCAAGCCGTCCTGATGCACGCCCACGTCCACGAAGGCGCCGAAGTTGGTAACGTTGGTGACCACGCCTTCCAGCATCATTCCCGGTGCCAGGTCCCTCAGATCGTTGACGCCCTCCTTGAATTCAGCCGTGCGGAACGCGGGGCGCGGATCCCGGCCGGGCTTCTCCAGCTCCGCAAGGATGTCCTGCACCGTGGGCAGCCCGACGCGCTCGTCGGTGTAGCGTTCCGGCCGGACACTGCGCAGCACCTCCGGCGCCCGCATGACCTCGATGACCGGCCGCCCCAGATCACGCAGGATCCGCGCCACCACCGGATACGACTCCGGATGCACCGCGGAGGCATCCAGCGGGTTGTGACCGTCACGGATGCGCAGAAAACCGGCTGCCTGCTCGTAGGCCTTGGGTCCGAGCCGCGGCACCTCGAGCAGCTCGTCGCGGCTGCGAAACGCCCCACGCTGGTCCCGCAGGGCGACGATGTTCTCCGCCAGCCGGGGCGAGAGGCCCGACACCCGGGTCAGCAGCGGCGCCGACGCGGTGTTGAGGTCCACGCCCACGCTGTTGACGCAGTCCTCCACCACCGCGTCCAGGGTTTTCGAGAGCTGGAGCTGGCTCACGTCGTGCTGATACTGGCCCACGCCGATGGATTTGGGCTCGATCTTCACCAGCTCCGCCAGGGGATCCTGCAGTCGGCGAGCGATGGAAACGGCGCCACGCAAGCTGACGTCCAGCTCCGGAAACTCCCGGGCGGCGGCCTCGGAGGCGGAGTACACGGACGCCCCGGACTCGGACACCATGACCGAGTGCAGGCCGAGCTCCGGGTGTCGGGCCTTCAACTCCGCCACCAGCGCGTCGGTCTCCCGGGACGCCGTGCCGTTGCCGATGGCCACCAGCTCCACCCGATGACGGGCGGCCAGGCCGGCCAGCGTGCGCAGGCTCCCCTCAACGTCCTTCTTCGGCTCGAAGGGATAGATGGTGGCGGTATCCACCAGCTTTCCGGTGGCGTCCACCACGGCCACCTTCACTCCGGTGCGGATGCCGGGGTCCAGACCCAGGGTCACCCGCTGGCCTGCGGGGGCCGCCAGCAGCAGATCCTTGAGGTTGCGGCCGAACACCCGGATGGCCTCCTCCTCGGCCGTGGCCTTGAGCTGCGCCAGCAGATGGGTCTCGATGGAGTAGGAGAGCTTGGCGCGCCAGGTGAGACGCACCACCTCCGCGATCCAGCCATCGGCCGGACGAGCGCGGTGCTCGAGGGCGAAGTGGGCCCCGATCATGCCCTCGGGGCGGGCTTGCAGATCCTCAGGCAGGGTCAACGACAGCCGCAACACCTCGGCGTTACGGCCGCGGAACAGCGCGAGCGCCCGGTGGGGCGGAACCTTGGCGATCGCCTCGGCGTAGTCGAAGTAGTCACGGAACTTGGCCCCCGCGGACTCCTGCTCCGGCACCACCCGGGACGTGAGGACGCCGTGCTCCCACAGATAACGCCGCAGCCCTTCGAGCAGCTCGGCGTCCTCGCTGAACCGGTCCATGAGGATCCAGCGCGCGCCTTCAAGCGCCGCCGCCGCATCCGCCACCCCCGGGTTCTGGCCGGCGTCGGTCTCGAACGGCTCGCGAAGGTAGCCCGCAGCCTCGCTCTCGGGAACGCGACTCGGATCCTCGAGCAGGGCGTCCGCCAGGGCCTCCAGGCCCGCCTCCCGGGCAATCTCCGCCCGGGTCCGGCGCTTGACCCGATACGGCAGGTACAGATCCTCCAGGCGCTGCTTGGTGTCGGCGAGGGCGATGCGCCCGGCGAGCTCGTCCGTGAGCTTGCCCTGGCTGCGGATGGATTCCAGCACCGCCACGCGGCGCTCCTCCAGCTCACGCAGATATCCCAGGCGCTCCTCCAGCAGACGCAACTGGGTGTCGTCGAGGGCACCGGTGGCCTCCTTCCGGTAGCGGGCGATGAAGGGCACGGTGGCACCGCCGTCGAGCAGGGCAATGGCCGCTGACACTTGGGCCGGTCGGACGGACAGCTCTTGGGCTATGCGGTCGGGAATGGGGGGCAACATGGCGGATCCTCTCGTTGATGTCGGCGCACCGGCTCCATTCCGGCGCGGCAAAGCGATCCGATGGCGGCTCGCCGCCGAAGCAGCGAGCCGTCACAGGGCGATGCTGACGTATGAACGGCAGCGGCGACGGCGGGTGCCGGCGGGGTCAGCCGGCGGAGGCGGCCGACGCCTCGCCGACCTCCTCCAGCTCCACCAGGGTGCCGCAGAAGTCCTTCGGGTGCAGGAACACCACCGGCAGCCCGTGGGCACCGGTCTTGGGCTGGCCGTCGCCGAGCACCCGGGCCCCCTGGGCCACCAGGTGGTCGATGGCGGCATGGATGTCCGCCACCTCGTAGCAGACGTGATGCATGCCACCGCTGGGGTTGTTGGCCAGAAACTTCGCCACCGGCGAGTCGTCCCCCAGCGGATGCAGCAGCTCGATCTTGGTGTTGGGCAGCTCGACGAACACGGTGGTCACGCCGTGGTCGGGCAGCGGTACCGGCTCGGTGACGCGGGCCCCGAGGGTGCCTCGATACACCTCCGCCGCCGCCGCCAGGTCCGGCACGACGATGGCCACATGGTTCAGCTTACCGATCATCAAATCGCCTCCAAAAGACCAATTATCAGTAACTAACGGTTCTTTCCTGGAATCATCTTTAGAATCTGGCTAGCCGCCTCAGGGATGTCCGAGCCGGGTCCGAAGATGGCGTGGACGCCGGCGTCGTAGAGGGCCTGATAGTCCTGGCGGGGAATCACCCCGCCGCACACCACGACCACGTCCTCGAGGCCCTCCTCCTTCAGGTGCTCGATGAGCTCTGGCACCAGCGACTTGTGGCCCCCGGCCAGGGTGGAAACGCCCACCACGTGAACGCCCTCCTCCTTCGCATGCCGCGCGGCCTCCTGGGGCGTCTGGAAGAGCTGGGTCATGCGCACCCTGAAGCCGAAGTCGTTGAAGGCGTTGGACACGACCTTGGCGCCCCGGTCGTGACCGTCCTGGCCCATCTTCACCACCAGCACGCTCGGAGCCTCCCCTTCCACCTCGGTGAACAGCTTGATCTCCTCGCGCACCTTCTCGAACTTCTCGTCGTTCTGATAGCTCTCGGCGTAGACCCCCGGGGTCAACCCCACCACCGACTCGTGGCGCCCCCAGGCGGTCTCCAGAGCCATGGAGATTTCACCTACGGTGGCGCGATGCCGGGTGGCCTCCACCGACAGCGCCAGCAGATTGCCCGAGTTGTCCCGGGCGGCCTGGGTCAACGCTTCCAGCGCCGCCTGGACCTTGGCCTCGTCGCGGCTCCTGCGCACCTCCTGCAGACGGCGAATCTGGGATTCGCGCACCTTGCTGTTGTCCACCGCCAACACATCGAACTCGGAGGTGTCGTTTTCCACCTTGTACTTGTTGACGCCGACGATCACGTCCTCGCCGCGCTCGATGCGTGCCTGACGCTGCGCCGCGGCCTCCTCGATACGCTGCTTGGGCATGCCCGAGTTCACCGCCCGGGTCATGCCGCCGAGGGCCTCCACCTCGTCGATGAGCTCGCGGGCATGCTGGACGATGGCATTGGTGAGGCTCTCGACGTAGTAGCTGCCGCCCAACGGGTCGACGGTGCGGGTGATCTGACTTTCCTCGGCCAGGATGATCTGAGTGTTGCGGGCGATGCGGGCCGAGAACGGAGTCGGAAGCGCGATCGCCTCGTCCAGGGCGTTGGTGTGCAGGCTCTGGGTGCCGCCGAGCACCGCCGCCATGGCCTCGATGGTGGTGCGGATCACGTTGTTGTAGGGATCCTGCTCCTGCAGAGACACCCCCGAGGTCTGGCAGTGGGTACGGAGCATCAGCGATGCCGGCTTGCTCGGCTCGAACTGCTTCATGAGGTCGTGCCACAGGATCCTCGCGGCCCGGAGCTTGGCGATCTCCATGAAGAAGTTCATGCCGATGCCGAAGAAGAACGACAGCCGGGGCGCGAACGCATCCACGTCCAGCCCCCGCGCCAGGGCCGCCCGCACGTACTCGATGCCGTCGGCCAGGGTGAAGGCCACCTCCTGGACGGCGTTGGCTCCCGCCTCCTGCATGTGGTAGCCGGAGATGGAGATGGAGTTGAAGCGGGGCATGTGCTCCGCCGTGTAGCCGATGATGTCGGCCACGATGCGCATGCTCGGCTCTGGCGGGTAGATGTAGGTGTTGCGCACCATGAACTCTTTGAGGATGTCGTTCTGAATGGTGCCGGACAGGTCCTTCCGGGCCACCCCCTGCTCTTCCGCGGCCACGATGTAGCCGGCCATCACCGGGAGCACCGCGCCGTTCATGGTCATGGAAACGGACATCTGATCGAGCGGGATCCCGTCGAACAGGATCTTCATGTCCTCCACCGAGTCGATGGCCACCCCGGCCATCCCCACGTCGCCCGCGACACGGGGATGATCCGAGTCGTAACCGCGATGGGTGGCGAGGTCGAACGCCACCGACAGCCCCTTCTGGCCCGCTGCCAGGTTCTGCCGGTAGAAGGCGTTGGATTCCTCGGCGGTGGAGAAGCCCGCGTACTGTCGGATGGTCCAGGGCCGGTTCACGTACATGGTGGCCCGCGGCCCCCGCACGAATGGCGCGAGCCCCGGGAAGCTGTCGAGATGAGCGATGTGGTCGAGATCCTGCTGCGTGTAGAGCGGCGCGATCCGGATTCCTTCCGGCGACGTCCAGGCCAGTTCCTCGACGGCTTTGCCGCGCAATTCCTGCTCCGCCAGCGCCTTCCAATCGTCCCGGCCGCCCTCGAACTTCTTGCTCATGGTTTGCTCTCTCGACTCACCCGATAAACTGCGGGCGCCGAGTATACCAACCGCGAGCGCAAAAGACGGCCAATACGGCCGCCGGCATCCGGGCCGGCGGCCTCAGCGAGGCTGGCCGATGACGTCCGAACGCGCGAGAACCGATTCCCGCTCTTCCCGGTTGATCTCCTCGATGTCGGCGAGCAGATCCCGGCTCAGGCCCGCATCGCGAAGATCGGCGCGCTGCGAGGCGGAGAGCTCGAACACCTGATCGGTGCGCTCCAGCATCTCCACGATCTCGTCGTCGCCGAGGCCGGCTTCTTCCATGGCGATGAGCTCATCCATGGTGACGAAACCGTCGCCGTTGAGGTCGGCGTCGTCGGCGCCGGCAACCTCCTCGGCGGTGGCCGGCCGCTCCTGCGCCTCTTCCACCGCCTCGCGGGCCTCGGCGCTGCGGTACTCCGGGTCCTCCTCGAACCAGTCCGTACGCGCACCGATGAGATAGCCGCCGGCCGCGCCCAGGGCCCCACCCAGCAGGGCGCCCAACAGCTTGTTGTCGGCCACCGTGGCCCCAACAGCGGCGCCGGCCGCCGTACCTGCCGCAGTCACCTGCTCTTCCCGGGTGCCGGGGAGATTTTCGCAACCGCCCAGGACGACGATGGCGGCCAGCGCGATGCCGGCCGCGCCGGATCGCCGGATCGTCATGGTTTTACCTGCACTCATGGTCAACATCCTCTGCTTGCCACCCCTGTGCGCCACATGCCCCGCGGGCATAGCAAGCTGCGTACCAGAATGCCCCAGCCACATAGGAAAACGGCGCCCGAGGCCGTAAAATCCTCGCTTTTGCGGCAGACGGCAGGGGGATGAGAAATTGAGCGGGCAGGACAGAAGTGCCGCCATCGTCGGCATTCACGAGTATCCGTCGAGAGACGTGGAGGGACGGGTCTCCCCTCTGCAGATCAAGGCTCACAGCGCCGCGCGGGCGCTGGAGGATGCGGGCCTCTCCTGGAGCGACGTTGACGCCGTGTACGATGCCGGCGAAGCCGGCCCCATGAGCGGCTTCACCATCTCCGAGTACTTCGGGATCAAACCCCGCGTCATCGACACCACCAACGTGGGCGGCAGCTCCTACGAGTATCACGCCGCCCATGCCTGCCGCGACATCGCTGCCGGCAAGGCGAAGGTGGCGCTGCTCACCTACGGCTCCACCGCGCACAGCAACATGGCGCGCATCGGCGCGGGCGGCCGTGGCGGCCATGGCGCCAGCCCGAGCGATAACCTGGAGACCTTCACCGGCATGACCCTGGTGGCCAACTACGCCATGGTCGCGCGCCGCCACATGTACGAGTACGGCACCACCAGCGAGCAGCTGGCCGAGATCTCGGTGGCCACGCGCATGCATGCCATGCGCAATCCCGAGGCGGTGAAGGCCATGCAGGACCTGGAATTCGTCGATATCAGGGAAACCACCATCGACGACGTGGTCGGCTCACGCATGATCGCCGATCCCCTGCACCTGCTGGAATGCTGCATGATCTCCGACGGCGGCGGCGCCGTGGTCATCGCCGCACCGGAGGTGTTGCGGAACTGCGCCAAACCCCCGGTGTGGATTCTCGGCAGCGGCGAGGCCACGGGGTATCCCGAGAACGGCGGCGACATCACCACCAGCGCCGCCGCCCAATCGGGGGCCCAGGCGTTCGGCGAGGCTGGCGTGCGGCCGGACGAGATGGACGTCGCCATGATCTACGACTCCTTCTCCATCACCGTGCTGACCATTCTGGAAGATCTGGGCTTCTGCCCCAAAGGCGAAGGCGGGCGTTGGGTGCAGGGCGGTCGGCTGCGCTTCGACCGCCCGCAGGACGGACCGGCCCTGAACACCGACGGCGGCGGCCTGTCCTCCAACCATCCGGGTATGCGCGGCATCTTCCTGCTCATCGAAGCGGCGCGCCAGCTGCGCGGCGAGTCCACGAGCCAGGTCGACGGCGCGCGCCTGGCGGTGGCCCACGGCAACGGCGGCATGCTGGGCGCCCGTCACTGCGCCGGCACCATCATCCTGGGGAGGGACTGAACATGGCAGACGCGACGAGACCCCTGCCCTCGCTGAACGAGCTGGACACCCGTCCGTTCTGGGAGGCGACGAAGAACCGGGAGCTGCGTTACCAGAAATGCAACGACTGCGGGACCGTGGTCTGGCACCCCCGGGCCCACTGCACCGGCTGCACCGGCGGCGAACTGAGCTGGCACACCGCCTCGGGCAAGGGAACCATCTACACCTTCAGCGTGGTGCGCCAGAGCTACCACCCGTTCTTCCGCACCCAGGTGCCCTACGCCGTGGCCTGGATCGACCTGGACGAGGGGCCGAGGCTGCTCTCCAACATCGTCGGCGTCGAGGATCCCACCCGGGACCTGGCCTGCGGGCAGCGGGTGGAGGTTCAGTGGGAGGAGCACGAGGAGGTCAACATCCCCCTGTTCAAGCCCGCCTCTTAGCCCGGCGCGGGAAGTGCGGGTCGCGAGTGCAACAGGGGTAGCGAGCGGCCGCGGGAACGCAATGCGCGGCCACTGTCGCGCAGCCAAGCGAAGCAAATTGACCCCATAGGGGGCAACTTTGCGAAGCGCGGGAACCCCCGGAGGGGGCTGCGCGAGGACGCGCATTGCGTTCCCGCGGCCGATCGCGGCGCGGCGTTTCACCCTCTCGGCCGCGCAGTTCCCGGGCCGGGCTAGAGGCGGGTCAGCGGTTGGTGATGGCCTCGAACTCCCCGGCGTCGAGGGCCTCCACCAGCTCCTGCTCGGTCCGGATATCGCCGGGAAAGCGGGTGGCGCAACGGCCCACGTGGCTGACGATGTGGGCATCGCTGCCACCGATGCCCCGGTAGCCCTGCTCCGCCGCCATGGCCTGAGCAATGGCGTCCTCATCGTCCCGGCTGCCGCCGTTGAGCACTTCGACGATTCGCACCCCTTCCGGCACCCCGAACTCGTCCAGGTGGGCGTGCATGCCGACCCGAGGGCGGCCCGGGTGGCAGGGCACGGGAACAGCGCCATGGGCCTCGCACGCCTCGATGACCCGGGCGAGCGGCAGGCGTATGTCGGAGAAATCCAGGGCCGCCTGCAGCCCAGGAGAAACACCGAATACCAGCACGTGGCCGAACTCGGTTTCCACCTCGCTCCCCTTGAGGATGGTCAGGCCGAACTCCCGGGCCAGGTCCGAGTAATCCGACTCGTCGTCGAACTGCCGGTGCTCGGTGAGCACGAAGCCGTCGATGGGCACGTCACGGCTGCGAATCCATTGACAATAGTTCCGAACCTTGGCCCGGCCATCGTCGGATTTCACGGAATGGGTGTGCAGATCCAGGATCACAGCGCGCGCCCTCGCACCCGCCCGTCGTTCCCGGTGATCCGCAGCCATTCCCGGTCGACCCGCGCCAGCAGCGTTTCCGGGTCCAGGGAGTTGTCGATCACCACGTCCGCCCTGGTGCGGCGCTCGTCGTTGCTCATCTGGGAGTCGATGCGGCGCTGCACGGCTTCGGGGCTCAAGCCGTCCCGGGCGCACGCCCGCTGCACGGCGACCTCGGGCGGCACCGTGACCACCCAGACTTCGTCCACAGCGTCCTGCCAGCCGGCCTCGAACAGCACCGCCGCCTCCAGCACCACGATGCGTCCCGGATCCTCACCGCTCACGGCTGCCAGTTCCGCCTCGGCCAGCCGGCGGATCTCGGGCCAGACGATGTCCGTGAGCTGCTTCATCCTGTCCGGCTGCCCGAACACCTTGGCGCCGAGGGCCTTGCGATCGATACGCCCCTCGGCATCTACCACGTCCGCCCCGAACGTCTCCACCACCGCGCGGAACGCTGCAGTATCCGGCTCGTAGGCACGATGACCGAGCTTGTCCGCATCGATGACGTGGGCGCCCAGCTGCTCGAGGTACTTCGCCACCGTGGATTTGCCCGAGGCGATACCCCCAGTGAGTCCTATCTTCATGGTGCCTGTAGACTCCGCCTGCGAAGCCCACCATTCTAGCGGCACCCATGGTCGAGGTCACATACGTACAGCCGGACGGCACCCGCTACACCTGCACGCTGCGCCCCGGCGAGACGGTGCTGGACGGCGCCCTGGACAACGCCGTTCCCGGGATCCTCGGGCAATGCGGCGGCGGTTGTACCTGCGCCACCTGTCACTGTTACCTCATCGAGCCTGCGCCGAGCCGTCTGCCGCCCCCCCATCCGGACGAGCTGGAGCTGTTGGCGTACGTCTGGGAACGGCGCGACAACAGCCGACTGGCGTGTCAGATCCGCATGACTGAGGCGCTGAACGGACTGGTGGTGGAAGTGCCTGCGCAGCAGGGGTGACGCCGCCGCGGACGTCTCAGGGCTCCGCCGGTTCTGGCGGCACCAGGCGCGCCTGCCAGGTCATCTGCGGCACCGGCTCGTTCATCAGGAACGCCTTGATCATCGGGTTGACGATCTCCGGCGCCTCCTGCTGCACCCAGTGAGAAACCCGCGGCAGGTACCGGATGGTCAGGTCGCGCACGTAGTCCTCCGTGCCGTAGGTGGTCTCCTTGGTCAGCGCCACGTCCTCCTCGCCCCAGATCATCAGCGTGGGGGTCTCGATCACCGGGTAACCCAACTCGCGCTGCCGGCGCGCGCCGCCGCCGCGCACCAGCGCCCGGTAGTAGTTGATCATGGCGGTGAGCGCTCCCGGCTGGGCGGCATTGCGCCGATACACCTCGACCACCGGGTCCGGAAAGCGCTCCGGGTCACAGCTCGAGCGACGCAGCGCCTCCCCCGCCGGGCGAGCGCCATCCCGGCCCAGCAGCAGCTCGGGCAGCCGCGGAAGCTGAAAGAACAGCACGTACCAGGAGCGCAACAATTGTGCCGCCCCCATGGCCTGCGACATCGCCGCGGGGTGAGGCACGTTGCAGATGATCAGGCGGGCGAGCGGCCGAACCCGGCGCATGGCGAAGAACCAGGCGATCACCGCGCCCCAATCGTGCGCGATGAGAACCGTGTCCTCCTCGCACCCCGCCGCATCGATCAGCCCCGCCACGTCCTGCAGCAGGTTCTCGAGACTGTACGCTTCCATCCCCTCGGGCCGCGTCGACCGCCCGTAGCCACGCAGGTTCGGCGCCCACGCGGTGTAGCCCAGGTCCGCCAGCACGGGGAGCTGATGACGCCAGGAGAAGCTGTGCTCGGGAAAGCCGTGCAGGCACAGCGCCAGGCGGTCGCCGCTGCCGCACATGTCCACCTCGAAGCGCTGGTGGTTGGCTGACACGAACTCGGTACGGATGCGCGGGTCCCTCAGCTCCTGCGGGACGATGTCGGACATGAAACGAGCTCCCCCTGATTCTGCGACGCGGGCACGACGCACCGATTATGTCACTGCGGGCGGTCCGCGGCGATTCCGCGAGCGCCGCGGATTCCACCCGCAACCGGCGCCCAACGACCGGGACGCGGTGCGTGGTCGCCAGCGGAACTGGCGCACGAATCTCCCTCCCCGCCGCCCTGGGAGTGCACCTGGTCCGTATACTGGCCCCGTCACGTCACCGGAACCCTCGATGCAGCTGACCCTTCCCTCGAGCACGTACAAAGGGTTTCGGGCGCTTCGCGCCCAGGCCGCGCTGTTCGAGCGCGTCCGAGGCTTCGATCGCTGCATGCGCAAGCTGCTGGGAGCCGGCGACGAGCCGCCGCCACTGGGCACCGTGGCCGAGCTCTACGCCCACTGGGGCGATCCGCCAACTCAGGGCACCGAGAACTTCCTGCGCAGTTGTCTGGCCGAGGCGGGGCGCGCCGAGGGCCCCATCGTGCAGTGCGGCGCGAGCCTGCTGACCCTGGTGCTGGGCGGCCTCTACGGTGGCGGCGACAAGGCGCGGCAGCTCTGGTGTCTGGAGCACGATCCGCACTGGGCCAACGTCATGCGCTCCTGGATCACCCAGTACCGGATCGGGTCGGCTCACGTCATCACCAGCCGGGCGCGGATGTTCGAAGGCTACGTTTGGTATGGGGTGGACACGAACCGGCTGGCAAAGGGAATCAGCCTGATCCTGTGCGAAGGCGCGAGAACCACGCCGCAGGGCGTCGTCGGCGCGCTGAAGCGCCTCGGCGGCCGTCTGGGGGCGGAGTTCACGGTGCTGGCCCGCGGCGTATCCCGGGGCGACGATCTGCGCGAGCTGAAGACCTGGGCCGAAACCCAGCGTGCCTCGTGCGTGGTCGTGGACCGTCAGGAAGGCTTCGTGAAGTTTTCCAGGCGCGCGGGCCCCGCCTGAGCCACGGACACCCGGGCGTTCAGCCCGCCGAGCTCTGCGCCAGCTGGGGCTCGTCGGCCGCGCGCGCGAACTCCATGGCTGAATCGTCCACGGGACCGTATTTCAGGGTCACCAGATCCAGCAGGTAGTTCTGATACAGCCGCCACGGTGCCCGGTTGCCCTGCTTCGGAAACCGATCCAGGGCACGCTGCACGTAGCCGGAGGTGAGATCGAGCATGGGCCGGGTCGGCAGGCCCGACTCGGGAAGACGCGGACAGCACTGGCTGTAGCCGTGCACGGCCATGTGATTGAGCAATCGACAGACGTAAGCGCAGGTGAGATCGCACTTCAGAGTCCAGGAGGCGTTGGTGTAGCCCATGGACAGGGCCAGGTTCGGCACCCCGCTGAACATCATGCCCTTGTAGGCCACCGTCGTCGCCGGATCCACCTCGCGCCCATCCACCTTCAGCTCCACCCCTCCCAGGAGCTCGAGCTCGAGACCCGTGGCGGTAACCACCAGATCCGCATCGAGATGCGCGCCGGACTGCAGCGCCAGCCCGCTCTCGGTGAACGCTTCGATGCGATCCGTCACCACTGAGGCCCCGCCCGAGCGGATGGCCGCGAACAGATCGCCGTCCGGCACCAGGCACAGGCGCTGATCCCAGGGCTTGTAGCTCGGGATGAAATGCCGCTCCACGTCGACGGCCGGACCCACCGCACGCCGCACTCCGCCCACCAGCAGCGCCTTCGCCCGCTCCGGAAAGCGCTGACAGAACTGGTAGAAGAGCGTGCCGAAGAGGATCTTGCGCCAGCGGATCACCCCGTACGCCAGCTTCGGCGGCAGCCACCGCCGCAGCCGCTCGGCCCCGCGATCCTCCGCGGGCGCCGCCACCATATACGTAGGAGAGCGCTGCAGCATGGTGACGTGGGCGGCTGATTTCGCGAGCTCCGGGACCAGGGTCACCGCGGTTGCCCCGCTGCCGATCACCACCACCCGTTTGCCGGCGTAGTCCACGTCGTCGCTCCACTGCTGGGGATGGACGATGCTACCGGTGAAGCGCTCCGCGCCGGGGAAATCCGGCTCGTAGCCGTGCTCGTAGTCGTAGTAACCGCTGCACATGAACAGAAAGTTGCAGGTTAGGCGCACCGGGGTTCCTTCCTCACCCGACTCCACCTCCACCGTCCAGCGCCCCTGGTCACTGGACCAGGCGGCCCGCTTCACGCGGTGACGGTAGCGAATGTGGCGGTCGATCCCGAACTCTCTGGCGGTCTCCTCCAGATAGCGCAGGATCGCGGGTCCGTCGGCTATGGCCTTCGGGTCGGTCCAGGGTTTGAACGAGAAGCCCAGGGTGTACATGTCCGAATCCGAGCGGATACCCGGGTAACGGAACAGGTCCCAGGTGCCTCCCATCCGCTCGCGCCCTTCCAGGATGGCGAAGCTGCGGTCGGGACACCGGGTCTGCAGTTGGTGGGCGGCACCGATGCCGGAAATGCCGGCACCGACGATGAGCACGTCGAAATGTTCCATGTCAGCTCGCTGTCCGGCCGGTCCTCATCCACCGCTGGCGCCGGCCCGGGTGGCTTCCGCAACCTCCACGAGCCTTCCCGAGCGGGTGTCGTACATGTAGCCGCAAATGGGGATGGAACTCGGCACCAGGGGATGGCGACGGATCCGCTGCACGTCCTCCACCACGCTGCGTTCGTTGTCCTCGATGGTGAGCCAGTCGATGTACTTGCCTTCAGCGGACCCTGGGCCCGCCCCGGTGTCCCGCCAGCCGCCGGCGTCCAGCGACGCCGTTTCCAGGCTGCTCGCCAGCAACTCGCGCATGACGTCGTCGGTGAACGTCTCCATGCCGCAGTCGGTGTGGTGAATCACGAACCACTCCCGGGTCCCCAGCAGCTTGTAGGAAATCACCAGGGAGCGGATGGCATCGTCGCTGGCACGACCGCCCGCGTTGCGGATGACGTGGGCGTCGCCTTCGCTGAGCCCGGCGAACTTCGCCGGATCCAGCCGCGCGTCCATGCAGGTGAGCACGGCAAAGCGACGCGCCGGCGGCATCGCAAGACGGGATTTGTCGCCAAAAGTCTTGGAATATTCAGCATTTGCAGCAAGAACTTCATCCAGAATCTTGGTCATGGTCACGTCCTCCTGAGATGAGGTACCGTCGCAGCCGGATGCTCATCACGGCCGGCCGCGTCAGCGCGGAATCAGCCGGACCGGAAGCTCCGTGAAGCCGCGAATGAAGACATGGCGGGTGCGCACCGGCTCGCCCACCACTTCCACCCTCTCGAAGCGCTTCATGATCTCCTCCCAGAGAATCCGCAGCTGCATCTCCCCCACACGGTTGCCCATACAGCGGTGGATGCCGAAGCCGAAGCTCATGTGACTGCGCGCGTTCGGCCGGTCGATGACCAAGTCGTCGGCCCGCTCGAAGACGCTTTCGTCCCGGTTGCCCGAGAGATACCACATGACCACCTTGTCACCGGCCCGAATCGTCTTGCCGTTGAGCTCGGTGTCGATCAGGGCCGTGCGGCGCATGTGGGTCAGGGGCGTCTGCCAGCGGATGATCTCCGCCACCATGTTGGGGATCAGACCCGGATTCTCCCGGAGCTTCTGGTACTGATCCGGGTAGCGATTCAATGCCAGCACACCACCGGAAATGGAGTTCCGGGTGGTGTCGTTGCCGCCCACGATGAGCAGCGTCAGATTGCCCAGGTATTCCATGGGCCGGTCGATCATGTCCCGGGTGGACTGGCCGTGGGCCAGCATGGAGATGAGGTCGTTGCCCGGCTCCGGCCGTGCCGCCCGCTCGTGCCAGAGCTCGGTGAACCGCCCCAGGCACTGCAGCAGCTCTTCCCGGCGTTGCTCGATGGACTCGACGATGCCGCTCTCCGGACCGTTGGTGGCCACGTCGGACCAGCGCGTGAGCTTGTACCGCTCCTCGAACGGAAAGTCGAACAGGGTGGCCAGCATCTGGGTGGTGAGCTCGATGGACACCCTCTGCACCCAGTTGAACTCCTCGCCCACGGGCAGGGAATCCAGGATCGTGCACACCCGGCGGCGGATCTCCGGCTCCAGGGCCGCCAGGTTCCGCGGCCCCGCCACCGGCGCCACCGCCTTGCGCTGAACGTCGTGCTTCGGAGGATCCATGGCAATGAACATGGGCGTGCGGAAATCGGCGTTGCCGTCGAAGATGGTGATGCCCTGAGCGGAGGAGTACACCTCGTGGAGCATGTCCACGTGCTTGATGTGCTCGTAGCCGGTCACCGACCAGTACGGGCCGAACACGCTGTCCTCGTGGAAGTGCACCGGGTCCTCGCGCCGCAGCCGCTCGAAGAACGGCAGCACGATGTCGCGCCGGAACAGCTCTCCCCGGGCCGGATCGACCTGCTCGAGCGGCACGCTCCAGGGATCGGTGATGAGCGGCTGCTCGGTCACGGCAGCGCCCACGACGGCACCTTCGCTCATGGTCAATCCTCCCTCATCGTTCGATCAGTCGCACCGGCAGCTCCGCGTATCCCTTGACGAAGGCGGAGTACACCCGCTTCGGCTCACCCACGACTTCCACCTTGTCGAAGCGCTTGAGCAGCTCCTCCCAGACGATGCGCAGCTGCATCTCTCCCACCCGGTTGCCCATGCACCGGTGAATGCCGAAGCCGAAGCTGACGTGCTGGCGCGCGTTCTTGCGGTCGATGACGAGCCGGTCGGCGTTCTCGAACACCTCCTCATCGCGATTGCCGGAGACGTACCACATGCACACCTTGTCGCCGGCCTTGATGGTCTTGCCGCCGAGCTCGGTGTCCACCAGGGCACGCCGGCGCATGTGCGCCAGCGGCGTCTGCCAGCGAATGATCTCCGCCACCATATTGGGAATCAGCTCCGGGTGCTGACGCAGCTTCTCGTACTCGTCGGGGAACTGGTTGAGCGCCAGCACGCCACCGGTTAGGGAGTTCCGGGTGGTGTCGTTGCCGCCGACGATGAGCAGAATCAGGTTGCCCAGGTACTCCATGGGCCGGCTCAGCATGTCCCGGGTGGACTCGCCGTGAGCAAGCATGGAGACCAGATCGTTGCCCGGCTCGTCCCGTTTGGCGCGCTCGTGCCAGAGACCCGTGAAGTACTCCAGGCATTCCAGCAGCTCCGCCCGGCGCTGCTCCTCGGAATCGACGAGGCCGGTACCCGGCGGTGCCGTGGCCACGTCGGACCAGCGGGTCAGCTTGTAGCGATCTTCGAACGGGAAGTCGAACAAGGTGGCGAGCATCTGGGTGGTGAGCTCGATGGACAGGTGCTTCACCCAGTTGAAGTCCTCGTTGCGCGGCAGCGAATCGAGGATGTTGCACACCCGCTCGCGAATCTGCGGCTCCAGCGCTGCCAGATTCCTCGGCCCCGCCACCGGAGCCACCACCTTGCGCTGCTCGTCGTGCTTCGGCGGGTCCATGGCAATGAACATGGGAAGCTGGAAGTCCTCATCCTGATCGGCCAGCGTGATGCCGCCTTCCGAGGAGAAGATCTGGTGGTTCATGTCCACGTACTTGATGTCCTCGTAGCGAGTGACGGACCAGTACGGGCCGAACTCACTCTCGGCGGTGAAATGGACCGGATCCTCCTTTCTCAGACGTTCGAAGTACGGCCAATGGGCGTCGTTCTGGAACAGCACCCCCTGAGCCGGATTCACCTCCTCGAGGGGAAGTGAGTAGGGATCGGCGACGTACTCCGTCTGGATCTGAAACTCCGGCTGGGTGTTCGCGGCTTCGCTCATGGCTCTCTCCCATTCTGCAATCGATTGGATTCCGCCGGGCCTGCGCCCGGGGCCAGCGTACGGTTCACATCTGGAACTCGGGCACGGTCACCACCAGACCGTCCAGTTCCTCCGTCACCGGAATCTGACAGGACAGCCGGGAGTTGGATTCGCGCTCCGGGTTCAGATCGAGCATGGACTCCTCGCGCTCCCCCGGCTGGCCGACCTTGGCCATCCAGGCGGGATCGACGTAGACGTGGCACGTCGCGCAGGAGCACTCGCCCCCACAATCGGCGTCGATTCCCGGCACCAGGTTGTCGATGGCGGCACGCATCACGGAAAGACCCACCTGACCTTCCACGGTGCGCTCGGTGCCATCGTGCTCGATGAACGTGATCTTCGGCATCTACTCACTCCTTCGCGTGGTGCCGGTTCCAAGCGGTGCCACCCCTCGGACCAGCGTTAAAGATCCAGAGAATAGCGGCATTTGTCGAATCATGACAGTAGCTAGATTGCTCCTTTGGTCACCGAACGTAACAAATTTCGCCCTTGGTCATCCATTTATATCAAGTAACCAGCCTAACCTGGATCAGACGGCCCCGACTTCTGCCGATCCCGCAGGAACAACGCCAGCTGCCGGTCGTGCCGGCTGGTGGCCGAGAGGCGGCCGGGCCGCACCCACGGTTGCCACCTGGGCGCCACGGCCCACTGCGGCCGGTCGCCCATCACCGTCACCCGTTGGATGATCCGTTCGCCTTCGAAATCGTTCAGCACGAAGTGCTGAGTACAACGGTTGTCCCAAATCGCCACCGTGCCCTCACTCCAGCGGTAACGTACGGTGAAACGGGGGTTGGCGACCCAGCGGGTGAGGTACCGGAGCAGCACCTCGCTTTCGGTGGCGTTGAGCTCCACCAGCCGCCGGGTGAAGTGCTCGTTGACGTACAAGGCCCGACGCCCGGTCTCGGGGTGCACCCGCACCACCGGGTGGACCGCCATCTGCTCGGGATGGTTGTGCGGCAGCGCGTCATGAAGGGCGGTGAGCCCTTCGCACAGCTCCTTCATGGGCTCCGACAGCGCATCGTAGGCGGCGTACAGACTCGTCCACATGGTGTCGCCGCCCACCGCGGGCGCCTTGCGCAGCTGCAGTACCGACAACACCGCCGGGTCCTCGCGAAACGTGAGGTCCGTATGCCATTCGTCTGCCACCCCGCCATGGCTCGCCGCCAGCTCGAACAGCTCCGGATGCTGGGTGAACGGGTTCTTCAGATTGGGGTGCGCCTCCAACGGCCCGAACCGGCGCCCGAACGCCACGTGCTCCTCCACCTCCATGTGCTGATCGGGAAAGAACAGCACCAGATGCTCGAGGAGCAGTGCTCGTATGGCCGAGAAGTCGTCATCATGGAGCTCTGCCAGCCGAACGCCGCCGATCTCCGCGCCCAGCGCCCCCGCCAGCCGCTCCACCCGCCACCCGGACGGCACCGTCACCTCGCCCATGATTCGCCCTCTCTACTTGCTCCTCACGGATGCTGCGGCAATGGCGCTGCGTGGGTCAACGAGGAGCGCGATCGGATTTCGCTACTGCAAACCCCCGTGGCTATAATCGCGTCCCTTCGAATTCTCACCACTGGAGAACCCAATGGAAATAAAAGACAAAGTCGCCGTCATAACCGGGGGCGCCTCGGGACTGGGGGAGGCTACTGCGCGGCGTCTCCATGGCATGGGGGCCAAGGTGGCCATCTTCGACATGAACGAGGAGAAGGGTCAGGCCCTGGCCAAGGAGCTCGGCGACGGCGCCATCTTCCAGAACGTGAACGTCACCAGCGAAGACGCCGTGCAGCAGGGCATCGGCGCCACCATGGATGCCTTCGGCGCCATCCACATCTGCTGCAACTACGCCGGCATCGGCAACGCCATCAAGACCGTGGGCAAGGATGGCCCGTTCCCGCTGGACAAGTTCAAGCTGATCATCGACGTGAACCTCATCGGCACGTTCAACGTGCTGCGTCTGGCGGCCAACGAGATGCAGAAGAACGAGCCGTACAACGAGTACGGCGGCCGTGGCTGCATCATCAACACCGCCTCGGTGGCGGCCTACGAAGGGCAGATCGGCCAGGCCGCCTACAGCGCCTCCAAGGGCGGCATCGTCGGCATGACCCTGCCCATCGCCCGGGACCTTTCCAGCATCGGCGTGCGCTGCAACACCATCGTGCCCGGGCTGATTCACACGCCCCTGTTCCAGGGCGCTCCCGACAAGGTCATCGACGCACTCTCGGCTCAGGTGCTGTACCCGAAGCGGCTCGGGCGCCCCGAGGAGATCGCGCACGTCGCCGTGATGCTCATCGAGAACGAGTACATGAACGGTGAGTGCGTACGCATGGACGGCGGCATCCGCATGCAGCCCCGGTAAACGCAACCGCTCGCGCTGCAGGAACGCGGTGGCGTTCCTGCAGCGCGGCGGTTACCATCTCACAACCGCGATCTAGGTCGGCGAGTTCATCGTCCGACGCAAATCCATCCCGGCCGTTGCCGGGGCCCGGTCTCGGCCGGGCTGCTCGTACCAAGCCGTTTGCTCATGAATCAGATCATCGCCAGGAGCTCGCACGCGCGCTCCACCGTCCATTCGCCCGACGTATCGCCGCGGCGTCGCCGTTTCCGGGCCTTCACCCGCTACCGCCTGAACGACATCCCTCAGCTCGCGAAGCTCGACCCGGAGATCCGCTTCGAGATCGACGTGGTCTCCAGAGTTCTGCCGTTTCGGGTCAATCCGTACGTCCTCGACGAGCTCATCGACTGGGACCGCGCTCCCGACGATCCACTGTTCCGGCTGGTGTTCCCGCAACGGGACATGCTGGAACCGGACGCGTTTGCGCGTCTCGCTGCGCTCGTCCGCCGCGGCGCCGACCCGCGGATGGTGGACTCCTGCGCCCGGGAGATCCGCGCCGCACTGAATCCCCATCCGGCGGGGCAGCGCGAGCTCAACGTGCCGCAGATCGATGCCGAGGTGCTGCCGGGCCTGCAGCACAAGTACCGGGAGACGGTGCTGTTCTTCCCCGGGCGGGGACAGATCTGTCACGCCTACTGCACGTTCTGCTTCCGCTGGGCCCAGTTCGTCGGCGACAGACAACTGCGCTTCTCGTCCACCGACAGCGCCCGGCTGCACGAGTATCTCGCCCGGCATCAGGACGTCACGGATCTGCTCGTCACCGGTGGCGATCCCATGGTGATGTCCGCACGCAACCTCCGTCGCTATCTCGAGGGGCTGGGCGACGGGCGCCTGGCCCATGTGCAGAGCATCCGAATCGGCACCAAGTCGCTCACCTTCTGGCCTCATCGATACGTGGACGACGACGACGCGGACGACCTGCTGCGGCTGCTGGAATCGCTGGTGGAGCGCGGCAAGCACGTGGCCATCATGGCCCACTACAACCACTGGCGCGAGCTGGATACGCCCATCGCGCGCCGCGCCATCGCCCGGCTGCGCGCCACCGGCGCCGTGATCCGCGCCCAGGGGCCCCTGCTGGCTCACATCAACGATGATCCCGCCGTATGGGCGAGACTCTGGAAGAACCAGGTCCGTCTGGGCATCGTGCCCTACTACATGTTCGTGGAACGCGACACCGGCGCCCGCCGCTATTTCGAGGTGCCGCTGGCGCGAGCCTGGCAGATCTATCGCGACGCCACCCAGCAGGTGTCCGGCCTCGCCCGGACCGCCCGCGGCCCGTCCATGAGCACCGGCCCTGGCAAGGTGGAGATCCAGGGGGTCGCCGAGATAGCCGGTGAACGGGTATTCGTGCTGCGCTTCATCCAGGGACGCAACGCCGACTGGGTGCAGCGGCCGTTCTTCGCGCGCTTCGACCCCGCCGCCACCTGGCTCGATCAGCTCGAGCCGGCCCTGGGAGAGCGGGCGTTCTTCTATCAGGACGAGTACGACGCCATCTGCGATCAGGCGGTCCGGCCCGGCTCCCGCTGACGAATCAGGGCAGCGGCGGCCAGCAGCGCGAGATTCAACGCGAGGCACAGCCAGATCGCCGCCCGGTAGGTGCCGAGCCAATCGAGACCGGCGCTGAACAGCAGCGGGCCCACGGCGCTGGCGAGCACCGTGAGCGAGGTGGAAAGGCCACTGATCTCGCCGAGGTGCAGGCGCCCGAAGTGCCGCACGAAGGCCAGGTTGGAGAGCACGCCCCAGAGCCCGCCACCGGCCCCGAATCCCGCCACCAGCAGCCAATAGCCCCACGACGCCTCCAGGTGCAGCAGTCCCCAGGCGCCGGCCACGAAGGCGCCGAGCATCACCAGCAGAAACGGCTTCAGGGCAGCCCTGTCGACCAGCGTGCTGGCGGCTAGATTGACGCTGGTGGCAGCGATGGCCTGGGGCAGGAAGTAGCCGAAGGCCGCCACCTTGTCACGGCCGGCTTCCGCGAAGATGTCGACGATGTGGAACGTGACCGCCGTGCCGAACAGCGCGTGGATCGCCAGCGCCCCGGCATAGACCCAGAACACCGGCGACTGCCGGGCCTCCCCGAGGGTGGCCTCGGGCCCCGCCGGAACTGCGGCGGCGGCGTGCTCCTCCGCGCTCACGCCATCGGGCCGCAGACCGCAACTCTCCGGCGTGTCCCGCACCACCAACAGGCACAGCAGCGCGAAGGCGCCGCCAACCGCCGCCGCCAGAAGCCACAACGCCCCCCGCCAGCCGGCGACATCGATGAGCATGGCCAGGAGCAGCGGCGCTACCGAGAATCCCAGGGAGACGAACACCCCGCGCACCCCCGAGACCAGCCCCCGGCGGCGCTCGAACCAGACCAGCAGCACGTTCCGCGACGCGCTGGTGAGCACCCCCTGCCCGGCGAAGCGCACCCCGAAGTAGCCGAGGAGTATGAGCCCGAGGGCGCCCCAACTGCGCCATGGCGACGAAAGCGGAGCAACCATCCAGTCGACGAGGCTGATGAACACGAGCACCGCGCCCAGCGTCAGGCTGGCGCCCGTCATCATGGTCCGCGCCTGCACCCGGTCGTACCAGCGTCCCGCCCGGGTGAGTAACAGGCTGCTGCCGAGCGTACCGAAGAAGTAGGCCGTGGACAGCTCCGTACGGCCGAGCGAAAAGGCCGCCATGAACGGCTCGGTGAACACCGCCATGCCCATGGTCTGGCCGGGCACGCTCATGAGGAACCCGAGGGTGGAAACGAGCCAGATGATCCAGCCGTAGAAGAACGGCACCCGCCTCGGATCGTAGGGCCAGTCGCCAGGAAGAGTGAATCGGGACCGCATGCTGGAGGAGAAAAAGGCAGGCATTCTACCTGACGCAGGCGGGTCACCGACAGCGCAATTCCCCGCTACCGCCTGTACAATCGTCTGCCCCGATGGATCCGGACTCCCTGCGCAGCATGCAAGACGACACGACAGACGAGGATCTCAGGCAGCAACGTGACGATGTGCGCTGTGACGTCGCGCTGCAGACCATGCAGGACGTGCTCTGGCGCTTCAACGAGACCAACGAAGGTACCCTGTCCGCCTACGACGTCATCGGCTTCCTGGTGGAGGATCTGGTGCAGTCCGGGTTCTGCGCGGCGTGCATCAGCGAGAGCGTCGACGCGGCCTTCGAGCGCTGCAACGCCGACCGGGTGCAGCACAAGGCCGACGACGAGGCGGGCATCATTCCGCGCTCGCCGGACGACGTGTTCCACTGAGTCAACCGTCGATGGTGAGCAGCGACGCGTTGCCGCCCGCCGCCGTGGTGTCCACGCTCACCGCCCGCTCCAGGAGGAAGCGCTCCAGGTAGTGCGGCCCGCCGGCCTTGGGGCCGGTACCGGACAGGCCTTCGCCGCCGAAGGGCTGCACCCCCACCACCGCGCCGATCTGGTTGCGGTTCACGTACAGGTTACCCACCCGGGCGCGCCGGATCACCCGTTGCGCCCGGCTTTCGCTGCGCGAGTGCAGCGCCAGGGTCAGGCCATAGCCCAGGGCGTTGATGGCATCCACCAGAGCCTCGAGCTCTCCGGCTCGCCAGCGCACAACGTGCAGGACCGGACCGAACACCTCCCGGCGCAGATCCCCCACCGCAGGAATTTCGAACGCCACGGGCGGCAGGAACAGCCCGTCCTCGATCAGCGATTCGGGCACCGGCGTCTCACCGATCACCCGATAACGCTGCCGTCCTTCCCGGACGTACGCCTGAAGCCCCTGCCACGCATCTTCGTCGATGATGGGCCCCACGTCCGTGGCCAGGAGCGTCGGGTCGCCAAGCTTCAGCACCTTCATGGCGCCCGCGATCATGGCGAGTTGCCGCTCCGCCACGTCTTCCTGCACGCACAGCAGACGCAGAGCGGAGCAGCGCTGGCCGGCACTCTGGAAGGCCGAGGTCATCACGTCCCGGGTGACCTGTTCCGGCAGCGCCGTGGAATCCACGATCATGGCGTTGATGCCGCCGGTCTCGGCGATGAACGGAATCATGGGTCCTTCCCGGGCCGCCAGCCGGCGCGCGATGATCCTGGCGGTGTCCGTGCCGCCGGTGAAGGCCACTCCCGCCAGGCGGTCGTCCTGCAGCAGTGCCTCGCCGATGGCCGGGCCGTCCCCGGGAAGCAGATGGAGCACGCCGTCCGGCAGGCCCGCCTGCTGCAGCAGCCGCACCGCCTCCGCCGCGATCAGCGGCGTCTGCTCGGCCGGCTTCGCCAGCACCGGGCACCCCGCAGCCAGCGCGGCGGCCACCTGGCCCGTGAAGATGGCCAGGGGAAAATTCCACGGCGCGATGCACAGGAACGGTCCCCGGCCCACCAGCCTCAAAGTGTTGCTTTCCCCGGTGGGTCCAGGCAGGGCTGTGGGCTGCGCGAGAAGGCGTTCGGCCTCCGCCGCGTAGTAGCGCAGGAAATCCACCGCCTCCCGCACTTCCAGGTGAGCGTCCACCACAGTCCGGCCAGCTTCCCGGCAGATCAAGGTCATCAGCGCCGGCGCCCGTGCCTCCATCAGGTCGCTGGCACGCCGCAGCAGATTGGCACGCTCGCTAACCGGGACGGCATTCCATCCGCCCGCGGCTGCGGCGGCCCGTGACAACGCCAGCTTCGCCTGCTCCGCCGTTGCCTCCACCACCCGGCCCACCGGTCGGCGGCGATCGGCCGGGCTGTAGACGGTCCGCTCCGCGCCCGACGCTTCCGGCTCCGGCAAGGACGGAGCCGAGCGCCAGCCGTCGTGATCCGCCGCCGCCATGTCGGCCGCGACGGGCATCAGCACCACCGGATCCGACAGATCCAGGCCGCGACTGTTGACCCGGGTGGGCGCGAACAGGTTCGCCGGGTGGGCGATCCGTGGATGTGGCGTGAACCCGACGGATCGAGCCTCGGCCACCGGATCCGCCACCAGCGCGTCCACGGGCAGCGAATCGTCGGCGATGCGGTTGACGAACGAGGTGTTGGCACCGTTCTCCAGCAGCCGCCGAACCAGATAGGCGAGCAGGTCCTCGTGGCCGCCCACCGGGGCGTATACACGGCACCGGTACTCGCTACCGTTCCGTCCCTCCACCAGGGTCTGATAGAGCGCTTCGCCCATGCCGTGCAGGCGCTGGAACTCGAAGTCGCGCCGCGTCCCGGCCATTTCCAGCAGCGCCGCCACCGTGCGCGCGTTGTGGGTGGCGAAGCAGGGGTAGAACGCATCGCTGGCAGCGAGCATGCGGCGGGCGCAGGCCAGGAACGAGACGTCCGTGTGGATCTTTCGAGTGAAAACCGGGAACCCGGCGAAGCCGCCCTGCTGGGCGTGCTTGATCTCCATGTCCCAGTAGGCGCCCTTCACCAGCCGCGGCAGCAGCCGCGTCCGCGCCCGCCTCGCCAGGTCCGTAAGCCAGTCCACCAGGGCGAACGCCCGCTTCTGGTAGGCCTGAAGCGCGAGACCGAAGCCGTCCCAGCCGTGGCCGGCGTGCAGTGCCGCGCGCTCGATGAGGTCCAGGGACAGGTCCAGCCGATCCGCCTCCTCGGCGTCCACGCAGAGACCCACGCCGTGTTCCCGGGCCAGCTCGCACAAGGCGATCAACCGGTCCAGCAGCAACCCGTGCACCCGTTCGCGCTGGGCGAGCTCGTAGCGCGGATCCAGCGCAGACAACTTCACCGACACGCCCGGAGCCTGCTCCGGCCCCCGTCCAGCCGCTGCCTGGCCCACCGCGGCAATGGCTTCGACGTAGCGCTGATAGTAGCGCTCCGCGTCGGCCTCCGTTCGCGCCGCTTCGCCCAGCATGTCGTAGGAGAAACGGTAGCCCCGGGATTCCTGCTCGCGGGCGCGATCCATGGCCGCCGCCATGGTCTCGCCGAGCACGAACTGACGGCCGAGAATCCGCATCGCCCGCCGCACCGCCTGACGTATCACCGGCTCGCCGAGCCGCCGCAACAGGCGATCCAGCGCATCCGGGGCCGGCTGTCGCGGCGACACCACGCGGCCCGCGAGCATCAGTCCGAAGGTGGAGGCGTTGACGAAGAAGGCGTCCGAGGCGCCGAGGTGGCTGTGCCAGTCTCCGGCACCCAGCTTCTCCTCGATGAACTCGTCCTGGGTCTGCGGATCCGGGATGCGCAGCAGGGCCTCCGCCAGGCACATGAGGGTCACGCCTTCCTCGGAGGACAGATCGTATTCCTGCATGAGTGCGTCGATGCCGCCCACCTTGCGGCGCTGCTCCCGCAAATGGGCCACCAGTTCGCGGGCGAGCGCCTCCACCCGGCCGTTGGCCGCTTCCGAGAGGGTCGCGTGCTCTGCCAGCGTGGCCACGTGCGCGCCCTCGTCGACTCGATGGGCCGCGCGCACGGCAGCCCGCAACGGTGAAGTGGTCTGAAGAGTTCGAACCTCGGGAAAGAGCATGAACGGACGATTCCTCGCGTGTGGCGCGCAGCATATCATGGCGCCCGACTTCGCCCGGACACCGCCATGACCGTCATCACGTGCATCGAAGATCTTCGCCGGCTCGCCAGGAAGCGCGTGCCTCGCATGTTCTACGACTACGTGGACTCCGGTTCATGGGACGAGCTCACCTACCGCGCCAACGAGCGGGACTTCAAGGCCATCAAGCTGCGCCAGCGGGTGGCGGTGAACCTGGAAAACCGCTCCCTGGCCACCACCATGGCGGGCCAGCACGTGGCCATGCCGGTGGCGCTGGCGCCCACCGGCCTCACCGGCATGCAGTTTCCCGACGGCGAAATCCACGCCGCCCTGGCGGCGGAGCGATTCGGCGTTCCGTTCACCCTTTCCACCATGAGCATCTGCTCCATCGAGGAGGTAGCCGCCCGGACCACCCGCCCCTTCTGGTTCCAGCTCTACGTCATGCGCGACCGGGAGTTCATCGGCCGTCTCATCGACCGGGCGCGGCAGGCCGGCTGCTCCGCGCTGGTGCTCACCCTCGATCTGCAGATCCTGGGCCAGCGTCACAAGGACCTGCGCAACGGCCTCACCACTCCGCCCAGGCTCACTCCAACCACCCTGCTCGACTTGCTCCGCCGTCCGCGCTGGTGCCTGGGCATGCTGCGGGCCACACGCCGCGACTTCGGCAACGTGGTGGGACACGTGACGGGCGCGGACGACATGAGGAGCCTGGCGGAATGGTCGGCGTCACAGCTCGACCCCACCCTCGACTGGGACGACGTCGCCTGGATCAAGGAACGCTGGGGCGGAACCCTGGTGCTCAAGGGCATCATGGACGTCGAGGACGCCCGGCTGGCGGTCGCCAGCGGCGCCGACGCCCTGGTGGTGTCGAATCACGGCGGGCGCCAGCTCGACGGTGCTCCCTCCAGCGTCGAGGCCCTGGGGCCCATCGTCGAGGCGGTCGGCGACCGTATCGAAGTGTGGATGGACGGCGGCATCCGCTCGGGCCAGGACGTCCTCAAGGCGCTGGCGCTCGGCGCCCGCGGAACCATGATCGGCCGTGCCTTCCTCTACGGCCTCGGCGCCATGGGCGGGGCGGGGGTGACCCGGGCTCTGGAGATCATCGCCCGGGAGTTGGATCTCTCCATGGCCTTCTGCGGCCTGCGCGATATCCGTGACGTGGATCGGCGCATTCTGTGGTAGGGTGAGCGCACGGCTCACCCGTTCCCATCTGCAGAGGTATCCCCCCGATGAAGCGCCCCACGAAGTCCGACGAGCACGTGAGCAACGAGCAATTGCGCAAGACGCTGGAAGCGGACGTTCGTGCCTACCTCGACTCCGGCAAGAAGATCGAGCAGGTACCCACGGGATTCAGCAACCAGGACCCGCTCGGCGGCCGGCGACACATCGTGCTGGGGCCCTCCCGCAAGAGCTGACGAGCCCCTTTGCGGCCCGTCAAAAAACCGCTTGCGCGGGAATTGCCATCACCTATACTGCCCGGGCGAATGGAGACCCTGCCCCGAACTTCCGCCCGAGAACTTCTTTCTGAATCCTTCTCCTAAGACAGTCCGGCAATCGCTTCTATTTCGAACTTCTTCGGCGTCGTGCCGGCGAAGACTCTGTACGTGCGAATTGATTGAACAGCGGGAATGCGCGCGAAAGACCAAATGACGCTCGAACGTGTCGAGCACGGAGTTTTGAAACGATGAAAATCTACGTAGGCAACCTGCCCTGGAGCACCAGCGATTCCGACCTGGAGGCTCTGTTCTCCGGTATCGGCGAAGTGACCTCTGCGTCCGTGGTGACTGACCGCGATACGGGCCGCTCGCGCGGCTTCGGCTTCGTGGAAATGTCCCAGGCGGATGGTCAGAAGGCCATCGCCGAGCTGAACGGCCACATGCTGGAATCCCGCGCTCTGCGCGTGAACGAAGCCAACAGCCAACCGCGGCGCTCCAACGGCGGCGGCGGTGGCGGGCGTGGCGGCCGCTGGTAGCGGCGATACCGTCCACCCGCAACTGCAGAACGGCCCTGGTGACAGGGCCGTTTTTTTTCCCGCCGGTCAGCCCCGCGTCCGCGGACTCAGCCCGCCGAGCGACGCCGGTTGCGTTCCTCCTGCCCCGGCCGGCCACGCCGCCGCTGTCCCGCCTGCCCACCGTTGCCGGCGAGCGCCGTCGACCCGCCGCGCCGCCGGCGCCGCTTGCCGTCCGCCCGCGCCCTTCCGTCCGGCTGGGAGCTACCATTCGGCTGGGCTTTGCCGGCAACGGCGCCGAGGGCCACGTCGGTCTCCGTGGGGATGCGTCCCACCAGGCGCTCGATGCCTCGCAGCCGCTTCGCCTCCGCCGGGTCGTAAAGCGACCAGGCAACGCCGCCGGCGCCCGCCCGCGCGGTGCGGCCGATCCGATGCACGTAGCTCTCGGGCTCGTCCGGCAGCTCGTAGTTGATGACATGGGAAATGCCCTGAACGTCGATGCCCCGGGCGGCGATGTCGGTGGCCACCAATACCCAGGTGGTGCCGTCCTTGAAATTCTGCAGCGCGCGCTGTCGCGCGCTCTGTGACTTGTTGCCGTGGATGGCTTCGGCTTCGATGCCCGCGCTAACCAGGTTTTTCGCCACCTTGTTGGCGCCGTGCTTGGTGCGGGTGAAGACGATGGCGCGGGAAACGGCCTCCTCGCGGAGCAGGTGCTCGAGCACCCAGCGCTTCTCCCCGCTCTCGGCCTCGATGAGCCGTTGCTGGATCTTTTCCACGGTGACCACCTTCGGCGTCACCTCGACCCGCACCGGGCGCTGCAGGATCTCGTCAGCCAGGGCCGCCACCTCCTTCGGCATGGTGGCCGAGAACAGCAGCGACTGCCGGTCGCGCGGCGTCTGGCGGACGATCCGCTGCACGTCGCGGATGAAGCCCATATCCAGTAGCCGGTCGGCCTCGTCCAGCACCAGGATGCTCACCCGCGACAAGCTGACGTGTTTCTGACCCATGAGGTCGAGCAGCCGGCCCGGGGTGGCAACCAGAACGTCCACGCCGCGCCGCAACCCCGCCACCTGGGGCCCCTGGCCCACCCCGCCGAAGAGAACGGCGTGAGACAGCTCGAGATAGCGGCCGTAGCCATCGATCTCGTCACGAATCTGCAGCGCCAGCTCTCGGGTCGGCGCCAGAATCAGCGCCCGTGGATGGCCGGCAACCGGGCGGGCGCGCTCGGCCGCAAGACGCTGCAGCAGCGGCAGGGCGAATGCCGCAGTCTTGCCGGTGCCGGTCTGAGCGATGCCCAGCAGGTCCTTGCCGGCCAGCAGATGCGGCACGGCCTGGCCTTGAATCGGGGTCGGGGTGGCGTAGCCGATTCCAGCGAGGGCGCGCAGGATGGGTTCGCCGAGGCCCAGTGAGGCGAAAGTGGTGAGATTCACGATGTTGTTGACTTCCTTGTGTCTGCGCGTGCGAACCCGCAATGGGACGAGCACGGCGCCTGCCGTCATTCCCACGCGCGACGAGGATGAAACGGAATCGATGAGCTGATCGAGATGATCCGGATCCGGCCCGCAAGGCGCTCCGCCCCGGGGGTCGGTGCCCCTGTGGGCTGGCCGGACCGCGCGTTCGATGTGGCCGCGCGGCATGGCGCGCGGATGCGGCACATTGGGGCCCGCCCGGCCCGATGTCAAGTGGAAACCTCCTGCCGGGCGTGGCCCGGGAGTGTCAGGGTGTGACCCTCAGAGACACCGCCGCCGCGTGGCGCGCCGCCCCCGTTCAGGCAATGTTCATGGAAAACAGTGTCTTATAGGACCCCGAAGAAAGCTTCAGGGTTGGTACGATCGATGCTTGTCAGTAATGTGGCCAGAAATACCCGGAGCGTGACATGGCGCGACCGCTGACCAGAAACTGCATTCGCCGCGAGAACCTGGCGTTTGCCGGAACCGGCGGGGTCAGCGCCGCCCACCGCCATTCCCGGTTCGACCCCGCGTTTCGCGACGACGACACCGGCCGCGTGGAACTCTCCCGCTACGCCAGCGGCGAGCCGGCACCCATGCACCTGATCGACGGTCTGCCGGCCGAGTGGGTCTGCGCCCGGGACGGTCAGGGGCGCGCGTGTGCCATCAAAGCCACCATCGTTGCCGGTTTCGTCCGCGACGGGCGCTTCTACACGCGGGAGCAGGCCGCCAATCTGAGCGAGTGAAACCTGCCGGGGGCCCCAGCGGGGCCTGCGAGCGGCCGGACGCCACCGCAGGCCCGCCGAGGGTGGTGCGCAGCGAGCCAGTCGCTCAGCGCCGCCGCCGATAGCGGATCGCCGCAGCGGCGCCTGCGAATCCCAGGCCCATCAGCGCCAGAAGCGGCATGAAGGTCGCGGTTGCCGGCAGGGTGTCCCGCCCCGTCTCCAGCGCTGCCGCCTCTGTCTCGTCGGCCCTGGCGTCGGCGGCGGCGGTGTCCGCGGCGGCCACCTCCTCGGCGGCCTCCTCACGGGCGATCGCCCTCGCGATGGGCCGCCCCCCCACTTCCGCGAAGCGCAAGGTCACCCGGTCGCCGCGCCGCAGATCGTCAATGGTCATCGGGCCGGGCCGGCGGACGCTCTGGAAGTAGTCCTCCGAGCGGATCTCGGTCTCCTCGGACAGATCGAAGGTCGTCACGTCACCGGCACTGACGGCAACGCCGTCCTCCACCTCGGTCACCCGCAGACGCAGTTGGTTCTGATCGGGGATGACCCGGACCACCTCACCGCGAACCTCGTGCTCCTCGTCCGTCGACTGCTGGGCCATGGCAGAGGGTCCATGGGTGCCGAACGCGACGAGCGCGAGCAGCGTGAGCAGGGGATGTATCTTCTTCATGATTTGCCTCCTGGCATTCTGGTCATTTTGGTTGCGGATGCCGCCACCTCGCCTACCGCCACGGCACGGACCACGAATCGGTTCGGCGCGTGCCCGACGTAGTAGAAGGGGTGACAGGTGATCAAGGTAAGGCTGGGGCGGGGCGTCTCCTCCAGCACCCAGACGTCCCGCGGCGCCACCACCCACAGGTCGGTCACCCGGTAGCGTCGTGAGACGCCAGCGCTCTGCACTTCGAGCAGGTCGCCGACCGCGACGTCGCGCAAGCGCCGGAAGAATCCGTCTCGATGCCCCGCCAGCACGGTGTTGCCCGGCCCGCCCAGTGGGCTCGTCTCCGGCAGATGACCCGCTCCCAGGGTCAGCTGCGGCTCTTCCGCTCCCTGAAAGACCGGAATGCCTTCCCGTTGCGCCGGCAACTTCAGGAGGCCTTGGGGTGACGGCACGGCGCCCCCGATCAGCTGCAGGTAGGCTGTGCGACGGGATGACGACCAGTCGTCACCCGGCTCGGCTCCCGCTAGAGCCGCCCGCGCCGCCATGGATGCGGCCTGCGGCATGATCAGCAGGGCCGCCAGGGTCCAGCACAGCCACTCGGCGTAACGGGCGCCGCGCTGCCGGAGCTCGAGGTCGGTTGATGTGGGTGGCTTGCGCACGCCGGTTCATTGGCAAGGTTCGTGCCGGATTCTCGAGATGACGGCGGCCGGCGCCGTCAGGCCTTTTCGGATTGCGAGCCGCCCCGCTCCTCGGCGTAGCGGTTCAACCGGTTGTACAGCGTCTTCAGGCTGATGCCGAGCACCTCCGCCGTGCGCTTCTTGTCGCCGCGGTTCGCGTCCAGAGTGGCGAAGATCAGGCGTCGCTCGGAATCGTCCAGTGAAGAGCCTACGGACACTCTCAGGTATTCGCCCTGCTCGATGCTCTGCTCGTGCAGCGGCGGCAGCTCGTTCAGGGTAATCTCCGAATTGCCGATGATGTACGCCCGCTCGATGACGCTCCTGAGCTCCCGCACGTTGCCGGGCCAGGAGTAGTCCATCAGCGCGTCCTCCACCTCGCGGGTGAGCCGGGTGTCGGTGCCGTTGTGCTCGTTCAGCTCGTGCAGAAATATCTGCGCCAGCCCGATGATGTCCCGGCCCCGCTCCTTGAGCGGCGGCAACCACAGCGAGAACTGGGCGATCCGGTAATAGAGGTCGTGCCGCAACAGGCCGTTTTCGATGGCTTCCGAGGGATCCCGGTTCGACGCCGCCACCACCCGTACCGCGGCGTGCACGTCCTTTTCGCCGCCCACCCGTTGGAAGCTGCCCGTTTCCAGAACCCGCAGCAGCTTCACCTGGGCCGCCGCGGGCATCTCGGTGATCTCGTCGAGAAACAGCGTGCCCCCCGATGCACGTTCGAAGACCCCACGGTGGAGGCGCTCCGCGCCGCTGAAGCTGCCCCGCTCGTGGCCGAACAACTCGCTCTCGATGAGCTCGCCGGGGATGGCGCCGCAGTTGATGGCCAGGAACGGCCCGTCCGCGACGACGTGGGACGACATGTGCAGCGTCTGTGCCACGAGCTCTTTGCCGGTGCCGCTTTCTCCCGTGATCAGCACCGATGCGTTCGTGGGCGCAACCTTACGGATCAGCCTGTACAGGCGCTGCATGGAGCGCGCGCTGCCGCGCAGCAGGCCGCACTGGTGCAGCGGCGGCGCGATGGGATCGGGCGGACGATCCCTGTGTCCTCGCGCGACCTCGTCGCGGACGTCGTTGAGGATCTCGGACAGGAACTCCAGATCGAGTGGTCTCGCGAGGAACAGCGCGCCGGCCCGTCCTACCCGGTCGCGAAACGCTTCCGACTGCTCGCCGCTGCCGGTAATGATGATCTCGTTGGCGCGCTTGGCGCGATCGGCGGCGAGCAGCTCGACGAGCGCGTCCGGGTCTTCGTCACAACCGGCGACGATCAGAGCCGGTTGCCGATCGACGAGCTCATCGAACGCCTGGACCGTATCGACGATGGCGCACTCGAAACCGGCCGTCCCGGCCAGCTCAGCCAGTTGATCCGCGGTCGCCGAATCCTGCTGGACGATGACCACGAGCGCGTCGTTCATATACTCCTCCGGATCGCCTCCATGGCTCGAGATCGCGAAGGAGGATTATCGGACCGGACCGCTGCACCCACATTGCCCTTCGGCAACCGACGGCCCCCGGGTGCCGGGCCAAGCCTCGCGGTACCGGGTCACCATCCGACGCGCTACCGCGATGACGCTAGCCGCGGCCGTGAACCCCGGGCGCTATCCACGCTGGTAGGACATGGGCACCGCAGCGGCAGGCTCGTACACCTCGAACGCCAGGCTCTCCTCGATGTACAAGCGGACCCGGTCGGCATCGTGATCGAGATAACCGATGGAGAAGTCGGCCCCGAGGGTGAGCTGAAAATCGCCGCCGCGAAGACTCAGCACCAGACTGCCGTCCAGGGCCGGCGCCCACACCAGGGGCCCGTCGACGAACGACCGCAGATGATCGAGAACCGGGTACCCTCCTGCGTGAGTGGTGCTCACCACCCCCTCGTAGCAACGCGGGCCGAGCGCCACCGCGTAGGGCCCCTCCACGCCCTTGAGCCGCAGCCTGGCCATGGCCTCCACCACCTTGTCGGGGAACGCCTCGTAGTCGAAGTCTTCCGGCATCATCACCGGATCTTCGACGTTGCCAACGAGGCCGGGACTGCCGATCTCGGCGAAACCGTTGAAGATGAAAGTATCCTCCGCCCGGGCGGCGATGCGCGCCGCCTCTGCCACCGGGCCGAGGTCCGGGTCCACTGCGCCCCGGGGTATCGCATCCAACTCGGTGCGGGCCACCTCGAACGGCACCCGCAGTTCCGCCATCGGCCGCAGGCGACGTACCTTGAGCCCCGCCCCTTCCACCAGCCTGGCCGTGGCCGCGGCAGCGCGACCGAGGCTCACCGAGCTGGTCTCCCACCCCAGCGGGCCCCCCACGTCCACCAGCTTGCGGCCCGCCAGGGCGCTCGTGAGCATCTGCCTCGCTTCGTCTTCGATCTGGGCCCAGGCGCCATCGGAAACGGGTGCCAGTTCCCTGTAAAGATGGTTCATTCGTCGTCCCCATACGCCGACGCGTTACCGCGGCCACCGAGGGGAGCCGACTTCAGACCACCGATGCCCAGGGAACCTTCGCCAGGGCCACCTTCCCGATTCCCGTCGTGCTCCTCCTCCTGCTCGGCGATGGATCCAGAGGTGAATAGATAAACCCGAAGCTGCTCGTCGAACTTGGGATGGTTGCGCCGCAGCCATTCGATGACCATGGCGGCGTGCTCGATCTCCTCGTCCCGGTTGTGGGCCAGAACCTCCTTGAGCGACGGATCCTGGGTTGCGTCCACCCGCTGCTGATACCAGTCCACCGCCTCCAACTCCTCCATCAGGGAGGACAGGGCGCGATGCAAATCCCGAGTCTCTTCCGTCAGGTTCTCGTGTTGCTCGTGATAACCGTTGGTCACATGTTTCTCCGTCCGATCGTGGGGTCCGCAGCGCTGACGGAGCCTGGGCCGGGCTCGTCAGGCTATTCCACGGTGAAGCCCACCTTTACCGTCACCTGCCAGTGCGCTACCGCGCCGTCCTCGATGTGGCCGCGGATCTCGGAGACCTCGAACCAGCGCATGTGGCGCACCGACTCGTTGGCCTTGCCGATGGCGCGTGCGACGGCGTCCTCTACACCGCTCGTGGACGAGCCCACGATCTCCGTGGTCTTGTAGACATTCTCCATCGCCTGCTCCCGGTGATTCCAACCGCTGCAGCCGCGCAAGCAATTTTCGTGCACGGTTCGCCGGCCTCGTCCACGGTGACCGGGTTGTCATGGCTGTAGCGCTTACAAGGGCGTTGTGGGAATTGCAGCTCACAGGACGCCGAACGCTCCGCCGCAGCATTCCGGGCTCGGGGAACCCCCGAGTTGCCCGGCGCTGGCATACGAGGTGCATATGCCCACGCAGCAGCCAATCGGGGAGCAGGGCGCGCGATGTCCGTCAGCCAGATGAGCCACGAAGATTCCATCCCCATCAGCCATCTCGTGGACGCAGATCTCCGCCGCAGCAATGGCGACCTGCTGGGCGTGGTGGACGAGCTTCTGGTGGATCTCGGCAGCGGCCGCATCGAGTACGTGCTGGCCACGGGACTCCGCGGCCAGCGCCTGCGCTTCCACTGGAGCTCGATCTCGGTCCGGGACGGCAGCTTCACCGTTCGCGGCTCCGATCCGCGGCTCGTTGTGGATCGGACCGGCAAGCGCAAGTAGCGGCTGCGGCAACAGACGCGCGGAGACGGCCCCGCCACCTTCGGCACGCTCTACCTCCTCTCCGACGTAAAAGGTGCGATTCATCGTGAGTTGGAGCAGGAGGAGGACGATGCCTGTCTCGGCAGCCGGCACGCAATTTGCTCAGCAAACTTGCCGAATACCATCAGAGGAGACTCCCGATGCTCCAGCGCCTACTGGCCGCGATCACCTTCGCCCTGTTCACCGCCCTGGTCGCCGCCGTCGCAGGTTGCGAAGACCAGTCCCCCGCCGAGGAAGCGATGGAAGACATCGGCGAGGGTGCCGAGGAAGCCGGCGAGGAGATGGAGGACGCTGCGGAGGAGTTGGAGTAGCGCTAGCCGAAATCCTGCTTCGCCAGCCACGGCACCATGCGCCGGAATGCCTCCTCGATCTGCTCGATGGACGTGGAGTAGCTGATCCGCAGGGCATTGGGCATGGCGTCACCGAAGGTATCCCCGGCGATCGTGCAGACGCCGATCTCGCGCAGCATCCGGAGCGCCACGTTGCTGCCGTTCACGCCCTCCGGCAGCGACGGAAACATGTAGAACGCGCCCTCCGGCAGGTAGCCGGTGAGATGGGGCGCGCTCTCCACCAGCTCCACCAGGCGATTGCGCCGGCGCGTGTACTCCGCGAGCATCTCGTCGATGAAGGCGCGCCCGCCGCGCAGCGCCGCCACCCCCGCCCACTGGCACGGAGTGTTGGCCACGGTGGTGGTGAACATGTGGTAACGCCTGAGCTTCTTGATGTGGCCCTGGCTGGAGATCAGCCAGCCGATGCGCATGCCCGCCATACTGTAGGTCTTCGAAAAGCTGGAAATGACCATGACGTGGTCGAGATCGCTGCAGCAGGCGAGCACGCTGGGGTACTCCTGCCCGTCGTATACCAGATGGTCGTACACCTCGTCGCTGATCACGGCGATGCCGCGGTAGGCCGCCTCCTCGACGATGGCCTCCACCGTGGCCCGCGGGTACAGCGTGCCGGTGGGGTTGCTCGGAGAGTTCAGCACGATCCCGAAGGTATTGAAGTCCATGGCGTCGATCACTTCCTGGGGATCGAGCTGGTAGCCGTTCTCCGGACGCAGCGGGATCGGCTTCACGGTACCGCCGTTCATGCGGATGAGGGGTGCGTAGAGCATGAACGACGGGTCCGGAACGATGAACTCCCGGCCCGGGGCCGAGGTGGCCGTGAGGGCCAGATAGATCGCCTCCGTGGCGCCGGTGGTGACGATGACGTTCTCGGGCTGCAGCGGCCGCTGATAACGCTCGCCGTAGTAGGCGGCCAGCGCTTCCAGCAACTCCGGCAGCCCGGCGTCCATGGTGTAGCCGGTCTGGCCGGCCTGCAGGGCCTCCACCGCGGCGTTCACCACGTGGGCCGGGGCCGGCATGTCCGGCTGACCGATGGACAGGTGCACCACGTCCTCCATGGAGGCGGCAAGGTTCACCATCTTGCGGATGCCCGGCACCGGCATGGTCATGAGCGCCGGGTTCCAGATGGGGTCCTCGGATTCGTAGAAGTCGATGTCCAGGCTGCTGACGGCCATGTGGAGCTCCAGGGACGGGATCAGTGGGTGAACAGTGCCGGGCGCCGGTCGGTCAGGGGCGCAGCCTGCTGATACGCGTGGCCGGCGCGCAGCACCATCTCGTCGGCGAAACGCCGGCCGACGATCTGCAGGCCGATGGGCAACCCGCCCGAATCGAAGCCGCAGGGCACGGAAAGCGCCGGCTGCCCCGTCATGTTGAAAGGATAGGTGAAGGGCGTCCAGCTGGGCCAACGGGTGCTGTGCCAGTCCTCCGGCACCTCGCGTCCCGCCGTGAAGGCGGTCACCGGCAAGGTCGGCGTGACAAGCAGGTCGTAGCGCAGATGGAACACGGCCATCCGCTCGCTGACGGCGAGACGCTCGTTCACCGCCGCCAGGTAGTCGAGCATGGAGCGCTGCGCCGCTTTCTCGGCCACGTTCACCAGCTGCGGATCCATGAGGGCGCGCTTCTTCGCACTGAGATCGCGTAATGCGTTGGCGGCGCCACCATAGAACAGGTGCCCGAAGGCCGCCAGGGGATCCGCGAAACCCGGGTCCGTCTCGGTGACCACGGCACCCAGATCCTCCAGCACGGCGACCGCTCGATTCACCGCATCCGCCACCTCCCGGTTCACGTCCACGTACCCCAGCGTAGGGCTGTACGCGATGCGCAGGCCGCGAATGCCACCCTCGAGCTCCGCCAGATAATCCACGCCGCGCCGGGGCGCTGCCTGGGCATCCCGCGGGTCGGGCTCCGTGAGCACGTTCATCAGCAGTGCGGCGTCGGCGACCGTCCAGGTCATGGGGCCGGCGTGCGCCAGCGTGCCGAAGGGGCTGCCTGGCCAATGCGGCACCTCGCCGAAGGTGGGCTTGTGACCGACCACGCCGCAGAACCCGGCCGGGATGCGAATGGAGCCACCGGCGTCGGTGCCGAGCGCCACCGGCCCCATGCCGAGAGCCACCGCGGCACCGCTGCCGCCGCTGGAGCCCCCCGGCGTCTTCTCCGGATTCCACGGATTGCGGCTGACGCCGCACAGCGGGCTGTCGGTGACCCCCTTCCAGCCGAACTCGGGGGTGGTCGTCTTGCCGAGCGGCACGTAGCCGTGGCGCTCGAGCGCCCTCGTGGCCGAGGAGTCCTTGCCCAGGGTCGTCGCCGGGTCGATGACCCTGGAGCCCTTGAGGGTGGGCCACATCGGCGTCTGGAAGACGTCCTTGACCGCCACCGGCACGCCGTCCACCGGCCCCCTCGGCTCGCCGTCGAGGTAGCGGCGCTCGGCCTCTGCGGCCAGCGCCAGGGTGGTCTCGTCGTCCACCAGGCAGTAGGCGTTCACCGTCTCGTTCAGCCGATGGATCTGGGCGAGCGCGGCTTTCGCCACGTCGACCGGCGACAGCTCCCGGGCGCGGAATTGCGCCACCATTTCCAGCGCAGTCATCGACAGCACGTCTTCGGACATGGATATGTCTCTGCTCGGGCCAGACCTGAACCTAACCGCCCGGGGCATCCCCTGGCAACCGCGCGGGCGACGGAGATCGGTCGTCCGACAGCGGCATCACCATGCGCGCCGCATCCTCGCCGGGCGCGTAGTAGTCGGGAATCCGCCTGGCGACCCGAAAGCCGCGCCGCTGGTAGAAGGCCGTCAGCGCCGGATCGAGCCGCGACTCCAGCACCAGGCGGCGGGCGCCGGCCCGCTTCGCCTCCGCGGCCACCGCGCTCACCAATGCTCCGCCCACGCCACGATTGCGGAAACGCGCGTCGCTCGCCAAGTTGTAGATCCGCCAGGTGTGGCGGAACGGCCAGACGATGACGTACCCCGCCAGCGCGTGGTCCAACTCCAGCACCCACACCCGCTGGAAGGATGACGTGAGCGCCCGGCAGAGCGACGCCCGGGAGCTGCGCCGGGAGGGCTCGAAGGCTTCCGCCTCGATGGCGAGCACGGCCTCCAGATCGTCCCGCACGGCAGGCCGAACGACGGGTCGGCTGATGGGCCGAGTGGCGGATGGGTCGCTCATCGAGGTTACGGAGCCGTGGGGCATGCGGGCGTCATGGCGGGTATTATGCGGCCACGAGCGTGATTCGAGCAGAGGCCATGAGCGAAAAGCAACCAAACGGGCCGGCCGGCAGCGACCGGCAGGTCCTCGCCGCCCAGGTCGAGGACCTGCGCGCGGAAGCCGCAGCCCTGGACGCGGCGCTGGCGACCCTGAGCCCGGGCGACTGGGAACGCATCACCGCCTTCAAGGACTGGACGGTCTACGACGTGGTGGCCCATCTTCACCTCTCCGACCACCTGGCCATGACGGCGCTGGAAAGCGAGGCCGATTTCCGCCGGCTGCTGAAGGACATGAGCGCCGGCGGCGGCTCCATGGCCGACTACGCGCGGCACTGGCTCGCCGGGGTATCAGGGGAAGCGCTGCACCGGCGCTGGCGCGAGCTGCTGGACTCGCTGTGCCGCGGGCTCGCCGCCGCCGACCCGGACCGGCGCCTGCCCTGGGTCGGCCCGCCCATGAAACCCCGCATGTTCGCCACCGCCCGGCAGATGGAGACCTGGGCCCATGGCTGGGAGATCTACGATCTGCTGGGCCTGCCGCGCGAGCACACGGACCGGTTGCGCAACATCGCCACCATCGGCGTGCGCACCTTCGGCTGGACCTTCCAGAACCGGGGTGAACCCATGCCGGAGCCCGCCCCCCACGTGCGTCTCACCGCCCCGTCCGGCGCCGTGTGGGAATGGAACGCGGAGACCGCGTCGGATCGGGTCGCGGGAGACGCGGTGGAGTTCTGCCAGGTCGTGACCCAGGTGAGGAACGTCGCCGACACCCAGCTGGAGGTGCATGGCGACGTGGCCAGGCGCTGGATGTCCGTGGCCCAGTGCTTCGCCGGCCCCCCGGCCGATCCGCCCGCCCCCGGCGCTCGCGTGCCGGCGGGC
>JAWLGU010000021.1:55789-58426 GCA_041690675.1 Pseudomonadales bacterium | reverse complement strand
GCGTCTGGGCCGTCCGGCCGCTTTAGCCAAGAGAGTATTCATGGGACGCAACGTCGTCGTGATCGGCACCCAGTGGGGCGACGAAGGAAAGGGCAAGGTCGTGGACCTGCTCACGGAGCAGGTCGCGGCGGTGGTCCGCTTCCAGGGCGGCCACAACGCCGGTCATACCCTGGTCATCGACGGCGAGAAGACGGTGCTGCACCTGATTCCCTCGGGAATCCTGCGCCGCGACGTCCAGTGCTTCATCGGCAACGGCGTGGTGCTGGAGCCGAACGCCCTGATGCAGGAAGTGGCCGGCCTCGAGGCCCGCGGCGTGCCCGTCCGGGAGCGGCTGCGCATCAGTTCCGCCTGTCCACTGATTCTGCCCTACCACGTGAAGCTCGACCTGGCGCGGGAGGAAGCTCGGGGCGAGCAGAAGATCGGCACCACCGGCCGCGGTATCGGCCCGGCCTACGAGGACAAGGCCGCCCGGCGCGGCGTGCGCCTGGGCGACCTGTTCTACTGGCAGGGCTTCGCCGCGAAGCTGGCCGAGGTCATGGAGTACCACAACTTCATGCTCACCCAGTACTACAAGACCGAGCCGGTGGATTTCCAGCAGACGCTGGAGCAGTGCCGGCAGGTGGCCGAGCAGATCCGTCCCATGGTGGCGGACATCGTGCCGCTCTTGCACCAGCTTCGCGAGGCCGGCGAGAATCTGCTGTTCGAGGGCGCGCAAGGGGCGCTGCTGGACGTGGACCTGGGCACCTACCCCTTCGTCACCTCGTCCAACACCACCGCCGGCGGCACTGCGGTGGGCAGCGGTTTCGGCCCGCGTTACCTGGACTACGTGCTGGGCATCACCAAGGCCTATTCCACCCGGGTCGGCTCCGGGCCATTTCCCACCGAGCTCTTCGACGACGTGGGGCGTCGGCTGGCGGAGCGGGGTCACGAGTTCGGCGCCACCACCGGCCGCGCCCGGCGCTGTGGCTGGTTCGACGCCGTGGCGCTGCGTCAGGCGGTGCAGATCAACAGCATTTCGGGACTGTGCATCACCAAGCTCGACGTTCTCGACGGGCTGGACACCATCCGCATCTGCGTCGACTATCAGACGCCGGACGGTCTCAAGGGCATGGCGCGGTTCGCCAGCGAGTACTACGCCGACATCCAGCCGGTGTACGAGGAGCTGCCCGGCTGGACGGAATCCACCCTGGGCATCAAGCGCTATGAAGAGTTGCCGGAGAACGCCAAGGCGTACCTGAAGCGCATCGAGGAGGCCGTGGGGGCGAGCATCGACATCATCTCCACCGGTCCGGATCGCTCTGAGACCATCGTTCTGAAGGATCCGTTCAAGCCGTGAGGTGACAGGTGGCCATCGACGCGAAACTGCTGGAGATCCTGGTGTGCCCCGTGAGCAAAGCCACGCTGGTGTACAAGAAGGAGGAAGACGAGCTGTGGTGCCGGTCCAGTGGCCTGGCCTACCCTATTCGCGAAGGCATCCCGGTGATGCTCGAGGAGGAGGCGCGAGCGCTCAGCGACGAGGAGCGGGCCTCCCTCGGCGGCTCCACCTGAAGGGTCCCGCCCGGCGGCGCCTGCGACCCGGGATGGCACCGGGGCGTTACCAATGGTTACAATGTTTGGTCAGCTTCCTGGTTCCGAGCCCATGAACAGACCCGAGCTCATCGCACTGCCCGAGATGCCGGACGTGGCGCGCCACAACCTGCAGAGCCCGCTGGAGACCCTGGACTGGGTCGGTATGAGCGGCATCCATCAGCCGCTCTCGATTCGCGACGGCAACGCCGTACGCAGCGTGCAGAGCCGGGTGCAGATCTACGTGGACCTGGCCGACGAGCTGGCCAAGGGCATCCACATGTCGCGGCTCTATCTGATCCTGGACGAGCACTCCGAGACGCGGCCCCTGTCGGCGGCCGGGCTGAAGCTCATGCTGGCGAGCGTCTTGGAGTCCCATCGCGACCTCAGCACCCAGGCCTTCGTGCAGTTCGATTTCGACTACTTTCTGCGGCGCAAGGCGCTGGTGAGCGATAACTCGGGCTGGAACGCCTACCCCGTCACCATCAAGGGCACGTTGTCGGGCGGCCAGATCGACCTCGAGATGCAGGTGGACGTGCAGTATTCCTCCACCTGCCCGTGCTCCGCAGCGCTGGCGCGTCAGCTCATCCAGCAGCAGTTCGAGGCCGATTTCGGCTCCGGCCAGGTGGACGCCGGCGCCGTCAAGGCCTGGCTGGGCACGGAGCAGGGTATCGTCGCCACACCGCACAGCCAGCGCAGCACGGCGCGCATCCTGGTCCGGCTGGCCGACGGCCTGGAGACCTTTCCCATCACCGAGCTGGTGAACGAGGCGGAGGCGGTGCTGAAGACGCCGGTGCAGACGGCGGTGAAGCGGGAGGACGAGCAGGAATTCGCCCGGCTCAACGGCCAGAACCTCATGTTCATCGAGGATGCGGGCCGCAAGCTCAAGGGCTGTCTCGCCGGCGACTCGCGGCTGGCGGACTTCTGGGTGCGCCTGGAACATCACGAAAGCCTCCACGCCCACGACGCCGTTGGCGTCTTCACCAAGGGCGTCGACAACGGCTACCGCGCCGTACCCTGATACACTAGCCGCCGCCGAAGCGCCGCCGAAGCGCCGCCGAAGCGCCGCCG
>JAWLGU010000021.1:0-55689 GCA_041690675.1 Pseudomonadales bacterium | reverse complement strand
TGGCGTCTTCACCAAGGGCGTCGACAACGGCTACCGCGCCGTACCCTGATACACTAGCCGCCGCCGAAGCGCCGCCGAAGCGCCGCCGAAGCGCCGCCGAAGCGCCGCCGAAGCGCCGCCGAAGCGCCGCCGGGGCGCCGCCGGGGCGGCGAAGTGTCATCGAGGGGAGCGTGCATGCACGAGGTGGTCATCAGCGGCGCGGGGCTGTGGAGGCCCGAGCACCGCATCAGCAACGAAGAGCTGGTCGCAAGCTACAACGCCTGGGCCGAGGCCTACAATGGCCGCCACGCCGACGCCATCGCCGCCGGCGAGCTCGAGCCGAAGCCCTGCTCGAGCGCCGAGTTCATCGAGAAGGCTTCGGGCATCAAGAGCCGCTACGCCTACGTCAAGGACGGCATCCTCGACATCGAGCGGATGCGGCCGCGCATTCCACACCGCAGCGAGGACGAGCTGTCCCACCAGGCGGAGGTCGCCCTGCATTCGGCGCGCCGGGCGCTCGAGGCCGCGGGCAGGCTCCAGGCCGATGGCACGGCCGACGGCGTCGACATGGTGATCGTCTCCTGCGCCTACACCGAGCGGGCGTATCCGGCCGTCGCCATCGAGGTCCAGCATGCCCTCGGCATCGACGGGTTCGGCTTCGACATGCTGGTGGCCTGCTCCGCCGCCACCTTCGCGCTGCAGCGGGCGGTGGACGCCATCCGCGCCGGCTCCGCACGGGCCGTGCTGGTGATCAACCCCGAGCTCACCTCACCCCAGGTCAACTATACCGACCGCGACAGCCATTTCATTTTCGGCGACGTCAGCACCGCGGCGGTGCTGGAGCGAGCCGGCGCGGCGCGGTCGGCGCACCGCTATCAGGTGCTGGGCAGCAAGGCCCGCACCCTCTACTCCAACAACATCCGCTCGAACTTCGGCTACGTGGCGTTCGCCGAGGACACCGATCCGTTCGGCCCTGACAACCTGTTCCACCAGAACGGCCGCAAGGTGTTCAAGGAAGTCTGTCCCATGGCGGCGGAGCACCTGGAGCAGCAGATGGCCGAGGCGGGGCTCGGCGTCGAGGACGTGCGGCGCTGGTGGCTGCATCAGGCCAACCTGAACATGAATCAGCTCATCGTCCGCCGCCTGCTGGGTCGGGACGCCTCGGGCGACGAAGCGCCCATCGTGCTGGACGAGTTCGCCAATACCGCCTCCGCCGGATCCGTCATCGCCTTCTGTCTGCATCACGAGGACCTGCGACCAGGCGACCACGGCGTGATCTGTTCCTTCGGGGCGGGGTATTCCATCGGCAGCCTGGTGTTGCGCAAGCTGTGAATCCCCTGCCGCCCCGCGGCGGCGGCGCGGCGTGCGCGGGCTATTTCGAACTGGCGTGCTTCCTGCTGGAGTTTGCCTCTGCGGAGGTGGCGGGCGCGACGGCGCCTCTGTCACAACGGCGGGGAGTGTGGTGTGATGGGCGGGTGGCAGGAAGAGGCATCGAGGAGCCGCGGCATGCTCAGTGATCCAGAGGTGGTTTTGGAACGGGAAACGAGCGTGCGATCGAAGATCCTGGACGGCGGCATGCTCTGGGCCGCGTGGTTTCGCGCGCCCCGGCACGTTGGAGCCGTGGCACCGAGCGGCACGCACCTCGCCTCCGCCATGGCCCGGGAGGTCCCCGGCGGTCTGGGGCTGGTGGTGGAGCTCGGCGCCGGCACCGGCAGCATCACCGACTGGTTGCTCCGCTCCGGCATCGCGCCCGACAGCCTGGTGGTCGTGGAGCGGGACCCGATGCTGGCGCGCCGGTTGCGGCGCCGCTTTCCGGGCTGCCTCGTGCTGTGCGGCGATGCCTGCAGACTGCCGGAGCTGCTGGCGAGCCACGGTCTCGCGGAACCGGTGAGGGCTGTGGTTTCCAGCCTGCCGCTGCTTTCCATGCCCCCCGCGGACCGCGCCCGGCTCATTCGCGGCGTGCGAAAGCTCATCCGGGGTGGCGGCGCCATGCTTCAGTACACCTACGGCCTGCGGTGCCCGATACCGTCGCGAACCCTGGAACGCGGGCGGGTCCGGGCCCTGCGCATCGCCCGGGTGTGGCGCAACCTGCCGCCCGCCTCGGTGTGGCGATTCGAGACGAGCATGGTCGGTGAGCGAATGATCGACGCTGCCGACCGAGATCGAGTCAACGGCGCCGAATAGCACGTGGGCCTGCCGCTCCTCTACCTGGCGGTGGGTGTGGTGCTGCTCATCGTTTCGGCGGAGCGGTTCGTCGTCGGGGCCTCGGCCCTGGCGCGCAATCTACGAGTTTCTCCCCTGCTGATCGGTCTCCTCATCGTCGGCTTCGGCACCTCGGCGCCGGAGCTGACGGTCTCGACGCTGGCTGCCTGGCAGGGCAACGCCGGGCTGGCCATCGGCAATGCAATCGGCTCCAACATCACGAACATCGCGCTGATTCTCGGCGTGGCGGCGCTGTTGCGCCCGCTGACCGTGAACTCCACGGTGCTGCGACGTGAGCTGCCCATCATGCTGGCGGCCATGCTGGCCGGCTGGGTGCTGCTCAACAACGGACGCATCGATCGCAGCGACGGCGCACTGCTGTTGCTGGCGTTCTTCGCCGTCGTGTACTGGATGATCTCGGTGGAGCGGCGAACCCGCGCGGAAGGTATCGAAGAACCGCTGGACGTCACGGCGGTTCTGCCGGCTGGACGGATCTCCAACGGCCGGGCGCTGGTGTGGCTGGTGCTGGGGCTCGCCGTGCTGGTGGCGAGCTCGCGGCTGCTGGTATGGGCGGCGGTGGATCTGGCCGTGCAGCTCGGGGTCAGCGACCTGGTGATCGGGCTCAGCATCGTCGCGGTGGGGACGAGCCTGCCGGAGCTGGCCGCCTCCGTCACCGCCGCCGTGAAGCGGGAGGGGGACATCGCCATCGGCAACGTCCTCGGCTCCAACACCTTCAATACTCTGGCGGTGCTGGGCCTGCCGGGGGTCATCGCGCCGGGCGCGTTCGCGCCGGAGGTGCTCAGCCGGGACATCCCCATCATGGTGATCCTGACCCTGGCGCTGTTCGTGATGTGCTACGGGCTCGGCACCAGCGGCCGGATCAACCGCTTCGAAGGCGGCCTGCTGCTGGCCGCTTTCGTCGGCTACCAGTGGCTGCTGTTCGCCGGGGCTTGACTTCCTTCGATAATTCGAGAAGTATCGAAATGTTTTTGTGAGGGAGCACCCGTTCATGGACGGATCCGCAGCCCTGGCGGCGTTCGCGGCCCTGTCCCAGGAGACGCGGCTGGAGACGTTCCGGATGCTCGTCCGGGCGGGCCCCGCCGGTCGCTCCGCGGGCGCTATCGCTGAGCACCTGGGCGTGCGCCAGAACACCCTGTCGAGCCACCTCGGCATCCTTCTGGCCGCGGGCCTGGTGCGCAAGCGCCGGGACGGTCGCAGCATCGTCTACGCCGCCGACTACGGCGGCCTGCGAGGCTTGCTGAGCTATCTGCTGGAGGAGTGCTGCGGCGGCGACCGTGCGGTGTGCTCCCCCCTCATCGCATTGGTAACTCGTGCCCCATCAGGAGAAACGTCATGAAGCGCTTCCACGTGAACGTCGCGGTCCGCGATCTGGAGCAATCCGTCGGCTTCTACACCAGTCTGTTCGGGGTCGCCCCCAGCGTCCGCAAGGCCGATTACGCCAAGTGGATGCTGGAGGACCCCCGGGTCAACTTCGCCATCTCCGCCCGCGGCCCCGGTGCCGGCGTCGATCACGTGGGCCTGCAGACGGACGACGAAGCGGAGCTCGCCGAGATCCGCCGGCGGCTCGCGACGGCGGAGCTCTCGGTGCTGGATCAGCCGGACGTGACCTGCTGCTACGCCCGCTCCACCAAGGCGTGGGTGAAGGACCCGGACGGCCTGGCCTGGGAAACCTTTCTCACCCGCGGAGAGGCCACCGAGTACGGCGACGGCACCGTCACCCCTGAGGTGCGACTGGAGTCGGCGGCGTGCTGCGACGCGGCAGCGGCGACCGCGCCGGCGGGCCGCTGCTGCGGCGTTTGAGCGCGGGCTCGATGCCCTGGCCGTCAGGTCTCAGGGGCGCCCCGAAGGGCGCTTTCGAGAACCCGCGAGGCACGGCCGAGCTCGTCTTCGACCAGGGTGCGAAGTCGCTGGCGATTCACCCGGCCGCCGCCGAGCAGCTCCGCGACGACGTCGTCCAGTGAACCGCCCTCCGCTGCCAGCTCCAGATGCAGGTCGCGGAACAGCAGCGCAGCGCGGGCGGTGTCGGCCCCGGTGGATGGGTCGGCGAGCCGTCCCTGCTTCTCCGCAACCCAGGCCCCCAGGGTCTCCAGGGCGCGTTCGAAGCGGGCTCCGCTGATGCCGTCGGAGCGCAGCAGCACTACCAGGCTGTAGTACTCGGCGAGCCCCTCCACGATCCAGTCGTCGCCCGCGGCCGGAGGCTCCTCGGTGGCCACGTGCATGAGCTCGTGCAGGAACGTGCTGGTGGCGTTGCCGCTGACGAGCGGCCGGTCGGGATGCACGTACAGCGAGCCGGGCCCGGAAAGCCCGCCCCGCCACATCTCCGCGGCGCCCCCGACGATGAGGATCCGCTCCGGCAGCGATGGCGCCACCCGGACGAGCTCCGGCAGGGTCCAGCGCAGAAAGGTGAGCAGGTCCATGCGCCGGAATCCCTCATCCTTGGGGCCGGCGATGGCGATGCGCCGATCCGCGACCCGGGTGCGGCGAATGCCCACCTCGCCGGCGGCCAGCCAGCCGATGGGCCGGTCGAACCGGCGGCCGGCGGTATCAACGGCCACCGGCTCGTCGCGCACCGGGCCGTAGCGGGTCTCGAAGCTCCAGTCCTCGGGGCCGGCGAGGCTGAGAGTCGCGTCCGAGTAAGCGCCGCGCCGGCTGCGTACCCGGGCGGCGGGAAACAGATCGCCCAGCCGGACGATGGCCCACGTGTCGGTCAGGCGCGCGTCGTAGCCGCCGTCACGGCGATGGTCGACGGTGACCCGGTAACTCAACCGGCCGCCTCCGGCGGGCACCTGCCAGAGCAGTCGCGGGCCCTCCCGGCGGATGTCGCCGTCCGCGGCGAAATCTCGGAACCGTTCCTCCGGCGCGCGAAAATCCAGGAGGACGAGGCGCTGCCGGGGCTGGTCCACGGTAATGGCGGCTTCCACCAGGCCGTCTTCCGGCAGGAAGCGGGCGTGGTAGCTCACCTGGTACGGCAGGTCGGCCTCGGCGGCAGACCCGGCCATCGGTAACAGCGAGAGGAACAGGAACGCGGCGAGGCGCACGCGAGACGATGGTTGCATGGCGCCGCAGTCTAGCCCGGCAAGACCTCCCACGCACTGTCATGCTGTCGCCGTGCCGGGGCTGCGCCGAGACGACGAAGGGCACAGACGGAGCCGAACCCGCTACACTGGCCGTCGAGATGCGGTCTGACAGCGAGCACCCCATGGCAGCTCTCGATGACTATACGGCGTTCGACTTCGACGACGGCCGCTGGACGCGCACCGTGTACCGCCGCGGCGCGGGGCCTGCCGTGATCGTCATCCACGAGATGCCCGGCCTGCACCCCCTGGTGGTGCGTTTCGCCGACCGGCTGGTGGCGGCGGGGCTGACCGTGTACCTGCCGAGCCTGTTCGGGATTCCCGGCAAGGCGCCCAGCCGAGGCTACCTGGCGCAGGAACTGTTCAAGAGTGTGTGCATTCGCCGGGAGTTCTCGGTCTGGGCCACCGATCGCTCGAGCCCCATCGTCGACTGGTTGCGGGCGCTGGCGCGGCAGGTCCACGGGGAATGTGGTGGTCGGGGCGTGGGCGCCTTGGGCATGTGCTTCACCGGGGGGTTCGCCCTGGCGATGATGACCGAGCCGGCGGTGGTGGCACCGGTGTTGTCCCAACCGTCGCTGCCTTTGCCGATAGGTCCCGGGGCGGCCAAGCGGGCTGGGGCCATCGATGCGTCTCCCGCGGAGATCGGCTGCGCCCGGCGCCGTCTGGACGAGGAAGATCTGACGATGCTGGGCCTGCGCTTCAAAGGTGACCCGGTCTGTCGCGATGCTCGCTTCGAATATCTGAAGCGAACCTTCGGCGAACGGTTCGAGGCCATCGAGCTGGAGCCGGAGGACGCGGCGCCGGGTACCGGCATGGCGCCTCACGCCGTCCTGACCGTTCACATGGTGGACGACGATCCCGACAGCGCCACCCGCCGCGTCGAGCGCCGCGTGATCGAGTTCTTCACGAAGGCCTTGGGTGTATCCGCCGGAACGGCCGTCGAGCCTCCGTGACACGGCGTGGCAGCTAGCGGGCCAGGCCCCGGCGCGCACTCAGCCTGGCTCGCGGCGCAGCCGCGCAACCGTGCTGATCCTGCCCATCAGGGTTCGATCAGGAGGCAATCCTCGCCGAGCAGCTGGTACTCCTGGCCGTAACTGTCGCGGCAGCTGGCGCGGGCCCCCTCGACCACGATGTCGCCGGCGGCCAGCGTGGAGACCAGGGTCGCTGTGGCGCCGTCCGACACCCGCACGGCCACCGGTGCCCGGAGGACCGACTGCTCGATGACCGCTCCGGCATCCGTCGCCCGCACTGCGACTTCATCATCGACGATGTATGATCGCCGAACGGTGAAGGTCCCGGAACTGAAGCCGTTACCGATATTGCCTTCCACGGTGACCCCGTCGAGCATGACGCCGTCGGTCATGTCCCAACTGATGCCGCCCCTCACGTGGACGCCCACCAGCTTCAAGATGACGCCTTGGTCCACTGCTTCAATCAATCCGGTCGTTCCGCCGCGAATCTCGAGCACGGATTCTTCGCTGTTGAAATCGATCGAGCTCACGTGGGAATCGACGAGTTGGATGACCAGGCCCGGTCCACCCGGATCCGGACCCCTCTGCACGATGCCCGCTGCCGCGGAGATCGTGGACTCCAGGAGCCGAAGTGGTGCGCCGGCTTCATTGAAGTTCTCCGTCCCCACGCCACCCGGGGCCGTCAGCTCAGCCTGGCTCACCACCATGCGACCGTATCTGGAGAGAGCGATGTTCTCCTGCGCGCCTTGGACGTGGATCGCCACACGTGTCAGCTTCGTCAGCGTCTGCACCTCCAGATCTTCAGGGCCGTCCACGCGGTATCCCACGGCAAGCATCGCGCCCGGCTGGCTGTTGAAGATGGTGAGGTCGCGGATCGTGACGTTCCCGGGGCCGGAGGACGTTACGGCCGTGGCGACCCCCTGCTCGGCCACCAGGATGGTGCGGTCCTTGCCGGCGCCTCGCACTGTGATCCCATCGGGGATGTGCAGTGTCTCGGCGAGAAAGAAAAGGCCCGCGCCGATTCGCATTCGGCAGGCTTGGCTCTGGGCCGCAGCTCGGCACCAGGCCTCGCCCTCGTACGCGTTCTTAGCCGCCTCCACGGGATCGGCGTAGTCGCCGCCGGCGGGGCGCACTGTCACGATGTTGCGGGGGTGGGATTGTGGATTCTGACCCCAACCGTAGGCCGTGGGGACGGAAGTCATGAGCAAAGAGAGTACCAGCGCCACGTGTCGATCCATGGAGAGTCTCCTGCGTTGCTCTGACGACAATCTGCCATCACCCGTGCGCGGCGGCATTGCCGAATGGTGGGTCCGTGTCAGGACCGGGCGGAATCACATCCAGCTGCCAGGTGTCCCGGCCGCAGATGTAATCCATGGCGGGCATCATTCCCTCAGGGTGGCCGGAACCGGGCGGTGCAGGCCGAGAGGCTGGCTTTTTCAGTTCCGGGTCAGGAGACTGGAAGCGTTACCATCACGGGATGATGGTGCCGAGGAGAGGACTTGAACCTCCACGGGGTTTCCCCCACTAGCACCTGAAGCTAGCGTGTCTACCAATTTCACCACCTCGGCAGGAAGTGGGGCGCGCAATTTAATAACAGCGATGGGCAATGTCAATTATGGATTCGGGAAAACCCAGGGGTAAACACGGCGGCCGGGGCCGGGGCGGCCGTCAGCGGCTCACGGCGGGCGAGCTGCTCGAGCTGCTGGCCAGGGAGGAGGCGCCGGTGGGCTGGCGCGAGCTGGTCTCCCTGACCCACAGTCAGGACCCGATCAGCCGCAAGGCCCTACGCCTGCTGGTGAAGGGCATGCTGCGCAGCGGCGAGCTGATGCAGGATCACCGGGGCCACTACCACGTCGCTGCCGAGGACGGCAAGGTCGGGGTGCTGGAAGGCCGTGGACGCAACCTCACCTTCGCCGGCGTGCCCGTGGAACGGGGCCCGGGTTTCCGCCTGCGTCCCGGCGATCGGGTGGAGGCCCAGGTCGTCGGCGAGCAGGCCCGGGTGATGCGGGTGGTGGAACATTCCAGCCAGCCGGTGGTGGGGGAACTGCGCTGGCACGGCCGCTACCCGCACGTGGAGTCGGTGTCGCCGGAGTACAAGGGCCGGGTGGTGCTGGAGGAACCGCCCCAGGTCGGGGAGAACGGCAACACCGTCGCGGTGCGCATCACCGGCGAGGACCGGCGCGGCCTGGTCGGGGTGGTCACGGAGGTGATCTCGGCACGGGCCGGCGCCGCCCACGCCGCGGAGACCCTGCTGGCGAGCCACGGGGTGCCGCGGGAGTGGCCGGAGCCGGCGCTGACGGCAGCCGAGCGTTTGCCCAAGCACGTCCAGCCTGCCCGCCACCGCGACCGCACGTTGCTGGAGGACGTGCCGCTGGTGACCATCGACAGCGAGAGCGCGCGGGATTTCGACGACGCGGTGTTCGCCGAGCGCGTCCGCGGCGGCTGGCGCCTCGTGGTGGCCATCGCCGATGTGGCCCACTACGTGAAGCCCGGCAGCGCCCTGGATCTATCGGCCTGGGAACGGGGGAACTCCGTGTACCTGCCCGACCGGGTCGTGCCCATGCTGCCCGAGGCGCTCTCAAACGGCTTGTGCTCGTTGCGGCCCCAGGAGCCCCGGCTCGCGATGGTGTGCGACATGCACGTCACCACCCGGGGCCACGTCACCCGGTTCGATTTCTACGAGGCGGTGATCCGCTCATGGCAGCGGCTCACCTACACCCGGGTGCAGGAGTTCCTGGAGGCGGGCGCTCTGGACGTGGAGCCGGAGGTGCAGCACTCGCTCCGGGAGCTGGAGGGGGTCTATCACGCCCTGCGCGCGGCCCGGGAACAGCGCGGGGCGCTGGATTTCGACACCCACGAAGCCGTGCTCGAGCTGGAAGACGGCCACGTCAAGGCGATTCACCCGATCACCCGGCTGGACGCGCATCGTCTCATCGAGGAAGCCATGATCAGCGCCAACGTCTGCGCGGCGCGCTACCTCGAAAGCGTGAATCATACGGCCCTCTACCGGGTGCACGAGCAGCCCGATGCTGCGAAGACCGATCAGCTTCGCCAGGCGCTGGCCTTCGCCGGGGTGCGGCTCGCGCCCGGGGACGTGACCCCGAAGGTGCTCCACGAAGCGCTGATGCTGCTGGGGGACCGCCCGGACAAGTGGATCTTCGAGATGCTGGCCCTGCGATCCATGACCCAGGCGGCCTACAGCCCGGACAACGTTGGCCATTATGGCCTCGCGCTCGAGCGCTACATGCACTTCACCTCGCCCATCCGACGCTACGCCGACCTGGTGGTGCACCGGGCCATCAAGGCGGCGCTTCGGGGGGACGAGCCCGTCATGACCCCGGACTGGTTGAGCACCACGGGCGCGCATATCTCGTTCGCCGAGCGGCGGGCGGAGGCGGTCTCCTGGGGCGTGGACGGCTGGCTGAAGGCCGAGTACGTGGCCCAGCGCATTGGCGAGGAATTCGACGGCGTGGTGATGAGCGTCACCGAGTTCGGGCTGTTCGTGGAGCTCACGGGCTACTACGTTCAGGGCCTGGTGCACATCTCCGGGCTCGGGCAGGACTACTTCCGCTATCACGCCGCCAGCATGACCCTGGTGGGAGACCGCTCCGGCCGACGCTTCGGCCTCGGCGACGAGCTGCGGGTGCGGCTGGTGGACGTGCAGCCGGCGGTGGGCAAGGTGGATCTGGAGCTGGTGGGTAAGACCAGCGACGGCCGCGGCGGTGGCCGCGGGCGCCGGCGCCGGAGGGACCGGTGAGCCAGGTGTACGGTGTGCACGCGGTGGCGGCGCTGTTGGAGCGCGATCCCGAGCGGGTACGGGTGCTGCACGTGCAGCGGGGCCGGCGCGACCGGCGCATGGCGGAGCTGGTGGCGGCGGCACGGGAGCGCGGCATCCGGGTCGAGCTGGCGGAGCGGGCGTGGCTCGACCGCCGCGCCCAGGGCCGTCATCAGGGGGTGCTGGCCGACTGCCAGGCGCTGGCACCGGCGGACGAGAAGACCCTGGAGCGGCTGTGGCCGGATCTGCCCGAGCCCAGGCTCGTCCTGGTGCTGGACGGCGTCACCGACCCGCGCAATCTGGGCGCCTGCCTGCGTAGCGCCAACGCCGCCGGTGTTCAGGCGGTGCTGTTGCCCCGGCGGCGCAGCGCACCGCTGAACGAGGCGGCGCTGAAGACCGCCGCGGGCGGTGCCGAGGGTCTGCTGCTGGTGGAGGTGGCGAATCTCGCCCGCCGCCTGGAGTGGCTCAAGGAGCGCGGTGTCTGGGTCATCGGCGCGGACGGCGACGCCGAGACGCCCTGGAGTGAGGCGGATTTCGGGGCGAGCTGCGCCATCGTGCTCGGCAGCGAGGGGGAGGGCATGCGCGCGCTCACCCGCAAGCTGTGCGATCAGACCGTGCGCATCCCCATGAGTGGCACCGTCGCCAGTCTCAACGTCTCGGTGGCCGCCGGCATCCTGCTGTTCGAGGCAGTGCGGCAGCGGCGTTAGCGCCATTCGGCGAGCCATTCGGCGAGCCATTCGGCGAGCTTGCATGTGCCCGCCGGCGCCCCTAGAATGCGCCTCCCTTGAAAAACCCCTTGCTTCACGCTCGTTCATCAAGAGGCGACATGCCCGCGGGCGGAGGCGGCTACACCGAAAGGAGGTCCGATGCGGCACTACGAGGTCGTCTTTCTCGTGCACCCCGATCAGAGCGATCAGGTGCCCGGCATGATCGAACGCTACGAGCAGCTCATCGAGCGCGGCGAAGGCAAGGTCCACCGCAAGGAGGACTGGGGCCGGCGCCAGCTTGCGTTCCCCATTGCCAAGATCCACAAGGCCCACTACGTGATGATGAACATCGAAGTGGGTGAAGAGACCCTGGCGGAGCTGGAGAGCGCGTTCCGTTTCAACGACGCGGTGATCCGCAACCTCGTCATCCGCCGCAAGTCCGCGCCGGAAGGGCACTCCAAGATCTACGAGGAGGAGCTGCGGGAGCAGGAAAAGGACCGTGAGCGCGAGCAGCGCCGCGAGCAGGAGCAGCAGCGCGCCCAGACCGCCGCCACCCAGGAGGAGGGAGAATGAGCAGACGATTCGGCCGCAAGAAGTTCGCCCGGCTCGACGTGCCGGGAGCTGAGATCGACTACAAGAACCTCGATCTCCTCAAGCAGTACATCGGCGAGACCGGAAAGATCGTGCCCAGCCGCATCACCGGGACCACGGCCCGCCAGCAGCGGCGTCTGGCCCAGGAAGTGAAGCGGGCGCGTTACCTGGCGCTGCTGCCCTACACCGATGCCCATCGGTAAGCCGAGGAGACCGAGATGAACGTGATACTGCTGGAGCGCATCGGCAACCTCGGTGACCTGGGCGACGAGGTCACGGTGAAGCCGGGCTTCGCCCGCAACTACCTCATCCCCCAGGGCAAGGCCGTGCGGGCGACGAGCGAGAACCGGGCGGTGTTCGAGGAGCGCCGGGCGGAGCTCGAGCGGGTGGCCGGGGATCGTCTGGCGGAAGCTCAGGCCAGGGCCGCGGGGCTCGAGGGCATGGCCGTCACCCTCGTCGTCAAGGCGGGTGAAGAGGGCAAGCTGTACGGCTCCGTGGGCACCCACGACATCGCCGACGCCGTGACGGCGAAAGGCGTGGAGATCGAGAAGAGCGAAGTGCGGCTGCCGGAAGGTCCCATCCGCGCCATCGGCGAGTACGAGATCGACGTCCAGCTGCATTCCGACGTCACCGTGGCCATTCAGGTATCCGTCGTTCCCGAATGAGGCGGGGCTGCGAGGCCGTCCGGCAGGGCGGCTTCGCCCGGTGACTCCGCGGCTGCCGCCTAGCATTTTCATTGCGCTTTCTCATTGCGAGCTAAATTCCCCTTGATTTGAGGGGCCGTTGCTCTCAGGCTTTTCTCTCCGAGCGCCACGGCTTTTGTCACCATGTCCGAAAGGATCTTCGAGCCCGAGGAAGGCCCCGAGGCGATTCCGCCGGATGCCGAGGAACTCACGAGCGTGCCCGAAGCCGTGCGCCGTCCCCGCGCGGGCAGCTACGGCTCGCCCAAGGCACCCCCCCATTCCCTGGAAGCCGAGCAGTCGGTGCTCGGCGGGCTCATGCTGGACAACGACGCCTGGTTCAACGTGGCGGAGGTGATAGGCGCCCAGGACTTCTACCGGCCGGGGCACCAGATCATCTACGAGGCCATGGCGGATCTGGCCGCCAGCGATCAGCCGCTGGACGCGGTCACCGTCTCTGAGCGGCTGGTTTCGAAGGGACTTCTGGAAAAGTGCGGCGGGCTCGCCTACCTGGCCGAGCTGGCCGAGAGCACCCCGGGGGCGAGCAACCTGCTGGCGTACGCCAGGATCGTCCGCGAGCACTCCACGCTGCGCCAGCTCATCGGCGCCGCGCAGCGCATCGCCGACGCCGCATTCACGCCGGAAGGCCGCCGCAGCGACGAGCTGGTGGACATGGCGGAGCAGGAGGTGTTCCGAATCGCCGAAGGGCGGTTGAAGGAAGGCGGGCCGCAGAAACTGGTGCCCCTGCTCACCGCCGCAGTGGATCGCATCGAGAAGCTCTATGCCTCCCGCAACCCCATCACCGGCGTGCCCACCGGCTTCGACGATCTGGACAAGAAGACCGCGGGGCTGCAGCCCTCGGATCTCGTCATCGTCGCCGGCCGCCCGTCCATGGGCAAAACCTCCTTCGCCCTCAATCTGGTGGAGCATGCGGTGATGGAGAGCGACGGCGCGGTGCTGTTCTTCAGCCTGGAGATGCCGGCCGAGCAGCTCGTCATGCGCCTGCTGTCGTCCCTGGGGCGCATCGACCAGTCGCGCATGCGCACCGGCGACATGCACGAGGACGACTGGCCGCGCTTCACGTCCGCCGTCAGCCAGCTCAAGGACAAGCAGCTGTTCATCGACGACACGCCGGCCATCACCCCCAACGAGCTGCGCAACCGGGCGCGGCGGGTGGCCCGGGAGACCGGCAAGCTCGGCATGATCGTGGTGGACTACCTGCAGCTCATGCGCGGCTCCGGCAATCCGGAGAACCGCACCAACGAGATTTCCGAAATCTCCCGCTCGCTGAAGGCCATCGCCAAGGAGATGAAGTGTCCGCTCATCGCCCTGTCCCAGCTCAACCGGAGCCTGGAGCAGCGTACCGACAAGCGCCCGGTGATGGCCGACCTCCGCGAGTCCGGCGCCATCGAGCAGGATGCGGACGTGATCCTGTTCGTCTACCGCGACGAGGTGTATCACCCGGAGTCGGCGGACAAGGGCACGGCGGAGATCATCATCGGCAAGCAGCGCAACGGGCCCATCGGCATGGTGCGGCTGGCCTTCATCGGCAATCTGACCAAGTTCGAGAACCTGGCGCCGGACCGCTACGACCGCTTCGCGTCGTTCGAATAGTCCCGTGGCGAAGAGCAAGTCCAAGACGGCCTACGTCTGCAGCGAGTGCGGCGCCGAGCACATGAAGTGGCAGGGCCAGTGCACGGCCTGCAGCGCCTGGAACTCGCTGTCGCGGGTGAGCATCGGCCCTGTCCGCGAGCCCGGGCTCGGCTTCGCCGGGGCCAAGAGCGAAGTGAAGCGGCTCTCCGAGGTGGAGCCGGAGGAGGCGGTGCGGCTGCCCACCGGCTTCTCGGAGCTCGACCGGGTGCTGGGGGGCGGGCTGGTGGCCGGCTCCGTGGTGCTCATCGGCGGCGATCCCGGGGCGGGGAAAAGCACCCTGCTGCTGCAGGTCTGCACGGGCCTGGCGGCCGACGCCGAGGTGCTGTACGTCACCGGCGAAGAGTCCCTGCACCAGCTCGCGCTGCGCGCCCAGCGCCTGGGCCTGCCTGCCGATCGCCTGTCCGTGGCCTCCGAGACCCGGGGCGAGGCCGTGGCCCGGTTGATGGACGAGCGGCGGCCGAAGGTGGTGGTGCTGGACTCCATCCAGGTGATGCAGCTCGAGACGGTGGACAGCACCCCGGGGAGCGTCTCCCAGGTGCGGGAGAGCGCCGCGTTCTTCACGCGCCTGGCGAAGCAGACGGGCACCGTGGTGATTCTCGTGGGCCACGTGACCAAGGAGGGGAGCCTGGCGGGGCCCAAGGTGCTCGAGCACATGATCGACTGTTTCGTGATGCTCGACAGCCCGGCCGGCAGCCGCTACCGAACGCTGCGCGGCATCAAGAACCGGTTCGGCGAGGTGAACGAGCTCGGCATCTTCGCCATGACCGAGCAGGGCATGAAGGAGGTGGCGAACCCGTCCGCCATCTTTCTGCAGCGCGGCGAGCTGGATTCCCCCGGCAGCGTGGTCACGGTCACCTGGGAAGGCACGCGGCCGCTGCTGGTGGAGCTGCAGGCTCTGGTGGACGGGGTGCAGGGCGGCTATCCTCGCCGGGTGGCCGTCGGCCTGGAGGCCCAGCGCCTGGCCATGCACCTGGCGGTGCTGCACCGGCACTGCGGCATCACCCTGGCGGATCAGGACGTATTCGCCAACGTGGTGGGGGGCGTTCGCATCAGCGAGACGGGTGCCGATCTGGCCGCGCTGCTCGCGGTGCTCTCCTCGTTCCGCAACCGCAATCTGCCGCGAGACCTCATCGTCTTCGGCGAGCTCGGTCTCACCGGCGAGGTTCGCCCGGTGGCCAACGGCCAGCAGAGGCTGGCGGAAGCGCGAAAGCACGGCTTCCGCCAGGCCATCGTACCTTTCGCCAACCGACCCAAGGACGTGATCGGCGGCATGACCGTGCACGGCGTCAAGAGCCTTTCGGGGGCCCTCGACGTGCTGGATGCGCTCTGATGGGTGTCCGCGAGGATGATGAGCCCAGCCTGGGCGCTTCGTTGAAACGCCGCCCGCCGGCGAGTGATGATTCATCGCGCGGGTCCCTTGGCCTTGGCCCGGAAGGTGTGATTTGAAAGATGATCTGAAGCGACTCGAGGTAATCCTCTCGGATCTCGTCACCCATTACGGCCGTACCACCTCGATCGGCGCCCTGTTCACCATGCTGACCACGATCCGTCTCCAGGCCGAGGGCAGGCAGCCCACCATCGGCGAGCTTGCCAGCCTCACCGGCATCCCCCGCCAGAGCATCTCCCGGTGGATCGCGCAGCACGAGAGGCGTGGCCTGGTGCGGGTGCTGGAGAATCCGGACGACCAGCGGGAGCGGCGGGTGGCGCCCGCGAATGCCGCGCTGGTGGAGGCGCAGCTGCGTAAATTCGAGGCGCTGGTACACAAGGCGTTACTCGATGAGTGACAGGGGTCGGGATCCTCGCGATCCGGCGCCTGTCAGCGGAGAGCGGCAGCGGCTCGAGCGCGAGCTGCTGGAGCAGGAACAGTTCGCCGACACCCTGCTCGCCAGCCTGCCCGTGCACGTGTTCGCCTTGGACGCAGATACCCTGGCGTACGTCGCCTTCAACAAGGCGGGCGAGCGGCTGTTCGGAATCAGCCGCGAGGCCGTGCTCGGCAAGACCTGGTTCGAGCTGTTTCCCCGCAAGCTTGCGGAGGAGATGACCCAGACGGTTCGCGAGCTGTGCGCCAGCAGGCGCTCGGAGACCATCATGCAGGGTCCGCTGCCCACCGCCCACGGCAAGCAGCTCGAAGCGAGAACCAAGGTGAGCGTCCTCCGTGACGATGCCGGGCGGCCGCGAACCCTGCTCGGCGTCTGCGAAGATCTCACCCGCGATTTCGAGAACCAGCGGAAGCTCGAAGCGCAGACGCGGCGTTTTCAGCGGTATCTGGAGATCGCCGACTCCGGCATCGCCGAGCTGGACGACGAGGGCATCGTGCAGCTGGTGAACCGCAAGCTGCTGACCTCCCTGGACCTCGAGCGCGGCGCGGTGCTGGGTCAGCACTACCGGAAGTTTCTGGTGGAGGAAACCTTCGGTGCTGCCAACCTGGATCGGCTCGACCGGCTCATTGCCGGTGAGGGGCCGGGGGAGATGATCCTGGAAGGGCAGGTGGGCGCACGGACGTTCGTCTGGCGCATTGCGCGGCAGACGGCCCCCACGGGGGTCCGCGTCATCTGCCTGGGCGACGACGTCACGGAGCTCATCATCGCCCGCAATCAAGCCCAGTCGGCGAACCGGGCCAAGAGCCGGTTCCTGGCGAACATGAGTCACGACCTGCGCACGCCGCTCCACGCCATCATGGGCTACAGCGAGCTGATGGCGGAGCAGGCCATGGAGGACGGCCGCCGGCAGGACGTGGACGATCTCCAGCGCATCACCCAGGCGGCGGAGCACCAGCTGCGGTTGATCGAGGCCATGCTGGATCTGGCGAAGGCCGAGCAAGGCAGCGCCGGGCTCGAGGTGCGCGCCTTCGAGCCGGAACGGATGATCCGGGAGGTGGTGAGCCTGGCGGAAGGGCTGATCCGGGCGCGAGGCAATCGGCTCGAGGTGCGGGGAAGCGCGGCGGGCTCCTTCCGCTCGGACGAGCTCAAGTTGCGCCAGATCCTGCTCAACCTGCTGACCAACGCCGCCAAGTTCACCGAGCACGGGCAGGTCACGCTCACCTGTCAGGTCAGCGATGAAGAAATCTGCCTCGAGGTCGCCGACACTGGCGTCGGCATTCCCGTGGAGATGCAGGCGCGCATCTTCGAACCCTTCACTCAGGCCAGCGTGGCGGGCGAGAACGGCCAGGGCCATGGGCTCGGCCTCGCCATCTGCCGCGGTTTGTGCCAGCAGCTCGGGGGCGAGATCACCCTCACCAGCGATCTGGGGGAGGGATCCACCTTCGTCGTGCGCATTCCGGCAGTCCCGAGCGAGTAGCCTGCCCTCCTTCCACCTGGGCTCGCTCCGCGGCGTGGCTGTTGCGGAAGGTTCACGCAGCCATCACCAAACATTCACGCGGCTTTGTTCCTATGCCCCCGGGGTCCCGGCCGGACCTTTCGAACGAACGCGAGGTCCGCCGGGGAATAAGCAAGAACAGGCTCCAACGCGAGCCCCATGGGGGAAACGAAAGCATGAAACCTTTTGGCAGCAAATCGAAGCTGGTTGCGCTGGCGGGCATCTCGGGCTGCATACTGGCCAACCCGGTGCTGGCGCAGGCGGATGTCGAGCCGCCGGGTCTGGTGGAAGAACTGGTGGTCATCGGCAAGAGCAGGACCTTTGCGAACAATGCTGTGACCGAGTCCATGCAGAGCCAGCAGACGCCCATCACGAGCGTTCTTTCGGTTATCGACAACCTGCCTGGGGTCAGCATCCAGGAAGGCGATACTTACGGGTTCGATGACTGGTCCACGACCATCGCCATTCGCGGCTTCCAGGTGAATCTGGACGAGCAGCAGATCGGCATGACCATCGACGGCATGCCCAACGGTAACTCCAATTACGGCGGGGGCGCCAAGGCCAACCGTTACGTCGACACCGAGAACCTGGCCGGCGTGGGCGTCTCCCAGGGGACGGCGGACGTCGCCTCGAGATCCAATGAGGCCTTGGGCGGAACGTTGGACTTCGTGACCGATGATCCCGAGACTGCCCCGGAGCTGCGCTTCTCGAGCACGTTCGGCGAGTTCGAGGCGGAAAAGTACTACGTGCGGTACGACACCGGCGCCCTGTTCGGGCGCGAACTCTATGCCTGGGTATCGGCTTCACATCAAAGCGCGACCGACTGGATCAACGGTGCGGCAGAGCACGAGCGTGACCACGTGGCGCTCAAGTTCCTCTCGAGCCTCGGCGGTGCGGACGTCACGGGCTACGTCTCTTACGACGACACCCACGAGGACAACTACCAGCGGCTGTTTTCCGCCGCCGAGTTCGAGGCCAACCCGGACTGGGATCGCCTCGCCGACGAATGGTCGGGAATCCCCTATGTGGACCAGGTGTACCGGCGCGGCTGGTCCACGCTGCGCGAGAACCTGTTCGGCTACCTGAAGCTCGAGGCGGAGCCCGTGGAAGGTTTGAATCTCTCCGCCGGAGCCTACTATCACCACAACGAGGGTCGTGGCGACTGGGTTCCTCCCTATCTGGTGGACGTCGTAGACGATGCGGGCGATCCCGAGACCGAGTTCACCGGGTCGCCGCAGGCGAGGGGCGGAGCCATCCTGGGCCTGATTCGCTTTGTGGATGGGGACGGCCGGGCCCTGGCCCCCGCGCCGGGATGCGTGTCGTCCATCACCTTCCCTTACGGCGGCGCCGGGCCCGAGTACGATCCGGCCTGCTATCCGGCCGGTGCGATTCCGGTGCAGTCGTACCGCCACACCCATTACGAGAAGGAGCGCCGCGGCGCCACCGTGGACTTCGTTTGGGACGCGGAGCTCGGCGGCATCGCCAGCACGTTGCGTGGCGGCATCTGGTACGAGGACCAGGTGCGCATGGAGCATCGCGACTGGCACAGGATCACCGACACGCGGGTAGGCTACGAATACGAGCGGCCCGACTACTGGACCCAGTACGACCGGGAGTATCCGCAGGAAATCGTCAAGTGGTACGTCGAGGAGAGCCTGGTCCTCGGTCCCGTCACCACGACGTTGGGCATCAAGCAGTTCCTGGTGGAGGTGGAGCGAGAGGACCTTTTCCGCGAGACCCCGGACGCTGCGGTGGATTCCGACTCCAAGGTGCTGTTCTCCGGGGGCATGATTTACCGGACGCCGCTGGACGGGCTGGAGCTGTTCACCGGCTATGCCGAGAATTTCGCCGCCATTCGCGACGAGGTTCTGGAACGGCCGGAATCCGATCTGGCCGGGCTCGAGCCGGAGACGGCGGAGAACTACGACCTCGGCATCCGCTACCTCGGAGACCGCTATACCTTGGCGGTGACGTACTACGACATCGAGTTCAACGACCGCATCATCTTCCTGGCGCCCGAGACGGCGGCCGGACCGAACTACATCATCGGCACCAACGGTACCTACTTCAACGCCGGTGGCATCGAGTCTGACGGCATCGAGCTTTCCGGAACGTTGCAGATCGACGATGCGTGGTCCGTCTACGCCTCCTACACCCGTAACGACTCCACCTATCTGGGCACCGGCGACCCTGCGGTGGACGAGGCGCAAGGCATCACGCCCGGCGCAGACGTGGTGGGAGTGGCGCAGAACCTGTTCGTACTTTCCGTCGACTGGCAGAAAGGGCCCGTGAGCGTCGGCGTCTCCAGCAAGTACACGGACGAGCGTCCCGTATCGCTGGATGGCGGCTTCATCGCCGACGACTACTGGCTCACCGATGCCTACCTGGGCCTCAGCGGGGAAGGCATGGGCGACTTTTTTCGCAGCACCTCGCTGCGGTTGGTGGTGAACAACCTGCTCGACGAGTCGTATCTCGGTGGCATTTCCGGTGGTGGCGCCTGGATCGGCGCGCCACGAACGATCGCCCTCACGGTGGCGGCGGAACTGTGATGGGGCCGCATCTCACCCGCCGCCAGGCCCTTGCGGGTCTGGCGGCGGTCACGGTCGCAGGGCGGGTGGGAGCCGGGGCACGTCATCCGGACCTGTTCAGCCACGGCGTGGCCAGTGGTGATCCCGATTACCGGAGCGTGGTGCTGTGGACTCGGGTAGCCCCCGTAAGACCGCGCCTGGAAGTGCGATGGACCATCGCCGAGGACGCCGCTTTCGAGCGCATCGTGAACCGCGGCGCCGGGTTCGCCGACGCCGACCGTGACCACACGGTGAAGGTGGTGGCGGGCGGTCTGGAGGCCGGAAGGTCCTACTTCTATCGCTTCGAGGCCGCAGGGACGGTTTCGCCCGTGGGGCGCACCCGGACCCTGCCGGTGGGACGTCTGGAGAGCCTCGTGCTGGCCCTCGCCTCCTGCTCCAACTTTCCATTCGGGTACTTCAACGCTTACGAGGCCATAGCGCGTGATCCGGAGGTCGAGTTCGTGGTGCATCTCGGCGACTACATCTACGAGTACGGCTCGGACGGCTATGGAGCGCAGGTTGGCGCGGTGCTCGGACGGGTGCATGCGCCGCGGCGGGAAATCGTGACCCTCGCCGACTATCGGGAGCGTCACGCGCAGTACAAGGCGGAACCGGGATCCCGAGCCCTGCATGCAGCGCATCCACTCATTGCCCTGTGGGACGATCACGAGAGCGCCAACAATCCCTGGACCGGCGGTGCCGAGAATCATCAGGATGAAACCGAAGGTGCGTGGCCGGATCGGCTCAGCGCTTCGTTGCGCGCTTGGTACGAGTGGATGCCGGTCCGGGAGCCGGAAAAAGGTGGCTCCCGTACCGACTACTGGCGCCACCTCCAATTCGGCGATCTGGCGTCGCTGGTAACGCTGGAGACCCGCCACACCGGAAGGAGTCGGCAGATCGAGTACGGATCTCACCTGCCGGAGATCCGCAGCGTCGAGGAGGCCCGGCGATTCATGCGCGAGGTGGTGGGTGCGCCGGGCCGCAACATGCTGTCGAGTGCCATGGAAGCGTTCCTCCGCGACGCCCTGTCGGAGTCACGGCAGGCGCGCCGACCGTGGCGCCTGATCGGGAATCAGATTCCCATGGCGCGAGTTCACGTGCCGCCGCTGCCGGAGAGGGGGCTCGAGGCTGCCTCCGCGGATGAGCTTGCCCATTTGCGCACGCTCGGCCGTTTTGATCTGCCGCTGTATCTGGATCCGTGGGACGGTTATCCAGATGCCCGGGCGCGCTTCTACGCGTTGTGTGCTGGTGAGGGAGCCCGCGACCTGCTGGTGCTTACCGGCGACAGTCACGCCTTCTGGTTCAACGAGCTGTTCGACGACGCAGGCGAGGGCATGGGCCTGGAGATCGGCACCACGAGCATCACGTCCCCCGGGGATTTCGAAGCCTTCGGCCCGGAGGGTGCCGCCCTGCTCGACAACCTGATCGCGTCACACAACCCGGAGGTGGTGTGGACGGACAATCGGCACCGTGGCTACGTGCGGCTGCGGCTGGATCACCAGCTTGCGCGGGCGGACTACGTGGCTGTAGGCCGGATCGACGTACCGCGGTTCCGCACCGAGGTGCTGCGTTCGGTCACCATCCGGCATCAGGGCGGCGGACTGCGGTACAGCGGCTAGCTGCGGCGGAAAGCCGGGTAGGATATCGTTCGCGCGCGCCATTACGCGGTGAGTTCTGTGAAAGCCAGCGGCTTCTACAATCCGGGAGCGTTCCGGGTGGAGGATCAGGAGACCCTCGCCCGCGCCGTCGGCCGGATCGTCTTCGGCACCCTGTTGACCAACGGCCCCGACGGCCCCCGGGCCAGCCATCTGCCCCTTCTCCTCGCGCACGGCGACGGGCCCGGCACCTTGCAGGGCCACTTGGCGCGCGCCAACCCGCACGTGCAGAGCCTGGCGGGCGAGCCGGCGCTCGTGATCTTCCATGGCCCCGCCCATTACGTGACGCCGAGCTGGTACGCGAGCAAGGCGCAGACCGGCAAGGTGGTGCCCACCTGGAACTACGTGGTCGTCCACGCCCGCGGCACGGTGCGACTCCGGCAGGAGCCGGAGTTTCTGCGGAGCGTCGTGGAGGCGCTGACGGACCGCATGGAAGAATCGCGGCCCGAGCCGTGGCGCGTGGACGACGCCCCCGCCGAGTTCACCGACGCGCTGATCCGACAGATCGTCGGCGTCGAGATTCCCCTGGCGAGCCTGGAAGGCAAGTTCAAACTCGGCCAGAACCGGCCGGCGGCGGATCGGGCGAGCCTGGCGGCGGGGCTCGAAGCGGAGCTGCCCGACGTCTGGCGCGCCCTCGGCCGGCTGCCTGCCGGCCCCGACGAGCCGGTCTAGACCGGGAGGCCGGTCTCCCGGGCGCGTCCGCCTCGCTAGCGGGTCAGCGGCTTGTACTTGATCCGTTTCGGCGAGGTGTCGATGCCGGCTTCCGCCAGGCGCTTCTTGTGGTCGGCCTCGTAGTCGCTGAAGTTGCCCGCGAACCACTCCACGTGGGAGTCGCCCTCGAAGGCCAGGATGTGGGTGGCCACCCGGTCCAGAAACCAGCGGTCGTGGGAGATGACCAGCACCGTGCCGGGGAAGTTGAGGATCGCCTCCTCCAAGGCTCGCAGGGTCTCCACGTCCAGGTCGTTGGTGGGCTCGTCCAGCAGCAGCACGTTGGCGCCACGGCGCAGGAGCTTCGCCAGGTGCACGCGGTTGCGCTCTCCGCCGGAGAGATCGCCCACCCGCTTCTGCTGATCCGGCCCCTTGAAGTTGAACCGCGACACGTAGCCGCGGGAGGGGATCTCGTACTTTCCCACCCGGATGATGTCCTGGCCGTCGGAGATCTCCTCCCAGACGCTCTTGTCGGCCGCCAGAGCGTCCCGGCTCTGATCCACGTAGGCCAGATCCACCGTGTCGCCGATGACGATTTCGCCGGAATCCGGCTGTTCCTGGCCGGTGATCATGCGGAAGAAGGTGGATTTCCCTGCGCCGTTGCCGCCGATGATGCCGACGATGGCACCGCGCGGGATGCTGCAGTCCAGGTCGTCGATGAGCAGGTGTTCACTGAAACCCTTGGAGACGTGGTGCGCGTCGATCACCTTCTCGCCCAGGCGTTCCCCCGGCGGGATGTACAGCTCGGCGGTCTCGTTGCGAGCCTGGAACTCCTTCGACTGCATCTCCTCGAAGCGCTGCAGGCGCGCCTTGCTCTTGGCCTGGCGGCCCTTCGGGTTGGCGCGCACCCACTCGAGCTCCGACTTGATGGTCCGCTGCCGCGCCTTCTCCTGGGCCGCTTCCTGCTCCAGGCGCTTCTCTTTCTGCTCGAGCCAGGCGCTGTAGTTGCCCTCGAAGGGAATGCCGCGGCCGCGGTCGAGCTCCAGGATCCAGCCGGCCACGTTGTCGAGGAAGTAACGGTCGTGGGTCACCGCCACCACCGTGCCCGGGAACTCGGCGAGAAAGCGCTCGAGCCAGGCTACGCTCTCGGCGTCCAGGTGGTTGGTGGGCTCGTCGAGCAGCAGCATGTCCGGGCTCGACAGCAAGAGCGAGCACAGCGCCACCCGCCGCCGCTCGCCGCCGGAGAGCGTGGCCACCGGCGCGTCCCACGGCGGCAGGCGCAGGGCGTCCGCGGCGATCTCGAGCTGACGGTCCACGTCCCAGCCGTTCACCGCGTCGATGCGGGTCTGCAGCTCGCCCTGCTTTTCCAGGAGCTCCGTCATCTCGTCGTCGCTCATGGGCTCCGCAAACTTCTCGGAGATGGCGTTGAACTCGGTCAGCAGCGCCATGGTCTCGCCGACCCCCTTTTCCACGTTGCCGCGCACCGTCATCTCGTCGTCGAGCTGAGGCTCCTGGGGCAGGTAGCCGATCTTGATGCCCTTCTGCGGCCGCGCCTCGCCCTCGAACTCCGTGTCGACGCCGGCCATGATGCGCAGCAGTGACGATTTGCCCGAGCCGTTCAAGCCCAGAACGCCGATCTTGGCGCCGGGGAAGAACGACAGGGAGATGTTCTCGAGAATGGTTCGCTTGGGCGGAACCACCTTGGTCACGCCCTGCATGGTGTACACGTATTGAGCCACGAGCTGAATCGACCTCTGGCGAGTGCTGAGTTGAGGACCGCGCACGCTACAGCGCAATCCGCAGCCGATCAATCCCCGTCCAGCATCACGTGGTCTCGCCCGACGGATGCAGGGATCGCGCCGGGTAGTAGTCGCGGAAGCCGGCGAGCCGGGCGAAGGGCCCCACGACGACCTGCAGGGCGGTCTCCGCCCACCGGGGGATGCTGGCGAGATGGGTATCGCACATGGCGTTGTTGAGCGAGTACTGCAGCAGCATGGCAGGCCCGTTGTCGGTCTCGTCCATCATGGCGTAGAGCTGCACCAGGCAGGCAGCGAACTCGATGGGCATGGTTCTGCCGCCCGACACCACCACCGGGTCGGCGGTGGGATTGAACGGGCGGTGCGCCACGCGGGGCTCCACGCGATGACTGCTGCCGGCGGGAACCTGGGCGATTCGGTCGGCCAGCTCGATGTGCAGGGTGCCCTGGGTGACCGAGAACTCCTCGGCGAAACCTTCGTGGTAGTGCACGGGCGGACCGGCAGCCCCGGGAGCCAGCACGAGCTCCCCGTGTATCCAGCCATCTTCGACGGCGAGCACCTGCATGCGGAACCCTTCGACCCGGCTTTCCATGACGTCACCCGCGCGCGGGTACGTCGCCGGATCCGGTGCCGGCAACGGGAACACGTATCGATGCAGCAGGTTGCCGACGATCAGGTAGACGGCCGCCGCCAGGCCCAGCCACGAGAGCATCCTTCGCAGGCGAGGCCTGTCTCTCCGTGCTGCCCCATCGTTCATCTTGACACCCTGTAAAGTTGCATTCCGCGCATCAGACCGTAAGCATTGACACCATGTCAAGCAGGAACCGAACGGGCGGCGGCCGCGCGCGCATCCTGGAGGCCGCGACGGCGGTGATCCTGAACGGCGAGCCCCTCACCATGAGCGCCGTAGCCGCACGCGCCGGCGTTTCCCGACAGGCGGTGTATCTGCACTTCGCCAATCGCCCCGCGCTCGCGGTGGCCGCCGCGCGCTACACGGACGAGCAGCTCGGCCTCGCCGATGCGGTGCGGCCTATGGAGGCGGCATCGGACGCCGAGACGCTGCTGTCCGCTTATGCCGAGTTCCTGGCGGACTACAACCCGCGCATCCGCAACATCGTGGGCGTGGTAAAGGCGCTGCGACGCGACGATCCGGCGCTGCGCGACGCCTGGCTCGACCGGGTGCGCAATCGCCGCCGGGCCACCCGCCGCATGGCACGCAGGCTGGCCGGCTGGGGACGGCTGGCCCCGGAATTCACGGTGGCCACGGCAGGAGACTGGCTGGCCGCCCAGGGTTCGGTGGAGCTCTGGGAGGAACTGGTCGTCGACTTAGGCTGGTCGCGGCAGCGCTTCTCCGACACCATGGCGGAAGCGTTCCGCCGCACGCTGCTGGTGCCGTCGGCAGCCCTCCGCGACGCCGACCAGGCTGCGCGGAATTCAAGTTCGACATGAGGTTTGCCGATGGGGCGTGCCCGCGCAGTGAGCTACAATAGCGCGCTTTCCTTCCACCTGCCGACCAACACGGACCAACGGATGTTTGATCGAGACCAACGCATCGCCGGCTTCGACGACGAGGTGGCCGCCGCCATCGAGGCGGAGAATCGCCGCCAGGAAGAGCACATCGAGCTGATCGCCTCGGAGAACTACGCGAGCCCCCGGGTCATGGAGGCCCAGGGCAGCGTGCTCACCAACAAGTACGCCGAAGGCTACCCGGGCAAGCGCTACTACGGCGGCTGCGAGCACGTGGACGCGGTGGAGGTGCTGGCCATCGAGCGAGTGAAGGCGCTGTTCGGCGCCCACTACGCCAACGTCCAGCCCCATTCCGGTTCCCAGGCCAACGCCGCGGCGTACCTGGCGCTGCTGAAGCCGGGTGACACCATCCTCGGCATGAGCCTGGACGCGGGCGGACACCTGACCCACGGCGCAAAGCCCAATTTCTCCGGCCAGCTCTACAACGCCGTGCAGTACGGGCTCGACGTCACCACGGGCGAGGTGGATTACGAGGAGGTGCGGCGCCTGGCGCTCGAGCACAAGCCGAAGATGATCGTCGGCGGCTTCTCGGCCTACTCACGGCGCCTCGACTGGCAGACGTTCCGCGACATCGCCGACGAGGTGGGCGCCTATCTGCTGGTGGACATGGCTCACGTGGCGGGGCTGGTGGCCGCCGGGCTGTATCCGAACCCGGTGCCCTACGCGGACGTCACCACCTCCACCACCCACAAGACGCTGCGCGGGCCCCGGGGCGGCATCATCCTGGCGCGGGAAAATCCGGACATCGAGAAGAAGCTGAACTCGGCCCTGTTCCCCGGCTCCCAGGGCGGGCCGTTGATGCACGTCATCGCCGCCAAGGCGGTGTGCTTCAAGGAGGCGGCCACGGAGGAGTTCACGTCCTACCAGCAGCAGGTGCTGAAGAACGCGCAGACCATGGCGGAAGGGTTCCAGGCCCGGGGCTACAAGGTGGTTTCCGGCGGCACCGACAACCATCTGTTCCTGCTCGATCTCATCGACAAGGACATCACCGGCAAGGATGCGGATGCGGCGCTGGGCCGGGCCAACATCACCGTGAACAAGAACGCCGTCCCCAACGATCCGCGGTCGCCGTTCATCACCAGCGGGCTGCGCATCGGCACCCCGGCGGTCACCACCCGGGGGTTCAAGGAAACGGAGTGCGAAACCCTGACCACCTGGATGTGCGACGTGCTCGACGACATCGGCAACGACAACATGATCGAGACCGTGCGCCAGCGGGTGCTGAAGCTGTGCGCCCGGTTCCCGGTCTACGGCGCCACTGCCTGAGCGGAGACTCCGGTGCACTGCCCCTTCTGCGGCGCCGACGACACCAAGGTCATCGACTCCCGGCTGGTGGCGGAAGGGGATTCGGTGCGCCGGCGCCGGGAATGCCAGACCTGCGGTGAGCGGTTCACCACCTTCGAGACCGCGGAGCTGGTCATGCCCCGGATCGTCAAACGCGACGGCACCCGCGAGCCCTTCGACGAGGACAAGCTGCGCCGCGGCCTGACCCGGGCGCTGGAGAAACGCCCGGTGTCCATCGAGGAGATCGAGAGCGCCATCAACCGCATCATGCACAACCTGCGGTCCACCGGCGAGCGGGAGCTGCCGTCGCTAACCGTGGGCGAAGAGGTCATGAAGGAGCTGCGGCGCATGGACGGCGTGGCGTACGTGCGCTTCGCCTCGGTCTACCGGGACTTCCAGGACGTCTCGGAGTTCGAGAAGGAGATCAAGAGCCTGACCAGCAGCGAGGGGATTACGTCGGCTGACGGCGAGGACGCCGGCGAGCCCCGGTGAGGGCCGAATCATGAACGGCGACGCCGACGTGCTGTTCCTGCGAGCCGCCGTGGAGCTGGCAGAACAGGGGCTTTATTCCTGCACCCCCAATCCCCGGGTGGGCTGCCTCATCGTCCGCGACGGCGTCATCCGGGGCCGCGGCGCCCACCTGCGGGCCGGAGAGGGTCACGCAGAGGTCAACGCGCTGCGCGACGCCGGCGGCGACGCCGCCGGCGCCACGGTCTACGTCAGCCTGGAACCCTGCGCCTTCACCGGCCGCACGCCCCCCTGCACCGAAGCCCTCATCGCCGCCAACGTGCGCCGGGTGGTGGCCGCCATGCGCGACCCGCACCCCCAGGTGGCCGGCCAGGGGTTCGCGCGGCTGAAGGCCGCCGGCATCGAAACCCAGCTCATCGAGCTGCCCGAGGCCGCCGAGTTGAACGCGGGCTACGTCAGCCGATTGCGCCGGGGCCGGCCCCTGGTGCGGGTGAAGGTGGCCCAGTCCCTGGACGGCCGCACCGCCATGGCCTCCGGCGAGAGCCGCTGGATCACCGGCCCCGCCGCCCGCGCCGACGTGCAGTACTGGCGAGCGCGAAGCTGCGCGGTGCTCACCGGCAGCGGCACCGTGCTCACCGACGACCCCCAGCTCACGGTGCGCGACCCGCGATTTGCGGTTGAGGGGCGCATCCGCCAGCCGCTGCGGGTGGTGGCCGACACCGGCTTGCGCGTCCCGGGGGACGCCGCCCTGCTGCGGGCGGAGGGCCCGGTGCTGCTGGTCCACGGCGCCAGCGCCGTCCGGCAGCTGCCGGAGGTGGAGCACCTGGTGTGCGGCGACGAGTCGGTGGATCTGACGGCGCTGCTCTCGGCGCTGGCCGGCCGCGGCTGCAACGAGGTGCTGGTGGAGGCCGGTCCGCGCCTGGTGGGGGCGTTTCTCGCCCAGGGGTTGTGGGACGAGCTTCTGGTGTACGTTGCTCCCAAGCTGCTCGGCAGCGACGCCCGGCCCATGGCTCTGCTGCCGCTCGCCGCCATGGATCAGGCGGTTCACGCTACAATGCGCGACTGCGTCCCCGTGGGCGACGACCTGCGGCTTCGCCTGATCCCAGCGCAACGGCCCGAATCGTAGAGACAATCCATGTTGTACCACCCGGTCGTACCCGGCCTCGCTGCGGGGGATGGGATATGAGCAAATCCAGTCATTGGGCTCGGCACCGGACCCGCAAGGTGCTGATGCAGGCGATCTACCAGTGGCAGATGACCCAGGCGGGCACCCACGCCCTGGAAACGGAGTACCGTGAGGCCGGCTCGCTGAAGAAGGTCGACGAGGCGTTCTTCAGCGAGCTGCTGCGGGGGGTCGTGGCGGGCCGCGAGGAGCTGGACGCGCTGCTGGCGCCGCTGCTCGACCGCAAGGTGGCGGAGCTCGACCGGGTCGAGCTGGCGCTGCTGCGGCTGGGGGCCTACGAGCTCAAGCATCGCATCGACGTGCCGTTTCGCGTGGTCATCGACGAGTACGTGGAGCTGGCCAAGAGCTACGGCGCCGAGGACAGCTTCAAATACGTCAACGGCGTGCTCGACCGCCTGGCGGCCGAGCTGCGCCCGCTCGAGCGCCCCCCCCGGTGAACGAGTTCGAGCTCATCGACGCCATCGTCGCCGAGCTCGGGCCTATGGCCGGTGGCGAGGGTGTTCGCATCGGCCCCGGCGACGACGCCGCGGTCACCGCCGTGCCGGCGGGCATGGAGCTGGTCTCAACCATCGACGCCGTGGTGGGCGGGGTGCACGTGCCGGCGGAGGCTGGCGCGGAGCTCATTGGTTACCGGGCGCTCATGGTGAGCGCCTCGGACCTGGCGGCCATGGGCGCCGCCGCGGGCTTTGCGCTGGTGGCGCTCTCTCTGGAGCGGGAGGATCCCGCCTGGACCCGCGCCCTGGCTCGGGGTCTGGCCCGGGCGGCGATAACCGCCGGGCTGCCGGTGATCGGTGGCAACATCGCCCGCGGCCCCCTCACCATCGCCGTCAGCGCCCACGGCTATGTCCCCGCGGGCGCAGCCCTGCTGCGTTCCGGTGCCCGGGTGGGCGACGACGTCTACGTCACCGGCGAGCTCGGCGCCGCGGCGGCGGCGGTGGCTCGAGGCGGGCTGGGCAGCTGCCGCGACGAGGGCGACCTGGATGCCCTCTCCCGACGTTACTTCATGCCCCGCGCCCGCATTCCGGAAGGGCTCGCTCTGCGCGGCCGGGCCACCAGCGCCATCGATCTCTCCGACGGCCTGGCTCAGGACCTGGGCCACGTCTGCCGGGCGAGCGGGGTCGGGGTGGAGCTCGAGGGGGCGCGGATCCCGGTGGCCCAGGGAGCGATGCTCACGCAGGCGCTTTCCGGCGGCGACGACTACGAGCTCTGCTTCACCCTGCGCGGCGCACCGCCGGAGCTTTCGGTGCCGGTGCATCGCATCGGCCGGGTCGTGGAGGAGCCTGGGGTCCGGCTGGACGGCCGGCCCATCTCCGGCGGCTATCAGCACTTCGCCTCGTGAGGCACGAGCCCGCGCCCCGGCTCCCGGCCAGCGCCTGGCGCGATCCGGCGGTGCTCGTGGTCACGGGCTGCGGCAGCGGCTTCGTGCGCCCGGCGCCGGGCACCTGGGGCTCCCTGGTGGCCGCGGGGGTATGGTGGCTGGCTCTGGCGGAGCTGACCTGGCCGCTGCAGGTCGCGGTCGTGGCGGCGGTGTTCGTCCTCGGCACCTGGCTCACCCACCGGGTGGGCCTCCGTTACGGGGTCCACGACGACCCGGGCATCGTGGTCGACGAGTTCGTGGGCCTGTGGCTCGCGCTGCTGGCGGCGCCGCCCACCTGGACCGCGGCGCTGGCCGGGTTCCTCGTGTTTCGCGTCATCGACATCGCCAAGCCCTGGCCGGTGGGCTGGGTGGACCGCCGGGTGCCCGGCGCCCTCGGCGTGATGCTGGACGACGTGGTGGCCGGAGGTCTCGCCCTGGCCGTGCTGCAGTTGGCATTTCGGCTGATCGCCTGGCCGCCGCTGAATCCCGCCCTTTAGAATCTCGACGATGCGAATGCTCCTCCGCTTCTGCCTGCCGCTGTTGCTCGGTCTGCCGGCCCTGGCGCTGGCCGTGCCGCCGGTGGAGGTTCTGGCGTTGTTCAACGGCCGCGCCGTGGTGCGCGCGACCGGAGCCGAGCAGATGCTCAAGGTGGGCGAGACCTCGAAGGACGGCATCACGCTGCTCGCCGCCGACGCCAACGAGGCGGAGGTGCGCTATGGTGGCCGGGTGTACCGGCTGGGCCTGAGCCGCCACGTTTCCTCGAGGTTCCGCGAGGCGGAACGTCAGCGGGTGGCCATTGCGCCGGACGCTTTCGGTCAGTACCGCATTCGCGGCGCCATCAACGACGGGTTCGTCAATTTCCTGGTGGATACCGGCGCCTCGGTCGTGGCCATGAGCCGGCGCCATGCCGAGCGTCTGGGCATCGATTACCGGCGCGGTCAGCGCGGCCAGGTCCAGACGGCCCAGGGAATCACTCAATCCCACTTCGTGGTGCTCGATCAGGTGGTGGTGGGCGGCATCACCGCCCGCAACGTCCAGGCCGCCGTCATCGACGGCGACTACCCCGCGGAGATCCTGCTGGGAATGTCGTTCCTGCGCCAGGTGGGGATGGAGGAACAGGGCGGGGTGCTCACCCTGGTGCAGAAGCACTAGGCGATCAGTACTGCCGCTCGACGCTGCGGGTCGCCAGCGTCCCCAGCAGCGAATCCGCGAGCCCGGCTCGCGTGAGGAACTTCATCCCCTCGGCCAGCAGGCGCCGGGCGTGCTCGCGAGCCGCGTCCACGCCCATGAGGCCCGGGTACGTGCTCTTGCCGGCCCCGGTGTCCGAGCCGGCGGGCTTGCCCAGAGCCTCGGTGGTCGCGGTCACGTCGAGCACATCGTCGATGACCTGAAAGGCGTGGCCGATGCGGCCGGCGAACTCGCCGAGCAGCACGAAGGTCTCGTCGTCCAGGGAGGGATTCCCCACCACGGCGCCGATCTGCACCGCGGCCTTGATCAGCGCGCCGGTCTTCGCGGCGTGGAGCGCCTGCAGATGCTCGAGCCCGAGCTGCTGGCGCTCGGCGGCCAGGTCGAAGCACTGCCCGCCCACCATGCCGCGCCAGCCGGCGGCATCCCCCAACAGCGCGATGGCGCGCAGCCGTGCCTCGCCCGCCACGTTGGGCGCCTCCGCCAGGGTGGTGAAGGCCAGGGCCTGCAGCGCGTCGCCGGCAAGGATGGCGGTGGCCTCGCCGAACTTCACGTGGTTGCTCGGCAGGCCGTGGCGCAGGGCGTCGTCGTCCATGGCCGGCAGATCGTCGTGAATCAGCGAGTAGGCGTGCACGAACTCCACGGCGCAGGCCGGCGCCAGCGCGTCTTCCAGGGCGCCCCCCACGGCGGTGCAGGCGGCGCATACCAGCATGGGGCGCAGGCGCTTGCCGCCGGAGAGGGTGGCGTAGCGCATGGCGTCCACCAGCGGCTGGGCGACGTCGGAGTGGGAGGGCAGATGGTGATCCAGCGCGTCCTCGACGGTGGCCTTCAGCTCGCGCAGGTCAGTCGTCATCGAAGGCGTCGGGATCCAGGTCTTCGAACTCGTCGTCTTCCGTCAATTTTTTGACCTTGAGCTCCGCATCGCGCAGGGCCGCCTGGCAATGGCGGGTGAGCTTCACGCCCCGCTCGAACGCAGCGAGGGAGGCCTCGAGCGTCATGTCCCCGGCCTCCATCCGGTTCACCAGGGCCTCCAGTTCCGCCAGGGCGCTCTCGAAATCCAGGCCGGCGACGTCGGTCTCAGCGTCGCCTGGCGCGGCGGAAGGGGTTGTGTCGGAAGGTTCGCTCGGCATCGCTGCAAGGTACCTCCCGGACCGGAGCCGCGCAAGGCGCCGTGCCGGTGCCGCGGCCACGGTGCGGAAATCCTGACTAGACTTGGGGATAAGCGAATCCGCGATCGAGGAGTTCATGGATCTGGCAACCCTGGTGGGCCTGGTGGGCGCCTTCGGCGTCGTCATCGGGTCCATGATGCTGGGCGGGTCGGCGGAGATGTTTCTCAACCTGCCCTCGCTGCTCATCGTGCTGGTGGGCAGCCTGTTCGTGGTGCTGATGAAATTCAGCCTCGCCCAGTTCATCAATGCCCTGCGGGTGGCGGTGAAGGCGTTCAGCTTCAACCTGGCGAAACCCGAGCAGATCATCGACGAAGTGGTACAACTGGCGGACGCGGCCCGCAAGGGCGGCCTGTTGTCGCTGGAAGGCCGCGAGGTGTCGAGCCAGTTCCTCTCCGACGGCATTCAGCTCCTGGTGGACGGCCACGACGCGGAAGTGGTGCGCACCCTCTTGCGCAAGGACCTGCACCAGACCCTGCAGCGCCACGAGGTGGGGGCCCGCATCTTCGCCGCCATGGGCGACGTGGGCCCGGCCATGGGCATGATCGGTACCCTGGTGGGCCTGGTGGCCATGCTGGCCAACATGGACGATCCCAAGGCCATCGGCCCGGCCATGGCGGTGGCGCTGCTCACCACCCTCTACGGCGCCATGTTCGCCAACATGTTCGCTCTGCCCATCGCCGACAAGCTGACCCTGCGCCGGGAGGAAGAGGGCCGGGTGAAGTCCATGATCATCGATGCCCTGCTGGCCATTCAGGGCGGGCAGAACCCCCGGGTCATCGACTCCATGCTGAAGACGTACCTGCCCGAGTCGAAGCGCGCCGAGGAGGCGTAGTTGGACGAGGAGGTCTTCGAGCTCGGATCGGCAGACGGCAAGCGCGGCGGCGCCGGCTGGGTGATGACGTTCGCCGACCTCATGTCGCTGCTCATGTGCTTCTTCGTGCTGCTGCTCTCCTTCGCGGAGATGGACGTGCTCAAGTTCAAGCGCCTGGCCGGCTCCATGCGCATGGCGTTCGGCGTTCAGGCCCAGGTGCGCGCCGAGGACGTGCCCAAGGGCACCAGCATCATCGCCCAGGAGTTCTCGCCGGGTAAGCCCGATCCCACGCCGCTGAACGAGATCTGGCAGAAGACCACCGACGACAGCCGCAGCAGCCTGGACGTGGCCTGCCAGGACCTCGGCTCCTCCAACAGCGGCCAGCGCGGCGACGCGCAGAAGATGGTGGTGGTGGACAAGGTGCGCGACCTGGTGGGCGAGACCGAGCAGGACGCCATCGACCTGGCGACGGCGCTGGCCAAGGAGATCGCCGCCGGGGTGCTGGAGGTGGAGACCCGGGGCCGCAAGATCATCGTCCGGGTGAAGGAGCACGGCAGCTTCGAATCCGGCCGAGCCGATCTGTCCCCGGATTTCCGCCCGGTGCTGCGCATCATCCAGGACGTCTTGAAGAAGACCGAGGGCCGCATCGTGGTGGAAGGCCACAGCGACGACGTGCCCATCGCCAACGCGCGGTTCCGCTCGAACTGGGCGCTTTCCAGCGCCCGGGCGGTGAGCGTCGCGCACGGCCTGTTCGGCGACGGCGTCCTCGATCAGGGCCGCTTCACCCTCACCGGCTACGCCGACACCAAGCCGCTGGTCTCCAACGAGACCCCCGCCGGCCGCGCCCGCAACCGGCGGGTGGAGATCGTCATTCATCAGGGACTGAGCGAGGACGTGCAGCAGGAGCTGGAGGTGCTGCGGGCGGAGGACCCGCGGGCATACGAGGCCGTGCGCCAGGACCTGATCCAGCGCTTCGAGCTGTCTCCGGAGGAAATCTTCTAGGGGCTCAGCCGGCCTTGCGCGCCCGCTCCGGGGTCATGCGCCAGGCGGCGGTGTCGTCGTCCAGCTCGATGACGCCCGCCGCCTCCAGGTTGGAAAGCTCCCCGCGCACCTCCCAGAGGCCGAGCGGCTGGTTCTGCTCCCGCAGCCGGGTGGCGATGTCGCCCGGCCGGAACTCGCTGCGGCCCTCGGCCACCAGACTTTCGATGACCGACAGGACCAGTTTCGTGCGGCGTTGCGCGAGGCTCAATGCGTTCCCCTTAGCACGTGAAGTTCTTACGGGCGCCAGCTTTGTACCAGAAAGCCCTTATTCCCGCCAGGGCTTGCCGGCTTCGAAGGCCCTGAGATGCGCCTCCAGCTCCCGAACCAGCTCGGTCTCGTCCGGCGGCGCCATGGCGATGGCTTCCTGCTGGGTGGCCACCGCCTGCTCGAATTTGCCCGTCTCCGCGTAGGCGGCCGCCAGGGTATCCAGATACGCCGGCGTGCGTACCCGATCCACAGCCTGTAGAGCGAGAGTGAGCGCTTGCTGACCGTCGCGCACGACGGCGTGCTCGCTGGTGGCGAGCAGCCAGGCGTAGTCGTTCAGGGCCTGCGGGCTGTTCTGCGCCGCCGCCTTGGCCAGCCATTCCCGGGCGCGTTGCTGGCCTTCCAGGCTGCCCTCCCGGAGGGCGGCGTAGGCCATGCGGATCTGCGCATCCAGCAGGCCGGCCGCCGCGGCGCGCTCGTACCAGGCCATGGCCTGGTCGTGATCCTGGGCGACCCCGGTGCCGGTCTCGTAGAGGTAGGCGAGCCCCATGAAGCCGGCCGGGTGTCCCTGGTCCGCGGCCTGCTGGAACAGCGCCCGGGCCCGGGCCGGATCGGCTTCGCCGCCCTGGCCGGTGAGGTACATGTGGCCGAGCTTGGCCTGGGCCACCGGCACGCCGGCCTCGGCCGCCTGGGCGAAGTAGCGCCGCGCGGCCTCCGGGTCGGGCTCTCCGGCCTCGCCTTCCTCAGCCATGAACCCCAGATACATCAGGGCCTCGTGCCGGCCCGCCTCGAGCGCCTTCCGGTACCAGCTCTGCGCCAGCTCGGGGGCGGGCTCCGCGTCCAGAGGCGCCCGATAGCTCTGGGCCAGGCTGATCATGGCGTCCGGCAGGCCGGCCTCGGCGGCCTGCTCCAGCCACGGCCGGGCATCCTCCACGCTCTGCTCCACGCCGAGCCCACGCAAATAGGCGATGCCCAGGCGCAGCTGGGCCGGTGCGTGGTCCGCCTCCGCCGCCTCGCGCAGCAGCGCCACCGCCACCTGCGGATTCGGCTCCACACCCAGCCCCTCGAGATAGAGCTGGGCCATGGCGGTGAGCACGACGGGATTCCGGGGGAAGAACTCCAGCGCCCGGTTGTAGTCTTTATGGGCCGAGACGTGCAGGCCCTCGGCGAAGAAGGCGAAGCCGCGCAGGTAGTAGGCCCGGGAGCGCTCCCCGGGGCTCAGCCGGAAGTCGATGAGCGCGGGCTCCAGGTAGGTTCTCGCCAGGGCGTACTCCTCGGCCTCGATGAGCGCCACCGCCCGCTCCACGTAGGCGCGGGAATCGATGGCCAGGGCCGAGCTCGCCGCGGCGCTTGTAATGGCCGCCAGCGCCCATATGAATGTCACACGTCGGAGATGCTGCATGGTCGGTATCGGATACGGCCCGGCTAAGGAACCAGATCGACCGGGGCTGGTCAATGTAGTATGACAACGCGACGAAGCCGACGTTTGCCGGACCCGCCGCGTGATACACTTGGATTCACTCCCATGGGGGCGACTTGGCTTCGACGGGGGTAACAAAACCTGAGGTGCATGCCGAGAGGGTAGTGACTCTCGTAAATCAATCGCTGCAACTTCTATAGTTGCCAACGACGAAAACTACGCACTAGCGGCCTAAAACCGCCGCTTACGCCGAAGATCCGTGCCTGTGCGGTGAAATCGGCGGCAAGGCTCACAGGATCGCGCGGAGGCCTCGCCCGGGGCCAAAGCGTTAAAACCAATCGGGCTCGCCGACAACACCCTGACCGTCGGGTCGTTCGAGGCTAAATCAATAGACGGAATCTAAGCATGTAGAGCCGAGGGTGGCGTGCCACCGGACGCGGGTTCAACTCCCGCCGCCTCCACCATCACCGAGTTTTCAAGCCTCTGAAAACTCAAGAAAAAGCGCCCTCAGTGGCGCTTTTTTCTTATCTAAATCAATCAAATACGCATTGGAGTCGCTTCACTGGCACGAATGCTGCTCGCTGGTACCTTCGATGGAATCCAGGAGAAACTCAATGCACCGGCTTTCCTTTCGCGCAGGAGCCTTGATGATCGGCGTCGGCCTCTGCACCGCCGGGGCCTCCCTCGCGGAGACGCCGGAGTCGCCGGCGTCGACGGTTCGCGAGGTCGAGGCTGAAGAACTGTTCCCTCTGGTCCCCGGTGAACACATATTCGAGGTGGTGGACGGAGACGGTGAGGGACGGCAGGTCGTGCTGGAACTGCGTTCCGCAGACGGTGAAGGTCGCTGGGAAGTACAGTTTGGCGACTACAACACCCTCCATCTCCTCGAACTCCCGGACGGCAGCGTGCTGCTCACCGGTCTGGACGTGGTGACGCAGGGCCAGACCGTGATGTACGAGCCGCCCGTGGTGGTGCTTCCCGACAGAATCGTGCCCGACCAGACATGGACCGCCTCCGGCAGGGCTACGGTCGTTGACAGAGAGACGCAAGAGGTTGTGCACAGTGGCGAATACCAGCACCGAGTTTTGCCCATCACTCAAGAGCGGTACTCGACCCCGTCGGGTGATTACGATGGTTTCCTGGTGCCGATCGAGCAGACCATCGACCTCGAGGCTCCGGCGGTGATTCGATTGTGGCTCGACTCCGGCTTCTTCCCAGGCAAAGGTCTGGTGAAACGTTCGATGAAGTTCGTCGTCGACAAACCCATGTGGTTTGGCTCGACCACACGGCGCACGGCAGAGCTCGTCCGTTAGGGCCAGCCGCGGTGCCTTGGCGCCTCGGGGTGAACCTGGCATGTCAATTGCCAGTTCCCGGGTGGAACTGCAAATGGAAATCCTGATCGGAAGAGCTACCGTGTTCAATTCAACCACCCCCGAAACCGACCTTCCGCCGAAGGCCGACGTGGTCAAGTCCCTCGAGCCGCTCGTGGCGCGGAACATGGCGCGGCATGTGCGGGAGCGCAACCTGTGGATGCCGAGTGAACTTCTGCCGCCGGCCGACCAGGCCGCCGCGGAAACGGGGCGCGACGTGCGGAAATTGCCCGACCGGGCGCGCGGCATCCCGGACGCGGTCCGGGTCTCGCTGGGACTCAATCTGCTGACAGAGGAAGGGCTGCCGCATTTCCACCGCCTGCTCGCGGTGCACATGGGCTGCGATAATGCCTGGTCGCGCTGGAACTACCTCTGGACCGCGGAGGAGGATCGCCACGGTTGCGTGTTGCGCGACTATGCGAGGGAGGCGCGGCTGTTCGACATGGCGGCCTTCGAGGGCCTGCAATACCGGTATCTGGAAGCCGGCTTCGATCCCGACTGGGGAGACGATCCCTATCTGCTGCTGGCCTACACCAGCCTGCAGGAACGTGCTACGCAGACGGCCCACGCCAACACCGGCCGGCTGGTGTCGAAGCACGAGCCGCTGCTGCAGCGCATTCTCGGTTACGTGGCGAGCGACGAGTCCCGCCACTTCGAGTTCTACCGGGATGCGTTCAAGGCCTTGCTCGAAGCAGATGCCACTCGCGCGATGGTGTCGGCGCTGCAGATCATGCCGCGGCTGGCGATGCCGGGCAGCGCCATCGAGGGGTACGCGGAGATGGCGGACGTGGTGCGCCGTGCTGGCATCTACGGACCCAGGGACTACCGCAAGGTGGTGACGCACTGTCTCGACTCCTGGGGTATCGCCGATCTGCAGCCGGAGGAGCCTGCGGGCCGTGAGGCGCAGGAGCGGCTGATGGCGGTGCCCGCGCGTCTCGACAAGCTGGCCGGACTGCTGGAGAGACGAACCCGGCCCAAGACGTTTTCCTTCGACTTCGCCTACCAGCGCGCGGTCCACTTCGACTGAACGGTTCGAGTCCGCCCAGCGTGAAAGCCGGAGTGACAGTCGCTGATGTTCGAGTTGTAATGATTTGTAAGGCATTGCGCTAGCGCCTTTACGGCCCGATCCGCGCACGCGTACCGTCACACGAATATCACGGCGCCGACATGCATTCAGGTTGTTGTCTGGCTGTTTTGCGTCCAAGGAGGAGCGATGACGGAACCAACCCATTCCAACACGTATGGCGCTGCGACCACCGTGGAGGGGGTCGTTGTACGAGAGCGCTTACGACACGTTTCCTGGGGAGCCATCCTTCTCGGACTGATCGTCGCCGTTGCCGTCCAAATTCTGCTGGGACTTTTGGGCCTCGGCCTGGGATTGACCATAGTCGACCCATCCGATCCCATGGGTGGTATCGGCGCCTGGGGAATCGCAACCTCTGTGTACGTGGTGGTCGTGCAGGTCCTCTCCCTGCTTGTCGGCGGTTACATCGCTGCTCGGCTGGCACCGGCGCGCACCGACCAGAGCGCCATGTTCCACGGCCTCTCGATCTGGGCGCTCGCCACCATCATCATGGTCTGGGTAGGCAGCACGACCGTAGGGCTTGCCATGAGCGGTTTGTCCGGTGCCGTTTCCGCCGTTGGATCGGCGACGGTCCAGGTAGTGCAAACCATCCTCCCTGAGGACATCAGCCTGCCGGACGTCGACTTCCAGGACCTGCCCGAGCCAGTCAGAGCAACTTTGCGCGAAAACGGTATCACCGCCGCGAATTTTCGGCGGGAGCTCCGCGGCGCGTATCGTGATGTGGTGAGCCGTGAGCAAGAGCAGAGACTCGTGCAGCGACTGCAGCAGGCGATAGACCGCATTCTTCAGAACCCGACTGCTGCCCCGGAAGCGGTCGACCGGGCCATAGACGACGTATTCGGCCGGGACGGGATATTTTCCCAGGACGACCTGAACGAGATGGAGAACTCGCTCCAGCGCCGCCTGAACCTTTCCGATCAGGAGGTACAGCAGATCACCAGCCAAGTTCAACAGGCCGTCGAACAAACGCGCGAAGCTGTAAAAGAGGGAGTCCAAGCTGCCCAGCAGCAAGCAATCGAGGCCGCCGAAGCTACGAGCGACACGATCGCGTCGATCGCCTTGTGGCTGTTTTTTGCCAACCTGTTGGCTTTGGTAGCTGCCGTATTTGGTGGGCGAGCTGGCGAGGTGAAAGACACTGTCTGAGTCGCGGGTTCGCTTCGGTACCGGCATCGCCGACGAACACCAACTCCGAATCCAACTCGAACCAAAACGCGACCAGATTGGCGTTGAAGCGGCGGCCTCGCTAGTACCGCAGTACGCGGCTGTGGACGTGGTTGAGGACCTTACGGATGGGCTCTGGATCGGTGACGTCTGCGATAACCCGCAGCTGACCGCCGCAGAACGAAGGGTAACGTCTATTTCGAACGACTTCTTCGTCAATCTGCTCGATGGCAGCACGGAGTGGACGCCATCCGCGCACGACGGGGAGGTCTACGAGGGGCGAAACCGAGCCACGGGCGATGTCGCGTGGACCGCTACCGCGGTCGACCTCGTCTTCGGGTTTAACTAGATTCTGCACGGAATCTCGGAAGTCTATGCGGCCAACGACGCGAAAGAGAAGTTCGTTCCTGCGCGACTTCGTCGATGCCTGGCAAAAGGCATGGCGAGCGCCGGAAGAACGGTAAAGTCGGCCTGAATCTAGCCAAGAAGTCAGCCGAAGCGATCTGGGGGTATCTATGGGGGCATTTCTGGCGTTTAGCACAATAAGCTATTGATTCATAAGACGATGTGATTGTCGCCGCCTCCACCATTTCCCTCACCGTTTCAGGCCCAGACCACCGGAGGCCAACTCCGATGCGGGTCTGGCTGGATAGTGGGTGCCGCGTTTGCTGCTCTCCAGCGGTCTCCCAGGGGCTCCCGAGCGGCACGACTCAAGCACGAGTGGGACAGGTACGACATAGGAGCGCTCCGCTCTATACCGTGCCATGGGGCTCTTCGGCACTGGGGAGTGCATGGCCTTTCGTCAGTGCCTGCTCCTCGATTTCCAGCCGCTCGCCATGCCGCTGGCTGAGGATTTCAGGCGCCAGATCCATTTGCGTCCCACATGTAGATGGCAGGGGCCAACCCGCTATATTTTGCGCAGCAGTTGGGACACGGGCATTGCTGAAAGGGGGAGGCATGCCCAAAGGGCAGCGGGATGAGGGCCCGCTACCCCATCACCCGCGTCGGTACAGGCAGGCCAGATAAACACCCTTGTCCACCAGTCCACCAGGCACCTCCTTGACGACGAGGTCTGCCGAACCGAGATTCTCGGTACGGGATACGGCGCCGCAGTAGTTATCGCCGCAGGTGGGCGAGCGGTCCGCGTAGATATTTTTGAAGCGTTCCTTGTAGTCCGCAATCGTGCCCGGCAAGCCGAGTTCGTACAGGATTCCCGAGCCTTCCGATGACGCCAGTCGGGTGACGGGTTTGCCGAAGACCTTGATGCCGCCGGCGGGAACAACGTGCTCGGGCTGGCCGTAATCATCCAGCCGGCTGCCGACCGGTTCTCTGCCTTCGAGGAGTTTTCGTACCGCGAAGATGTCTTTCGGGCATGCGTCGAAGCTTGCGGGTTTTGCTTCAGGTGGCATTGCGGCCGCCGCGCCCGGCGGTTCGCAGTGGACCAGTTGGTAGTGGATGTCGACGAACTGCTGTTCTTCCTCCCGGCCATAGGTGGGGGCCTGGATGGTGAGTTTTTCCCCTTTCGCCGGCGCGTTGAATGTGGTTCCAGCGGTCAGTTCGCTGCTGGTGCCGCGGACTTTGAAGCCCGCAATGCAGAAGTGCCCCGCCGGGGCGGCATTGCCGATGACTGTGGCCTCGACGACCACCCTGCCGTTTTCCCGGGCCAGGCGAAGATTTTCCATCCCCATGGGAAGTGCATTGGCTCGTTCCTGAACGTGTTGAGCCAGGGAGCGGTTCAATTCCACCGAGTCTTGCTGCTGCGGATCCTGAGCTGCCAGTTCGGCTCTGCGCATTCGCACTTGATACAACAGTGTGAAGCCCGCCAGGTTCATGGGCTGATTGTTCAGCAGCCGTTCGGCGTGGGTCTCCGCTGACCTCAGTTTCCCCTGCTCTAGCAGCGCGACGGTAAGGCCGTGAATTGCCTGAGTACGCTTCATCTCGACGCCCGGAGCGAAGAGCCGTTCTGCCGCCGCGTACTCCTTGTTGCCCAGCAGCTCATAGGCGTATTGATTGAGCCGCTCCATGGCCGCTTCCCGGGCGCGAACAATGTTGGGGTCTCTTTCGTACCTCCCCAAGCCCGCTTGCGTCACCTCGAGGAAGGCATCCATGGCCGCCGGCCGTTCGCCCGTCTGTTCTTTGATCAAACCAATTTGCAGAAAAGCGAACGCGGCAATCCGCGGTTCCGCACTGGCGCGTTGGAAATGAGCGAGCGCGGTTGAATAGTCCCGTCGCGCCGCTGCCGCCCGGCCATTTTCATAGGCTTGGCCTGCTGCCTGATCTATGCTCTGCGCCAGCGTGAGATTGATACCGGCGAGTAGGCTTGCCAGTGCTACAACGATCGGCAGTATCCACTTTGTCATGGTCGACTCTCCCGGCCCAGAACATAAACCCCGTCCCAGTCGGCGCCACCGCCGGTGTTCACGCGCGCCACCTGGGCGAAAAAGGAATAGGCGCTGGGTTGTAGGCTTCCCGCTGAATACAGCGTGAGCCTTCCCCCCGGGGTTCTCGTGGGTGCATTCCGCGGATAGGAAAAATAGCGGGTCTTTGGCTGTGCTGCCAGCAGAATGGAAGCAGTCGTCGTAGCGGGCAGTGTTCTGAATTCTTGAGGGTATGGCCCTATGCGTCGACCGACGAAAAGCGAGCTGCAGGCGGCCGTCGGCCGGAAGGTTCCCGACGTCATAGAACCGGGTCTCGACGTGCTGTTCTGCGGCATCAACCCCGGCCTCTACTCGGGCGCAACCGGACATCATTTCGCGCGCCCGGGCAATAGGTTCTGGCCGGCGCTCGCCGGCGCGGGATTCACCGAGCGCCAGCTCGACCCGTCTGAGGAGCGTCTGCTGCTCGACGCAGGCTGCGGAATCACCAACCTCGTGGCGCGCACCACCGCGGCGGCGTCCGAGCTGTCGGATGGCGAGCTCGCAAACGGGCGGCGCGTACTGGAGCGCAAGGTGCGGCTCTACGGCCCGCGCTGGCTCGCGGTGCTCGGCATCGGCGCGTATCGGACCGCGTTCGACCGCCGCCGCGCCAGCATGGGCGAGCAGCCGGAGCGGTTTGCGTCGACCGGCGTGTGGGTGCTGCCGAACCCCAGCGGATTGAATGCCAACTACCAGCTTCCGGATCTGATCCGGCTGTTCGCGGAGCTGCGGGCAGCCGCAACCGCGGCTCAATCCCGGTCCGGCGCGCCGAGCGGAAACAGCGGCCGATAAGGGCGTGCTTCGTCCACGGCCCGGGCGAACGACGGCCACGGAAAACCAGTATCATGCGTTCGTATCATGCAAGGCGGCTTGGTACCGCAGTCTTTGCCCATTCGAACGCCGCGTTGCATTGACGAGATTGTAGCTTGTCGCATGTACGGTCCAATGAGATTTACGGAGGTGAACGGCTGAGGGCCCCGCTGCCCCATCACCAGCGTCGGTACAGGCAGGCCAGATAAACACCCTTGTCCACCAGTCCGCCAGGCACCTCCTTAACGACGAGGTCCGCCGAACCAAGATTCTCGGTACGGGATACGGCGCCGCAGTAGTTATGGCCACAGGTGGGCGAGCGGTCCGCGTAGATTTTTTGAAGCGTTCCTGGTAGTCCGCAATCGTTCCCGGCAAAGCCGAATTTCGTACACGGCTCCCGAGCCTTCCGATGACGCCAGTCTGGTAACGGGTTTGCCGAAGACCCTGATCCCGCCGGCGGGAAAAACGAATTGCTTGGGCTGGCCATAATCATCCACCTGGCTGCCGTTCGGTCATCGCGGTTGCGCTGGCCAAAGGCGATCCGACAGTGCAGAGCTTGCGCCGTGCAGGTTGGCACGACGGGCGTCTGGCGCCCGGCGTCTCAGAAGCTGACACCACCACCGACCGTGAGAACTTGCCCGGAGACATAGTCGGACTCGGGAATGCAGAAGAGGTACGCGCCGTTGGCGGCATCCTCCGTTGTCCCTGCGCGTCCTAGTGGAATCATGCGCGTCTCCATCTCGCTGATGAAGCTCTGCGGAATTCCCACACTGATCGCGCGGCCGTCAACGTCGATCGTGGTCTCTCTCTGCTCGAGCGGTCGAGTGAGGCGCGTGCGGATGAACCCGAACGCGACACAGTTCACATTCACTCTGTAGCGCCCCCACTCGCGTGCGAGGGTGCGGGTCATGCCGACGACAGCAGCCTTGGCCGCGGAGTAGTTGACCTGCCCGGCGTTGCCCAACAGTCCGGCAACGGAAGAGACATTGACGACCTTGCGGAAGACCTCCTCTCCGCGCTCGGCTTCCCTCGATGCGAAGGCTCGAATAGGACCGGCGGCGGCACGAAGTATTCGGAATGGGGCTGTCACGTGAACATCCAGCATCGCCTGGAACTGCTCATCCGTCATCTTCTGGATCACGCCGTCCCAGGTGTAACCCGCATTGTTGACGATGATGTCCAGCCTGCCGAAGCCTTCGATGGCAGACTCGACGAACTGCGCTCCGAAATCGGGGTTCGTGATGCTGCCGATGCAGGCGATCGCATCGGATCCGCAAGCTCGAATCTCCGCGACCACGTCTTCAGCAGGCTCCGCATCCAAGTCGTTCACTACGATGCGCGCGCCATCGCGCGCGAGCTTGAGGGCAAGGGCGCGGCCAATCCCGCGTCCGGAGCCGGAGATCAGAGCCACTCGGCCTTCGAGTTTTCTCATTGATCAACCTCTCGAATGGAAACAGCTGCTTCGCCGGTGATCTTCACCTCGTCGTCATGATTGCGGGCGACCAGCGCGAGGACTGCATGTCGCTCGTCATCTACCGAGTCGATACGGCTCAAAGTGGCCGTGCACGTGATGACATCACCGAGATGGGTAATGGCTTGAAATCGGCTGGAAAAGCGCCGATGTCTTTCCAGTGGCGCGATCAACGTCAGCAGTCGGCCGAGGTAGGCCATGACCAGCATCCCGTGTGCAAATACGTCGGGCATGCCGGCGGACCTTGCATAGTCTATGTCCACATGAATCGGATTGTGGTCGCCCGACGCACCACAATAGAGCGCCAGCGTGTGACGGGTGATGGGTGGGATCGTCAGCTCTCCCACGATGTGGCCAACCTTCCAGCGAGTGGCGTCGTCAACGTGATCAGCCATTTCGAACGACCAGAGTGGTATGCAGCGTAGTGGCCAGCTTGCCGTCCTGCTTTCGGCCTTCCCGCTCGACGGTTACGAACGTGATGTCACCGCCTTTCTTGTGGGAGACGTCGCTGATACGTGACGTGAAAGTGATCGTGTCGCCCGCATGGATCGGCAGGTGGTGCACGAAGCTTTGCCCGGCATGCAGGACGCGGGACAGATCGACTCCCAGCGTGTCCAGGTAGTCGAACGGGTGATCCCGATCCATCTCCAGACAGAAGGCGAAGGTTGGTGGGGCCGGAATGTCGGGGTGCCCGGCCGCCCTGGCGCTCGCCTGGTCGAAAAAGATACGGTCGTCCTCTCCGCATGCCCGCGCGAAGTGCTGAAGGCGCCCACGCTCTACGAGATGGGTCGAAGGATTCAGCCTCCGGCCTACCAGATCATCTGGAATCATGCGGCCTCCTCTGCCGATCTGATCGGGTGCCAGGCTCATGCGAAGAGCTCCGTCGACGTGGCGCCCAGAGGAAATCGTCGATCCGGGTCCGGTCGAGTCCAGTCCAGGGCGCGCTCACAGTAGATCTCCGCTGCCGGTTGTACCTGCGTCGGGTCATCCAATGTGCCGCCTTTGATGATGACCAGATCCTCGTGCGTGTTGATGCGGGTAGCTATCGAGCTGCCGCATTCGGGGCAGAATCCTCGGGACACGACTGATCCGGTATCCGAGAAGTCCGTGTACTCGCGGATCCGCCCCGCGACCTCGAGAGCCTCCGCCGGAACGATGACGTTGACGGAGTATGCGGAACCGCTTTGCCTGCGGCAGTGGGTGCAGTGGCAAATGAGTGTCAAGAGAGCAGGAGCTGATTGGTACTGGACCTGCCCGCAGAGACAGTGGCCGGTTAGGTAAGACATGGAGCTGATCCCCAAACTCGATGATTCGCAAATGTTGACAAACCATACGAGTAATGTCAAAAATGAATCATGTTGTGAGGTGTGGCCAGTTTCGCTCTGAAGGGGCAGGGGAGGAATCTCATGAATCGATCACGACTCTCGTATGGGTTTTTGGCGATGGTCGGCGTCGCCGGGACGCTGGCTGGTTCGCTGGCATCTGCGGCTTGGGCCGATGTGTCGGAAGCGGCAGGAAATTCACGCACAGGTGCCAGCGGACCCATCGAAGAGATGGTCGTCACGGCACAGCTGCGGGCGGAGCGGCTGCAGGATGTGCCGCTTTCGATCAGCGCCGTGTCCGGTGAGATGCTGAACGACCGAGGCATCACGTCGCTCGAGCAGCTGACGCTGCTGGTTCCGGGGGTTCGAATGTCGGGGTACGGAAACCCCAACTTCATTTTTATTCGAGGAGTCGGGTCCGGCAACAATCTTGCGACGGAGCAGTCGGTGGGCACCTTCATCGACGGCGTCTACTTCGGCCGCGATCGGGCGGCAAAAGCTCAGCTCTTCGACATCGAGCGTGTCGAGGTTCTCAAAGGTCCGCAGGTGACGCTCTTTGGACGAAACACCATCGGTGGGGCCTTCAACATCATCACTCGAGACCCCGGCGACGAATGGGACGGATACCTTCAAGGCGGTTACGACTTCGAGCTCGAGAGCGAGAGCGTGGAGGGTGCTCTGACGATACCCGCGTCCGATGTGGTTCGAATCCGCGTCGGGGGGCGCTATCAGGACGGACAGGGCTGGGTGGCCAATGAGGGAAGCGGGAACAAGGCGGGCGCGCCGGAGCAGAAGACCGGTCGAGTCGTCGTGCTTGCGGAGCCCACGGATCAGCTGACCATCCGCCTGAAGATGGATGCGGGTGCGCTGCGCGGTGGGCTTGACCCGCTCGAGCTGATTCATACCTCACCGGACTTCCTGAGCGCAGTTCGGTCGGTCGACCCCGGCGAGGACGGTAGGCTCAATCGGCGTGCTACCGGGCCAGGATTTCGCGAGGGCTTCGATGAAGCGCGAAATCACGTCGACACAGAGAACTATCTCGCCACCATTGAATGGGGCGTGGGCGAGTACACGCTGACCAGCTTGACTGGTCATGTGAAATACGAGGTCGATGGCATCGGTGACGTGGACGCATCTGCGCTTTCGTTCATTCAGAACGACTACGACCTGCGTTACTCCTCGCTCTCACAGGAGTTCAGGTTGACGTCGCCGGTGCGAGACCGCTACGAGTACGTAGCTGGTCTCTACTTCTCCGACGAGGACCTGCGCAGTGCCAAGGCGGTGAGTATCAACCTCGAAGCGCTGCCGGTGGTGGACGCTGCCATTCCCGGAATCTTCCCGAGGCAGGTGACGCGCAATCAGTTTTTCAAGCAAGGCGCGAAGATGTGGTCCGCTTACGCGCAAGGCGGCGTGGAGCTGACCGATTCGTTGCAGCTGACCCTGGGTCTGCGCCACGTGACGGTCGAGAAGGAAGTGAACAGCCAGGAGCTGTTCTTCTCGGCACTTGGAGAGCGGGTGGCGAACCCTCTTTACAATGCCTTGTTTCCACTGCTGGGGCTCGGGGACGTGCATGCATTCTCCGACATCGAGCGCAAAGACAAAGATCTTTCCGGACTGGTCCGTCTCGAGTACCGCCCTGACCCCGATTGGCTCGTGTATGCCGGATACACGCGCGGGTACAAAGCCGGTGGCTTCGACGAGGACAATGCCGCCGGGCTTCCGAACGCGAACGAGTTCGAGGCAGAGACCGTCGATTCATACCAGGTGGGAACGAAGCGAACTGCCGGCCGCGGCATCGTCAATGTCGACTTCTACTACAACACGATCAGCGACCTGCAGGTCGCGAGCTTCGACGGGGTTGCAGGGTTCCTGGTAACCAACGCAGCGAAATCGGTGACGCGTGGAGTCGACATCGAGTTCCACCAGCGTCTCAGCGACCGGATTCGGATCACGTTACAGGCTGGGTATCTGGACGCCTACTACGATCGATACGACGAGGCGCCTGGGATCTATCCTGCGGTTACCCAAGACCTCTCGGGGCGAACGCTACCATTCGCGCCGAAGTGGACGGCGAGCTCTACGCTGATTCACCGCTTCAGCTTCGGCAGGGGTTGGGATCTCGAGACGCAGATCATGGTATTCGGCACCACCCCTTACTACGCGACCTTCAATCAGGATCGAATGCTGAAGCAGGAGGGGCGCGCCAAGCTCGATGCGAGGATTACTTTTGCGAATCATCCGCGCGGTTTCGACGTCGCGTTGATCGGCCGCAATCTGACCGATTCGACGTCCATCAGCTTCGGTAACCCATTGCCGCTTGCGCCGCTCATCGGCGCCAATTACTTCGCGTACTCCGATCCCCCGCGGACGGTCGCGATTCAGCTCCGCAAGTGGTTCTGATTCGAGCGTTGACCCGGTACAACCGGCGATGCAAGGTAACTACAGAGGAAGAAAGACATGACTCTCATATCTCCGCTGCCCGCGAGTTCCGCGCCTGAGCTGAGCGACCTGTACGAGATCTTTCGCGCGCTCAACGGTTACGAGCCGAACAGTCTGCTCACCATGCAGCGCCGACCTGCGATCGTGCGGGCTTTGGTCGACCTGCATAAAGCGATAATCGCTACCGAATCGCGTGTGACGCCGGAGTTGAAGGTGCTGCTCGGTCACGTGACCAGCCTGGCTTCCGGCTGCACCTACTGTCAGGCGCACACGGCTTATACTGCCGAGAAGCTCGGCGCATCGGCTGAACGGATCGATCAGATCTGGAACTTCCGGGACAGCCCGTTGTTCAGCGATGCGGAGAAGGCGGCATTCGAGCTTGCGTTGGGTGCCGGGATGGTACCGAACGGCGTCACCAGCGAGGTTGCTGAGAACGCGAAGCATTACTGGGATGACGGGGAACTCGTTGAGATCGTCGCGGTGATCGCCCTGTTCGGCTTCATGAACCGCTGGAACGACACGGTCTCGACGCCTCTGGAAGCCCAGCCGAGACAGTTCGGCGAGGTGCGGCTGAAAGATCATGGCTGGTCGATCGGCCGCCATCGGCCGCCTGAACCATCATCGAGCTGCTGAGGAGGAAACATTGTCGCAGAGCGAGGTTGCAACGGCCCGGGCAGAGGCGCGTTACCGGAAGATTCTGGACGGTGCGATGACGGTGATACTCAGACATGGGTTCGACCGCTGCAGCATGCAGGACATCGCGACCGAGAGCGGTATCACGCGAGCCGCGCTTTACCGCTATTTCAGCAGTAAGGACGATATCCTTCATGCGCTGGTGACCTCCATAAATGAGGAGGCCAATGCGGACGCAACTCGTCAATCCGGCAGCGACAGGCCGTTTCCGAAGCGTCTTCTCGGCGTGCTGGAAGCACGGCTCGGTCGCGTTCACGAGCTGCTACGTGCGGGCCCACACGGCGCCGACATAAGCGCGGCCACGCACCGGGTGACAGGCCACGTCGTGGTTGCCGCAGACCGGGAGTACCTGGAGATTGTCGAGGAGATGTTCAGACGAGCCCAGCGTGCGGGCGAGATCGACCTTTCCGCTCTCAGGTTCAGCCCGCGCCAGATGGCCGAGCTCTGCGTATTCTCCGCCAAAGGCCTGATGCGTGATGCGGGAGACCTCGAGCTGAGGGCAGACTACTCGGGAGCTCTCAAGCGCCTGGTTCGCATGGTCTGCGCCACACTTCTTTGAGATCGCGCCGCCTTGGGGCTGCGCGGCGGTGCCGTGCAGCCCTGTGCGCTGCGGAGGATACGCAATGAAACTTCTGCGAGTCGAACAGGGCGGTTCCATCAGGCCGGCCCTGCTGGACGGAGAGGAGCAGATCCGTGACCTGAGCGCCGTCATCGAGGACGTGACCCCTGATGTGTTGAGTGTGCAGCTCGATTCCCTGCGAGGCATCGACATCGAGAGTTTGCCGGTTCTGTCCGGGTGTTATCGCATCGCATGCCCAGTGGGCCGCGTCGGTAAGCTCGTCTGTGTCGGACTCAACTACCGGGACCATGCAGCCGAATCGGGCATGGCGATTCCCGAGGAACCGGTGGTGTTCATGAAGGCGACCTCCGCGATCTGCGGGCCCAATGACGACATCGTTCTGCCGCTTGAGGCCCACAAGACCGACTGGGAAGTCGAGCTCGGGCTGGTGGTCGGGACGGAGGCGCGCTATGTCGCACTGGATCAGGCGCTGGAGTGCATTGCGGGTCTGTGTGTGGTCAACGACCTCTCCGACCGTGGCCTGCAGCTCGAGCGAGGCGGTCAGTGGACCAAGGGCAAAAGCTGCGACACGTTCGCGCCGGTGGGGCCGTATCTGGTGACGCTGGACGAGGTCGGAGATCTTTCCGATCTCGAGCTCTGGTGCGATGTCAATGGAGAGCGCATGCAGCGGGGAAACACCCGCGACATGATCTTCGATGCACGCCAGATCGTTCATTACCTGAGTCAGTACATGAGTCTGCAGCCGGGGGACATCATTTGCACCGGCACGCCTGCCGGGGTCGCATTGGGGATGCCGTCGCCTCGCTGGCTGCAGCCGGGTGACGTGGTTACGCTCGGAATATCCGGGCTCGGCGCTCAGTGCCAGTCGGTGCGACGTTATCAGGCCTGATGCGCAGGCTCGGACACTACGGCGCGCCGGGCTGGCCGGCGCGTGTGCCTGCGGGATCTGTCAGGGCGATTTCTTCGCAAGTTCGGGTTCCAGGGCCTTCCTGACGTCGTCCACGGTTACTACCTCTGCCGGGTCGCATTTCCGCAGCTCACGACTGCCGACGTCTTCATAGGCGTGCTCGCCGATCAGTAGCGGTTCCTCGGTGTAGTACCAGTTGACCGCAGCCCGACGGGTGAGCAGGTAGATTGCATCCGGGTCGTCTATGTCCTCACCGTCTGCAGCGAGGGCCGCGCCGGTGCAGAACTGGTTCAGCAGGCCTTCCGTAGCAATTCCCCAATCACACACGCCGATCTTCTGGTCGGCAAAGCACATCACCGCGCAGCCCGACTCGGCGGTTGCATGGTACATGTCCCGTACGGCATCGGCCCCGTCCAGGATCAGGCTGTCCACCTTTCCACCCATGCCGGTCTTTCCGGCAATCAGGTACTTGGGGTGGGCGATCGTGAGATCCGGTGCGAAGATCTCCTCGTAGCGGCCGCAGACCTCCAGGATCACGTGGCGTCGGTGGTTCCTTAGCACGGCAACGTGATTCGGATCTCGGGTTCTGTCGAGCGCCGCATCGATTGGTGCGATGATGTCATATGGTGAGAAGACGGGTTTCATGGGATTCTCCGTTTGTGATTGTTCTTGCATCACGCCTGACTGCCGATGTCCCGCCAGTGCTCCAGCGAGAGCATCTCGAGAACGGAGCCTGCGAAGTCCTCGAACTGCACTGAGCGATGCGCGGGCAGGAGCTGATCGGCATCTGCGCCGACGCGGTGCCGCAGACGCGGCGGCTGCTGGGTGATGGCGTTCAAGACGGTGTCCGCCACCAGTTCTGGATCCTGGCCAGGTAGACTGCCGACGAACGAGCGGGCGCCTTCTCGGAACTGTTCTCCGTACTGCCAGTGGGGTGATTCGGCATCGAATCGCTTGCCGGTGACGATGTTGTCGATGAACCCGGTCGGGAAAGCCCCCGGCTCGATCAGGTGCACCCGTACGCCGAACGGCAGCATTTCGTACCACAAGGCTTCGGAGATGGCGTCGATGGCGTGCTTGCTCGCAGCGTATGCTGCTTCGTATGGCACCCCCACCTCGCCGGCGATCGACGACATATTGACGATCGCGCCGCTCTTCCTGGCGCGCATGCCAGGCAGCACAGCTCGAATCATGCGCAGCGCGCCGATGACGTTCGTTTCGAACTGATCGCGCAGCTCCTCGTCGCTCAGATCTTCGACAGAGCTGCGAACGGCGTACCCCGCATTGTTCACCAGAACGTCCAGCGGGGCTTCGGATGTGGCCGCTTCGATAGCGTGGGCGACCAGCTCGGGACTTCGAACGTCAAGTTCGATCGGCTCCACGGAGAGATTGGCGGCTTTCAGTTCGAACAGAGCCTTGGCTCGGTCTCGGTTCCGATATCCGGCGTACACCTTGTGGCCGGCGCCAGCGAAGCGTCTGGACATGAGAAGTCCGAATCCGCTGTTGGCGCCTGTTATCAACATGTTGAGTCCCATGATCCTTTTCCTCTCGCAGTGATGTGCGCCACAGAGGTTGACAAACAATACGTAAAGTGTCAACTATATATCTGGATTTGATGGCGGTTCTGGGATCGACTATTGGAGGGAGGGAGGACATGTGTGCGGAGATTCTAGGTGACATCAAGCCGGGACGATTCCAGTGAGTGGGCAGATCGACTCTTTCGTCTCGGCGTTGGACGATGCGCCCATGAACGGCCGCTATTGGTTGACCGTGGGCCTGCTGGCGACGATATCGGTGTTCGAGTATTTCGATCTCTTCCTGGTGAGCTTCCTGGTCTCGGTGATCAGCCCGCAGTGGGGGCTGACTTACGGACAGAGTGCCATCATGCTGCTTTGTTCCGGCGCCGGGGCCATCGTAGGCGCCTTGTGCCTGGGAGGGGCAGCCGATCGCATCGGGCGTAAGAAGGCCGTTATCAGCGGGGTCGCCCTGTGCGGTCTGAGCTCGGGGGTGATTGCATTGATCCCGGACGGTGACTGGATCAGTTTTTCGGTTCTACGATTCCTGGTTGGGTTCGGCGTCGGTGGAACTGCAGCGCCGACCGTAGCGCTTGTGGTGGAATACACTCCGACTCGTGCGCGCACGCTGGTTTCCAGCGGTCTCAGTGTGCCTGCCGGCGCTGGCGTGCTTCTGGCCGCGCTCGGTACCGCCGCGCTACTGCCGCTGATTGGATGGCGGGGGCTCGCAGCAGTCGGATTCGCCCCTCTGGGGTTGGCCATCGTGTGCATCTGGGTGCTGCCGGAATCGATTCGCTGGCTGATATCCACAGGACGACACGAAGAGGCCCGGTCGACGGCCGCCTGGCAGTTTCCAGCCTCGATCTCGGAGGGGCCGATGCCCGCTGCTGCCCCAGCGGATTCAAGTTCTCGAGGCAGTCTGTGGGATCTGCTGGAGTCGCCCCGGAAGTTCTGGCTCGTTTCGTTGTCCTGGCTCGGCATCAGCGTCGCGGGTTCGGGGGTGGTGCTCTGGGGGCCGACTCTGATTTCCCTGACGCTGGGCATGACACCCGCGGAGGCCGCGGCCGTTTTCGTGGGAGTCGGCGCGGCCGGTATGATCGGCCGTGCATTCTTCTCGGTGTTACCTCAGTTCGTCGGCCGGCGAGCGTCCGGTCAGACGATGGGTTTTGCGACCGCTGCTGCACTAGCGGTTGCAGCACTGTTTCCGGAAGCGACCGTGCTCGGTTTCTCCTTGCTCGTCGCCATGTTCTTAGTCGCTGCATTTTTCTATGACGGCGGCTGCGCAAACCTCACCCCCTACGCAGCTGAAGTGTATCCGGTGTGGCTGGGGGCGCGCGCTGCGGGCCTGGCCGCAGCGTCGAATGGTGTGGGCAGGGTGGTCGGTCCCTTGTGCCTCGCATTGATTGCCGGAACCAGCAACTATGTGGCGCCGGAAGCGACCGTCGGCGCGATCACCCCCGGTTTGCTGCTGCTCGCCGCGAGCGCGCTGGTTGTCGGTGTGGTGTTCACGCTGCTCGGCATCGAAACGCATAGGGTCCCCCTGGTGACCATCGATAACGAGACCTCGGGAGTGGCGGATTCGGAACGCGCGGTTTCAGTAAGGGCGGTCCAAGCGCCGGGGACAGGTGAGGGTGTCGAACGATGATGCCGGTCGACATTGCCGACTTTCGAGCCGGCGCAAAGCGGCGGCTACCGAGCTTTCTCTTCGAGTACGCGGATGGCGGGGCAGGGTCGGAGCGGACGCTCGAACGTAATGCGAGTGATCTCGAACAGCTCACCCTTAGGCAGCGGGTGCTTTCCGGCGTAGGGGACGTGAACACCCAGATCCGGCTGTTCACCCAGTCTCTTTCGATGCCGGTGGTGCTGGCCCCGGTAGGCATGGCCGGCATGTACGCCCGTCGTGGCGAGGTGCAGGCCGCACGAGCGGCGGAAGCGGCGGGCGTGCCTTTCACCCTGTCGACGGTGTCGTGCTGCACGATGGAAGAGGTCTGTGACGCGACTGCACGTGCACCGTGGTTTCAGCTGTACATCACGCGGGACCGGGGCTTCGTGCGCGAGATGCTGGAACGTGCACGCCGCAACGGCGCAACGACGCTGGTCCTGACAGTCGATATGCCGGTCCCAGGGGTCCGATACCGCGATCTTCGTGCGGGTCTTGCCGGCGGATCCTCGCGGATACGAAGGCTGCGTCAGGTGGCGCAGGCGATCGTGCGGCCCCGCTGGCTGTGGGATGTCGGTATCAGCGGTAGGCCTCATACGCTAGGCCACGTGGCGGAGGTGCTGGGCGAATCGAGTGGTATGGATTCGTTCTGGGCCTGGCTTCAGCAGAACTTCGATCCGACTGTAGGCTGGCGCGACCTCGAACAGATCCGTGCGCAGTGGGATGGCGCGTTGGTCGTGAAGGGCATTCTCGAGCCCGCGGACGCGGTCGCAGCGGTGGATCGTGGCGCCGACGGTGTGGTGGTGTCCAATCATGGTGGTCGACAACTCGACGGCGTGGTTTCGTCTGTTCGGGCATTACCGAGGATTGTCGATGAGTTGGGCGGACGTGCTGCCGTGCTTATGGACGGAGGCATTCGCTCGGGAGGCGATGTCGTGCGCGCGATCGCATCAGGTGCGGATGCAGTCATGATCGGTCGTCCGTGGGTTTGGGGATTGTCGGCCGCCGGGCGGGCCGGTGTCGAAAGCGTGCTCGGTATCGTGCGAAAGGAACTGGCTGTCACCATGGCCCTGGCCGGAGTGAATCGGATCTCTCAGATCAGCACCGCGCTGCTGGCAGATCCCGGCACCGACATGCGGACAGGCCGGGAGGTCTCCGGCAGCCTCGGGATCGGGGAACGGTAGACAATGCCGAGCGGAAGGAGAAATCAGTGACCGAGACAGTATGTGTCGTCGGTGTCGGCATGACGCCGTTCCGGAAACCGAGTGCTGAGTCGACGTACCTGGAGATGGGCTCTGAGGCCGCGAAGCTCGCGCTCACGGACAGCGGATTGCCCTACGACGCGATTCAGCAAGCCTATGTCGGCTGGGTCTACGGCGACTCCGCCTCGGGCCAGGCAGCCCTCTACACTCTGGGCTTGAGCGGAATCCCGATCATCAACGTGAACAACAATTGCGCGACCGGTTCGACGGCGCTGTACCTTGCCCGGCAGGCCGTCGCTTCGGGAGCGGTCGATTGCGCACTCGCCCTGGGGTTCGAGCAGATGCTTCCGGGCCCGCTGGAGGCGATGTTCGACGATCGGCCGACACCGTTCGACCGGGCACTCGCCATTGCCGACGCGGCATTCGGCGAAGACGATGTACCGATGGCGGTGCGCCTGTTCGGTGGTGCGGGATACGAGTATCAGGAGAGATATGGGGTTGGCACGCAGGCATTTGCTGAGGTTCGTGCCAAAGCCAGCCGTCATGCGCAGCATAACGACAAGGCGATCTTTCGAACGGTGGTGACTGCCGAACAGGTACTGGAATCTCCCAGAATTTTCCTGAACGTTACGCGGCTTCAGTGTTGCCCACCCACGAGTGGCGGTGCGGCGGCCATCCTCTGCTCGGAAGCATTTGCCAGAGCTCGGGGCCTGGATGCCTCCGTGCGTATCGGCGCGCAGTGCATGACCACCGACACGGCATCGAGCTTTCAGAAGGGTAATCTGATCAAGGCCGTCGGCTACGACATGACCCGCCAGGCGGCGCGATGCGTATACGAGTCAGCAGGAATCGGGCCGGACGACCTGGATGTCGTCGAGTTGCACGATTGCTTCACCATGAACGAGATCATCAGCTACGAGGCGCTTGGGCTCTGCGGAGAGGGAGAGGCTGAGCGCTTCGTGCTGGACGGTGACAATACCTACGGTGGGCGCGTGGTGACCAATCCGTCTGGTGGCCTGCTGTGCAAAGGGCATCCGCTGGGCGCTACCGGGCTTGGTCAGTGCTGCGAGATCGTCACACAGCTGCGCGGCGATGCTGGCGTGCGCCAGGTTCCTGGTGCCCGCATTGGACTGCAGCAAAATCTGGGTTTGGGTGGAGCCTGTGTCGTGACGCTGTACCAGCGTACCTGAACTGCCGTCGTCGTGCCTTCCGGTCGGGCCTGCTGCTACCTGCCGCGGGGGCCGGCGCCTCCATGGCCCCCCAGCTCCGCCGGCGGACCTGCGTTGCGAAGGTGAGGCGCCGGCTTCGGATCCGCGCGGCGGTCACGGTGAACGCCCCACCCCCGGGTCGGTGGCCACCCAGGGCCTGCGCGAGGAGGAGTATGCGCACTCGTTTCGGGAGGATGCAACCGCCGGCGGATGAGCGTACGCTATTTGTCCCGCACGCCAGTCAGCGCTTGGGAGAGAGGTTTCGTGGCTGGTGAGATCGATCGCATCGTGCCCCTGCCGGGCGACCTACCCGTGCCACCAGCCATCACGGACGCTCCTGGTTTGCGCGCCCGGAGAACGCCCGCGGGCGTTCTCCCATCATTGAACCAACGGAGGAGATAGAAACTCGACTCGGGATTCCTGCCGCCGCGCGGGACGCGCGATTCATCCGCACCTCCCGCGGCACCTTTCAACCAGTGGGAGAGCAATCGTGAGAGAACCAGCGAGAACAGGAATCGCGCGGATCCGCGCCTTCCTGCTGATCACGGCAATCCTGACTGCGGCACCGGCCGCTGCCGAGGACGCGGGGCCTGTGGAGGAAATCGTCGTT
>JAWLGU010000020.1:17994-58886 GCA_041690675.1 Pseudomonadales bacterium | reverse complement strand
GGGGGCAGCCCCATGTCCAACGTGGCGGCGGTGTGCATCGTCGGCGCGCTCAACTGAGCGGGGGCGGTTCATCATGGTCGACGTCGATGCCCTGAAGGCCCAGTTCCTCGACACCGAGTTCGATACCCGGAGCTTCACCCTGGATGCCGACAAGCTGGTCACCGTGGCCCGGGCGTCCGGGGAAACGCGGGAGGAGCACCTGAACCCGGAGCACGAGAATTTTCAGGCCACCCCCGCCTACGTCGCCAGCCTGTCCGGTGGCCGCCACCTGCCCATCGACTTTCCGAAGCTGGGCGGCATTCCCATGGACGGCGGCAAGGCCGTCACCTGCATCGCGCCCGTGAAGCCGGGGGTTCCGCTGACCGGGCGAACCCACCTGCACGACATCTACGCCAAGAGCGGGCGCTCGGGACGGATGGTGTTCGTGGTTTCCCGCATGGAGATCTACGATCCCGATGGGGTTCACGTGGCCACCAACGATTCCCGCATGGTAATCAGGGAGCGGCCAGACGCATGAGCATCCAGACCATCGACGACGTGGAGTTCGGCGCCGAGCTGCCGGCGTTCGAGCCCGACACCTCCCTGGCGGTGACCTCGGCATTCGCCAGCGCGGTGGGCTGGGGCGGCGCCCGCTTCACCGACCACGACGCCGCCCGCAACGAGGGCCTGCCCGGCGCCCTGGTGCCCGGCATCATGGCCATGGGCTTCCTCACCAGCATGATTCATCGCTGGTCGCCGACGGCACGGGTGGAGCACATCGACACCGTGTTCCGGGCGCCCCTGCTCGCCGACGAGCCCTGCACCATCAGCGCCGTGGTCACCGACATCGACGAGGACACCGGCGCGGTTCAGCTCGACCTGACGGTGAAGAACGCGGCCGGCGAGACCCGCGTGTTCGGTACCGCCGACGTGCGGCTCCCCTGCTCCGCCGCGTCCTGACTACCAGAGGTAGCGGGCGTTCAGGCTGAGCTGGCGGCGCGGCGGCGGCGTGCCCGGAAAGTGCTGGAAATCGCTGTCGGTGAGGTTGTCCGCCCGCAGATCCACCCGCAGCCCCGAGACCGGGGTGAGCCAGCCTACGGCCAGAGAAGCCTGGTACGCCTCGTCGTCGCCCTGCCGTAGCGGGTTCGCCCGGTGGCGGGAGAGCTCGTTGTCCAACCGCACGTCCAGCCACGGCACGGGCTGGGCGCGCAGCGCCACGGTGAGCCGCTGCTCCGGGTAGTTCAGCGCGTAAAAGCTGGCATCCACGGCGGCGGCGCCGTAGTCCTCGTCCTTGTGCAGGTACGTGTAGCCCGCCACCAGATCCACCGCGTCCCACTGGCGGGCGAGCTCCAGCTCGACCCCCGCCACCTCCACGTCCATCTCGTTGGCCTGCCGGGCGAACGGCGCGTCCTGCCGGAACGTCCAATCCACCAGATCCTCGTGGTCGCGGTAGAACACGGTGGCCCGCCCGTGCCAGGCCGGGGCATTCCGCTCGACGGTGAGCGCCACGCCATCCGCCCGCTCCCGACTCAGGTCGGGGTTGCCGCCGAACAGCCCCGCCGGCGGCGACTTCAGCGCGGTGTAGCCCGGCAACTGCGAGGTGGCCGCATACTCCAGAATCAGGCGATCCACGGCGCGGCCCGACGGCCGGCTCCAGGTCACGCCGGCCACCGGCATCACCACGTCGCCATCCCGGTTGGAGCGCTCCGCGCTAAGGCCCGCGCGTAGCGTCAGGGCGGCCCCGCGAGCCAGCGTCCAGGTCTTCTCGGGCACCACGACGAGCCGGGCATAACGGCGGCTGTCGAAACCGCCACCGGTGAGATCGGTGCTCGCCACCAGCTCGTCGCCGGCGAGCTGCGCGGCCACGCGCCAGTCCACCGCGCCGCCGGGGAGCAGTCCCTGCAGACCCAGGCCGTAGCTGCGGGTTTCGTGCTCGAAGGCACCGGGCACCCCGCTTTCCGTCGTAGTACGGTCGAAATCGTAGTCGTCGTCCAGGGACCGGAAGTAGCCGCCCACCTCCCACCAGCCCTCGCGGCGCTCGCGGCGGTGGCTGGCCAGCACCAGGTGGGTCCTGGTGCGATCGGTCTCCGCGAGGTTGGCGAATCCGGTGTAGGCTCCGGGCCAACCGAAGAACTTGTCCTGATAGCCGTAGAGCAGGTCGGTTCGGTGGCCGTCGCCCCGATGCTGAACCTGGGCAGCGAAGCGGTCGAACTCGTGATCGCCGTTGGGCCGGCTGCCGTCACTGCGCGAGGCGGCGTAGGAGGCAGCCAGGGCCAGGTTGCCACCCCGCGACAGCGACAGGTCGCGGCCCGCCCGCAGCTCGAGCACGCGAAGGTCGTCGCTGCCGGCACCCACGGCGAGCTCGCCCCCATCGCGCACCGGGGCCAGCTCGTAACGCACCGTGGCCACGGTGGCGTTGAAGCCGGCCAGGGCGTTGTCGATGCCCGTCTCCACGCGCGGGGCGGAGAGCATGGCCGGGTCCAACGGGATCTCCGCCGTGTAGTGGCCCGTCTGGGGATCGAGCAGCGTCACCGGGCCGACGTTGACGGCGGTGTTCTCGAACAGCCCGCCTCTCACTGCCACGTCCGCCTGACCCTCGGGCAACCCCCGGGGCTGGACGTCCACCCGAGGATCGTAGCGCAGCGCCGTGACCGGGGATGCGAAGGTGCTGGCCGGCTGCAGGTTGGCCACCCGCGGGGCCTTCACCTCGACCACGGAAACCTGTTCGCCCGCCCCTGCGACGCCGGCGACCGCCGCGCACATCAGCAACGCCGGCGACCACTTCACGACAGCGCACCACCCCAGGTGTCCGCGTAGAAGAGCTCGGACACGTCGCGGCGCGCCACCGGCCCGTAACCGCCAGCCACCGGATAGCCCATGGGGATCGCCCCGGCCGTGTACCAGCCCTCCGGAATCTCGAGCAGCGCCTGCACCGCCGGCTCGTCCTGACAGAGCAGCGTCGTCAGCACGCAACCCAAGCCTTCGGCCCGGCAGGCCAGCATGAAGTTCTGCACCGCCGGGTACACGGAGCCGCCCCCGACCACGGACACCCGTTGCTGCCGCGCATCGGTGATGGCCATCAGGTCCGGATTGAAGCACACCACGCCGATCACCGGGCACTCGCCGAAATGGTCGGCCAGGTAATCCCCGGCGGCGATGGTGCGCTCTTCCCGGCTCCGCTGCGGCTCCGCGGCGCCGGCCACCCGCTGCCGGTAGAGCTCGGAGAACCGTGCCCAGCGCCCGGCATACAGTTCGCCCAGGCGCTGCTTGCGCGCCGGGTCACGCACCATCACGAAGCGCCAGGGCTGCAGGTTGCCCCCGCTCGGCGCCCAGGCAGCCGCCTGCATGATCCGGGCGAGCACCGGCTCCGGGATCGGGTCGGGCTTGAGCCGCCGGATGGCTCGCTGGGTGCTCATGAGCTCGTACAGGATCTCCGCGGACATGGCCTGCTCCAGATTGCGTTCCACAAACGAGGGCACATGATGCCTGCTCGCCGGCGCCATGTGCAGTCACCAACCGGCCCGCGACGCAGCAGCGCGCGGGTTCTATAATGGCGCGACTCTTGCCGATGCCACCCATGCGCCTAGGACCCATCTTCTACGTGGTCAGCGTCACCCTGATCGCCCTGGGTGACCTGATGCTGATTCCCGCTGCGGTAGGGGCCTTCTCGGGTGTCGGCGATTCCCGGCCCTTTCTCAACGCGGCGCTCGCCACCCTGGTACCTGCCCTGATCGTCTACGTCGCCTCCCGGCGGCCGGACGTCAACGTGGTGCCCCGCCACGCGTTCACCATTACCACCATCGTCTGGATCGCCGCGGCCGTGGGCGGCGCACTGCCCATCGCCTTCCACGAGCACGTGAGCATCACCAACGCGTTCTTCGAATCCATGTCCGGCATCACCACCACGGGTTCGACGGTCCTCGTGGGGCTCGACGGCATGTCTCCCGCCATACTGCTGTGGCGCTCCATGCTGCAGTGGATCGGCGGCCTGGGCTTCATGATCATGGCAATCGCGGTGCTGCCTCTGGTGGGCGTGGGGGGCATGCGCCTGTTCCGCTCGGAATCCTCCGACTGGAGCGAGAAATCGCTGCCCCGAACCCGGGACCTCGCCTCCCACATCGGCCTGGTGTACCTGGCTCTGACCGCCGTCTGCGCCGCCTGCTACTGGGTCTTCGGCATGACCGGCGGCGACGCCATCAATCACGCCATGACCACCCTGGCCACCGGCGGGTACTCCACCTCGGATCTCTCCATGGGCAAGTATCCCAGCAGCGCCATCCTCTGGACCGGAACCGTATTCATGCTGCTCGCGAGCCTCCCCTTCGTCCTCTACCTGCAGGCGCTTCGCAGCGGTCCCGCCGCGCTGCTGCGCGACGAACAGGTGGTATTCTTCCTGCGCATCGTGGTCGTGATCGTCGCGGGTGCCACGGTCGTCCTGGTGGCTCGCGGGGAGATGCCGCTCGGGGATGCGCTCACCGCGGTGGCCTTCAACGTCGTCTCCACCATCAGCACCACGGGCTACGCCAGCACCGACTACACACTGTGGGGCGAGTTCTTCGTGGCGGCCTTCCTGTTCCTGATGTTCACCGGCGGCTGCTCGGGCTCCACCGCCGGATCCACCAAGGCGTTCCGGATCCAGATCGCCCTGAAGCTGCTCAACGTGCAGATCAAGAAGCTGGTGCACCCCAGCGGCGTGTTCGTGGCCCGGCTCAACGGCCGCAAGCTGGAGCCGGACGTGACCAGCGCTCTGGTGGGGTTCATCTTTGCGATGGGACTGACGGTCATCGCCGTGACCATGGCCCTGACCGCCATGGACCTCGACCTCCTGACCGCCATGTCATCGGCTGCCACGGCCGTGACCAACGTGGGTCCCGGCATCGGGCCGGTGGTGGGGCCGGCGGGCAACTTCGCCTCCTTGCCCGATCCCGCCAAATGGCTGCTCGCCGGCGCCATGCTGCTCGGCCGGCTGGAGCTGATGACGGTGGTGGTGCTGTTCTCCCGCAGCTACTGGCAAGGATGAAAGCCACCATTTACCGGGCGGAGATCCAGGTCTCCGACATCGAACGGGGCTACTACGAGACCCACACCCTGACCCTGGCGCGGCACCCGTCCGAAACCGAGGAACGCCTGATGGTGCGGGTGCTCGCCTTCGTCATGCACGCCCATCCGAGGCTGGAATTCGGCCGCGGCCTCTCCACCGACGACGAGCCGGACCTGTGGCTGCGCGACGACACGGGAGCCATCGATCTGTGGATCGACGTGGGCCTGCCGGACGAACGGCGGCTGCGGCGTGCCGCCGGACGTGCCCGCAGGCTGGCCCTGCTGACCTACGGCCAACGCGCTGCCGCCGTCTGGTGGAACAAGAACGCCCGTGCCCTGGCACGCCTGCCGGGGCTCGCGGTCTGGTCCCTGACGGATGCGGACTGTGCCAGCCTCACCAGCCTGGCCTCGCGCTCCATGAGCCTGCAGTGCACGCTGCAGGACGGCCACGTCTCGCTCTGCGACGCGGACCGCTACGTGCTCGTGGAGCCGGAGCGGCTGCAGTGACGGCCCGGTCCTGAGGTAGAATCCCCGCCGTCGAACCGTACCTGCCAACGAGCGACAAGGAGGTTGCTTCCCGATGTCCCTGCCCTGGAGCACGCGCGGGCGTGTGGTTTACGCGCGAGTGGAAGAATGGGCCGGCATGCTGTGCCCGCTGCTGAGTCTGTTGAGCGTGATGTACAACGTGGGCTCGCTGCGCTGGAGCGCGTTGCTGTTCCTCTGGCTCGGCTGCGGTCACACGGTGCTGTATTTCTACGGCATCTATCCCGAGCTGCGCTACCGGCCGTTCTTCAAGGGCATGTTCGCCTTCGGCGTCGGGCTCTGCTGGCCCGTGTGGTGCGCGGTGCGGGGCACTCGCCTCGAAGGGGCCTGAAAGCTCGGAGCTGGTACGCATTTCGCTTGTCACTGACCAGGAGCTGAACCCGACGGAACTACTGGATGAGACGGGCGCAATGGACCTGGGCCGTGTGGACGATGCCGTGGCTGCTCGCGCCGGCGGCCGCCCAGTCGGCGTCTCAGCCGTACTACCTTCGCAATCAGAATCCTTTTCTGCAGATCTTCGGGGTACCGGCCCCTGAGGGCGGCAGATTGACGGAGTCCAGCCGCTTCGCCGGCCGGCTGGTGTTCACCTGGACCAATCACGCCGACCGCCGCACCTCAACCGATGCGTCTGCGGAGCTCGACGGCGAGTCGCACTACGTCGATGCCGTCCTGCGGTACGGCCTCGGCCCGGGCTGGGAAGTCGGGCTGGATCTGCCTTACGTCGCTCACCGCCGCGGCGTGCTCGACGAGCTCATCGAAGGCTGGCACGGCGCGTTCGGGCTCAGCAACGGCGCCCGGGACGGGCCGAGCAACCGGCTTCACCTCGGCTACGAAAGCGCGGGGATAGCCGGCGTGACCCTCCGGGACCCGGGCGGGGGCATCGGCGACGTTCGCATCACCGCCGCCCGCCGCATCACAACGGCGGCGGGCGACACCGGGCGGTTTCTGGCGCTGCGGCTGACGATCGACGTCCCCACCGGCAACGCGGACCGGCTGCGGGGCAGCGGCGCGACCGACGTCGCCGTCAGCGTCGATGCCACGGATTCGCGCACGCTGGCGGCCCGCGCCGTGGAGCTGTTCGGTCAAGCCGGCGTGCTACGGTGCGGTGACGGCGACGTGCTGCCCCGGCAGCAGAAGGAGCTGGTCCCCTTCGGCTCGCTGGGGCTTTCGTGGCGTTGGAACGGCAGGGTTCGTCTGCAGGGACAGATCTCCGCCCAGGGCCGATACTTCGCGACCCGTCTGGATCCCGTGGGCGGTACGACCCTGGGGCTGGCGGTGGGCGGCAGCGTTCTGCTGCGGTCGCTGGGACTCGAGCTGGACATCGCGCTGCTGGAAGATCTGACGTCCGACGCCACCCCGGACTTCGGCGTGCACCTGGCCATCCGGCGGTCGAGACGATGAGGCGGGTCGTTGCGCCCCGGAAGACCACGGCCGCGGCGCTGCTCTGCGGCCTGCTGGGCATCGCGCCGCCGGCGCTGGGCGACCCGCAGCGCATACAGAGCATGATCGACTGCGGCCTGTGGCTGAGCGCCGTGGGCCGCTGTCTGGACCCGGAGGATGTCTCTGCCGCGCCCGAAGCGCGTCCGGAGTACGCCGGTCTTCGCCGGGACACTTACTATTTTCTCGGTTTGCAGGTGGCGGTGGTGGCTCTGCTGTACGCCATGCCCGAGTCGGTGAGCGGATGGAGCGAGGAGCAGAAGACCCAGGACCACGTCAGCGAGTGGTGGGGCCACGTGAGTGAGCCCGAGATCGACGAAGACGACGACTTCATCAACTACGTGCTGCATCCCTACTGGGGCGCCGCCTACTACGTGCGCGCCCGGGAGCGGGGCCTCGGCGGCTGGGGCGCGTTCTGGTACTCGGCCCTGCTCTCCACGCTCTACGAGGCCGGTCTGGAAGCGTTCTTCGAGCCCGTCTCCATTCAGGACATGCTGGTCACCCCCATCGTCGGCAGCTGGCTCGGCACCCACTTCATGAGCTGGCGTGAGGGAACACGCGAGCGCATGGGGAAGACCGGAGAGATTCGCTTCCGCGACCGTGCGCTGCTGGCAGCGACGGACCCTCTCGGCACGGCCATCGGCTTCGTCGACCGGAAGCTCGGTTGGAACGCTGAGCTCGGAACCGCGCCATTCGCTGCCGCTGCCCCGCCATTACCATGGGTGAATCCCGCCCTGGCGCCCAGTTCAGCGAATGCGGCCACCTACGCGGTGACGGTGACCGTGCGCTGGTAGATGCGACGCATTGGACCGCGGCCTGCCCTTGGGTAACCTCGGGTGTCTCTCAAGTGAGGCCGTGGCCATGAATCAGCCGCCGTCAGCCGTTCGAGCCCGTTTGCGCGACGCGACGCGGCCGCTGCACAGGGCGCTCGAGGCCGCTCTGCCCCTGGGTCGGGGCTGCGTCGACCGCGACAGCTACCGCGATCATCTGCGGTTCCTGCTCAGCTTTCACGAGCCCGTGGAGCGGCACCTCCAGGCCAATGTGGAGCTCGCCGAGGCGCTGCCGGATCTGCACGCGCGCCTGAAGACGAGCCTGCTGCGCGACGATCTGGGCGCCGCGGCGGAATGCCCCCGGCCTCCTCGAGTTCCCAGTCCCCGCACCCTGCCCCAAGGCCTCGGCGTGCTCTACGTCCTCGAGGGCGCGACCCTGGGCGCGAGAATCCTGCTGCCCCGCCTCTGCCGAGCCGGCGTCGTTCCCGGGCCCATCGGCTGCCGCTATCTGCAAGGCGGCCACCCTAACAGCACCGCCGGGTGGCAGCACCTCTGCCACGTTCTGGAGGAGCTGCCGCGGGGCGAGTCGGAGGAAGCGGTGGCCTGGGCGAAGCTGACCTTCCGGAGCCTGCTGGCCTGGCGCCGGCGCTGGGGGGCCGGAGCATGAGCGAGCCGCCGGACCCCAGCGAATGCGAGCGCGAGCCCATCCACGTCCCGGGGGCGATCCAGCCCCACGGCGCGCTGCTCGGGCTGAACGAGCCGGCGCTGGATATCGTTCTACACAGTGCCAACGCCGCCGAGATGCTGGGTCTGGCGCTGGAGCCGTTGGGGCGCAATCTAACGGAGCTCCTGGAGAGCAGCACGGTGGAAGCGCTGCGCCGAGCGCTCGCAGCGGACGCGCAGGATGCGAATCCCTTGGCGATGACGCTGCGCGGCGGCCGTCCCGCCCACGGCATCGTCCACCGCTCCGGCGGGCTGCTGATTCTGGAAGTGGAGCCCGCCGGGGAGGACGCACTCGCCTTCACGCTGGCCTACCGCCGACTCATCCGCCATTTCACCCGGCTGCGGCAGGCGGCCACCGTGCAGGAGGTCTGCGACGCCGCGGCCCGCGAGGTGCGCGAGCTCACCGGCTACGACCGGGTCATGGTCTACCGCTTCGACGAGCGCGCCAACGGACAGGTCGTCGCGGAGTCCCGGGCCGCGGAGCTCGAGCCTTACCTGGGCCTGCACTACCCGGCCTCCGACATTCCGGCCCAGGCCCGGCGGCTGTACGTGGCGAATCCCCTGCGCATCATCGTCGACGCCGACTACCGGCCCGTGCCCCTGGTGCCGGCAGCCAACCCCCTGGACGGCCGGCCGTTGGATCTCAGCTTCGCCACCTTGCGCAGCGTCTCTCCGGTGCACTGCGAGTATCTGCGCAACATGGGCGTGCGCGGCTCCATGTCCATATCGTTGCTGAAAGAGGGGGAGCTGTGGGGCCTGGTCGCCTGTCATCACCGGCAGCCGCTGCTCGTTCCCTACGGGGTCCGGCTGGTCGGAGAGTTTCTGGCCCACGTGCTGTCGGCGCGAATCTCCGAGCTGGAGCGCGCTGCCGCCCTGAGAAGGAAATCCGCCGCTTACGCGATCCAGTCGGAACTGCTGGAGCAGATCGTGTCGGCTCCCCGATTCCAGGACGGTCTCGCCGGCCGCCGCACCCTGGCCGATCTGATGGACTGCTGCGGCGCGGCGGTGCTCTACCAGGGCGAGGCCACCGTCATCGGCCGGACGCCTCCGGCCGATGACGTCGTTGCCATCGGTGCGGCGCTGCAGCGGCGGGCTGCCCGCCAGGTCGTGGCGACGGATTGCATTGCGGAGCTGCACCCGCCGGCGGCGGGTTATGCCGATCGGGTCGCTGGACTCCTGGCGGCCCCGATCTCGTCCGACGGCGCCGACTTCATGCTCTGGTTCCGTCCCGAGCACCCGCGCACCTTCACATGGGCCGGCGACCCCCACAAGCCCGTCACCGCCAGAGACGACGGGGCACGCATCGGTCCCAGACGATCCTTCGGCGCCTGGACGGAGCAGGTAAGGGGGCGCTCGGAGCCCTGGGCCGAGTGGGAGGTGGAGGTGGCCGCCGATTTCCGCACCGCGCTCGTCGCCGGCATCGTGCATCAGGCCGCGGAGCTGACCCGGCTCAACGCGGAACTGGTGAACACCGGCCGGCAACGGGATCAATTCCTGGCGGCGGTGTCCCACGAGCTGCGCAACCCGCTGAACGCCATACTCGGCTGGGCCGGCCTGGCGCGGCGGGGCCTGAAGCCGGAGGAGCTCGAGGAAGCCCTGGCGGTCATCGAGCGCAATGCCCAGGCTCAAGCCCAGCTGATCGACGATCTGCTGGAGATGAACCGGCTCGAGCGTGGACGCATCCGCATCGAACGGGAACCGGTGTCGCTGCCCCGGGTGGTAACGGAAACGGTGGCATCGGCACGGCCCAGCGCCGACGCGAGTGACGTGAGCCTCGAGGCGCACATCGCCGACGGGGTGCCGATGGTGATGGGAGACGCGGGGCGCCTTCGCCAGGTCGTCTGGAACCTCCTCAGCAACGCGATCAAGTTCTCCGAGCCCGGCGGCCGCGTGGGCGTCGAGGTGCGCCGGGTAGGGAACTGGGTGGTCCTCCGGGTGAGCGACCAGGGCGCCGGAATGGACGCCGACCAGCTGCCGCGCCTGTTCGACCCGTTCTACCAGGGCAGCAGCGGCCGCGCCAAGGCCGGGCTGGGGCTCGGTCTGGCCATCGTCAAGAACATCGTGGAGCTCCATGGTGGCGCCATCGACGCCGCGAGTGACGGTCCGGGTCGCGGCTCCGTCTTCACCGTGCGTCTGCCCGCAGCATGACGCCAAATTCTCATGCGTCAATTACGGACTCAGCGCCCCGAGCTAGCATGAAGCCATGCAGGGGAATGGCTCGATTCGAGGGTGGTGAGCGTGGGGACCAAGGCAAGCCGGCGCGGCGGTATCCGAATATTTTCCACATGCCCGCCGTCCGGTGACGCGGTACCCGGTGAGTACCGGCAACGCGTGGCCGAGATCGCACGCTGGAGCGAAGCCGCCGGCTGCGAGGGGATCCTGATCTACACGGACAACCGGCTCGTCGACCCGTGGGCGGTCGCCCAGGTCGTCCTCGAGAGCACGCGCACCCTCGCCCCGCTGGTCGCGGTGCAGCCCGCCTACATGCACCCGTACGCCGTGGCCAAGAAGGTCGCCAGCCTCGCGTTCCTGTTCGGCCGACGCATCTGCCTGAATATGGTGGCGGGCGGCTTCCTGAACGATCTCGCCGCCCTCGGTGACCACACGCCCCACGACGCGCGCTACCACCGGCTCATCGAGTACACCCTCATCGTTCGCCGATTGCTCGAGGGGCCGGGCTCGGTGAGCTTCGACGGTCGGTACTATCGGGTGCGGCACCTGCAGATGATCCCCGCCCTGCCCCGCCACCTGTTCCCGGAGATCCTGGTGTCAGGGTCATCGGACGACGGGCTGCAGGCGGCCCGGGATCTCGGAGCCACAGCCATCAAGTACCCGAGGCCGCCGCACGAGGCCACGCCGGAAAGCGACCCGCCACCGCCGCTGGGCATACGCATCGGCATCATCTCGGCGGCGACCCGAGCGGAAGCATGGCAACGGGCCCATGCGCGCTTCCCCGGCAGTCGCCGGGGCCAACTCACCCACCAGCTCGCCCTGCACACCTCCGATTCCTGCTGGCACAGGCAGCTCGCGGAGGCGGACGACGCCGACGGCGCGGGAGCCTACTGGCTGTGGCCTTTCCGCAACTACAGCACGTTCTGCCCTTATCTGGTGGGATCGCGGGAGGACGTGGGGCGACTGCTCGCGGATTACCTCACGCTCGGCTACCGCACCGTGATCCTCGACATTCCGGCCAGCGTCGAAGAACTGGCGGAGCAGGTGACCCTGCTGCGGAGCACCGCGCCAGCCGAGGCAGAACCGTGACGGCGCTGCTGCAGCATTTCGCGGCCGATCAGGCAGAGCGGCGGCCGGAAGCCACCGCGGTAGAGCTGGGCCCCACGTCGCTCACCTACGCCGCCCTGGAGGAAGGCTCGAACCGCCTGGCCCACCTGCTCCGCGCGCTGGGCCTGGAACGCGGCGACCGGGTGCCGCTGTTCCTCGACAAATCTCCCGCCGCCGTGGAAGCCATGCACGGCGTACTCAAGGCGGGCGGCGTCTACGTGCCACTGGACAGTCACGGCCCGCCGCTGCGCGTGGCGCGGATTCTCGACGCCTGCGACCCGCGCGTCGTGCTGTTCCAGCATCACCTGGCGACGCGCCTGGAAAAGGTCCTCCACGCCTGGCAGCCGACGCACCGGCCGCGGCTGGCGCAACTCGGTGACGGCGGGCCCCACCCGCGGGCGGACTGCGGGCCCGCCGATCTCGGTACGCAACCCGCGCATCCTCCGGCCACCCGGACGCGCGCGGACGACCCGGCACACATCCTCTTCACCTCGGGATCCACCGGAACGCCCAAGGGCGTGGTGATCAGTCACCGCAACGTGACCGCCTTCGTGCAGTGGGCGGTGGCGCAGTTCGGCATGGTCCCCCAGGACCGGGTCGCCTGCCACTCGCCGCTTCACTTCGATCTCTCGACCTTCGACATCTACGGCACCCTCGCGGCGGGTGCATCCGTGCATCTGGTGCCACCGGAACTGAACCTGCTGCCTCACAAGCTGGCGGAGCTCATGCGCGTCCGGGAGCTCACCCAGTGGCTCTCCGTGCCGTCGGTGCTGACCCTCATGGCGCAGGCCGACGTGATTCGCCCGAACGACTTTCCCACGCTCAGGCGCCTGTTCTGGTGCGGCGAGGTGATGCCGACGCCGACGCTGATTCAGTGGATGCGCCGCTTGCCTCACGTGACCTTCACCAACCTCTACGGGCCCACCGAGACCACCATCGCCAGCAGCTTCTACGCCGTGCCCGAGTGCCCCGCCGATCCGCAGCAGCCCATCTCCATCGGCACCGCGTGCGCCGGCGAAACATTGCACGTGCTTGACGAGCACCTGGCCCCGGTGCCGGCCGGAGAGGTGGGGGATCTGTACATCGGTGGCGTGGGACTCAGCCAGGGTTACTGGCGCAGCGAGGACGCGACCCGTGCGGCCTTCGTGCCCAGCCCCTTCTCGGACGACCCGTCGCAGCGCATCTACCGGACCGGAGATCTGGCGCGCATGGACGAAGCGGGACTGGCGTGGTTTCTCGGCCGCACCGACAGCCAGATCAAGAGCCGCGGCTACCGCATCGAACTGGGCGAGGTGGAGGCCGCGCTCCACGCCCTGCCCGGCCTGGAGGAGTGCGCGGTGGTTGCCGTCGACTGCGGCGGCTTCGAAGGCGCGCGCATCTGCTGCGCCTACGTGCTGCGCAACGGCGGCCCAGGCCCTGCGTCGCTACGCACCCAGCTCAAGGCGTCGCTGCCCGGGTACATGATTCCCACCCGCTGGCTGCGCTACCCCCGGTTGCCGCGAAACGCGAACGGCAAGGTGGACCGGCGGCGCATTCACGAATCCTTCGAGCGCGATGCATCTTGAAGCGTTGTCCAGCGAGGGCCTTGAGCTCGCCAGCGACTGGCTGGGCCGCGCGGAGAACTATCGCTGGCTCGACTTCGGGGCGGGGCGGCAGGTGCTCTCCAAGGCGGCGCTGGCGGTGATGATCACGCGGGAGGCCCACGTGCTGCGCCTGTTCTCGCCCGAGCCGTCGCACCCTCCCGTCGGCATCGTCGGACTCGGCAACGTGGCGCGCCGCTTTGGCACCGCCACCCTGTGGTACGTGCTCGGCGACAAGCACCGGGCGGGACGCGGCGACACATCCGGGGCGGTGGCCGCCATGCTGGATCTGGCCTTCGCGGAACTGGGTCTGCGCTCCGTGAACGCCTGGGTCGTGGACGGAAACCTGGCGTCCATCAAGGTGCTGGAGCACAACGGCTTCGCCGCGATCGGCCGGCAGCGATGCTGCCACGTCATCGACGGCGAGCCGCGGGATCGACTGCTCTTCGACATACTGGCAGAAGACCGGGAGAGAGAATGAATACGCCGGAGCGACTGATGGAGAGACTGGAGAGGCTGTTCGGCTCGACGCTGGGCATCGAGGTGCCTTCAGCGGACACGGACCTCGTCGACGAAGACATCATGGATTCGCTGCTCATGGTCGATCTGCTGGTGAGTATCGAGCAGGAGTTCGGCGTCAGCGTGGACATCGAGACCCTGGACCTCGAGACGTTCCGCACCATCCGGGGAATCGCCGGCTATCTGACGGCAGAGCTCGCCCCGTCCGCGTCCGCTCGGACGGCGGCGGACACGGCCCCGACATAACCGCGTCCGCCGGTTACGCCTTCTTCACGAACTGCGACTTCAACTGCATGGCGCCGATCCCGTCGATCCTGCAGTCGATGTCGTGATCGCCCTCCACCAGCCGGATGTTCTTCACTCGGGTCCCCACCTTCAGGGTCGAGGACGAGCCCTTCACCTTCAGATCCTTGATGAGGGTGACGGTGTCGCCGTCGTTAAGCACGTTGCCGTGAGCATCACGCACCACGCGATCTTCCGTCACGTCCTCGGTGACCGCATCCTGGGACCATTCGTGGCCGCACTCGGGACAGACGTACAAGGTGCCGTCTTCGTACGTGTACTCGGACCCGCACTCGGGACACTGGGGCAGACTGCTCATGTTACCTCCGGTTGGACCGCACACGCGAAACGGCGCGCTCCCTGCTGGGGCGGCGATGCTAGCAGAAATGCCGGCCGGAAACCCGCCGCTCCGGCGCCGCGTGTCCCCTGGGCGGTCCCACGCTGCTAGACTGGCCCGATGTATTCCGAAGACGATCTGAACGCCGCCGTGCAGGCCCGGGTACTCAGCCGCGAAGCCGCGGACGCATTCCGCGCCTACGTGGCGAGCCGTCATCGGGCTTCGGGCGCGGACGACGAGCACGTGCGGCTCATCACCGGCTTCAACGACGTGTTCGTCGTGATCGCCGGCGCCCTTCTGCTGGTGGCCGTGTACCTGATCGCCGCGGCCGGATCTTCATGGTTCGGGTGGCTGGCGGTGTCCGCGGCCTCCTGGCTGCTCGCCGAGCACTTCGTACGCCGCCGCCGCATGGCGCTGCCCTCCATCGTGCTGCTGGGGGTGTTCGTAGCCGCCGTCTTCGCCACCGGCCTAGCGCTGGCCGGTGCCTCGGCGCCCGGGCTGGCTCTGGCCAGCGCCATGGCTGTGGCGGCGGCGGGCGCGCACTGGCTGCGCTTTCGGGTCCCCATCACCATCGCCGCGGGCGCCGCGGCCGCCATCTGCTTCGCCCTGGCCGCGCTGATCTGGCTGCAGCCCGATCTGGTCCGCTGGCTGAACGTGCTGTTCCTCGGTGCCGGAGCGCTGGTCTTTGCGCTGGCGCTGCGATGGGACGCCAGCGATCCCGCCCGGCGCACCCGGCGTTCGGACGTGGCGTTCTGGCTGCACCTGCTGGCGGCGCCGCTGCTGGTGCACCCGGTGTTCTCGATGCTGCAGGTGCTGGACGGCGACGTCGGCATTCTTCAGGCGCTGGTGGTGCTGGCGCTGTACCTGGTCATCGGGCTGGTGTCCGTGTGCATCGATCGGCGCGCCCTGATGGTGTCGGCGCTGGGCTACGTGCTGGTCGTCTTCAGCTCGCTGATCGATCGCCTCGGCGAACCTCTCGGCGCCGTCAGCCTCGGATTCGCCCTCACCGCGCTGATCATCGGCTCGGCGCTGCTGCTGCTCTCCGCGTTCTGGCAGACGGCCCGGGCGGCCGCGGTGGGCCGGCTGCCGGAGCAGCTCACCGGCCGGCTGCCGCCGCTGCGCTGACTCGCCGGCCCGTTAACGACCCGTCGATTCCCACTCTTCCAACGTGCCGGGCCGCACCACGAACAGCGGGTGGGCCTCCAGCGCCCTGACCTTCGACAACCGCTCGCCGCGGTCCGGATCCCTGAGCCGCAGCTTCGCCACCAGGTGCTGCCGCTCGAACTCGAGCTGCCCGTCGGTGCAGGTGACGGGTTCGCAGGCGCCGGCGCTGCGAATCTTGCTCACGTCGAACCGGTAGCCCCGCGCCGCCGCCTCCTCCGCCAGGGCGCCGAGATAACGGCCGATGGCGCGCATCGGGTCGGGATGGCGACGAAAGCGGGCGAGCTGAGGATGATGACGATAGCCTCGGGTCCCGCCCTCGAGCACCTTCTGGGCGAGCAGCGCCTCCCGCCAGGCGGCCAGCAGGCCCGCCCGGTCGAGGTACTTCGGGTGCAGGGTCCACAGGCGCATGGTTCGCGCGGGCGCGGTTCCTGGCCGCACCCGACGGCGTCACTTCTGCGCCGCTTCCGCCTGGCTCTTGCGCCACGCCCAGCCTTCGGTGGCCTGGCTCATGTCGAGCAGGCGATCTTTCTGGTCGAGCAGGTCTTCGTAGGTGACGTCCGCCCCGAAGGTGAGCTCCTCGTTGTTGAACATCGCGGCGCAGGAGAAGCGTCCGTGGCCCGCCAGGATCACCTTCCCCGTGGGTGCGTCCTCCGCGCACATCAGCAGCACCGCGGGGGTGACCAGCTTCGGGTGACGCAGGGGATCGGGGTTGTCGAGATCCTCGTTGCGCCCGGGGATGGTGTTGATCAGCCGGGTCGCCGCCGCCGGCGCCAGGCAGTTCACGCGCACGTTCTTCGCCGCGCCTTCCTTCTCCAGCACGTTCATCAGGCCCAGCATGCCCATCTTGGCGGCGCCGTAGTTGGCCTGCCCGAAATTGCCGAAGATGCCGGAGGTCGAGCTGGTGAAGACGATGCGGCCGTACTGCTGCTCGTACATGATGGGCCAGGCCGCATGGGTGACGTACGCGGTGCCGTTGAGGTGCACGTCGACGACGATGTCCCAGTCTTCCAGAGGCATCTTCTTGAACGTCTTGTCCCGCAGGATGCCGGCGTTGTTGACCAGGATGTGCACGGTGCCGAACGCGTTCACCGCATCGTCGATGATGGACTTGGCGCCCTCCACCGTCGCCACCGAGGCCTTGTTGGCGATGGCCTCGCCCCCCGCCGCGCGAATCTCCTCCACCACGAGATCGGCCGTGTCGCCAGACCCCGTGCCGTCCCCCTTGCCGCCCAGGTCGTTCACCACCACCTTGGCGCCGCGGCGGGCGAACTCCAGGGCGTGCGCCTTGCCCAGACCGTTGCCGGCGCCGGTGATCACCACCACCTTGTCGCGAAAATCACTCATGGAACGTCTTCCTCTCTGGTTGTATCGATGGTCGAACGACCCCTTTCCTCGCCTGCCGGCGCATTATCGGCAGGCGTGCATCCATCCCCTTCCTCGCGGGAGCTAATCCGCGCCGGCAAAGCGCGGCGGCCGCTTCTCCAGAAACGCCCGCATGGCCTCCTCGAAATCGCCGGTTTCCTGGCACAGGCTCTGAGCGCGCGACTCCAGGTCGATGACGGTCTCGAGGCTGTCCACGGCCAGCGCAGCATCCAACGTCCGCTTCGACAGCCGCAGCCCCGTCGGTGAGACACTCAGCAGGTCGTCGACCAGAGGCTCGGCCAGGCCCTCGAGCTGATCGTCCGGGGCCTTGGCGGAGGCGAGCCCGATGGCCACCGCCCGCGCGGCATCCACGAAGCGGCCGGTGTAGATGAGCTCCCGAGCCACCGGCAGCCCCACCAGCCGCGGCAGAAAATAGCTCACCCCCAGCTCGCAACCGGACAAGCCGATGCGCGCGAAGGCGTCGTTCATCTTCAGGCTCTCGCCCGCGAAGCGGAAATCGGCCGCCAGCGCCATGGCGAAGCCGCCCCCGTTCACGGCGCCGTGCAGGAGCGCGACGATGGGCTGAGGCACCCGGCGCATGAGGGGGACGATGTCGGTGAGCTGCGGCTGCCCGGGCACGAACTCCACGGTGTCGCCACCCTCCTGGCGTTCCTTGATGTCGAGCCCGGCACAGAAGCCTCGCCCCGCGCCACGCATCACGATCACGCGGGTGCCGAGGTCGGAGAGCTTGCTCTGAAAGTAAGCCACCAGTTCCCGGACCATGGTGCCGGTGAGGGTGTTGAGCCGCTCCGGGCGGTTCAGGGTGAGCCACTCCACCGGTCCGCGCCGCTCTACGAGCAGGGTTTCGAATTGGCTCATGTCGTTTCTCCCTCGGGACCCGCAGCCGGGTGTGGAACACGGCTCGATAGCCTAAACTAGAACACGTTCCAAACCTATTCGGGAAGCGAGTGATGAGCGAGTCCAACAGTCCGGGTCAACCATCGTCGATTCAGATCCCGTTCGGCACCTCCGGCCGCGGGCCCGAGTTGCCGACGGGGGATCTGCCCGATCCCTGGGAAACTCCGCTCGAGCGGCTGGACGTCAGCGACTCGCGCCTGTACCAGCAGGACGCCTGGCGCCCCTATTTCGAGCGCCTGCGCCGCGAGGACCCGGTGCACTACACGCCGGAGAGCCCCTTCGGCCCGTACTGGTCGATCACCAGGCACCGCGACATCATGCAGGTGGAAAGCCACCACGAGGTGTTCTCGTCGTTCCCGACCATCGCCATCGGCGACAGCCCCGACGGCCAGTACATCGAGAACTTCATCGCCATGGACCCGCCGAAGCACGATCAGCAACGCATGACCGTGGCTCCGGTGGTGGCGCCGCGTAACCTGGCGCGGCTGGAGCCGGTGATCCGCGGCCACGTTCAGGACATTCTCGACGGCCTGCCGGACGACGGCGAAGTCTTCGACTGGGTCGATCGGGTCTCCATCGAGCTGACCACCCGCATGCTGGCGACGCTTTTCGACTTCCCTTTCGAAGACCGCCGCAAGCTCACCTACTGGTCCGACCTCTCCATCGGTTCTCCGGAAACCACCGGCATGGACGAAGGCTTCAGCGCCGAGGAAGTGCAGACCGGGCTCACCGACATGGCCAACACCTTCATGGGGCTGTGGACCGAGCGCGCCGCCGCGGACCCCAACGGCCGTAGCGACCTGATCACCATGCTGGCCCACGGCGAGGATACCCGGGACATGGTGAACCGGCCGCTGGAGTTCCTCGGCAACATCATGCTGCTGATCGTCGGCGGCAACGACACCACCCGCAACTCCATCTCCGGCGGCGTGCTGGCGCTGAATCAGTTCCCGGAGGAGTACGACAAGCTTCGCGCCAACCCGTCGGTGATTCCCAACATGGTCTCGGAGATCATCCGCTGGCAGACCCCCGTGCTGCACATGCGCCGTACCCTCAAGAAAGACTACGAGCACGGGGGCAAACGGATGAAGGCGGGCGAAAAGGTGGTGCTCTGGTACATCTCGGCCAACCGCGACGAGGAGATGCACGAGAACGCCGACCGGCTGATCATCGACCGGCCGAACGCCCGCCAGCACGTCTCGTTCGGCTTCGGCGTGCACCGCTGCATGGGCAACCGACTGGCCGAGATGCAGCTGCGCATCGTCTGGGAGGAGATCATGAAGCGATTCCGCTTCATCGAGGTGACGGGGCCGGAGAAGCGTCTCAAGTCCAATTTCATCCGCGGCATCCGGGAAATGCCGGTGCGCCTGCACCGGCATTGACCAGCGGGATGATTCGCAGCGACGAGCAGGGGGCTCAGCCAGAGGCCGTGGCGGGCTCCCTGAACCCCAGCATTGCCAGTCCCGCCACGAAATAGAGCACGATGAACAGCAGGAACGCCGGTCGATAGCTGCCGGTGGCGTCGAACACGGCCCCCGCCAGCGGCACGCCGATGATCTGCAGGGGAAACATGCCCGGACGCAGCAGCCCCAGCGCCTTGCCGAAGCGGGCGCGGCCGAACACTCGCGCCACCAGCGCGCCCTGCATGGGTACCACACCGCCCATGCCGTAACCGAACACCGCCGCGCCGGCGGCGAACAGCGCAAGGTCCCCCTGCTGCAGCATGGCGAACTGTCCCAGCACCTGACAGCCGATGGCGAACCAGATGGTCCGGCGCGCCGCCCAGCGGTCCACCAGCCAGCCGAACGAGAGCTTGCCGGCGATGCCGAGGCCCGCGGTGAGGGACATCACCAGCGACGCGAGCTGCAAGGACACGCCGGCATCCGTCACCCGCGGCACCATGTGGGTCAGGGTCGCGCTCTGGCAGCAGAACAGCAGGCCCAGCACGGCGATCAGGACCCAGTAGTTGCGATCCCGGAGCACCGGCGAGGGGGGCGCCGGCGGCGCGTCCGGCAACGGCTTTGCGTCGCCGGGCGGATCCGGCAGCGCACCGTCGGGCCTGAGGCCCACCTCCTCCGGGCTGGAGATCACCAGCCGCAGCACCAGCGGCACCACCACCAGAGCGGTGAACAGTCCGTAAACGAGGAACCCCGCCCGCCAGCCGTAGGCCTCGATGAGGGTAGCGCTGATGAGCGGCATCACCACCCCTGAGGCCGAGATCCCGGTGGCGGCGATTCCCAGCGCCGTGCCCCGGCGCCGGGAGAACCAGTTGGTAACCAGCTTGGCGGTGGCGAGCTGCCCCATGGCGCCGGCGCCCACGCCGATGAACAGTCCGAGCACCAGGTAGAACTCGAGGGGCGTGGCGATCCGCGACAGGGCGAGAAATCCCAGCGCCATGGCGCTGGCGCCGGCGGCGATGACCCGCTTCAGCGGAAAGCGGTCGAGAGCCTGACCAATGAAGGGCGCCGCGATGGCGCCCACGGTGGCGGTGACCGTGAGCCCGAGGGAGACGCCGAGCCGCGAGCCGCCGAACTCGCGCTCGATGGCCTTGAAGAACACCCCGTAGGAATAGAAGAAGAAGCCGACCGCCACGAAGTCGACGAAGAAGGCCACGGCGACCATGCGCCAGCCGAGGAATCGCTGAGCCAACGAACTATCCGATGAGAGTGGGCGGCGCCCGCCAACGGCTGAAGCGGACGAGCGCCACCCGGGGCCAGGGGATCAGACTGCCTGCTTGACCCCCCGAACCTTGCGGTAGACGAGGCTCCCGTCGTCCAGGTCGGCGGCCGGGATGTCGTCCTTGTCGAAGTAGTAGTCCTGGGTGTGGCGCCAGGGCAGACGGGTACCCTGCTTCGGCAGCAGATGCAGGCCGCGCAGCAGGTAACCGGCGTTGAAGTTCTCCTCGGAAACCCAGGGCAGCCGTTCCATGCCCTCGTCCTCGGGACGCAGGGTCGGCGTCACCACGTCCACGCCCTGCTCGTCCATGTGCGCGAGCAGCCGGCAGACGAAGTCGGAGATGAGGTCGGCGCGCATGGTCCAGCTCGTGCGCAGATAGCCGAACACCCAGCACATGTTGGGCACACCGCTGAACAACATGCCGCGCCAGGTGACGGTCTCGGCGAAATCCACGGTCTTGCCGTCCACCTCGAAATCGATGTCGCCGAACATGCACAGGTTGAACCCCGTGGCGGTGACGATGATATCGGCGTCGAGCTGCCTGCCCGACTTGGTGAGCACGCCGGTCTCGTTGAAGGTCTCGATCTGGTCGGTCACCACCGAGGCCTTGCCCTCGGCGATGCCCCGGAACAGGTCGCCGTCGGGGACGAAGGCCAGGCGCTGCTGCCAGGGGCGGTAGCGCGGCGTGAAGTGGGCCTCCACGTCGAACTCCTCACCCAGGTACGCCCGGGCGCCCGCAATGAGCTCCTGCTTGAGCGCCTCCGGCTCCTCGAAGGAGCGACGGGTGACCTCCTTCATGTCGTGCAGGATCTTGCGCCGCACGATCTCGTGCACCCACTCCTCGGGCACCTCGAGCTCGCGGAGCATGTCGGCCATCTCGTTGCGGTTCTCGCCGGGCGCGAAGTAGGTGGGGGAGCGCTGCAGCATGGTGATGTGCCGGGTCTTCTCCGCCATGGCCGGCACCAGGGTGGCGGCGGTCGCGCCGGAGCCGATCACCAGCACATCCTTACCCTCGTAGTCCAAATCCTCGGGCCAGGTCTGCGGGTGCACGATGGTGCCCTTGTACCGGTCCATGCCCGGCCACTCCGGCGTATACCCCTTCGAGTGCCGGTAGTAGCCCTGACACATCCACAGGAAGTTGCAGGTGAACGCCACCTGCTCGCCGGTGGCATTTTTTCGTGCCAGCAAGGTCCAGATCCCGTCATCGCTGGACCACGAGGCGGCCAGCACCGTGTGACCGTAGCGAATGTGGGAATCGAGGTCGTGCTCGTCGATCACCTCTCCCATGTACTCGAGGATGGCATCCGCGGTGGCGATGGGCTTGCCGGTCCAGGGCTTGAAACGGTAGCCGAAGGTGTAGAGGTCCGAGTCCGAGCGGATGCCCGGGTACGTGTGGGTCCTCCATGTGCCGCCGAAGCTGTCCTGATTCTCCAGGATCACGAACGACTTCCCGGGCAGCTGGGTCTTCAGATGCACGGCGCCGCCGACGCCGGAAATGCCAGCGCCCACGATCAGGACATCGAAGTGCTCCGGCGCCTCGGCCTGGGGTTGCAGGACGGGTGCTTCGCTCATCGTGTGGCTCTCCGTCGAGGTTTCTTGGATTCCACAGCCTAAGGGCGCATGGCCGGGGCAGCCATTGCGCCACCGGCCAGCGAATTGATAATTTGGGTCATCATGTTCCTGTTCGGGCGTCCATGAGCAAGGCCGACACACCCCGCACCCTCGCCACCGGCAGCCTGGCCACGCGTCGCCGCACGGTGGCTGGGATCCTGGGCCAGTGCGGGCTGGCCGGCATCGACCAGGGGGAGATCCGCGACATTCTGCGGCTGTCGGGCCTGCCGACCCGGGCCGCCCAGGACCCCGACTTCCCGGTCTCGGTGGACCGGGAGCTCACCGCCCTGGCCTTCATGCTGCGCCGGGTGGCGGAGTCCCAGCGCACCTATGCGCAGTTCGCCATCGAGACGTTCAGCGCCATCGGCATCAACCACTACGGCATCCTGGGTCTCGCCATGCAGCATGCGCCCACGGTGCTCGGGGCCTTGCAGGTGATGCTCGCCTACCCGGAGCTGTGCTGGGGACACTCACGCATCGTCGCCACCGCGTCCCACGACCAGCTCATCCTCGCGTTCGAGATGGATGCCCAGGTGCCAGAGGGCGTCGACGCGGACGCCCTGCGCGAATACTGCGTCACCACCGATCTGGTGTCGGTGGAGCATCTCATCGGCGACATCATCGACCGGGCCATCACGCCGCGGGCCATCTCGCTGCCGTTCGCCAATCCCGGCAGCCACTTCCGAGCCGAAGAGTGGCTGGCCTGTCCGGTGTCGTTCGACTCCCCGGCGGCGGAGATCCGCTACCCGCGGGCCATCGCCGAGACCGTGCCGGTGCACGCCGGCGCCCTGCCCTTTCGCCGCTACGAGAAGATCGCGCGGGCCTTCTCCAGCGTGCTCGCCGAGGAGGAGAGCATCGCCGAGCAGACCTCGCGGCTGCTCTGGGCCTACACCCCGCCACCGAGCCGAGAGCAACTGGCCGACATGCTCGGGGTCTCCGCCCGCACCCTGGCGCGGCGCCTGAAGACCGCCGGCACGTCCTACGCGGAGCTGCTGCGGCGCGTACAGTCCGAGCGCGCGAAGAACTACCTGCGCCACACATCCACCCCCATCGCCACCATCGCGGAGCGGATGGGGTACTCGGACGCGGCCGCGTTCACCCGCGCGTTTCAGAGCTGGACCGGAATGACGCCGGCCCGCTGGCGGGCCGCTCAGGCCGGCCCGGGGCACGCCACTGCCCGGTGATACCCGATATACTCGATCCAGCCTCAATCCGACCGCGAGGGACTCGTGATCTGGTTGCTCGCCGCACTGGCGCTGGCGCAAGGAATACTCGGGGTCCACGTGGTCATTCGGATGGCCACCAGCGGTCGCGACGGTCGAATCACCCGCTCAGCGCAAGCCGCCGACGACACCATCACCCTGGTCGTGCCGGTTCTGAACGAAGAAGACCGCTTGGGGGGCTGCCTCGATGGCGCCATGGCCCAGCCGGAGGAGGTACGGCAGATCCTGGTGGTCGACGGCGGCTCCACCGACGGTACCCGCGCCGTGACCCGGGCCTACACTGAGCGCGACCCTCGCGTGCAGCTCGTGGATGCGAGCCCGGTACCAGCGGATGCGGCCGGTAAGGCCTGGGGCCTGATCGTCGGCCTGCACGTGGCCACGGCGGACTGGCTGCTGGTGGTCGATGCGGATGCTCGCGTCGATCCATCCCTGGCACGTTCGCTGCTGGCCCATGCCCGAGCCAGAGAGGTCGCTGCTTTTTCCGTCGCTACGCTGCAGAAACTCGAAGGGGCGCTGCAGGGCCTGGTTCACCCGGCGCTGCTCGCCACTTTGGTGTATCGCTTCGGCAGGCCAGGTGGCGCCACGTCGAATCCGAGCCGCGTCCAGGCGAATGGGCAATGCTTCATGGCGCAACGGGCGGTTCTCGTGGAAACCCGCGCATTCGAGGCCGCCCGCGCGTCCCTATGCGAGGACATAACCGTGGCCCGGCACCTGGCAAGGCATGGGGTGCGCGTCGGGTTCTACGAGAGCGACGCTCTGGTGCAGGTGAGCATGTACGGGAGTGCGGGCGACGCCTGGCGAAACTGGACCCGCTCACTGCCCATGCGGGACCATCACTTCGGCCCGCTCCAAGTGCTCGGCCTGGGTGAGATCGTACTGGTGCAGGCGCTACCTCTACCGCTGCTCACGCTGACCGCGATTAGCGGCGCGCCGGCTTGGTTTCTGGTGCTTCAGGCGGCCCTGGCGGCCACCCGCATCGGCGTGCTCTTCGGCACTTCACGGGCTTATCCGGTGCGTCCCTGGACCTACTGGCTGTCACCGATATTGGATCTTCCGGTGGCCTGGCGCCTCACCCAGCGAACCCTGCAACGACGCCAGCGGTGGCGCGGACGTACCTATGTCCGGCAGCCGGACGGACGTTTTCGGTTAGAGCTCGACGGCACCGGAGGTGAGCCGTGAGGCTCGCGAACGCCCTGCTGGTAGCGCATGTGGCAGCGGTAATCTTCGGCCTGGCCGGTTTGCTCTACGCCATTCCCCACCCCGAATGGTGGGTCCGGTCGCCCCTGGCCGTGGGCCTGTTCCCCTACGCCGTGGAATACGGCGGAACCCTGCATATCGTGCTCGGCGCAATGGCCGTAATGGCACTCGGCTTCACTGTGCTGGGCAGTGTCAACACCCTCGTCTTCTTCGCCGCGTCGGTGGCGCTCTCTCTCGGCATGGAGTTGCTCGGCACCGGCACGGGTTGGCCCTTCGGAGCCTACGAATACACCACCGGACTCGGCTATCAGGTGCTCGATCGGGTCCCCTTCACCATACCGCTGTCGTGGTTCTACATGGGCTTGTGCAGCTACCTGCTGGCGCAGCTCATCCTGGAGCGGCTGAGGCCGCGGTGGCCTGGCTGGGCCGTGATAGGCCTGGGAGTGTGGCTGCTCACGGCTTGGGATCTGGTGCTCGACCCCGCCATGGCACACCCCGACCTGGCCATGCGTTTCTGGGTATGGCATGAGACCGGCCCCTACGTGGGCATGCCACTGGTAAATTTTGCCGGCTGGGCGGCGACGGCCGCATCGTTCATGTGGATTTCGCGGCTCTGCTGGCACGCACCGGCACGGTCGGAGGAGACGCCCGTGAGCTTCGTGTTGGCTATCTACATGGTGAACATGGGCTTTGCCATCGCCCTTTCCGCCAGCATCCCGCTGCAGCTGCCGATCGTCCTCGCCGTGGTCTTCGGCGTGCTGCCGGCTCTGCTGGTCCTGCGCCGGCCGGTCGCTGCAAGCCCGACATCGTCGGTGGCTTGAGCGATGCCGCTCACCCCGACGCAACGCGTCGCCGCGACCGGCATGCGCGCAGTCGCAGGCATTCTTTCACATCGCCTACGGCTTGTGGTCGAAGGTACCGAGCACGTGCCCATATCAGGTCCTGTGCTGCTCGCCGCCCGCCACTACCACAATTTCTGGGACGGCTGCGCGTTGCTGGTCGCCAGCCACCGAAACGTCCACCTCGTGGTTGCCCTGGACTGGGTAGCGAACCTCCGCCAGCTCATGGTCATGCAGCGTCTGACCCATCTGGCGGCCTGGCCCGTTCTGCTTCGGGAGGAAAGGGTGCTGCGTCGGATCGAGGGAGAGCGGCCAACCCTGTTTGGGCCCGAAGATGTTCAGCGCTACCGGCTCCGCTGTCTCCGACAGTGCGTGAGGCTGCTGCAGGAAGGCCGCATGGTCGCCATGTTTCCGGAGGGTTACCCCAATGTCGACCCCCACTACACGTTGAAGCGCAGCGCCGATGAGTTCCTGCCGTTTCGCTTCGGATTCGCCCGTCTGGCCGTGGCGGCAGCCCGGCATCTGGGTCGACCGGTTCCCGTGGTGCCGGTGGGGCTGCACTACCACGACCGATCGCCCCGGCGCGTTTCCGTCCGATTCGGCGCCGCGCTTCAGGTCGATGCTGCGACGGATCCTGCGGCTACGGTGGTGCAGGTGGAGTCGCTGGTGCACCAGCTGAGCCAGCCCGCTGCCCGATCGGCACCTGATCAATGAGCAGCCGTCGGGCCCGATGATAGAGTTCCGTGCCCCTGCCATACTTGCTGGGTTCGGAGGTAATCATCACCGGTTCCATGGGACGCGCCCTGGTGGTCGGCAGTGGCTTCGGCGGCCTGGCCGCCGCCCTGCGCCTGCGTGCGCTCGGTTACGAGGTGCTGGTCCTCGAGCGGCTCGACCAGGTGGGCGGCCGGGCCAGAACCTTTACTCGCGACGGCTACCGGTTCGACGCGGGACCCACGGTGATCACGGCTCCGTTTCTGTTCGACGAGCTGTTCGAGCTTTTCGGGCAGAGCTTGGCCGATCACGTCGAGCTGGTGCCGGTGGAGCCCTGGTATCGCTTCGAGTTCGCCGACGGCAGCCGGCTGGACTACGGCGCCGATCTGGAAGCCACCCTGAAAGGCATCGAGCGCCTCAATCCCGCCGACCGGGAAGGCTATCTGCGGCTGCTCAGCACCTCGGAGCGGATCTTTCGCATCGGTTTCGAGCGTCTCGCCGACCAACCGTTCGACAGCGCGGGCGCCATGCTGCGCCAGGTTCCACAGCTGATCCGACTAGGCTGTCATCGCTCGGTGTGGCGACTCACCAAGCAACATCTGCGCGACGATCGGTTGAGACGAGCCTTCAGCATCCAGCCCCTGCTGGTGGGCGGTAATCCCTTCCATACGACCTGCATCTATTCGCTCATTCATTATCTGGAACGCCGCTGGGGGGTACATTTCCCTTTAGGGGGCACGGGAGCACTGGTGGCGGCCCTGGCGAACCTCCTCGCGGAACAGGGGGGAGAGATTCGGCTGGGCGCCGAGGTCACGGGAATCGAAGTTTCCCACGGCAGCGCCACCGGAGTGACGCTGTCCTCGGGCGAGTTCCTGCCGGCGGCCCTGGTGGTTTACAACGGCGATCCCACCCACGCCTACCAGCATCTGCTGGGCAACGCGCCCAGGCGGCGCTGGACACCCGAGCGACTCGCGCGCCTCCAGTATTCCATGGGTCTCTACGTTCTGTATTTCGGTACTACCAGGCGCTATCCGCACGTTCGCCACCACACCATCGCGTTCGGCAACCGCTACCGCGAACTCCTCGAGGAGATCTTCACGGGCGGAGGCCTCCCCGATGATCCGAGCCTCTATCTGCATCGACCCACCGCCACCGACCCGGGCCTCGCTCCACCCGGCCACGACGCCTTCTACGTGCTGGTGCCGGTACCGAACCTGAAACACCTGAGCCGATGGGAAGAGCACAGGGAGGCGCTGCGCAGGCGCGTGCTCGAAATCCTCGAGCAGCGCCTGCTGCCCGATCTCTCAGCGCATCTCGACGTGGCGTTCGACATGACGCCGCAGGAGTTTCATCAGGACTACCGATCCACGTGGGGAGCCGGCTTCTCTATCGCGCCCATCTTCCGGCAGTCGGCGTACTTTCGCTTTCACAACCGCTCAGAAGACGTGGACAACCTGTACTTCGTCGGCGCCGGCACCCATCCAGGGGCCGGCGTGCCCGGCGTTCTCAGCTCGGCGAAGGTGGTGGAGAACCTGGTGCGACTGGAGCCTCCATGAAGGCGTAGTCGGACTCCATGCGATCGGTGCCCATGAGCTTGTCCCAGACGCGGAAGTAGAGCCCGTAGTTGCAGCGCACGTGGGCGTGATGAAGATCGTGATGGGCAGCGCTGATGAACCAGCGTCCACCGAATCCCCGGAGCCACGCCCGGGGCAGAATCTCGTGCGCGCTGTGATTCATCACCGCGCAGACCGTCATCAGCATCAGAATGAACAACGCCGCCCCCACGTGCAGCGGCACGAACATTGCTAAAACGGGGAGGAAAACGGCGCCCAGCACCGCTTCGTAGGGATGGAACGAAAAGGACGCAAAGGGCGTCGGGGGACGTGACTGGTGGTGCACTCGATGCATCACCCGAAATACACCCGGCAGATGCATCAGCCGATGGGTCCAGTAGAAGTAGGTGTCGTGCAACGCCAGATACACCAGCACGCTCACCGGCAGATACCACGCACCGTATTGATCCACGTCCGTGTACAGCGCCGTGCCGCCCTGCTTCCACAGCTCGACGACCACAGCCGCAGGCACCGCGTAGATCACCGACGCCACGAGCGACCAGGCGATTTCCCGGCCCGCACCGCGGGCGCTCGGCCGGCGGGAATGGAGAGGGAGCACGTGTCTGCCCGGCTGGCGTCGCCAGAACAGCCAGTAGAACAACCCCGAAACCACCAGGTAGCGGGCGGCGATGAGCGAGGTCAACGCAGCCGCGGTCACGGCGAAGGCGGTGGGGTCGAGGGGGATCACGGTAACCCTCGGCTGTGGGTCTCCATCGACGCCGAGTGTAGTACACGGTCCGCCGGGAGTGCCATGAGCTCGTCCCTGCCGACGCTGTCATGTACGACCTGATCCTGGCAGGCGGCGGCCTTGCCAACGGCCTGCTCGCGTACCGCCTGGCGCAACGCCGGCCGGAGCTGCGAATTCTATTGGTCGAGCGCGACCGACGTCTCGGCGGCACCCACACCTGGTCGTTCTTCGGTACAGATCTCACTGCGGCGCAGCACGAGTGGATGGCTCCATTCATCGATCACCGCTGGCCGTTCTACGACGTGGTGTTTCCGGGGCTGCAGAGACGGGTCCACACCCCCTACTGCTCCTTCTCCGACGACCGGTTTCACGCCGTGCTCCTGGATCGACTCGGCAATGCCGTGCAGCTCGAGACCACCATCGATGCCATCGATCCCCAGGGCGTGACCCTGGCGGATGGCCAGCGTCTGGAGGCCCGCGCGGTGATCGACGGCCGGGGGTACCGTCCATCCACCGAGCTGGTGCTCGCATTCCAGAAGTTCACGGGGGAGGTCATTGATCTCACCGAGGAACACCACCTCGCCGGGCCGATCCTCATGGATGCCACCGTGCCCCAGCAACAAGGGTTCCGCTTCTTCTACACGCTGCCCCTCACCCGGCGCCGCCTGCTCATAGAAGACACTCGATACAGCGACGACTGGGTTCTTGAACCCGAGCGTGACGCCGCGGCAATCGAACACTACGCCCGCGGCCGAGGCTGGAGGATCGGCAACGTGCTGCGCCGGGAAACCGGAATTCTGCCGGTGGCGCTGGCGGGCGATATCGCCGCTCTGTGGAGCACCACCGGCAACGTCGCGCTCTCCGGTCTGCGGGCCGGGCTGTTTCATGCCACCACGGGCTACTCTCTGCCCGAGGCGGTACGCCTGGCCGATCACCTGGCCGACCTTCGGGAGACGATGACCAGCGCGAGCGTCAGCCGCGTGATCGCCGACCACGCCACCGCCCATTGGCTGCGGCAGGGCTTCTACCGCCTGCTCAACCGAATGCTGTTTCGCGCCGCCCGGCCCGAGGAACGCTTTCGGGTGTTCCAGCACTTCTACCGCCTTCCCCAGGGGCTCATCGAGCGTTTCTACGCCGGCCGGCTCACGCGCTATGACCAGCTGCGAATCCTCTCCGGGAGGCCGCCGGTTCACCTGCGGCGTGCTCTCGCAGTGGTTCGGGAATCGGCGCTGGGGGGCGGCTAGGTGGACCCGTTGCCGGCCTACAGCCGGGAAACCATCGCACGGGGCTCGAAGAGTTTCGCCTTGGCCGCCCGGCTGTTCGATCGTCGGACGCGGGCACGGGCGCTCTTGCTCTACGCCTGGTGTCGGCACTGCGACGACCAGATCGACGGTCAGGAGCTCGGTGCCGAGCCACAGCAACCCGAGCGATCGGTTCAGGAATCGCGCCTGCAAGCCATCCACAGGCAGACCCGTGCCGCCATCGCCGGGGAAACCCAGGAGCATCCTGCGTTCCGGGGGCTCCAACAGGTGATGCTGGAATGCCAGATCCCGCCGCGGTATCCCCTGGAGCTGCTGGAGGGCCTCGCCATGGACGTCCGCGGCGAGCGTTATCGGACGCTCGCAGATACGCTCCGCTACTGCTATCACGTGGCCGGCACCGTAGGCGCCATGATGGCCCGGGTAATGGGTGTTGCGGATCCGCCCACCCTCACCCGCGGCATTCATCTCGGCATCGGTCTGCAGCTCACCAACATTGCCCGCGACGTCATGGACGATGCTCGGGTGGGTCGGGTGTACCTGCCGTCCGAGTGGCTCGAGGAAGAACGCGTGGAACCGAATTCGGATGACATCCTCAGGAAACCCGAAAATGCATCGCGCGTCGCCGCGCGGCTCCTCGACGCGGCGGAGCCTTACTACGCCTCAGCCGAGTGCGGCGTCGCCCGCCTCCCGTTCCGCAGCGCCTGGGCCGTGAACACGGCAGCTCGGGTGTATCGCGAAATCGGCACCCTGGTTCGCGCAGGGGGCGCTGATCCGTGGTCGAGCCGGGTCGCCGTTCCAACGGGGCGGAAGCTGGCGCTGCTGCTGCAGGCCGGCGCGGGCGCGGTGAAGCTCAGGCGCCGGGCCGATGGCATTCAGCCTCCAGACGCATCGAGTCTCTGGGCGCCTGCCGAAACGGAGGAGCTCGCGTACCCATCGAAGCGATGACCCTCTGCCTCCAGCCTCCGCATCTGCGCCCGCAACCGGGAAATCGGCGGCGCCACCAGGAATCCGTACGACACCGCGCCTCGCCGGGCACTCGAGGCGTGATGCAGCCGGTGGGCGTGCACGATGCGCCGGAGGTAGCGAGATGCGGGTCGGTAGCCGTGGTCGATGCGTCGGTGGACGAGCACGTCGTGAAACAGCAAGTAACACAGGCCATACCCAGCGACGCCGAGCCCGGCCCACAGCGCCGCTGGATAGACGCTCGTGCCCAGGTAGATGAGTATCATGGAGGGTACGCTGAAGAAGACGGCGAAAAGATCGTTCTTCTCGAACGTTCTCTGTCGCGGTCGATGATGGGACTCGTGCAGGCACCACAGCGGCCCGTGCATGAGATAACGATGACTCACATAGGCCACCGGCTCCATGAGCGTGAGCGCGCTGAGAAATATCCCCATGGCGAGCAGTACGTCGCTCACGACAACGAACCAGATTGCTTGCGGTACGCCTCGATCATGACCTCGAGGAACGCCGCCAGTAAGGGATGCTGACGGCGTGAACCCCGCAGGGCGCGGAGGGCGGTGTGGCATCGCTCCAACGCCAGCGCTTCCGCGGCACTGCGGTCCATGACACTGCTGAAGGTGGGCTTCTGACTGTCTTGCTCGACATCTTTGCCGAGGACTGCGCCATCACCGAACGTGTCCAGCAGATCGTCGAAAATCTGAAAAGCCAGCCCCGTATGGCCGGCGTACCGACTCAGGGCCTCGACCTCCGCTTCGTCGGCTCGAGCCACGCGGGCGCCTATTCGCACGCTGGTCACGAACAGCGTGCCGGTCTTCTGGGATTCCATGCGCTCGAGGCTTTCCCGATCGTGAATCGACGCGGCGCCTCGCAGGTCGCTCGCCTGCCCGCCTGCCAACCCGCTCAGGCCGATGGCTTCCGCGAGAATCCCCACCAGCTCGGCCCGCAGATCAGCCGCCAGCCCGGTGCTGCGCGATATCACGCCGAACGCTTCGCTGATGAGCGTCACTGCAGCGAGGCTGGCCAGATCGTCCCCGTAGACCCGATGATTGGCCGGCTTGCCTCGTCGTACAGCGGCGTCGTCCATGCACGGCAGGTCGTCGAGAATCAGAGATGCCGTGTGAACCATCTCTACGGCACAGGCGGGATCCAGAGCGACCGTGGGTTCGACATCAAGGCTTCGCGCGGTGAGCACGGTCAGGACGGGCCGCAAGCGCTTACCGCCGCCCAGGAGGCTGTAGCCGATGGCATCCGCCAGCCGATGCCCGGACATGTCGGCCCGGGGCGAGAGCTCCTCCAGGCGCTGATCCACCAGGACGCGGATCTCCTGCATGGCATCGAGACACGGTGCCAGCAGTTCCGGCGATACTCGCTCTGCTTTCCCTTCATGGACCAGCACGCGGACACCCTCGCGCGGCGATCGCCCGCAGCCGGCGACCGATAGGCAAGGATTCTGGTGGAAACCGGGACCACCTGCAATGCGGTTCCAGGTCCGCTCATCCCCTCACACTCCGTCGTGCCAGCGCGACGGCCAGGGCCAGAGCCAACAGACCGCTTCCCGACAGAATTAGACAAGGCAACGCCACGTCGACAAGACCCTGCTCCCGCCAAAAGACACCGCTGTAGGCCTCTACGGCCCAGGTGTTGGGTGTGAGCCAGCCCAGAGCTTGGAAGGTGGGTGGCATCACGTAGCGTGGCACCATGCTGCCACCGACAGCGGAGACCACCAGGATCGCCAGGGTGGAGACAGTCTGGGCCTGCTGGCGGCTGCCGCTGGCGGTGACCAGCAGCATCGCGAACCCTGCTGCCGAAGTGGCCGCGCACACGGTCACCACCAGCCATTCTCCCAGATGAGCAGGTAACCTGACGCCGAAGCCCAACCACGCGATGACGAATATGATCCCCACCTGCACCACCCCTTGGGCCAGCAGGTAGAGGAACTTGCCCTGCACCAGCACGTCGATGCCGCCGGGGCCCGCCAGCACTCGATCGATGATCCCGGACTCCCGCTCGTCCATCAGGCTCATGGCGCCGCTGGCCGACGCGAACAGCAGAAACATGAAGCTCACCGCACCCGCCGCGTACGCCACCTCGTGTTGCGCGTCCCCGAAGCCGAACACGTTGCGCTCGGTGATGCGCACGCCGCTCGCTTGTCCCGTTCGCCTGCCTGAACGCAACGCCTCGAGCGCTGCTAGTACCTGGCCTCGAAGCATCTCTCCGGCCGCGCCCCGTGCAGGATCGGTCAGCAGCAGCACCTCGAGATCACCACCGTCACCAGCGTGCAGCACGATTCCCGCGTCGATCTCCCCATGGCGCACCAGGTCCGCCACACGGTCGGCATCGACACGCCCCGCCGGGGTCACGCGCAGTCGTGGTGATTGTCGGAGGGCCTCGAGCAACCGGGCCGAGTTGGGAGAACCGATTTCGTCCGCGAGAGCCGTGGCGATCACGAGACGGCCGCTGGCGGTGGTGGCGAAAATCTGGGCAAAGATGACGAAGAAGATGCCAGGCAGCGCGAAGGCCAGCAGTAACGCTCCACGGTCACGCACGAGTTCCAGAAACATGGCTCGGAAGATCGCTCCGATCACCTCAGCGACTCGCCACGCAGCACCGCCTCATAGAGATCCACCAGCCCCGGGTCGCGCACCCGCAGCTCACGGGCCCGAATCCCCCGCGCTTCCAGGTCGCGCAGCAGGACGTCCACCTGCTCGCTCAGGCACGGGCGCGCATACGTGAGCGGACCGCGCTCCACGAAGCCCCAGCCAGCCAGCAGATCGGCGAACACGGGATCCGGCCGCCGGGACAGAGTCAACGACACGTCCAGCCGCCCTCCGAATTCCTGCTCGATCAACGCTGCCGGCACACCTTCAGCGCGGATCCTTCCAGCGCTCATCACCACCACACGGTCCGCCAGCCGTTCCGTCAGATCCAGATCGTGAGTGATCAGCAGCACGGCTGCGCCCTGCGCACGCTCGGCGGACAGCACCGCCTCGATGCGCTCGAGAGCATGAACGTCGACCCCGGCAGTAGGTTCGTCGAGTAGCAGCACGTCGGGCTCGTGGAGCAAGCTCGCCACCAGATTGAGACGGCGGCGCATGCCGCCGGATAGCGTATCCACCGGGTGGTGAGCCCGATCGGTCAACGCCGCACGCTCGAGCCCACGCCGCACCCGCTCTGCCAACGACCGCCGTGGCACCTGCAAGAGCCGACCAAAGATCTCGAGGTTTTCCTGAACGCTCAGCTTCGGGAAGAGGGCGAGATCCTGAGGCACCAGGCCGAGGCGTTGGCGCGCTACCCGCCGGGTCGGATCCTGCCCATGAAGCGCCACGCGTCCCCGATCGGGTCGCAGCCGCCCCGTCGCGCAGCGCAACAAGGTGGTCTTGCCGGCACCGTTCGGACCGAGAAGGACGACGACCTCGCCCGCCTGCACAGCCAGATCGACGCCCATCAGCGCCAGATTCGCGCCGAGACACTTGTGCACGTCCCAAATGGCCAGGGCCGGCGGGTTCATGGGTACGCTATCCGGGCGTCAGCACGGCAACTAGAAGTCCATCGGCAGCGACAGATGGTTCTCGAAGGTCCAGTCCCGCTGCTCGAGCAGGATGGGATCGTACGCACCGAAGGCTTCGCCACTCAGCTCGTAAGCCTTGCGCAGCCTGGCCGGCATGGGGCATTGCGCGTCCGGCAAGGGGTCGAGCAATTGGCTGAAGTAGGCCCAGTAGACGTCCAGCGCGGAGAGCTCGCCGCCGATGAGATACCGGCTGCCGGCGGCGCGCTGGGCTCGTACGTGATGGGTGAAAGCGTCCAGGATCGCCCGCGCCTTGTCGAGGGCCACGGCTCTGGCCTCCTCGCTGTACCCGTACTGGGCGTACATGGGATTCGTCTGCGCCTCTCGGGCCGCCCGCTCCGGCCCGCCAAGACCGAGCATGACGAGGCGCAGGTTCCAGACGAACCCGTTCTCCCCGATCAGCTCGTTGGTGAGACCGATCATGGTCATGCGCTGACCGATGTCCCCGGGGATCAGCGAGGGCCCGGTTCCCAACCGTTCCGCCAGATTGAGGATTTCGAGCCAACCTACCCGGGGGACTTCGTCCCCGTACACCGCCACCGGCGCGTTCCGGTGTCGCGTCCAGGCGAGCAAGTCCTCGTTGGCCGCCGCGGGCTGCTGCGCCACCGGCACGTACGGGACGCCCTCGAGATCGAAGACCGCCCGGGCGGACATGGAGTACGGCGCGGGCACGCCCACGGTGAGCGCGAGACGCAATCCGGGCAGATCCCGAGCCTCAGCAGGGTCGAGGTAGTCCATGACCGCTTCTCCCGTTCCGAATCGCCAGCTTACCGGAATCGGCCGGCGCGGGCGCCGTAGAGTTCCCCTACCGTGTGCGGCGGCGGCTGATGCCCAGCCCCAGCAGACCCAGCCCGAACAGCGTCAGCGTGGCCGGCTCCGGCACGCTTCTGACATTGGCGAAGGCGTGATTGTCGGACTCGAAGGCGTAGTTGGTGCTGGAGATCACGATGCGATCGAACAGGTCTCCCTCCGTGAACAGAAAGTTCACGTAGCGGTTGGAAGCCCAGGAGCCCTGGTTGCCGTCAGCCAGCAAGGGGCTCAGGTCGTTGCCGCTGAAGCTGCCGACCAGGGACGCCCCCAGATAGAAGGCGATGGAGTTGTAACTGTCCACCGACCCCCAGTACAGCCCGAAGTAATTGTAAGCGCCGGGGGTGGTGAACGTCGCGCTGCCGCTGCTCGAGCTGTAGGGAATGGTCAGATAGCGGTCGGTGATGCCATAGGGAGCCGCGTAGCGTCCGGACACGCTGCCGATGGCGATAGCGCCGTTCCCATAGCAGCTCGCGTAGGCCCCGCAGGTCGCATCGTTGAAGTCCACGGTGGTCGCGCCCGCGACGCTGGTGGTGTACACCCCGGGATCCGAAACGCTCTGGATCACGCCAGCCTGAGCCAAGGAAGCCAGCAGACCGAACCCCAGACCTGCCGCAATGTGCTTGAACCCCATGAAACTGCCCCTTGAACGATGCTTGTCTCCTTCAGCGTGCACGAACAATGCCAAACGTTTTTCCTTTTAGTAATCAGCAGGTTGGGGGCTTACGATCAACCGGGCATGGCAACGCATGAAAAGTTTCTCGACGGTCACCTCGGATTCCGGGGCCGCGCCTGTCTCACAAATTTGACATGAACGGGGCCGGGGGCGCCGCGCCCGTGCTCATCGCATCGTCACCCGGTAGCGCTCAACGAAATCCGGCGGCATACGGACCGGACGGCCGGTGTCGAGGTTGATGCAGACGTAGTCGATGTGTCCGCGCAGCAAGGTCAGTCCGCGGGCGGGGTTCACGATCTGGTAGGTCCGAGTCGCCCTCAGCCGGCCGTCGTTGGCGGATACCCAATCGCCCACCAGCAGCTCATCACCGAGGTATGCCGCAGCCAGCAGGTCGATGCGAAACGAACGCACCGCCATGCCCCGCCGGAGCGCCACACACGCCTCCTCCGGCAATCCAACCGCGGCCGAATGCGCCCAGGCGCACTTCGAGAGCCAGCGGATGTACACGGCGTTGTTCACGTGACCGAAGCTGTCGATATGTTCCTCGGTGACCTTGACGGGAATGAAGAACGGCTCCGGATGGTCCCATTGGCTCATGCTCGAATCACCCAGCGCGATGGGTCTCGCAGGTCTGCGCATCGTACCCGTCCGCCGCCTTCATTCGAACAGACAGCAACGGACCGACGCGCGATGCAGTTGATGGCTCCGCCACCATGGCGCTTGGGCGCCGCGGCTTCGCTCGCCGTCGAGCACGGCTGCGCGCGCACCGGAATCGGACAGGGCGTACTCCAGCTCCTCTCCGGTCCACCAGGCGTTCAAAGTCACCGCCCACCGCCCCGACCGCCTGACACGCCCAGAACGCCTGAGCCCACTCGGGATAGTTGCGCATGCCGATGGCGACGCGATCCCCGGGTCCGATGCCGCGACAACGAATGGGTCTTCAACATTGCAGACCTCGTTGTCTACGGGTGGGACTACCTGAACAACGGCGCCAAGCTGGTTCAGACCCGGTTCTATCCAGTGCGTACGACCACCTTCGAGTAGACGGAGGAACCGCCACTGGCCTGGCGGGATTCCCCGCCAGGCCATCGCACGCCGCCTGGCACCCGTCGAGCAGCACCAGTATCATTCAGAGCCCGGTACCATCTCGCCTGCAACAGTGATCAGTCACCGAGCGCACATCGCCGGCTGCCGACATGCACATTGAGCTCGACGACCTTTCGCGGCACCACGTGCAGGCGCTTCTTCAGGAACACCTGGAGGAGATGCACGAGTTGTCCCCGCCGGAGAGTGTCCACGCTCTCGATGCAGCGAAGCTCCGCAGCCCTGACATCACCTTCTGGACGGCGTGGGACGGCGACGCTCTTTTGGGATGTGGGGCTCTGAAGGAGCTTGACCCTACTCACGGCGAGATAAAGTCGATGCGAACGCCGAAGGCCTGCCGCCGACTTGGTGCCGGGCGGGCGCTGCTGGCCCGCATCATCGATGAAGCCAAAGCTCGCGGGTACGAACGCCTGAGTCTGGAGACCGGCTCGATGATGGCGTTCCGACCCGCACAGAAGCTGTACGAGAGTGTCGGCTTTTTCTACTGCGGACCGTTCGGGCCGTACAAGGAGGATCCCAACAGCGTGTTCATGACTCTCGAGCTACCGCATGCACCACGGTAGCTGCCTCTGTGGACGGGTTCGCTACGACTACGACGGGGTGATCGACGAACTCTCGCGGTGTCATTGCCGTCAGTGCCAGAAGGCGCAGGGTGGCGCCTTCGTCGCAGTCGCAACGCTCCGCACCGTCGACGGAGGTGTCAGAGGTTCGCTTTCCACATCGTAGTGGCGGATGTAGCCCAGGCCCGCACAGCTTCACTCCACCCATCGAGCCGCACCGAAGCCGGTGCGCCCGAAGCCGTTGCCGTTGTAGATGAGAAACAGCTCGCCGCCGTGGTCGATGACGTGCGGGTAGCACAGCATCTGTGAGTCCCAGCCGTCCGCAGAGACGTCGATGCCTGCCCGATGGTCGAGGCGTCTCCAGCTCACGCCGTCCGCCGATTCCGCGTAGCCGATTCGATAGCTGCACGCGGAGAGCGTCCGATAGTTTCGAGCTCGGCGGTGGGCATACCACATGCGGTAGCCATCAGCGGCACGAATGACGCTCGCCTTCACCAACCCGCCTTCCTCCCGGGAGGCGTAGTCGATGGCCACCGTGCCGTCCCGCACCCAGTGAATGCCGTCGGACGACTCCGCGTACTTGATGTTGTAGAAGGGCTCCGGGTGACCATCGATCACTTCCCACTTCGTGCAGGAGAGGTACCAGTTCTTCCAGGTCCCGTCTTCCACCAAGACGCAGGACGTGCCGGTGAAATACGGTTCGATGGTCGTCGGGCTGAAAAGAGGTCCCGCCGAGTACTTACGAAAGCTTCTACCGCCGTCGTCCGACACCGCGAGACCGATGGAATTGTGATACGGGACGGTGCTTCGCACCGTCCAGCCGATGTAGTAGAGATATTTCCGACCCGCGAGGTCGACCAGCCAAGAAGGCATGACGCCGCAGTCGTCGAAGGTGCCGATGTCTCCCAGGGGAAGAATGGGCTCGGGATGCACGTAGAGAACCCGCGTAGGATTTCCTGCCTCGACCTCGATGTAGCTGGGGTGCGTGCGGCTCTGGCCGTCCCGCGTGCCGTAGTAGATCCGCCAGCGTTGGGGGTCGCTGGAATCCACCACCGGAACCTGAGCGTGAGACACATTCCACGGCCTGTCCGCAGCGGGCGAGAACACATGGCCGAGCTTTTGCCAGGGCATGATCTTCTCCCTCTCGGTACGGTACGGCACATCGACCCCCGTCCCGAATGGCATTCGGAGAAACGGTGTCGCAATCCCCACGGCCGATCATTGCGAACGCGCAACCTGCACGGTGGCCGCCGACGCGACGTGTGATATGTTCGTGGCAACTTCAGCTTCGATCGTAGCGATGGCAGTGCAGTTGGAGCCCTCTACGAGCTCGCAGCAGTTGATTGCGACCGATGCCGGCTACCAGAACTCGCAGTACGCCGCCTCGCTCATGCACCTCGGCACCCCCTACGCGCTCATGGGCAGCGGCGGCTGGCTGCTGGCTCGTTCCGTGCCCGGAACCGACCTACAGGATCTCATGGGCCCCTACCCGCTGTTCGCCTGTCGCAACTGGTCGGCCCTACATCAGGACCTGGCGCAGGTGGCGGAGCGCTTCGTCTGCGCATACCTGGTCACTGACCCTTTCGGCGACTACGCGCCGGCCGCACTGCAGCAATGCTTCACGGATGTCTGCCGGCCTTTCAAGCAGCACGTGGTCGTGGATCTGCAACGAGCGCCTCTCGCAGGCATGTCTAGCCACCACCACCGCTATGCGCGCAAAGCTCTCAGGCATGTGCAGGTGGAGATCTGCGAAGAACCCGCACGCGACCTCTCGACCTGGGTCGATCTTTACGAAAACCTGGTAGCTCGACGCGGCATACGTGGAGTCGCCGCGTTCTCCGATGAGAGCTTCGCGCGCCAGCTCCAGGTACCCGGCCTGGTCTCCATGCGCGCGATACGTGGCGACGCCACGGTGGGCATGGTGTTGTGGTATCTCCAAGGATCCGTCGGTTACTACCATTTGGGCGCCTACAGCGAGGCTGGCTACCAGGTCTGGGCCTCGTTCGGCATCTTCCGGGCAGCGATCGAGTACTTCTCCGGTCGTCTCGAGTGGCTGAACCTGGGTGGCGCCGCGGGCGCGCGAACGCCTGCGAGCGACGGGCTGGCGCGATTCAAGTCTGGGTGGTCCACGGCGAGGCGAACCGCATACTTCTGTGGAAGGATTTTCAACCGGGCCGCGTACCACCATCTAGTGGCTGCCCACGCACCGGATGGGAACTACTTCCCAGCCTATCGCGCCGGCGAGTTCAAATAGACGCGATGGTTTGAGCAGCAGGGAGGAACGACACGTGGCTAGGGTGGTTCTCTTCGGGCTACGCGACATCGCTTCTCTGGCTCACTTTTACCTGACGCACGACAGCGGGCACGAGGTCAGCGCGTTCACGGTGCACGAAGCTTACCTGCCCGACGACCGACAGTTCGAAGGCAAGCCGGTGGTCGCCTTCGAGGAAGTCGCCGAGCATTACCCGCCGGGTGACTTCAGCTTCTTTGCACCCCTGTCGGAGCGGAAGATGAATCGCCAGCGCGCCGAAATCTATCAGCAGGCAAAGCGCCTGGGCTACCCGTTCGTCAGCTACGTGAGCTCCAGGGCCACCGTCTTTCCGGAGGCGCAGATCGGCGAGAACTGCTTCATTCTGGAAGACAACACCATCCAGCCATTCACCCCGATCGGCAACGACGTGGTGCTCTGGAGCGGCAACCACATCGGCCACCACGGCGTGATCAAGGACCACGTGTTCTTCACCTCACAGGTGACGCTGTCGGGCCATTGCACCGTGGAGCCGTACTGCTTCTTCGGGGTCAATTCGACCATTCGTGACGGTACCCACCTGGGCGAGGGGACCCTGGTGGCTATGTCCGCGTGCATCGTCAAAGACACGGATCCCTGGGGGGTCTACATGGGCATTCCCGCCACCAAGGGGCCGAAGAGCAGCGCGGACATCGACCTTTGACGCTCCCGCGAACGGGGCAGATCCGCAGCCGGATCAGCCGCCGAGCCAGGCTACCATCGGGAAGCACCACGCCACCGCGATGGGCGGCGCAACGGCGCCTACCGCAAGCCCGCCGGGGAACAGATCCCGCGCGCCGAGCCGCCCAGTGGCGTAGACGATGGCGTTGGGCGGCGTCGAGATGGCCAGACACATGGCACTGGAGGCGGAGAGCGCGATTGGCACGGCAAACTGAGCAGCGAGCACGGGTCCGCCGATCTCCAGGCCCAGAGCGATGGCCACAGGCAGGATCAGGTTGGCGGCGGCGGTGTTGCTCATCAGGTTCGACAAGATCCCTGTGAGGTAGCACAGCCCCAGCGCCAGCGCCCAGGGCGCGGCGGGCACCTCGGCGATCCCCTGCGCCAGCCAGCGGGCGAGACCGCTCTCGGCGACGCCGACACCGAGGGACAGCCCGCCGGCCAGCAGAATCAGAATGTCCCACGGCAACGCGCGCATGTCCCCGCTGCGGATCACGCC
>JAWLGU010000020.1:9606-17894 GCA_041690675.1 Pseudomonadales bacterium | reverse complement strand
CCAGGGTGACCCCCATGGCGGCCAACAGCACCAGCGGGCCGCGGCCGCCGGTGAGTGCCAGTGCGTGCTGCGCCATCCAGGTCGCGAGACCCGTCCGCTCCGCCGCTCTGGCCAGCACGAGACCGGCCAGGAACAGCCACATGGGCGGTGCGGCCCAGGGCGCCGTGTACACCTGCCAGGCATCCACCTGGTCCGGGTCGGCCAGCACCCCGCCCGGCCGCCCGAGAACCAGAACCTGCAGGCCGATGACCACCAAGGCCACGGCGAAGGCGGGAACGGCCTCGCTGACCCACAGGCCGGCAGCCAGCAGCAGGATCCACAGCGACGCCCTCCCCGCCTCGCCGAGCCCCGGATGTTCCGGCAGGTACGCCCCGGCGGACGCGATCAGCACGCAGGCGGCCACCTTGGCAAGCGCCCTTCCGGAGCGGAATTCGAGACGGCCGGCGATCTCCTGATAGTATCTGCGGGTATCCAAGACAGGCTCCAATCGGGCCGATGATCCTACCAGCCATGCCATCGACGCGAACCTCCACGTAGATGCAACCCTCACTCGCGCTTCGCCGGATCACCAAAGCGGATGCCGCCGAGCTGCACCGCCTGCGGCTGCAGGCGCTGCGCACCCGACCCGATGCCTTCCTGGCGGATGCGGAGGACGAAGCCGCCAGGTCCATCGAGGAGGTGGCCGCGCGCGTCGACGACACCGACGACAACCTGATCATGGGCGCGTTAGCGAGCGGGCGCCTGGTGGGCATGGGCGGGTTCCGCCGCGAGACCCGCCGCAAGCAGCGCCACCGGGCCACCCTGTGGGGCATGTTCGTCGAGCCCGAGTGGCAGGGCCGCGGGATCGGCGGGCGGCTGCTGGATGCGCTGGTCGACCACGCCCGGACCCAACCCGGGCTCGATCAGCTGACGCTCGGTGTCATCGTGGGCAACCACAACGCCCGGGCCCTCTACCTCTCCCGTGGCTTTTGGCCCTACGCGGTGGATCCGGCCGCCGTGCGTCTCGACGGCCGGGACTACGACGACGAACTGATGGTTCTGGATCTGGCTGGCACCGACGCAGCACGGACGCCGTCCACCAGCAGCCGGCTCGCCGGCTTCATCATCGACTGCCAAAGCCCCGATCTCGATGCGGCGTCCGCATTCTGGTCCGCGGCCCTCGGCATGCCCGAGCGGGCGCTCCCCGGCGCCGAGGGTCGCACGTACCGCCGGCTGCTCGATCCGCTGGGACGCCTGCACGTGGAGGTGCAGCTGGTCGACCATCCGAGCCGCGTGCATCTCGACATCGAGGCCGACGACGTAGAGGCCGAGGTGCAACGCCTGGAAGCGCTGGGCGCTGCTCGACTTCAAGCCATCAAAGGCTGGTGGGTGATGGAGGCCCCCACCGGCCAACGCTTCTGCGTGGTGCCGCGCCAGCCGCCCACCTGAGGCCCCGTCGCCGAATCACCGAGCCGGTGACGTCTCGGGCAACCACCTCGAAGGACCCGGTGAGTGTGGCGCCGCTCGGCTATGCTCCTCGACGAACCCGGCCATCGTCTCTCAGGCGGCCCGGCTTTCATCGAGCCACGGCAGCGTGAGCGGCCAGTCGTGCTGCATCCCCGGGCCGACGTGGAGCCGCGCCGGAGTGCCGGCGCGCTCCGCGTTCCGGACCACGCGCACGGCGTCGTCCAGCAGCACCTCGTTCTCGCCCACCAGCACGAGCAGGGGTGGGAGGCCGGAGAGATCGGCGAACACCGGAGAGATCAGCGGGTCGCGGGGGTCGGCCCGATCGAGGTAGTAGCTGGCCCATTGCTCGAGGTGCGCGCGGCCGAGCCAGAGATCCTTGCGATCATTTCTCGCCATGGATTCGCCCGACCCGGTGAGATCCGTCCACGGCGACAGCAGTATCGCCCCGTCCGGCATCGGCTGGCCGAGCGCCCGCAGGCAGAGCATGAGGCTGAGGGCCAAGCCGCCGCCCGCCGAATCCCCGCTCACGAACACCGGCACGTCGGGCCGCAGCGCGCGCACGTACTGCCAGGTGACCAGCGCGTCGTGGAGCGCCGCCGGGTAGGGGTGCTCAGGCGCGAGCCGGTAGTCGGGAACGAACACCTCGGTCCGACAACGGTAGCTCAGGCGCATGGCGCGGTTGCGATACGACGCCGGGGAGCCCATGAAGAAGCCGCCACCGTGGAGATGGATGAGCACCCGCTCGGGATTCTCCACGGCGCGCACCGCCTCCACCCCCAAGGTACCGATGGCGTGGTCCTCGAACGCGAGCTTCGAGTGTTTGTGGCGCATGGCGCTCCGGGAGACGGCGCCGAATCGCTCGAATCGGGCCCGCATGGTGCAAGGATTGGCGGTCGCACCGAACAGCAGGCTGGTGAACGCGCCGTAGGCGCGCAGGGAGAGCCAGCGCTTCGAGGCGCTCGAGCCCCGACGGGCCGGGGAACTGGACTGCGGTCGCTTCGTGCTCATGAAGGTCCTCCGACGTGCCGCGGCGGGCGGCGCGGGGAGTGGGATCTCACCCGTGCCGACGGCGTGGTTATCGACGGTGTCGGCAGCCGAAACTTCGGCACCACCATCGGCCGCTCCCTGCCGGAGTGGAAGGTGAACCTGGCCTTCAACTGGATGAAGGACCGGCACTCGGCGTTCGTGCTGGCGCTACATCGATGCGTACGAAGACAACCAGGCATCGACGACCCCGGCAACGACGAACAGTACGTCTGCCTGGGATCGTGCGTGCGGGCCTTTTCCATCGGCTTGACCGGCGCCATCACCGAGACGGAAGATCAGCTCGACCGCCGGATCAACAGCTGGACCACGGTGGATGCACAGTACTCGTACGAGCTTCCCGCCATGGGCATTCAGGGGGACGGCAGCCGCATCTCGATGGGCGGCACGAACATCTTCGGCCGCAAGCCGCCGCGAATCAATTTCGACGGTCAGTTCGACCCGTTCACCCACGACGCCCGCGGGGCATCTGGTACTTGCGTTACACCATGAACCTGTAGCATGACGTTGCAGACCTACCGACCGGCGCCTTCGGGCGCCCGCCTCGTTCTGTTGGGGCCGGTTCCGGGGCTGGCCGCGTGGCTAATGGCGGCAGCCGTTTCCCTGCCTGTCTCCGCATCGACCTTGGAGGATGGCCTGCGCCGATGTGCGGCCATCACCGACCGTGTCAGTCGCCTGGCCTGTTACGACGCGCTGGCCGCGGGATCTGCGGCTCCGGATGACACCTCGCCAGGGGCAGACGATGGGTTCGGCCGGGAATCGCTGCCGCGTGACGTGAAGGACGAGCCGGCCGCTCCTGCGCCGCCCGAACGACTGACGGCTCGTATCGAGCGTCTGGAACAGCAGCCGCGCGGCGAGCGGGTCTTTCATCTGTCCAACGGCCAGATATGGACGGAGCTGGAGACGGGTCGCGCTCGCTACCGGCCGGGTATGTCCGTGACCATCGAGCGGACCACCCTGGGTGGCTACATTCTCTCCACGGATACCGGCCGCGCTACCCGGGTGCGCCGGGTGAAGTGAGCTCAGAAGGAATCCGGCGGCTCGCCCGCACGCAGCCAGCCGGTGATGCTGTAGCGCGCCCCCTCCGCCGCCGGCGTCACGTAGCTCACGGCATGCCGCTGCGGCACCCGCAGCACGTTCAGAGCGTTGAAGGCAGGCGTGTAGCCTTCGGCAACGTGACCGTCGTCGTCCAGGAATTGCAGGATGCCGCCCCAGTCGGCGCGCCACGCCGGCGTGAAGTTGAGCACGAAGGCGGCGCGCCGGTTCTTTCCGGCCACCGCATCGTCGTGCTGGGTGAGAAAGTGCCCGGGCAGGTAGCGGGTGGCCTGGGCGTCGGCGTAGGTAATATCGGCCAGGCCGGAGACCTCGCGGGCGAATTCGAGAAAGCTGGCGCCGTTCAAGAACTCGAACAGGCGCATCAGGAAATGCTCGCGGTACCGGCCCGCCACGTAGAGATCGTAGAGCGGAAAGTTGTTGAACACGTAGCGGAACGCGTCACGCCCGCCCTGGTGCAGCCCTTGGAGCACGGCCGAGCGCTCCGGCTCGGGTATCTGCTCGACGTGCTCGACGCCGAGATCCATGTGCTTTCCAGTGGGATTGAGTGATAGCTGCCACGGCGTGGCCTCGCTCAGCGTCCGAAAGATGGCGTCGGCGCTGGCCGGCTCGAGGACGGCCGGCACGTGTACCCGGCCGACCTCCTGGAACACCCGGCGTATGGCCGGCCGATTCAGCCCGGCATTGAGCACGATGTCCGTCTCCGGGTTCCGCATCCTGCACCAGCTCCTCTTGCTGGGCGTGGAGGATACGCGACGGCATCACACGGCGCCAACCCGCGTCCAGCGAAGCACAGCCCGGACACGGAGTGGCGCTGCTTCGGTCAGAACATGCAGCAGGGGAACCGTACCAGCGCTCGGGAACGCGACATCGGCCGGGCCATAGTGGACTGCGAGTCTTGAGCCGGGGAAGTGGCCTGACGTACGTCCTGGGACATCGCCGGCGCATCCGCGGACAACCCACCTGGGAGCCTTTCATCCTGCCAGTGAACGACTGCGGAGAAAAGATGCGCCTCTGGGGCTGAACGACGCCGGCGTCGCCTGGTCATCGTGCCCGCCGAAACGACATGCCGGTGCCGTCCGTGAGTTTCACGCGCGCGCCGACGGTCTGGTAATGGCCCCCGACGGCCTCCAATCCCAGTGCGCTGCTGCTCGAGGCGAGACCGAGGGCGACCAGGGTCAAGCGGCGCATCGCTACCTCTTCGATTTCGCTGTGGTCACCGCGGCGGCACTGGTGACACGGCCATTGGTACCTACCAGGAAGCGCATGCGCGCCCGCGTCCTGCCGGAGACGATGTCGGTCTCGACCTGGGTGCCCCCGCGAACGCTGGTGTAGGCGGGCCTGGCTTTCGCATCCCAGAGGGCTCGCTGTGGCCGCCGGGGATTGCGTTTCGACAGCGCTGCCAGGTAGCCATCCACGACTCGCTGCAGCACCTTCACGTCGAGACGGGGCGCTTGGACGGGTGTCGGCTTCACCGCCGCCTGGACGGACCCGTTTTGCACCGGCGACGAGACGCGTTGCTGACGCACAACCGACTGGGCTGCCTGCAGGCCGGCGGACCGTTGGTTGGGGAAGATGTTGGATCGGTCCAGGTCGTAGACCGTAGCACTGACGATGCGTGCCCGGCCGCCGTCGGTGCGCAAGCGAAGGTCCCGGTTGTCCGGATGCGGATAGAACAGCCCCGTCAGCGGCGCCTGTCCGTGCTCCGGAAAGACCTCCACCGAATTGCGGTCCACCAGCATGCGGAGCCGCAGCCGGTTACCGACGAGATCCACAACCGTGCTGTTGAGTCTTGCCTCGTAGACGAACCCGTTGGGAGCCTGGGCCAGCGGGAAACTCTGTGCCCGGTCCAGGTGCAACCGCCCCGAGTCCCTCCCCTCACGCTGCCAGTGCATCGTGATCGATCCCCGGTTCGGCCCGTCGTTGACGTCCACCGAGATTCGATCGGCGGCGCCGGCATCGACGTCCAGCAGCAGCTCGTAGGATTTCTCACCGTCGAGATCGATGACGTGCCCACCGCCGTCGATCGGCACGTCCCGCACTCGCCACGCCGGCGGCGGGTTACGATCGCGCAGCAACTCGGTGGCGGGAATGGGCTGCTGCACTAAGCGCAACCCTTGTTGAGTCCTATGGAGTCTGAAGGTGCGTGGGATGCTCAACTGCCCCTGCCAGCCGTGGGTCGGCAGAAACAGCGCGTAATTCCAGTTGCTCACCCAAGCGGCGACGATCGGATCGCGGGTGGCGAAGTCAGCGCTGGTGGTGCCGTCCATGTGCCAGCTCTGCGCAGCATAGAAGTCGGGCCCCGCATCCAGGCGCCGGGCGATGTCGTTGTGGTTGAAGTCCCCCCGCCCCGCGCCGGTGGGCGCGCCGTCGGCCAGGAACCGCCGGCCGTCGAATCGTCCGGTCAGATAGAACGACGGCGTGGGAACGTCCTGGGTGAACCAATCGAACCAGTCTTCGTTGGTGCCGGGCGGAACCGCGCCCCGGGCGAAGGTCAGCACCCACGCATCGGCGTTCGGCTCCCCTTCCACCGGAACGCGCAGCAGATCGGCGGTCTCGACGAACGGGTTGGACGAGCTGGCGAACCCACCGGTGAAGATCCGCAGCCGATCCGTCCGCTCCCAGCGCCCTGCAAGATCGTCCGCCTGGTACAGCTCGACGAAGTCCCCCACCGCCAGGACCATCACCCAGGTGGACGATTGAGGATCGTCCGGATTCTCGAAGCGGAACACCTTCGGATCCCTGTAATGGAGTTCCGGAAGCGCCGCGGACAGGGCGTGCACATCCGCGCTGAAGGTGCGACCGCCGTCGCAGCTCGCAGCCCGATTCTGCCGCTGACGGACCAGCGGCACGGCACGGGTGAACAGCGCGACAATGCAGCGCTCGTTGCCGCCCGGCGCCCCGACCGCGGCCGGATCGTCCCGCCCAACCCCCACGGCGGAACCCGTGAACGGCGACCCGCCCCGCACGTCACCCGACGCCGGCGAGAACACCCGGGGGTGCTCCGTCCAGTTCAGAAGGTCGCGGCTGCTGGCGTGGTCCCAGTGGACCTGGTTCGGATCGAACCGCGCCGGGATGTTCGCCGACTGGTAGTAGACGTGGTAAACACCGTCCTGGAAGATCAGGCCCGACGGATCGTTCATCCAGCTCGACTCGTTGCCGGCATCGAGCTTGGGGAAGTAGTGATAGTCCGGCATCCAGACCCGCTCGTGAGCGCACTTCAGCCCGAGCTTGTCCACATAGGTCCCAGCTCGGCCGTAGATGCCGGTCGCTGCACGTGCGCCCTCGCATAGTATGGTGTCGAACCCGGTTCCGCCCTCGCCGCCGAACGGACCGATCCTCGACGTCGGACCATTCGCGTGCTCGGCGTCCGCCAGGGGCCGGCACTCGAGCTCGAGCTTGTCGAGGTAGCTGCCGTACTTGCCGCGGAATCCGACCACGGCATTGTGACGGGGACAGTCCGTGGGCTCGATGTCTCGGGTGAAGACATCGCCATCTCCGCCCACGCCCGGCCCGTTCCGGACGTCCCCCACCCAGCGCCCCTGGGCGTCGACCGCGACACAGCGAATTCCGATGCGGTTGATCCAGCTTCCCTGGCGGCCGTGGACACCCACCAGCACCTCGCCGTCATCGCACCCCAGGTGGTAGTGCTCGCCGCTGAGGTTGAACGAATCCTCGAGAAAACCGCCGATGCCGCCATTGCCCACGGTTCTGGTCATGGTGGCATCGACCGCCGGTGCCGACGCGAACAGGATGACGACGGCGGCCAGTCGATCGAGGTTCATGGCGGCGTCCTGGAGCGAGAGGAAAAGGTGCTCGGCTGCTGCGGAAGTATCCGCCGTTTTACGGGCGGCGCGCCATCACCGGAAACAGGGATATTGTCCCAGCCCGTGCCCGAGCGGCAGATACCAAACCGTCCGTTACACCGCCAGCCTCGACGTCGTCCGCATCGAAGGCAGCATGAGCAACTCCGGCGTGCTGGCGGTGGGCCGGAAGGGCTCGTCGTCCGCGAGGCTTACCGCCAGACGGCGGGCGGCACTGTCTTCTTAATCCCCCGCCCCGTCTCCGATACGGCCCGCACTGTGCCTCAGTGCCGGTGACCCCCGGGGCCGTGGGCGTGGCCATGGGCGATCTCCTCTTCCGTGGCTCGCCGCACCGAAAGCACGTCGATCACGAAGGTGAGCGTGCGGCTCGCATAAGGGTGGTTGGTGTCGACGTCGACCACCTTGCCGCCGACCTTGAGGACCGTTACGGACTGAGTGCCGCTCTTGGCGTGCAGGGTCGTCCGCGCGCCCGGCCGCAACCGCTTCGGGTCGCGGAAATACTTCTTCGAGACCCGGCGCATGGCGTCGTGGCGCCGGAATCCGAATCCTTGCTCGGGACTCACGGTGACGCTCACCTGGTCCCCAGCTGCTTTGCCCTGAAGCGCCTCCTGGACCGGGCGCAAGAGACCCGCCTGCCCGTAGAGAATCGTCAGCGGCTCGCCGCCGGCGCTCGTTTCCAGGGCTTCGTCCGTGACCTCGTCCCGCACCGTGTAATGGAACGACAGGACCGTCCCGGCTCCGATGACTGCCACGTCGCCACCGCCGTCTCCGTTCTCGGCGTGATCACTCATCCATCTGGCCCGCTGTAGAAAAGCCGCTCATCCTGACAGCGAACGGCGGCCAGGGAAAGACCGGAGCCGCGATGGCATGGCGCGTCGCGGATCAGGACTTTTCTCGACGGCGCGTCGCGAACATTTCCTG
>JAWLGU010000020.1:0-9506 GCA_041690675.1 Pseudomonadales bacterium | reverse complement strand
CCTGACAGCGAACGGCGGCCAGGGAAAGACCGGAGCCGCGATGGCATGGCGCGTCGCGGATCAGGACTTTTCTCGACGGCGCGTCGCGAACATTTCCTGGGTGAGCTTTTGCGTTTTCCAGTTGTCACGCGACTCGACGTTGCGCCAGAGAAAGCTGTCCGGTATCCAGCGCGCCCGTTCCATATCGAACGCCAGGCGTCGATCGACGGGTCATAGAACCGCACCGTGAGTCCCCACTCGCCGGAAACGGGCATGGACCTGTCGCGCAATTCGCGTTTCGGTGCAATCCACACGTCGAGCAGCGCACGGCCTTCCAGGCCCCAGCTGAAGTGCCACTCGCCGTCGACGGCACCCAGAATCTTCGCGCGGCGCTCGAGCGGCCCCCCCTGGGGCTTCTTCGTATTGGTGTTCCTCCTGTCGGCCCCGCTGGGGCTGGTGCAGCCGCGACAGGCGTACCCGTCAGCATCATCAATGCCTTCAGCCCGCTGGTTGCAGCGGCCGTGCTCGTCTACCGGAAGAACGGTGCGGCCGGCGTCAAACGACTGCTGACGAAGCCTTTCGACTTCGCAACGAGCCTGTGTCCCGTCAAGTGGTGTAACTAGCTGTCTCCGCTCAATGCGAGCCTGATCATCGGCGTGGTATGGGCCGTGTGGCACATCCTGCCCGACCTGCAAGCGAACCACGCGGCGAGCTGGATCGTCTGGCAGCGCACGTACACCGTGCTGGCTGCGCATCCTCATCGTCTGGCTGTTGAACAACACGGGCGGCAGCGTCTTTGCGGCCAGCCGATCGATGACGGCAGGTCCTCCGCCCGCGCCCGTTCCAGGTGCTCGCGCAGGAGGTTGTTGCGCGGCAGCCGGTGCCGGCGGCTCCCCGAGAGGGTACCCACGCCTGTTTGCGCGGGAAATTCGACCGACAAGACCTCGACGACTATTGCCACCCGCCGGTTTGTCTCGAACAATGTCGAAGGGTTCTCCGAGGTGCCACCCTCGGCTCGACCCGAGGGTTGCCGGACTGCGAAATCACAGGAATGGATATGAACGAAACGAGTCGACCCTCTGCTCAGGATATCCGTGGACTGGTAGGGCATAGGTTCCCCGGAGGCACTTATACCATCGCACACTGGGAAAATTTCCTACTCACGGAGTGCACGGGCAGCGAGCCTCTGCCCAACGGCATCGCTCATCCAGTCGCACTGTTCCACGTGCCCATACTCGGTGCTCGAACCAGCATCGCCGAAATGTTCGCGTTGGGACAGGCGGAATCGGATTTCTCCATCGGAATCGAATCCTACGATTGGGAGCTCTTCACCGTGCTGCAGGAAGAGCATCCATACAGGATCGACGGTGAGGTGACCGAGGCGGATCGGTTCGAGGAGGACGGTCGCGTGTTCGATCGCATCGCCTTTCGATTCGACGTGAGGGATTCCGGGGGCGAGCACGTCGCCCGCACCACGATCACCTGGCGCTACAATCGGAGCACGCGATGAACGTTCGAGTCGGTGACGAGATTCCCGAGTGGCACATGCCCAGCGTTCGACCGGAGCGCATGAGAACCATGGCCGCGATTCTGCGTGACCCGAATCCTGTTCACTGGGATCGCCGGGTGGTAGCGAAGCTGGGATTCGGTGATCGCACCATCAATCAGGGGCCCTTGGGACTGAGCTACATGGTGAACATGCTGCACGCATGGACCGGTGTCGGCAGCATTCGCCGAATCTTCATGCGCTTTCCACTGGTAGTGCTCGACAACGACCATGTCATCGCCCGAGGCCGGGTAACGGCGGTGCGGGAGGAAGCGGGCCACCGCTATGCGGACTGCGACATCTGGCTTCATCGGGAAGGGACGGAGAGTCCCCTCGAGGGCTCCGCCACCGTGGAGATTCCCGACTAGCATGAGCGGGACGCAGCCACGCCACCTGCCGCCGCTGGCACGTCAGAACGTGTCGATGCTCAGGCGATCGCCGGCAGAGACCCGTCCCGGACGTGTCACCCGGGCGTACACCCCCAGATTGCCGCCGTTGGCCTGCACCAGCGCCCGCATGATGCCGGGGTCCCGGGGCAGATCACCGAAGCCGTGGGTGGTCATGGCGCAACGCGGACAGACGCCTACCACTTCCAGTTCCGCCTCCCCGACGGAGAGAGTCCGGCCCACCCAGCGCTCCTCCGGGAACGGTGTCGTTTCGTCGTCCGCGTCCACCAGCAGGTTCGGCCGGAACCGGCTCACGCGAAACTGGGAATCCGGGCGGTGCTCGGCCATGGCAGCCAGGGATTGCCGGCTCATGATCAGTATTGGGAACGCGTCGAAGTAAGTGCCTGGGGGCGACTCGAACTCGATCACCTCAGTGAAAATCGAAAGATCCGGCAGCGGCTCGTCCGCCGTGCGGGCGAAGATCTCCCGAAGTTCCGCCTCGAAGTCCTCGTGATCCGGCGCGCCGCGCCGGTAGTGCTCGAGCGCGCTCGCCGGCAGCAGCGGCCACAGGGACACGGGGTGCTGGAGCTTTGCGCTGAGCCAATCGTTGACGTCATCGGCGCCGGTCTCGCGGTGCTCCCCATCCGCGGCTGTGATCCGGGCGGGGCTCGAGCCTACCTCCGCCACGTGGCCGATGAAGGCAGCGCTCAGGGTCATGAGCGCGGGAATCTTCTTGCCGCCACGGATGCCGCCCCGCACCTCGTCGCGCACCGCCCAGACCCGATCGCCCACGGCGCCCCTGGGACCGAGGGTGAGGGCATCGACGGTTTCCCCGCCCATGCTTTTCACCGGGTAACGGAACAATTTCTGAACTTGCGCGACCATCGGCGAGTAGCCCAAACACCATATCAGGGGCGATCGTACCCCCTGGAGGGCCGCAGGTCATGTGGACATCACATCAGTGGCGGTGCCCCCCGGGGCCGTGGGCGTGTCCATGAGCGATCTCCTCTTCGGTGGCAGGATGTCGATGCGGCCGAACTCCTCGTCGGCCTTCTCCACCATTGCATGGATCTGATCGGTGTCCATCACGTCGGTCGGCACCGGAAGCCCGCTGCGACCGCATTTGCGGACCCGCTCGGCCCCCTCCTCGCAATGGAGGGGCTCGATATCGGCAATCACCACATCAGCACCGGCGTAGGGTGCCGCCCTCCTGGGAGAGGCTCCCAGGAGGCGACGAGTCGGGTTGTTCAGAAGTCCCAGTTCACCACGGCTCCGTACGTTCGCGGAGGCCGAATGGCAGTATAAGTCCACAGGCCCGGAAACGCCGGACTGGTGCCTACGTCATAGGCCTGGGTCCATGAGTCTTCCTTGGTGAGGTTGAGCCCCCAGACGCTGACGCTCAAATTGTTCAAGGTGTACGTGATGGAAGCGTCCAGCACCGTGTGCGAGTCGACTGAACTCTGCGGCGAGTTCAGGAAGGTCAGCTCCATGTCATCGACGTAGCGCAGCGCCGCGCGCGCGGTGAGCTGTCCGGGGCCCACGGGGAGGGTGAGGATCGGCGAGATGGTGGCAGTGATGTCCGGCGCGCGACGCAACTCGAGGTGAGAAAGATCGAGATTCAGCGCCGGATCCTCCAGCTCGTCGTACTCAGCGTCGAGGAGACCCAAATTGCCTTCCAGCGTAAAACTGTCCGTGGCTAGCCAGCTGAAATCGGCCTCGAGTCCATTGATAGATGCCTCGGACGCGTTCACCACGAGCGTCTGTTGACCAGTGCCGCCCGCTACGGGAACGCTCTGCTCCTCCTGCTTGTCCTGGTAATCCATCATGAAGGCCGAGACGTTCAGTCGCATGCGGCCGTCGAGCCACTCGCTCTTCATGCCGACTTCGAAGTTATCCACAGTTTCCGGGTTGTAGGGAGTGGACGCCGCGACGTACTCCCCTCCGCCGGGACGTCCGTTGAAGCCTCCCGCCCGGAAGCCCCGTGAGTAGAGGCCGTAGAACATCAGTCGGTCGTTGGCCTCGAAGCGCAGACCAACCTTCGGTGTGAATTCGTTCCAGGACTCTTCGAAAGGGTTGTCGGGATTCCCCCGAATGGCGAGCTCGGGGGTCAGCTCGTCGACGACCGCGCTCTGTTTTTCGTCTTCCGTGTAGCGCCCACCGAGAGTGAGTGTCCAACGGTCGGCCAGCAGGTAGTCGGCCTCGACAAAGAAGGCATAGGATTCGGTGGACTGGGCCACTGTCTGGAATACCGGGAACACGAGCGAATCATCGAAGCCGGCGCCGGGGACGCCGAGAATGGCGCCGAAGCCGATGTAACTGGTTAGATCGATGCGGTAATCCGATTCCCAGTAGTACGCCCCGGCGGTATAGCTCAGCCGGTCACCGGCATAGTTCAGGCGCAGCTCGAAGCTGTCCTGATCCCAGGTCGCTGGCCGATCCGTGTGATAAAGCGTCAAAGGCGTGGAATCCCAGTCCTGATACACCTCTTCCTCGGTCTCGAATCGCCCGTACACGAACTCGAGGCCGTAGCGATCATTGACGTCCCATGATGCATTGAGAATGTGGGTCTCGGTGTCGAAGTACGTCTGATAGGGCGGGTCGTCATTATGCAGGACGGTGTAGTCCTTGCCCGACTGGGGCGTCTGCAGTCCCTCTGCACACTGGCCATACAGCGCACAGAACACCTGATCGGGCTGGGCAAGGTTGTGAAGGGTGTTGGCGTCCTGTTCCTGCTCGGTTCTGTCGTAGCGGTAATACAGTTCCGTAGTGTCAGTTGGTTTCCAGCGCACGCTTGGGCTGATCACCCAGTAGTCCGACTCACCCACGTCCCTGTCCAAGGTGGCGTTGTAGAACCATCCATCGCTCTCGCGCTTGGCGCCTCCGAGGCGGAAGGCCAGGTCGTCTGTGGCGGCAAGGTTCACGTAGGCGTCCAATTGCAGATCACCGTGGTTGCCGGCTCCTGCCCTCACGGACCCTGAAACGCCGTCGAAGTCCGGCCGGCTACGTTTGACATTGATGACACCACCAATCGAGTTGCGGCCGAAGAGCGTGCCTTGGGGACCGCGGAGAACCTCGACGCTCTCGAGGTCGATTGCCCGCAGCATGGCCCCGGAGTTGACGCCAATGAACACGCCGTCAACCACGACACCCACGGTGGGATCGAAGTTTTTCTCAACGTCCGTGGTGCCGATGCCTCGGATGGCTATGGCGGCGGGGCTTCCCGGGCCTTGCTGCAGATCGCTGACGATCAGGTTCGGCGACATGTTCTGCAGCGTCTGAAGATCGGAATCGAAACGAATGCGCAGATCGTCGGCACTGAGCGCGCTCAGTGCCATACCGACTTCCTGAAGGCTTTCCTCGCGTTTACGCGCCGTAACCACGATCTCCTCGAGGACCCGCGCCTCGGATTGCGCCGAGGCTGCCGGCTGCACGACAACGGACAGCGCGAGGGTCAGCATTCCAATGGCCAGCGCCTGAACGGCTTTACTCATGTCTCTCTCTCCTCTACTGCGAATGCGTTGCTAGATGAACCGAAGTGCCTCAGCGCTGCTTGAGACCGAAGGCCAGCAGGACGTTTCCAGGCATGTGGAAATAGATGCCGTAGCCGGAGTTGACGAACATCATCCCACCGCTGAACACGGGGCCTGCACCGCCACCGAAAGACCCACCACTCCCTGTACCACCATCGGTGGTTTGAAAGCTGCGGGCGCTGTCGAACTGCCAGAGTGTCTCGCCGGTTTCCTTGCTGTAGGCCCTCAACAGGCCATCCATGGCTCCGGCCACAACCGCCCCTTCGATGGCCGAGGCAGCAGCAGACAGCCCGGGCTGGCAGAAGTCCCGACCATCGCAATGATCTTCTGCCCGGTTGAACCACAACACCTGGCCAGTGCGGATATCGACCGCGTGCATGCCGGGGAACGGCTGGCCAGGCCAGCGTGCCCCACCATCGAAGTCAGATATCGGTACGTAAAGCACATCGCCGTCCAGCGCCATACCGAAATGAACGCCACCCTGGATACCGCCGCGGCCCAGCTTCCGGCGCCAGACTATCTCGCCGCCCTTGTCGGGATCGAGAGCCCAAACGTCTCCTGATTTCTGCCCGGCCAATACCAGGTCTCGACCCTCGGAGGTGGTAGCGAGAATGGTGGCGGCGCCGAAGTCGTAGTCAGGGCCATCTTCAGGGGGGCAATTGACCCTTTGTTCGGTTTCGCAGCCCATGTTCCAGGCATCGCCCTCGGTCATCTGTTGGCTCCAGACGATGGATCCATCATCCAAGCTGATCGCCAGGATCGCGTCACTGGTGTTGTTGGCGGGCGACGAGTAATTCTCACCAGTGCCGACATACAGCACGCCTCGGGCCGAATCAATCGCGGGGGTATTCCACACCGGTGCCCCGGAGGGTGCGATCTGGTTGGTACCGACGGCATTCTGGCCGACTATCCTGGGTGTTTCGGCGATGGTGTAGCCGGTGTGTAGTTTGGTGCCCGAGCGTGCGTCGTAGACAGCAACGCCCCCTCGGAACGTGCAGCAGGCGTAGCGAACATCGGCGGCCGCAGTCACTTCCAACGAAGACAACGGGACATACAACCTGCCGTTGTACAGGGCGGGCGACGCGGTAAGCGTCAAGCTCGGATGATCCCCGGGGCGATCTCGCCAGGCCAATTCGCCCGTCACCGCATTGACCGCATAGAGGTAGCCCACGATATCACCGAAATACAGCAGCGGAGCCTCCCTGGAGTTCGCCCCCCAGTCGGCAACAACGATACCGTTGCGAACTTCCGCTACGGTGGAGAAGCGCCAGCGGATGCAGCCCGTCTCTCGATCCAGCGCGTACACTGTGCCATCCTGGCTGCCCACATAAACGGCGCCACCGGCGATGGTCGGCTGGGAGCGGGCCCGCAGGGCGCCGGGAAAGGCAAAGGCCCACTTCAGCTCGAGCTCGCCGACGTTGGCCGCAGTCACACCCGCTAGTTCACGGTCGTAGAATCGATGATTGGCCAGGTTGACGCCCCAGCCACGCACATCTGGCCTTGCGCTGAAATCAAACCGTGCTCGGTCGTCACTGCACATCGGTGCCGCGCTGCGCATGTCTTCCGAGACCAATGATCGCCCAGCAATGAACTCTGCCAGCCGCCGCTGCTCGTCCGGGCTCATGCCGGCGGCCTGCGTCTGCATCACCCCGCCCTGCATGGCCCGCAGGATCGAGTTGGGCGGCATGATCTCCAGCAGGCTGTACTCGGGCGCCTTGACGACGCCGCCGGCATGGCAACTCTCGCAGTACTGCTGGTACAGCTCAGCACCACCGCGCGTGGGCTCAGCCGCGCTCCCTGCAACAGCCATGCTTGCACCGACCACCAGCGATGACACGACCAACGCCAAGAATTTCATGCTGACCTCTCCACCCGGTAACCGGCACGAGGGAAGTGAACGACTACTTCACCAACCCGCGGATCCGTCCGACGTATCGCAACGTCCGAATGAGTCAGCCGAGCCAGCATTCCTCTGACGGGCACTGCGCCGTAGTCCCGCGGTGCGACCGTAACCGACGCACCGGCTTCCAGCCTCGGGCTCGCGTCCGGCACAATCAACTCTTGAACACAGGAAGCGCTTTCCCTGGCAATCGAGAGCGCTGATTCAGCATCCAGCTCCTTACGCTCACCGTGGCCGAACCCCGCTACGCGCTTCTCCCACGCGAGCAATCGCGGCCATGCCGACAACAACTCCGCTCCCTCCGCGATGTTGCCGCGACACATCCACACGGGGAAGTACCCCAGGATATCGGCCCAGGAAGGCTCGCTGCCCAACAGGTAGTCGCGACCGTCCTCCAGCATGACCTCGAGCACCTGCAGGTGGGTGCTGAACTGCCCATAAAGGTCCGGGAGTTGCTCGTCGAGTGACGAAAAATCCAGAAAATCGAAGAACGCCTGCCGATCTCTCAGAACGTTTCCGGGCAACGACTTGTTGGTACCCATGGACAATCCCGCGCCCGGTTGGAAGAAGCCGATATCACTCCAGTATCCCAGGGCCAGGCATAACCCGTGGCTGGCGCTCGGGAACAACGATTTCTCCGGGTACCGATGCTCCAATTCCCGGGAAATGCACCGGGTATCACAGTAGATGTCAGCGCCGATCTGAAGTACCGGGGTCTTCCGATAACCCCCCGTGAGCGCGGTCAGGTCCGGCTTGGGCACCACCAAAGGAATCTGCACCGAATGCCACATCAGATTCTTCAGGCCGAACACCAGTCGAATCTTCTCGGCAAAAGGCGAAATATCAAAGTGGTGCAGGATGACATCCATCAGTTGCCTTCCATATCTCCCACATTCCGCAAGGAGGCCGGCGGCGCCGGCCCCCAAGTCGAATTGCAGAGGTCAGTTACCGCCGAACTTTGCGCCTATTTCAAAGCCATAGGCTCTCGGAAGCCCGTAGTATGTCATCGTCCACAGATCCGCCACCGGCAACTCACCGACCCGGTACTCTTTGTCCGTCAAGTTGCGACCGTACAGCCGGGCGAAGAACCGCTCATTTGCATCCGTGTAGGTAATGCTGGCATTGAGCAGAGTGCGCTCGTCCGTCATGCCGTGATACTCCGGCGCCACGTTCGAATAGACGAAGACTGCCTCATCTTCGAAGGATACGTTGGCAACCCAGGCCAGCTCCCCATTCAGGAAGGGATGGTGATAGATGGCGTCCAGATTCCATTGCCACTCCGGTGCCCGATTGACATCCTCGTCGCTCAGATCAATGTCGATCGTGCCGTCGAAATTGGTATCAGCCTCGAACTCATCGTACTTGCTCTCGAGCCACCCGAGATTTCCGCGGAACATCAGGTTGTCGGTAACCGCTGCGATCATCTCCACTTCCAGACCATAGGAACTCAGGTCTGCCGCGTTGAAGAACCGGGTCTCCTGAAAGCTGCCTCCGAAGGGATTCTCGAATATGGCAACCAGATCGCGCTGCGCGTCGGAGTACTTGGCGTAAAACGTCGCCAGATTGAGCCGCAGCCGGTTGTCCAGGAACGTGCCCTTGACCCCCAACTCGAAAGAGTCGGCGATCTCCGGGTCCGTCGGGGCCGCCGACGCCGCCGTGATCGGCGAACCCGAGGTTCCCGTCTGGTCGTTGTACGCACCACTCTTGAAGCCGCGAGAGTAGTTCAGGTAGGCGAAAAGATCGTCGGAGAAAGTGTGGCTGACGCTAACGCGCCAAGTGGGCTCCTGCCAGCTTTTGCTGTCCCTGAACACCCCATCGGAAAAACGGTTGAAGTCTGCGGCGTCGAGCGGGCTGTCGAAATCGCGCCAGGTGAGATCCGGGTCGAAACCGCCCGCGAGCTGCTGAAAGAACACCTGGTTGCGGCCAGTCCAGCGCTTGCGCTCATCGGTGTAGCGAAAGCCGCCCGACACACTCCACTTGTCGTCGATGTCGTAGGTGCCGTCGAAGAACAGCGCCCAGTTGTCGGCCTTCTGTCGGTTGCACAGGATCTGGGGGTTGTTGTCCCACCACGTGGGATCCCCGAAGAACTGGCTACCGAGCCCGAGCAGATCCAGGAACCCCAGCACCTGGACGACGCAGAAGGTGGTGTCGTCCTCCTGATAGAA
>JAWLGU010000019.1:32440-59056 GCA_041690675.1 Pseudomonadales bacterium | reverse complement strand
CAACACCGCGCGCATGGAAGCCCTGGAGCTGGACAACCTCATGGAGGTGGCCGAGTGCACGGCCATCGCGGCGGAAGCGCGCAAGGAGAGCCGCGGCGCACACGCCCGGGAAGACTATCAGTCCCGGGACGACGAGAACTGGCTGTGCCACTCCATTTACGAGCCGGCCACCAAGTCCGTGCGCAAGCGTCCGGTGAACTTCGCGCCGAAGACCATGGAGGCGTTCCAGCCTACGGAAAGGAAATATTGATTGTCGATCGCCATCCGCTTTCTGCTGTCCGCTATCCGCTGGAGCAGCCCCAGTCCAGCCGCTGGCGAAGACCCTCTTGCGGAAAGCGGATAGCGGAAAGCGGACAGCGAAGCAGCGAAGCTTTTACCTGGAGCCTAAATTCATGCAAGTAAGCGTCTACCGCTACAACCCCGACACTGACGAAGTCCCGCAGATGCGGGAGATGGCCGTGGACCTTCCCGAGGGCAAGGACCTCATGGTTCTGGACGTCCTCGAGATGTTGAAGGCACAGGACCCGACCCTGTCGTACCGGCGTTCGTGCCGGGAAGGGGTGTGCGGATCCGACGGCATAAACATGAACGGCAGGAACGGTCTGGCGTGCATGACACCGGTGTCCGCAGTCGCCAAGGGCGGCAAGCTCGTGCTGCGGCCACTGCCGGGCCTGCCGGTGATTCGCGACCTGATCGTCGACATGGAGCAGTTCTACAAGGCGTACGAGAAGATCAAGCCGTACCTGATCAACGACCAGCCGCCGCCGGCCCAGGAGCGGCTGCAGAGCCCGGAGGACCGGGCCAAGCTCGACGGCCTCTACGAGTGCATCCTCTGCGCCTGCTGCTCGACCTCGTGCCCGTCGTTCTGGTGGAACCCGGACAAGTTCATCGGTCCGGCAGGCCTCTTGCAGGCCTACCGCTTTCTGGCGGACAGCCGCGACACCGCCACCGCCGAGCGGCTCGCCGAGCTGGACGATCCGTTCAGCGTGTTCCGCTGCCGTGGCATCATGAACTGCGTGGCCGTATGCCCCAAGGGGCTGAATCCGACTCGGGCGATCGGCAAGATCCGCACGATGCTCCTGCAGCAGGGCACGTGATCCCCCGTGCGGGACTGACGTCCGCTGATTCGGTGGGGCCGGCCTTCCGAGTCGTGCCGTATATACTCGTGGGTGTAAACGCGTAGGATCCACCATGCCTGAATCGTTCATGGAGCGGATGCGCAAGAGCTCGCATCTGGCCGGCAACAACGTCGCCTACATCGAGTCGCTCTACGAGACGTTTCTCGACGACCCCAACCAGGTTCCCGCGGAGTGGCGTGACTACTTCGAGAAACTGCCCCGGGTCGAAGGCGCGGTGAAGAGCGACGTGCCCCACAGCGGTATCGTCCAGCACTTCGAGCGCCTGGGGCGCAACCGCCTGAAGGCGCGCCCGGAGCGCGAAAGCACCCTGGTGGAGAGCGCCCACGAGCTCAAGCAGATGCGGGTGCAGGATCTCATCCATGCCTACCGGCATCGGGGTCACAAGAAGGCGAACATCGACCCGCTGGGGATGATGGAGCGGCCCCACATGCCGATCCTGGATCTCGCCTACCACCACTTGTCGCCGGCGGATCTGGAAGAGACATTCCACACCGGCACCTTTCACTACGGGGAGGGGACGGCCAAGCTCCGGGAGCTGGTGGACGCCCTGGAGCGCACCTATTGCGGCTCCATCGGCTCGGAATACATGCACATCGTCGACGCCAGCGAGCAGCTCTGGGTGCAGCAGCGCCTGGAGTCGGCGCGCGGCCGGCCCACCTACACGCCGGAGCAGAAAGGCATCATCCTCGAGCGTCTGATCGCCGCAGAAGGGCTGGAAAAGTACCTGCACAGCCGCTACCCGGGCACCAAGCGCTTCGGCCTGGAGGGCGGCGAGAGCTTCATTCCCATGCTCCACGAGCTGTTGCAGCGGCTGGGTACCCACGGGGTCATCGAGACCGTCATCGGCATGGCGCACCGCGGCCGGCTGAACGTCCTGGTCAACATCCTGGGCAAGGATCCGTGGGATCTGTTCGACGAGTTCGATGGCAAGCTGCCGGACGAGTCGACCCACGAAGGCTTCGGGGACGTGAAGTACCACCAGGGCTTCTCCACCAACATCATGACCCCGGGCGGCGAGATGCACCTGGCGCTGGCCTTCAACCCCTCGCACCTGGAGATCGTCGGGCCGGTGGTGGAGGGTTCCGTGCGGGCGCGCCAGGATCGGCGCCGGGACTACGAGGGCGATCTGGTGGTGCCCATTGTGGTGCACGGAGACGCCGCGTTCGCCGGTCAGGGCGTGGTGATGGAGACCTTCCAGATGTCCCAGACCCGGGGCTTCCGAACCGGCGGGACCATCCACATCATCATCAACAACCAGATCGGCTTCACCACCCACGAGCAGCAGGACTCGCGCTCCACCGAGTACTGCACCGAGGTGGCGAAGATGGTTCAGGCGCCCATCTTCCACGTCAACGGCGACGACCCGGAGGCGGTGCTGTTCGTCACGCAGCTCGCCGCGGACTACCGCATGGAGTTCCGCAAGGACGTGGTCATCGATCTGGTGTGCTACCGGCGGCGCGGGCACAACGAAGCGGAAGAGCCCATGAAGACCCAGCCGCTCATGTACCGGAAGATCCGCTCCCATCCCACCACCCAGGCCATTTACCTCGATTCCCTCGTGGCGGAAGGCGTGGTGGAGCGCGACGAAGCGGACCGCATGGCGGACGACTACCGCAACACCCTCGAAAGCGGCGGTCACGTAGCTCTCTCCATTGTCAGCGAGCCTGATACCCAGCTGTTCGTCGACTGGGAACCGTACCTCGACAAGGACGTCAGCGAGCCGGCGGACACCCGGGTGCCGCTGCCGGTGGTGCAGGATCTGGCCCATCGACTGGAGGCGCTGCCGGAAGGCTTCGTGCTGCAGCGTCAGGTTCAGAAGATCATGGAAGACCGTCACAAGATGACGGCCGGGGCCATGCCCATCAATTGGGGGTACGCGGAGGTCATGGCCTACGCGACCCTGGTGCATCAGGGTTTCGGCGTGCGGCTGACCGGGCAGGACTCGGGGGTAGGCACGTTCTCCCACCGCCACGCCGTCCTCTACAACCAGAAGAACGGCAGGCGCTGGATTCCGTTGAATCACCTGCGCGAGGACGTCAACTTCGACATCTACGATTCGCTGCTGTCCGAGGAGGGGGTGCTCGCCTTCGAGTACGGCTACGCCACCACCACCCCCAACGCGCTGGTGGTCTGGGAAGCCCAGTTCGGCGACTTCGCCAACGGCGCGCAGGTGGTGATCGATCAGTTCATCTCAAGCGGCGAGACGAAGTGGAAGCGTCTGTGCGGGCTCGTCATGCTGTTGCCTCACGGCTACGAAGGCGCGGGTCCGGAGCACTCGTCGGCGCGGCTCGAGCGCTTTCTGCAGCTCTGCGCGCAGCACAACATGCAGGTGTGCATTCCCACCACGCCGGCTCAGGTGTTCCACATGCTGCGCCGCCAGATGATCCGGCCGGCGCGCAAGCCCCTGGTGGCGCTCACGCCCAAGAGTCTGCTGCGCCACAAGCTGGCGGTGTCCACCCTGGAGGACCTGTCCGATGGGCACTTCCACGAGGTGATCGGCGAAGTGGACGATCTGGATCCGGCCGAGGTGGACCGGCTCGTACTGTGCAGCGGCAAGGTCTACTACGAGCTGCTGGAGCGGCGGCGGGAGTCCGAGTGCCGCAACGTGGCCATCATCCGGCTCGAGCAGCTCTACCCCTTCCCGGAGGCCGAGCTCGAGCGGGTGATCACGCCGTACAAGGCGCTGAAGGAGGTCATCTGGTGCCAGGAGGAACCCATGAATCAGGGCGCCTGGTACTCCAGCCAGCACCACATGCGGCGGGTGATTCTGCGCCACGACGACACCCTGTATCTCAGCTACGCCGGCCGCGAGCCCTTCGCCGCGCCGGCGGGCGGTCATCCCGGAATGCACATCCAGCGGCAGCAGCGGCTGGTCGAGGAAGCGTTGTTCGGCTGATTGCGGCCGGCACCACATTGAGCATAAGGACTGATACATGACCACGGACATCAAGGCGCCGTCGTTTCCCGAGTCCATCAGCGAGGGCACGGTCGCGGCGTGGCTGAAGGCGCCGGGCGAGACCGCGCGACGGGACGAGGTCCTGGTGGAAATCGAGACCGAGAAGGTGGTGCTGGAAGTGGTGGCGCCCGCCGACGGCACCTTGGTGGAGATCCTGGTAGGAGAGGGCGAGACGGTGCAGAGCGAGGAGGTGGTGGGGCGCTTCGAGGCCGGTGCAGCGGCGGCCGACAGCGCCACGTCTCCCGACACGGCGCGGGCGGACGCTGCCCCGGTGGATGCGGTGGCTCCTTCCGATGCCGTGACCGCGGAGGCGGCGGACGAGGCCGGCGTGCCCAGCGCCAGCCCGGCAGCGAAGAAGCTGGCCGAGGAGCGGGGCATCGACATTCGCCGGGTGAAGGGCTCCGGCCGGGACGGCCGGGTGACCAAGGAGGACGTGGTGCGAACCGCCGTGGACGGCGGGCGTGCGCGAGCCGCGGAGCCCGCGCCGGGCGGGCAAGCTCCCCGGGGGGTGCCGGCCGCCGACGAGGCGCGGGCTTATGCGGGTGAGCGGGTGGAGCGGCGAGTGCCCATGACCCGACTGCGGGCCAGCATTGCCCGGCGTCTGGTGGAAGCGCAGCAGACGGCGGCCATGCTCACCACCTTCAACGAGGTGGACATGTCCGCGGTGATGGCGCTGCGCAGGCGCTACCAGGAGGAGTTCCAGAAGCGTCACAACGGCACGCGGCTCGGCTTCATGTCGTTCTTCGTCCGCGCCTCCGTGGAGGCGTTGAAGCGGTTCCCGGCCGTCAACGCCTCCATCGACGGCAACGATATCGTCTATCACGGGTATTACGACATCGGGGTGGCGGTGAGCACCGACCGCGGGCTGGTGGTACCGGTGATTCGCGACGCCGACGCGCTCAGCCTCGCGCAGATCGAGGACCAGATCAACGACTACGGGACCCGGGCCCGTGAAGGCAAGCTGGGTATCGACGACATGAGCGGTGGCACGTTCACCATCTCCAACGGCGGCATTTTCGGCTCGTTGCTGTCCACGCCCATTCTGAATCCGCCGCAGACCGCCATCCTCGGCATGCACAAGATCGAGGAGCGGCCAGTGGTGGTGGCGGGCGAGATCGCGGTTCGCCCCATGATGTACCTGGCGCTGTCCTACGACCACCGGCTGATCGACGGGCGCGAGGCCGTGCTGTTTCTAGTGGCCATCAAAGAAATGCTCGAAGACCCGGCCAGAATCCTATTGGAGCTTTGACTATGAGCGACAAGTACGACGTGATCGTCATCGGCGCAGGGCCCGCGGGCTACCATGCCGCCATTCGCTGCGCGCAGCTCGGCATGAGCACGGCCTGCATCGACAAGTCCCTGGACGGGGACGGCGCGCCGGTGCTCGGCGGCACGTGTCTGAACTGGGGATGCATCCCTTCGAAAGCGCTGCTGGATACGTCTCACAAGTACCAGGAGGCTCAGCACCACCTGTCAGAAGTCGGGATCAAGACCGGCAAGGTCTCCATCGACGTGCCGGCCATGATGGCCAGGAAAGACGAGGTGGTGACGAAGCTCACCGGGGGGATAGCCCAGATCTTCCAGGGCAATGGTGTCACCTGGCTTCCCGGCAGCGGCAAGCTGCTGGCGGCCCGGCAGGTGGAGTACTCGCCCCACGAAGGCGATACCCGGACCCTGCAGGCGGAGCACGTGATCATCGCCGCGGGCTCGGTGCCGGCACAGATTCCGCCGGCTCCGGTGGACGGCGACATGGTCGTGGATTCCACGGGGGCGCTGGAGTTCCAGGAAGTGCCGAAGCGCATCGGGGTCATCGGCGCCGGCATCATCGGCCTGGAGCTCGGCAGTGTCTGGCGCCGGCTCGGCTCGGAGGTGGTGCTGCTGGAAGCGTTGGACGAGTTCCTGCCCATGGCTGACGAGCGCATCGCCCGGGACAGCCTGAAGATCTTCCGCAATCAGGGCCTGGACATCCGTCTGGGCTGCCGGGTCACCCGTGCCGAGGTGAAGGGCAAGAAGGTGGAGGTGGCGTATCAGGACAAGGAGGGAGAGCAGATCCTCGAGGTGGAGAAGCTCATCGTCGCCGTGGGGCGCCGCCCGTACACGGAGAACCTGCTGTCGCCGGACTCGGGGGTCAACCTGGACGAGCGCGGGTTCCTCTACGTCAACGACCTGTGCGCCACGGACGCGCCCAACGTGTACGCGGTGGGCGACGTGGTGCGCGGACCCATGCTGGCCCACAAGGGCATGGAGGAGGGGGTGATGGTGGCGGAGCGCATCGCCGGCCAGAAGCCCTTGGTGAACTACGACACCGTGCCGTCGGTGATCTACACCCATCCGGAGGTGGCCTGGGTGGGCCAGACCGAGCAGCAGTTGAAAGCCAGCGGCGACGCCTATAATGTCGGCAGCTTTCCGTTCTCCGTCAACGGCCGTGCCCTGGCGGCGAACGACACCGAAGGCATGGTGAAGATCCTCGCCGACGCGGAAACCGACCGCATCCTTGGCGTGCACATCCTTGGTCCGCAGGCGTCCGAGCTCATCGCTCAGGCGGTCATCGCCATGGAGTTCGACGCCAGCGCAGAGGATCTGGGGCTCACCATGTTCGCCCATCCGACCCTCTCCGAGGCGATGCACGAAGCGGCGCTGGGCGTGGCCGGCCACGCCATCCACATGGTCAATCGCAAGAAACGCAAGTAGTAGAAACGGGAACCACATGAACTTACACGAGTACCAGGCGAAGAGCCTGTTCAAGGAGTACGGCTTGCCGGTCTCCGAGGGGCACGCGGTGGATACCGCCGACGAGGCGGTGGACGCGGCGAAGAAGATTGGCGGCGACCGCTGGGTGGTCAAGGTGCAGGTGCACGCGGGCGGCCGCGGCAAGGCCGGCGGGGTGAAGCTCGCCGACAGCACCGACGAGGTGCGCGCCTTCGCCGAGAAGTGGATCGGCAAGAACCTGGTGACCTTCCAGACCGACGAGAACGGTCAGCCGGTGAGCAAGATCTACGTGGAGAGCTGCACGGACATCGATACCGAGCTGTACCTCGGAGCAGTGGTGGACCGGGGCAGCCGCCGGGTGGTGTTCATGGCCTCCACCGAGGGGGGCGTGGAGATCGAGAAAGTGGCCGAGGAAACACCGGATAAGATCCTTCGAGCCACCATCAATCCCTACGTGGGGCCGCAGCCCTATCAGGGCCGCCAGCTGGCTTTCGACCTGGGCCTGAAAGGGGATCAGATCAAGCAGTTCACGAACCTCTTCATGGGCCTGGCGAAGCTGTTCGAGGATCTGGACTGCTCCCTGCTGGAGATCAACCCCCTGGTCATCACCACCGAAGGCAACCTGCACTGCCTCGATGCCAAGGTGAACATCGACAATAACGCCCTGTACCGGCAGAAGCGCCTGGCCGAGATGCACGATCCCAGCCAGGAGGACCCGCGTGAGGCCCAGGCGGCGGCATTCAACCTGAACTACGTGGCCCTGGACGGCAACATCGGCTGCATGGTCAACGGCGCGGGCCTGGCCATGGGCACCATGGACCTGGTGAAGACCAAGGGAGGCAATCCCGCCAACTTCCTGGACGTCGGGGGTGGCGCCACCCGGGAGACCGTGGCCGAAGCGTTCAAGATCATCCTCTCGGACCACAACGTCAAAGCGGTGCTGATCAACATCTTCGGCGGCATCGTCAGCTGCGCCACCATCGCCGACGGCATCATCGGTGCCGTGGAGGAAGTGGGGGTGGAAGTTCCCGTGGTGGTGCGCTTCGAGGGCAACAACGCTGAGCAGGGCCGGGCGCGTCTGGCCGAGAGCGGCTTGAACATCATCGCTGCCAGGAGTCTCTCCGATGCCGCGGAGCAGGCCGTCAAGGCCGCCGGCGGCGAAGTAGCAGGGGGTAGAGCATGAGCATTCTGGTCGACAAGAACACCAAGGTCATCTGCCAGGGATTCACCGGATCCCAGGGCACCCTGCACAGCGAGCAGGCACTGAAGTACGGCACCAAGCTGGTGGGCGGCGTGACGCCTGGCAAGGGCGGCAGCGAGCACTTGGGCCTGCCGGTGTTCGACACCGTGAAACAGGCCGTGGACGCCACGGGCGCCACCGCTTCGGTGATCTACGTGCCGGCGCCGTTCTGCAAGGATTCGATCCTCGAGGCGGTGGACGCAGGGATCGAGCTGGTGGTGTGCATCACCGAAGGCATCCCCACCCTGGATATGCTCTACGTGAAGGCGGCCATCGACGCCACCGACGCCCGCCTGGTGGGCCCGAACTGCCCCGGCGTCATCACCCCCGGCGAGTGCAAGATCGGGATCATGCCGGGAGAGATACACCTGCCGGGCAAGGTCGGCATCGTCTCCCGGTCCGGGACCCTGACCTACGAGGCGGTGAAGCAGACCACGGACCGCGGCTACGGCCAGAGCACCTGCGTGGGCATCGGCGGCGACCCCATTCCCGGCAGCCACTTCATCGACATTCTGGAGCTGCTGCAGAACGACCCGGGCACCGAAGCCATCGTCATGGTGGGGGAGATCGGCGGCACCGCCGAGGAAGAGGCGGCGGAATTCATCAAGAGCAACGTCACCAAGCCGGTGGTGGGCTACATCGCCGGGGTCACGGCGCCGCCCGGCAAGCGCATGGGCCACGCCGGGGCGATCATCGCCGGCGGCAAGGGCACCGCGAAGGAGAAGTTCGCGGCGCTGGAAGCGGCTGGCGTGCGGACGGTCGAGAGCCTCGCCGACATTGGTGACGCCTTGGCCGAGGTGACGGGCTGGAGCTGATTTTTGGGTCCAGCCTGATTCCGGAATCGCGTCGGGGGCATGTCGAAGATTGCCGCGTCGTTGGCGGCCCCCGCGTGCTCGGATTCGGCTCGCCATGGCCTTGAAAATCGCCAGCCCGTCCCCAAGTTTCTGGTGGTCGACGAACCAGCGGAAATGCGACGACTCCGCCAAGCGAGGGAACCGCGGAGCGGCTGAGCCGGGTCCCAGGATTCGTTCTCCAGCGCCGGACGCGGCGGTATCCGAACACCCGTCAGGTTCGAGATAGACAGACAGCAACAGGGTACGAGCCGGGGATAATCGATCATGGCGAAGCAGAACAAGGCCCAGACGGGCTCCAGCGAAACCTACGGCTTCCAGACCGAGGCCAGGCAGCTCCTCAAGCTGATGATCCACTCTCTGTATTCCAACAGAGAGATCTTCCTCCGCGAGCTCATCTCCAACGCCTCCGACGCCATCGACAAGCTTCGCTTCCGGGCCATCGAGCAGCCGGAGCTGGTGGCCGACGACGCCGATTACGCCATCACGCTGCACTACGACAAGGACGCCGGCACCATCACCGTGGCCGACAACGGGATCGGCATGAGTCGCCAGGAGGTGATCGACCACCTGGGCACCATCGCGCGCTCCGGCACTGCCGAATTCCTGGCGAAGCTCAGCGGTGATCAGAAGAAGGACGCCGCCCTCGTCGGCCAGTTCGGCGTGGGCTTCTACAGCGCGTTCATGGTGGCGAAGGAAGTGGAGGTGCTCACCCGGGCGGCCGGCTCCGATGAGGGCACCCGCTGGGTATCCCGGGGTGAGGACAGCTTCACCGTGGAGGACGCCGGAGCGCTGCCGCGCGGTACCCGGGTGATTCTGCACCTGACCGAGGACGCCAAGGAGTTCGCCGACGGCTACCGGCTGCGCAGCATCGTGCGCCGTTACTCGGACCACATCGGCGTGCCGGTACGGATGCCGAAGGAAAGCGCCGAGGGGGCCCCGGAGGACCAGCTCGAGACGGTGAACTCCGCCAAGGCGCTGTGGACCCGAGCGCGCACGGAGATCTCGGACGACGAGTACAAGGAGTTCTACAAGCACGTCTCCCACGACTTCGAGGAACCCCTCACCTGGAGCCACAACAAGGTGGAGGGCAAGCTCGAGTACACGAGCCTCCTGTACGTGCCCAAGCGCGCGCCGTTCGACCTGTGGAACCGTGACGCGCCCCGGGGACTCAAGCTGTACATCCAGCGTGTGTTCATCATGGACGACGCGGAGCAGTTCCTGCCCCTGTACCTTCGCTTCGTCAAGGGCGTGGTGGACAGCAACGACCTGCCGCTGAACGTCTCCCGGGAGATCCTGCAGCAGGACGAACGGGTGGGGACCATCCGCTCGGCGTTGACCAAGCGGGCCCTGTCCATGCTGCAGACCCTGGCCAGCAAGCAGCCCGACGAGTACGGGGCCTTCTGGGATGAGTTTGGCGAGGTGCTGAAGGAAGGCACCGGAGAAGACTTCGCCAACCGCGAAGCCATCGCCAAGCTGCTGCGCTTCTCGTCTACCCGTGAACCCGCCCAGGGCAGCAAGGAGCGGGTGGCGCTCGACGACTACCTCGAGCGCATGGTGGAGGGTCAGGACAGCATCTATTACCTGGTGGGGAATTCTTACGAGACCGCCGTCAACAGCCCGCACCTGGAGGTGCTCAAGGAGCGCGGCATCGAGGTGCTGTTGCTGCACCACCGCATCGACGAGTGGATGATGGCCAACCTGTCCGAGTACCAGGGCAAGAAGTTCCAGGACGTGACACGCGCGGACCTCACCCTGCCGGGCGAAGCGAAGGAGGACGACAAGGAAGAGGAATCCGCCGACGACGCCCTGACCGAGCGCATTGCCCGTGTGCTCGGAGACCGGGTGGAGAAGGTGAGCCCCAGCAAGCGGCTGAAGTCTTCGCCCGCGTGCCTGGTGCTGGGCGAGTACGCGCTGGGGCCGCAGATGCGGCGCATCATGCAGGTGGCGGGGCAGTCGCTGCCCGAGAGCAAGCCGCAGTTCGAGTACAACGCGGAGCATCCCCTGGTGCAACGGCTCGCGGCGGAGGCGGACGAGGACCGCTTCGCCGAGCTGGTGCTGGTGCTGTTCGATCAGGCCAGCCTCGCCGGAGGCGCGCCGCTGGCGGACGCGCCGGCGTACGTGGAGCGCATGAACCGACTGTTGCTGGAGCTTCTCTCGGCGTAACCGGGTAGCATTGCACCTCATGGAGGTGGCCATCATCGGCGGCGGCAACTTCGGTACCGCCATAGCCAACATCGCTGCGAGCAACGGTTACGCGACGCACCTGTGGATGCGCGACGAGCGCCAGGTGGCGGATTGTCTGGCCCATGGGGAGAACCGGCGCTACCTGCCGGGGCACGCGCTGGAAGCTCTGGTGCAGCCCACGGCGGACCTGGCCGGTGCCCTGGAACGCAGCTCCGTGATCTTCATGACCGTGCCCAGCGCCTCGTTCCGCGAGGTCTCCGAGCAGCTCGCGCGTCATACCGACAGCGGCGACGTGGTGATCAGCGCCACCAAGGGCATCGAGCGCCACAGCGGTGGTGCCGGATTTCTGCTCATGAGCCAGATCCTCGAGGAGCTGCTGCCCACTGCGCGGATCGGTGTGTTGTCAGGGCCGAATCTGGCCGAGGAGATCGCCGACCGCCACTACACCGGCACCGTAGTGGCGAGCCGTGATCCCGGCGTGTGTGAGGCCGTACGCGCGGTGCTGAAGAGCGAGACCTTCCGGGTCTACGACAACAGCGACCTGTACGGGGTGGAGCTGGCCGGAGCGCTCAAGAACATCTACGCCATCGTCTGCGGTCTCGCGAGTGGTCTGAACGTGGGGCAGAACACCATCGCCATGCTGGTCACCCGCAGTCTCGCCGAGATGAGCCGGTTCGCCGTATCCCTCGGCGCCAACCCGTTCACCTTTCTGGGACTGGCCGGAGTGGGCGACCTGCTGGTGACCTGCACCTCGCCGCTAAGCCGCAACTTTCAGCTCGGCTACAAGCTGGCACACGGGCTCTCGCTGGATCAGGCCCTGGACGATCTCGGCAAGCTGGCGGAAGGGGTGAACACCCTGAAGGTAGTCTACGAGCGGGCGCGCGAGCTGGACGTCTACATGCCTCTGGCCACGGGGCTGCATCGGGTGCTGTTCCAGGGTGAAGCGCTGGAGGCGGTGGTGCGGGAGCTGATGACCGGCGGCCAGCCCGTGGACGTGGAGTTCGCGCGGCCGCGCGGCGCGGACGGCGCCGCGGGATGAGGCCTCGGGGCGCATCGCGTGGGTTCTGGCGCGTCGCGGGGAGGGTCCTCGTCCTGACCCTGACCGCCGTGGCCGGCTGGCCGCCCACGGCCGGGCAGGAGGCGATGGAACGCTCGGATCCCTACGCAGTGGAACCCTTTCCGCGATCGTCTCTGGTGGCCCGGGAGCTGGACGACGAGGTACGGCCCCGGGCGCTGGTGCTGAGCCGGATCGACCGGATCCGCCGGGACCTGCGAGTCCAGGAGAAGCTCGAACTGGACGCCTCGGTGGAATGGGCAACCTACCTGATGCCGGAAGGCGCGTCCGTTGCGGACGTGATGCAGCATTACCGAGACGAGCTGGGCGGCGATCTGCTGTTCGGTTGTCAGGGCCGCGATTGTGGCCGCAGCAACGATTGGGCGAATCAGATCTTCCAGCAGGCCATCCTCTACGGACTGGACCGCACCCAGCAGTACGCTGCCTGGGAATGGCAGGGACGGCTGGCGTCGCTCTACGCGGTGGAGCGGGGCAACGGCCGGGTGTACGCCCGCCTCCAGGTGCTGGATCCTCAGGACGGAACGGGACTCTCCGCCAACGCGCTGCTGGGTAACCGCCTGGGGGAGAGCGGCTGGGCCATCGTCGACGGCGTGGTGCCGCAGCGGGATGGCAGCTTCCGGCAGACGGCACGAGCGACCCTCGCGGCCCTGGCGCCCGCTCTCGAGGCGTTCTCGGGGCAGGACGTCTATCTGGTCTGTCACCTGGGGGGCACCGGGCCGGTGGAGGCGCTGCTGTCCGCCTCCCGGCGTTGCGCCGAATCCGCGGTTCAGCTCATCGTCGCCGCCGCCGCCCGCGGTGAATCCGCCGCGCTGCCCACACTGCATGGGTTCGGCGCCGGTCCTCTACTGCCGCGTCCGGGCTCGCCGGTCTCCAGAGTGGAGCTGGTGGTGCTCGAGGCGCTGCCGTAGCGGAGCGAGACCGGCGTGACGAGGACGGCGGGGGAAGTCATTGAGGAGCTGGCGGCACGGTTCGACGCCGCCGGACTGGCTTTCGGCCATGGCACCGACAATGCCTGGGACGAGGCGGTGGCGCTGGTGCTGGGGGTGAGCGGGCTGCCTGACGACCGCGCTGTGCTGCAGCAGGCCCTCACCCCGGAGCAGTTGGCGGAGCTGTCATCGCTGGCGCAACGTCGCATCGACGATCGCGTTCCGGTGGCCTACCTGCTCGGCCGCTGGCGCTTCGCCGGGCTGGAGTTCCTCGTCGAGCCGGGCGTGGTGATCCCGCGCTCGCCAATCGGTCCCATGCTGCGCCGCCGTCTGCGGCCCTGGCTCAAGCGGGATCCCGCCACGGTGCTGGACCTGTGCTGCGGCAGCGGCTGCATCGGCATCGCGGCCGCCGTTGCCTTCCCGGAGGCGCGGGTGGACCTGGCGGACGTGGATCCCCAGGCGGTGGAGCTGGCCCGCCGCAACGTGGCGCTGCATGGGCTCGAGGAGCGGGTGCGGGTCCACCAGTCGGATCTGTTCGAGTCGCTGCCCCCGGCCCGCTGGGATCTCATCCTCTCCAATCCGCCTTACGTGGATGCGGTGGACATGGCCAGCCTGCCCCCGGAATACCGGCACGAGCCGGAGCTCGGGTTGGCGGGGGGCCCGGATGGTCTCGACCTGGTGGCGCGGATACTGGAGGCGCTGCCCGACCGGCTGGCACCGGGCGGCACCTTCGTCTGCGAGGTCGGGGCCAGCGCCCCGGCGCTGGTGCGCCGCTTTCCCCGAACGGAGTTCATCTGGCCGGAGCTGGAGGACGGTGGCGAAGGGGTGTTCATCCTTCTGCCGGTATCTGGCGATATACTTCGCCCTCGCTCTTTCCGGTAGCTCGTGCCATGGCAGGAAACACCTTCGGCCAACTCTTCAGAGTGACCACCTTCGGCGAGAGCCACGGCCCCGCGCTCGGTGCCGTGGTGGACGGCTGCCCGCCGGGGCTCGCGCTCTCGGAGGCGGATCTGCAGCGGGACCTGGACCGCAGGCGACCCGGGCAGTCGAAGTACACGACACAACGCAACGAACCGGACCGGGTGCGGATCCTGTCCGGGGTGTTCGAGGGCGTCACCACCGGAACCACCATCGGACTGGTGATCGAGAATGTCGATCAGAAGAGCAAGGACTACAGCAATATCAAAGATATATATCGACCTTCTCATGCAGATTATACGTACCAGTTGAAGTACGGGGTGCGGGACTACCGGGGCGGCGGGCGCGCCTCGGCCCGAGAGACCGCCATGCGGGTGGCGGCCGCGGGAATCGCCCGCAAGTATCTGCTGGAGCACGCCGGGGTGCGCATCCGCGGCTATCTCTCCGCCATCGGCAACATCCGCCTGGACGTGAGGGATCTCGATGGCGTGGACGACAACGCCTTCTTCTCTCCGGATCCGGGCCGGGTGCACGAGATCGCGGCGCTTATCGACGAATTGCGGCGCGACGGCGACTCCATCGGCGCCGAGGTGTCGGTGGCGGTGAGCGGGATGCCCGTGGGCCTCGGCGAGCCGGTGTTCGGCAAGTTGGACGCAGAGCTGGCGGCAGCGCTCATGAGCATCAACGCGGTGAAGGGGGTCGGGATCGGCGATGGCTTCGACGTGGTGGCCCAGCGAGGCACGGAGCACCGGGACGAGATCACCGCGTCCGGTTTCCTCAGCAATCACGCCGGCGGCGTGCTGGGGGGCATCAGCAGCGGCCAGGATCTGCGGGTGAAGATCGCGCTGAAGCCCACCTCGAGCCTCACCACGCCGGGCCGTTCCATCGACGTGCACGGCAACGAGGTGGAGGTGGTGACCAAGGGCCGCCACGACCCCTGCGTCGGCATCCGGGCCGTCCCCATCGCCGAGGCCATGGTGGCGCTGGTGCTGATGGACCAGCTCATGAGGCACCGTGCTCAGGTGCCGTCGGCATAGCCCAGCAGCACCTCCTGGAAGGCGCGGGCGGCGTTCGACGGCGAGCGGCGCGGATTGGTGACGAAGCCTAGGCTGCGATGCAGCGGCGGCGCATCCGTCTCCAGCACCACCAGGGGTGACTTGATCATGCTGGCCGGCAAGACGCTCCAGCCGAGCCCGATGCCCACCAGCATGGCGATGGTTTCCAGATAGTTGGTGGCCAGATTCGGCCGCAACGACAGGCCGGCGTTGGCGAAGGCCTCCAGCACGATACGCCCGGTGTAGGTGGCGGGGCCCGGCAGCACCGGGCGCGAACGCGCCAGCCGGGCCAGGGTAAGCGAGCCTTCGCCAGCGAGCTCGTGCTCCTCGGATGCCACGAACACCAGCGGGTCGTCCCACAGCACGCGGCAATCCAGCTCCGGGTCCCCCCTGGGATTCAGGGTCACCACGGCGATCTCCATCTCGGCCCGACGCACCAGATCGTGGGCCTCCTCGGAGTCTTCGAAACGGATGTCCAGCTGCACGTCGGGATAGCGTCGGGTGAAGGTGCGCAGCGCGGGCGCCAGCCGGTGCAGACCCACGTGGTGGGAGGTGGCCAGGCCCAGCTCTCCAGCCACCTGGCGATTCAGATCCTTGAGCTCGCGCTGCGTGTCGAGCACGCTGCGCAGCAGCGCCTCGGCGCGAGGGCGGAGCACCCGCCCCGCGTCGGTGAGGTAGATGCGCTTGCCTACGCGGTCGAACAGGCGGCAAGCGAGCGCGCCCTCCAGGGCCTGGATGCGTTTGCTGACGGCCGGCTGACTCAGGTGGAGCCGTTCCGCCGCTTTGGAGAAGGAGCCGCAGTCGGCGACGGCGCGGAATGCTTCGAGGTCGTTCAGGTTCATTCCGTTAGATAATGATCTGGATAAAAAAGATGAATTTGTTTTATTCAAAGGAGGCTTTTAGCATACGCATCCTTCCCTGAACAAGCCGCGAGGATAATCGTCGAGTGGCAGGACGAACTCTCTACGACAAGGTGTGGGACGCTCACGTGGTGGGCGAGCGGGCCGATGGTCAGACCATGCTCTACATCGACCAGCAGCTGCTCCACGAGGTCACGTCGCCGCAGGCGTTCGAGGGGCTGGAAGTGGCCGGCCGCAGCCCCTGGCGGGTGGATGCGAACCTGGCCACCCCGGACCACAACGTGCCCACCGACCACCGGGAACTCGGGCTCGCGAGCATCGAGGACCCGGTGGCCCTGGAGCAGGTGGTCACGCTGGACCGGAACTGCAAGCGCTACGGCATCACCGAGTTCGACATCCTCGATCCGCGCCAGGGGATCGTCCACGTAATGGGCCCGGAGCAGGGGGCCACCCTGCCGGGAATGACCATCGTCTGCGGCGATTCCCACACGTCCACCCACGGAGCCTTCGGCGCGCTGGCTCAGGGCATCGGCACCTCGGATGTGGAGCACGTGCTCGCCACCCAGTGCCTGGTGCAGAGCAAGGCGCGCAACTACAGGGTCCGGGTGGGTGGAACCCTCATGCCGGGCGTGACCGCCAAGGATCTGATCCTCGCCATCATCGGCCGCATCGGCACTGCCGGCGCGACCGGTCACACCCTGGAGTTCATGGGTGAAGCCGTGCGTGCCCTGACGATGGAAGGCCGCATGACCGTGTGCAATATGGCCATCGAGGCGGGGGCCCGGGCGGGCATGGTGGCGGTGGACGACGTCACACTGGAGTACGTGCACGGCCGCCCCTTCGCGCCCACCGGCGCCCTGTGGGATCAGGCGGAGGCCTACTGGCGGACCCTGGTGTCCGATCCGGAGGCGCGGTTCGACACGTCGCTCGACCTGCATGCCGACGACATCGCGCCGCAGGTGACCTGGGGTACCTCGCCGGAAATGGTGGCGCCGGTGACCGGAAGCACCCCCAACCCCGATGCGCTCGACGACCGGGTGGCCGCCGAGGGGGTGCGCCGCGCTTTGGCCTACATGGGGCTGGCGCCGGAGCAGCCCATCACCGAGATCCGCCTCGACCGCATCTTCATCGGCTCCTGCACCAACTCCCGCATCGAGGATCTGCGGGCGGCCGCGGCCGTGGTGAAAGGGCGGAAAGTGGCCCCGTCCGTGAAGCAGGCCCTGGTGGTGCCGGGCTCCGGTCTCGTCAAGGCCCAGGCGGAAGCGGAAGGGCTGGCGCAGATCTTCCTGGACGCCGGGTTCGAGTGGCGCGCCGCCGGCTGCTCCATGTGCCTGGCCATGAATCCGGATCGGCTGCAGCCGGGCGAGCACTGCGCCTCCACATCGAACCGCAACTTCGAAGGGCGGCAGGGACACGGCGGCCGCACCCATCTGGTGAGTCCTGCCATGGCGGCCGCGGCGGCCGTGGCGGGGCATTTCGTGGACGTGAGGGAGCAGCTATGAAGCCGTTCACCGTGGTGACGGGCACCGTGGCGCCGCTGCGCCGGGCCAACGTGGACACCGACCAGATCATTCCCAAGCAGTTTCTGAAATCCATCCGCCGCACGGGCTTCGGCGATCACCTGTTCGACGCCTGGCGGTTCGAGGACGAAGGCCAGATCGGCGTCACGCCCAACGAGCGGCGGCTGAACAGGGCGTTTGTGCTCAACCAGCCCCGCTACCAGGGCGCGGCCGTACTCCTCGCCGGCCGCAATTTCGGCTGCGGATCCAGCCGGGAGCATGCGGTATGGGCATTGCTCGAGTACGGCTTTCGCTGCGTGATCGCCCCGAGCTTCGCCGACATTTTCTTCAGCAATTGCTTCAAGAACGGCTTGTTACCCGTTGTATTAGAAGAGGAATCTATCGAAGAGTTGTTTCGACTCGCGGAGTCCGGGCCCGGGCTCACCGTGACGGTGGACCTTCCGGCGCAGCGCGTGTCGCTGCCGGACGGCACCGCCTACGCCTTCGACATCGATCGCAACCGCAAGCGCATGCTGGTCGAAGGCCTGGACGACATCGGCTTGACCCTGGCGGAGGCGGACAGTATCCGCCGTTTCGAGGCGGAGCACCGGGCGCGGATGCCGTGGCTTTTTAGATAGCGATCAGCGATCGGCTGTCAGCGAATCGGCGATCGGCTGTCAGCGTTCGGCAAGAGGGTTTTCGCTAGGCTCTGGCGTAGCGCCTCTTGCTGACAGCCGAAAGCCGAAAGCCAAAAGCTGACCGCAGAGAGCCGATAGCTTCATCAGATGAGCATCTCAAATGTCTGAAACACAAGAAATTCTCGTTCTTCCTGGCGACGGCATCGGCACCGAAGTGGTCGCCGTGGCGCGCACCGTCATGGAGGCGGCGGCGCGGCGCTTCGACGTGCCCTTGCGCTTCACCGAGGGGCTGGTGGGCGGTTGCGCCATCGACGAGACGGGCAGCCCGTTGCCGGCGGAGACCCTCGAGCGGGCTCGTCAGGCACGGGCGGTGCTGCTCGGAGCCGTAGGCGGGCCGAAGTGGGACGAGTTGCCGACCCTGCAGCGCCCCGAACGGGGTCTGCTGGGCTTGCGCTCGGAGCTCGGCCTGTTCGCCAACCTGCGGCCGGCGCTGCTGTTCGCGCCCCTGGCCGGGGCGTCCTCGCTCAAGCCGGAGCTGGTCGCGGGGCTCGACATCCTGATCGTCCGGGAGCTCACCGGAGGCATCTACTTCGGGGAGCCGCGTGGCATCGAGACCGTGGACAACGAGCGTCGCGGCATCAACACCTATGTCTACAGCGAGCACGAGATCGAGCGCATCGCCCGGGTCGCCTTCGAGCTGGCCGCCAAGCGCAGCGGCCGGCTGTGCTCCGTGGACAAGGCCAACGTGCTGGAGGTGACTCAGCTCTGGCGGGAGGTGGTCACCGCCGTGGGCCGCGACTATCCCCAGGTGGCGTTGTCCCACATGTACGTGGACAACGCCGGCATGCAACTGGTGCGGGCTCCCAAACAGTTCGACGTGATGGTCACCGGCAACATGTTCGGCGACATCCTCTCCGACGTGGCAGCGATGCTGACGGGCTCGCTGGGCATGCTGCCGTCGGCCTCCCTGGCGGCGGACGGCAAGGGCATGTACGAGCCGGTGCACGGCAGCGCCCCGGACATCGCCGGCCAGGATAAGGCCAATCCGCTGGCCACCATTCTCTCGGTGGCCATGATGTTCCGCTACAGCCTGGACGCGCCTGCGGCGGCGGACGCGGTGGAAGCGGCGGTGAACGACGTGCTCGACGCCGGTTACCGTACCGCCGACATCCTGGGAGCCTCGCCGGAGGCCGAACTGCGCCAGGTGGGGACCCGGGAGATGGGCGACAAAGTTCTCGAAGCATTGGAGGGTCGCACATGAACGACGTGAACGTGGCCATCGCGGGCGCCACTGGCGCCGTGGGTGAGGCCCTGATCGAGATCCTCGAGCAGCGCAAGTTCCCGGTGGCGAACCTGCATCTGCTCGCCAGCGAGCGCTCCGAGGGTAAGCAGGTTCGGTTTCGCGGCAAGACCTTGGTGGTGGAGCGCCTGGACCGGTTCGACTTCTCGAAAGTCCAGATCGGGCTGTTCTCCGCCGGCGGCTCGGTCTCCGCGGAGTTCGCGCCGCAAGCGGCGGCCGCGGGCTGCGTGGTGGTGGATAACACCTCCCACTTCCGCTACGAGCCGGACATCCCGCTCATCGTCCCGGAGGTGAACGCCCACCGCATTGCCGAGTACCGGAACCGCAACATCATCGCCAACCCCAATTGCTCCACCATTCAGATGGTGGTGGCTCTGAAGCCGCTGCACGACGCCGCCCGCATCACCCGGATCAACGTCGCCACCTATCAGGCCGTCTCCGGGGCGGGCGCCAGCGCCGTCCGGGAGCTGGCGGGTCAGACTGCCGACCTGCTGAACGCCAAGGAGATCAAGCACGGCAAGATGCCGAAACAGATCGCCTTCAATGCCATCCCGCACATCGACGTGTTCCAGGACAACGGCTACACCAAGGAAGAAATGAAGATGGTGTGGGAGACCCGGAAGATCCTGGAGGACGAGCAGATCCAGGTGAACCCCACCTGCGTCCGTGTCCCGGTGTTCTACGGACATTCGGAAGCCGTTCACATCGAAACCGAGAAGAAGCTCACGGCGGCGGAGGCCCGGGACCTGCTGCGCAAGGCCTCGGGTGTCGAGGTTCTCGACGACCCGGCCCACAACGGCTACCCGACGGCGGTGACGAACGGGTCGGGCACCGACCTGGTGTTCGTCGGCCGGATTCGTGAGGACATCTCGCACCCCCGGGGCCTCGATTTGTGGGTGGTGGCGGACAACGTGCGTAAGGGAGCCGCGTTGAACAGCGTGCAAATCGCCGAACTTTTGCTAAAAAGCCTCTTATGATGTAAAAGCCTACCGCGGTGCGATCGGTGAATCAGCGGCGGAAGCGACTGCTGCATTTTGATAATTGGGGCAATTTTCCGCCGCCGCTTCTGGGGTAAGGTCCGCTCGGGCACACGGATTAGGACTGGCCACGCACAGGATGGCAGTTGAACAACAGATCGGCCGGATACGGCCCCGGCCGATCCCATCGATCAAGAGGCTCCCTTATGCTTGAGTACCTGCTCAGTCGTCTGCGTCTGCGCCAGGGCGGCACGCGCAGCCCCGGGCGCACCGCGGTCTGCGTCAGAACGCTGGCGGCCACCGCGCTGCTCGTCGGCGCCCCTGCCGGCTGGCCCCTCGGTCTGGGCGACATCGAGCTGGAGTCGTCGCTGAACGAGAAGCTCGAGGCCGAGATCGAGCTGCTCGACGCGGCCGGGCTGCAGCCCACGGAAGTACTGGTGTCGCTGGCATCGGCCGAGGACTTCGAGCGGGTCGGCGTGGAGCGGTTCTTCTTTCTCACCGACCTGCGGTTCGAGGTCACCTACGACGCCGACGGCGTCGGCAACATCAAGGTGACCAGCACCCAGCCCGTCACCGAGCCCTATCTGAACTTTCTGGTGGAGGTGCTCTGGCCCAACGGGCGGTTGCTGAAGGAGTACACCCTGCTGCTCGATCCGCCCACCTTCAGCCCGGCGCCGGCCCCCACCGTTTCGGCGCCGGCGCGCTCCTCGGCCAGCGAGTCCGGAGTCGGCCGGGTGGAGCGCCAGGCCACGGTGTCCCGCGGTACCCAGGTTCAGATGCCGTCGCGGCCCCGCAGCACCGAGCCGTCGCCCCTGGACGAGGGCATCGTCGATGGCGAGTACCGGATGACGGACCGCCGCGACACCCTCTGGAGCATCGCGTCCCGCACCCGGCCGTCCAACCGGGTGAGCGTGCAGCAGACCATGCTGGCCATTCAGCGTCTCAATCAGGAGGCCTTCCTCCACGGCAACATCAACCTGCTCAAGGCCGGCTACAGCTTGCGGCTGCCCAGTGAAGCCCAGGCGCTGGAAGTATCGACAACGGAGGCCAATCAGCAGGTGGCCCTGCAGACCGAGGATTGGCGCGCGCTGCAGCGCGGCGAGCAGCCACGGCGGCAGGCGGAGCGGCGCGTGGCCGGGGCCGAGCAGCCGGAGCCGACGCTGCAGAGCCCCGTGGACGCCACCCCGGCCGGGGAGCCCCGGGTGATCCCCGCGGCGGCCCAGGGCGGCGAGCTGAAGATCGTGGCCGCGGTGGGCGACGGCGTGGCGGGCGGCACCGCCGCTGACGCTGATCTCGATGCGGCGCTGGAAGAACGCGACCGGCTGGGCCGGGAGGTCGACGCGCTCACCGAGGCGCTCGATCGCGAAAAGGAGCTCGCGAGCAACCAGATTTCGGTGAAGGATCGCCAGCTCGAGGTCAAGGACCAGCAGATCGCCGAGCTCCAGGCGCAGGTTCAGCGGTTGCGCGAGGAGATGGAGCGGGCGCAGGCAGCAGCGGTCAACCAGAGCCAAAACCAGAACGCGTCCAGCGAGACCCGCGCATGGTGGCAGTCGCCCTATGTGCTGATCGTGGCGCTGGGCATTGTGGTTTTGCTTCTGGTCTACGCCCTCATCGCGGCGCGCCGGCGCAGAGCCGAGGAAGAAGACGAATTCTTCGCCGATACCGTGGCTGAGCCGGAGCCGGCACCGGCCGCGGCGGCGCCGGCCGCGGGTGCGGGGGCTGCCGCAGCGGCCACCATTCCGGACCTGGATGCCGAGGTAGACGACGACGCGGATGCAGAGCCTCGGGCCATGGACCCGGACGATGACGCTGTCGGCGCCCTGGATTCAGAGACCGGCGACGTCATCGGCGAGGCCGATATCTATATCGCCTACGGCCGCTATCCCCAGGCCATCAGCCTGCTGCTCGGCGTCCTCGACGAGGATCCCGAGCGTAACGACGTGCGCCTCAAGCTGCTCGAGCTGTACGCTGAGACTCGGGATCGGACTGCCTTCGACGCCCATCTGGCGGAGCTGGTGGAGCGTTGCGACGACGAGGAGGCGCTGCTGACGGCCCGGGAGCTGGCCCAGCAGTTCGCTGCCGGCGCGGACGGTGTGGACGGCGCGGACGCGGCGCCGGAGCCGGCGGCCCAGAGTCTCGAGGAAGCGCCGGTGGCGGATGCCGACGATTCCGTGCTGGATTCCCGGGATGCCTCCGGCGAGCTCGCCCTGGAAGCGATGCCCGCGGCCGGCGAGTCCGCGGAAGATACGGAGCTTACCGCGCTCGCCAACGGCGCGGATGATTTCGAGCTGGAGCTGGACGAAATTGTCACTGAAGCCACGGAGCCCCGCTCGGACGACGCGCTGGGCGGTGACCTCGGCTTCGAATTCGATCCGGACGCCGAACCGTCCGAGGCGCAGTTGGACGAGGCGCCACAGGAGGCGGCCACGGTGGCGCTCGCCAGCGAGGAGATCGACCTGGACCTCGACTTGGATCTCGATCTGGACGAGGCGGAGCCCCTGGCCGACGAGGCGTTCGATTTCGACGACGAAGGCGACACCGCCAGCACCAAGCTCGATCTGGCCCGTGCGTACATCGACATGGGCGATCAGGACGGCGCCCGTGACATCCTCAACGAAGTGCTGACCGAGGGCAACTCGGAGCAGCAGCAGCGGGCTCAGGCCATGCTCGAGGAGATTTGAACCCCGCGCCGATGAGACTCGCACTCGGGGTCGAATACGACGGCAGCGACTTCCACGGCTTTCAGCTCCAGGCCAACGCCCCCTCGGTGCAGGGGGCGCTGGAGGCGGCGTTGTCACGGATCGCAGCGCAGCCGGTCCGGGTGGCCGCCGCCGGGCGCACCGACGCTGGTGTGCATGCCACCGGCCAGGTGGTGGGTTTCGCGTCGCCCGTGTCTCGGCCGCTCTCCGCCTGGATCAAGGGCACCAATGCGCTCACCCCGCCCGGGGTGAAGGTGCTATGGGCGCGTGAGGTGGACGACCGATTCCACGCCCGCTATTCCGCCGTCGCCCGACGCTATCAATACCTGTTCTACGAGGACACGGCACCGTCGCCGCTGATGCGGGGCAGGGCGGTGCCGGTCGGTCGCCTGGACGACGACGCCATGCATCGGGCTGCCCAGGCGTTGCTGGGGGAGCATGATTTCACCACCTTCCGGGCGGCGGGATGCCAATCCCTGTCCGCCCACCGCTGCGTTCACCGTATCAGCGTGCTGCGGGCCGAGTCGCTGGTGGTGCTGGACCTGACGGCCAACGCCTTTCTGCTGCACATGGTGCGCAACATCGCCGGCGCCCTCATGCAGGTGGGCGACGGCCGGGCCCGGGAAGGCTGGATCGCCGAGATTCTCGAGCGGCGCGACCGTTCCCTCGCTGGTCGCACGGCCCCGGCCGAGGGGCTGTACCTGGTGGATGTGAGCTATCCGGGCTACGATCTACCCCCGGGCCGTCCCCCGGCGTTGCTGCGGGGGCTCGGCGGTTTGGACCGCTTCTAGCGGCTCCGGTAAACTACGCGGCTTCGCGGCCTTCGGTACCATGACTACCCGAATCAAGATCTGCGGCATCACCCGCCCGGAGGATGCGGAGGCGGTGGTGCGCGCCGGCGCCGACGCGCTGGGCCTGGTGTTCGTGCCGGGCACGCCGCGGCACGTGACCCCGGAGCAGGCCATGGCCATCGCCCGCGGTGTGGGGTCAGCCGTGGTCCGGGTGGGTGTGTTCGTGGACCCGGAGGCCGACACCGTCCGCCGGGTGCTCGATACGGTGGAACTGGACGCGCTGCAGTTCCACGGCGAGGAGCCCGGCGACTTCTGCCGCGGCTTCGGCCTGCCGTACGTCAAGGCCCTGAAGGTGCGAGGGCCGGTTCCCGTGGCCGATCTGGAAGCCGAGTACGGCGATGCCTGCTGCATGATCCTGGATACCTACATGGCCGGAGTGATCGGGGGCACGGGCCGGACTTTCGATTGGGATCTGTGGCCCGAGAGCCGGCTGCCGCTGGTGCTGGCCGGCGGCCTGACCCCGGAGAACGTGGCGGGCGCCGTACGGCGTCTGCATCCCTGGGGCGTGGATGTGAGCGGTGGCGTGGAAGGTGCACGCAAGGGCGAGAAGGACGCGGCCAAGATTCGCAAATTCGTGGCAGAGGTGAAGCGTGCGAGGAGCTAACCGGTACGAGCAACCCATCGAGGGCCATTTCGGCCAGCACGGCGGCCGCTTCGTGGCCGAGACGCTGATGCACGCGCTGGAGGAGCTCGAAAACCTCTACGAGTCGGCGCGGCACGACCCCGAGTTCCACGCGGAGCTGCAGCGCGACCTGACTCATTACGTCGGCCGGCCCACCCCGCTGTACTTTGCCGAGCGCCTCACCCGGGCCCTCGGCGGGGCGCAGATCTATCTCAAGCGCGAGGATCTGAACCACACCGGCGCCCACAAGGTGAACAACACCGTGGGGCAGGCGCTGCTGGCCAAGCGGATGGGCAAGCCCCGGGTGATCGCCGAAACGGGCGCGGGCCAGCACGGCGTCGCCACGGCCACCATCGCGGCACGCCTGGGACTCCAGTGCCGGGTGTACATGGGCGCCGAGGACGTGCGCCGGCAGAGCCTGAACGTCTACCGCATGAAGCTGCTCGGCGCCGAGGTGACGCCGGTGGAATCCGGGTCCCGGACCTTGAAGGACGCCATGAACGAAGCCATGCGGGACTGGGTCACCAACGTGGACACCACCCACTACATCATCGGCACCGTGGCGGGCCCGCATCCGTTCCCCGCCATGGTGCGGGACTTCCAGTCGGTCATCGGTCAGGAGGCCCGGGCCCAGAGCCTGCAGACCCTGGGCCGGCTGCCGGACGTGCTGGTGGCCTGCGTAGGCGGCGGATCCAATGCCATCGGCCTGTTTCATCCGTTCATCGACGACGCCGAGGTGCGTCTGGTGGGGGTGGAAGCGGGCGGTCTCGGCATCGAGACGGGCAAGCACGCGGCCCCCCTGAACGCGGGCCGCGTCGGTGTTCTGCACGGCAACCGCACGTACCTCATGGAGGACGACGACGGTCAGATCATCGAGACCCACTCCATCTCCGCCGGGCTCGACTACCCCGGCGTCGGACCGGAGCACGCGTTCCTGAAGGACCTGGGCCGGGCGGAGTACCACGCCGTTACCGATGACGAAGCTCTGGAGGCCTTCCGTCTGCTCAATCGCTGCGAAGGCATCCTGCCCGCCCTGGAGTCGAGCCACGCCATCGCCTGGGTGGCCAAGCACGCTGGCGCCCTGGGGCCGGATCGGGTGGTGGTGGTGAACCTCTCCGGACGGGGCGACAAGGACATCATGACGGTGGCCGAGCTGGACGGCATTCAACTGTGAGCGCAACCGAGGACGGCGGCCGCCTGAACGCGCGACTCGCCCAGCTTCGCGCGGAAGGACGCAAGGCGCTGGTGACCTTCATCACCGCGGGCGATCCTCATCCGTCGGTGACGGTACCCGCCCTGCGGGCCCTGGTGCGCGGCGGCGCCGACGTGCTGGAGCTGGGCATTCCATTCTCCGATCCGGAAGCGGAAGGGCCGGCCGTACAGGCGTCCTCGGAGCGGGGGCTGGCGCAGGGCATGACCCTTCGGGGCTGCCTCGACCTGGTGCGGGAGTTTCGCGCCGAGGACGAGACCACGCCGGTGGTGCTGATGGGTTACCTGAACTCGGTGCTGGCCATGGGCTGCGAGCGCTTCGCCCGGTCCGCCGGCGAGGCCGGGGTGGATGGCCTGATCATGGTGAACCTGCCCCCGGAAGAGGCCGGGGAGTTGGCCCCGGCACTCGCGGAAGCCGGCATCCGGCTGATCTACCTGGTGGCGCCGACCACGACCGAGACTCGGGCACGGATGATCCTCGGCCACGCCAGCGGGTTCGTCTATTACGTCTCTCTCAAGGGCATCACGGGTGCCGACCACCTGGACGTGGAGGCCGTGGGAAAGAAGCTGCAGTGGCTGCGCCGCCTCACCGAGTTGCCGGTGATGGTGGGGTTCGGCATCAAGGACGGTGCCTCGGCCCGGGCCGTGTCGGCTCATGCCGACGGCGCGGTGGTCGGCAGTGCCCTGGTGCGCACCATGGCGGCCCATGCCGACACCCCGGAGCAGATTCCCGAGCGCCTGGAGGCCCAGGCCCTGGAAATCCGGCGTGCCCTGGACGAAGCGTAGTGCCACACCGGGGAACCATTCGGTGAACCATCCGGTGAACCATCCGGTGAACCAGAACCAGGTCGCCACCCCCAGCCGCAGTCTGGACGGCTGGCTCCGCCACGCGGAGAGCGTGCACT
>JAWLGU010000019.1:0-32340 GCA_041690675.1 Pseudomonadales bacterium | reverse complement strand
CGGTGAACCATCCGGTGAACCATCCGGTGAACCAGAACCAGGTCGCCACCCCCAGCCGCAGTCTGGACGGCTGGCTCCGCCACGCGGAGAGCGTGCACTCCGTCGGCATCGATCTGGGCCTGGAGCGCATACGCCGCGTGGCGGAGGCCTTGGGATTCGAGCCGCCCCACTACCGCTGCGCGCCGCGCTGCCTCATCGTCGCCGGCACCAACGGCAAGGGCTCGACCTGCGTGGCCATCGAGGCGCTGCTGAAAGGCGCCGGACTGACGGTGGGCACCACCCTGTCGCCCCACGTGCACAGGTTCAACGAGCGGGTGCGCATCGATGGCAGGGAGCTCGACGACGCGACGTTGTGCGCCGCCTTCGAGGCGGTCGAGGCCGCCCGCGGCGAGGTGCCGCTGACCTACTTCGAATTCTCCGCGCTGGTGGCCTTGCACTGCTTCCGGGCCGCGGCCGTGGACGTGGCCGTGCTGGAGGTGGGTCTGGGTGGGCGCCTGGACGCCTTCAACCTGGTCTCCGCGGACGTGGCCGTCATCACCAGCATCGGCCTGGATCATCAGGACTGGCTGGGCGATGACCTGCAGGTCATCGGGCGAGAGAAAGCCGGCGTGCTGCGGCCTGGCCAGCGGGTCGTGCTCGGCGCCGACGTCACCGAGTCGGTGGTGCACACGGCCCGGGAGCTCGGTTGCCGGATCACCCGGCTCGGCGAGGACTTCCGCCTGCGCGAAGGGCGCGGGGGCTGGGACACGGAGTCGCCGGGAGGGCGGCTGGAGCGCCTGCCCTGGGGGGCGCTGGCGCCGCACAACTGCGCGCTGGCCATCGAGGCGGCGGGTCATCTGGTCGCGCAGCCGGCCGGCCGGGTTCGCGACGCCTTGAGGCGTGCCTGGCTGCCAGGGCGTATGGAAGCCTGGGCCTTCGCGCCCGCCGAGCGCCTGCTGCTGCTGGACGTGGCCCACAATCCGGCGGGGGCGGCGTTTCTGAGGCGCCTGCTCGAGGCGCGGTATCCGGGGCGACGCTTCGTCGGTCTGCTCGGCATGCTGGCCGACAAGGACGCGGCGGGGGTCAGCGCGGCGCTCCAGGGACTGGTACGCGCCTGGGTGTGCGCCCCCACCCGGGGTCCCCGGGGTCTCGCAGGGGCGGCGCTGGCCGAGAAGCTGGCGGCCGCCGGCGGAGGATACGAGGTTGCTGCGGTGGGTGACCTGGTGCAAGGTCTGGAACGTTGCCTTTCCGGGTGTCGGGGCGACGATGGTATCCTCGCCTTCGGCTCGTTCAGCCTGGTGGAGCAGGTGCGCAACCTGCTCGCGGGGGGGCGGTTCGAGGCCGTGCCCGTTGGACCGATGGATCTCCGGATTTGAAAGAGCAAACCCGCTATCGCGTGACCGGCAGTCTCTTTCTGCTGGCCCTGGCGGTGATTTGTCTGCCGATGCTGTTCGACGGCGCGGGCCTGCCGGCGCGCGAGCTCCCGGACCTGCCTGAGTGGGAGGCCGCGGCGGCCGAGCAGACCGCCGCGCGGCCCGTGGCCGCCCGGTCGGTGAATGAGAGCGTGCCCGGGGCGGCGCCCGGCCGCAGCCGGCAGATCCCGGAGTCCGACGTGGTGGCCCGGGTGGAGAAGCTCCGACAGCAGGTGGACGAGGAGGGCTTCCTCACCCAGACCGGTACCCGGTTCGGCGAGCCGGTGCTCACCACCGCGAAGCGCGACACCGAGGTCTGGGCGGTGCAGGTGGCGAGCTTCCGGCAAGTGGACAACGCCGAGGAGTTCCGCACCCGACTGCGCGAAGATGGTTACGAAGCGTTCATCTCCACCGCCAAGGCGGACGAGCAGGTGCTGAGCCGGGTCGCCGTCGGCCCGCTGCTCGATCGCGAGCGGGCCGAGCGGCTGCGCGGCGAGCTATCGGCCCGTTACGACATCCAGGCCCGTCTCGTGGCGTTCTCGAACTAGGGGGCCGCGGGTGGCGACGGCGGACATCCTGATCCTGATCGTGGTGCTGGTGTCGGCCCTCATCGGGCTCGCCCGCGGCCTGATGAAGGAAGTGCTGTCCCTGGCGTCGTGGCTCGCCGCCTTCGTGCTGGCTCTCTACTTCGCGGCGCCCGTGGCGGAGCTGCTCGCGCATCAGCTCGCCGACGAGTCCGTGCGCCTGGTGGTGGCCTTCATCGTGATCTTCCTGGCCACCCTCCTGGCCGCCGCCGTGCTGCAGCGGCTGGCGGGAACGCTGGTCAAAAGCACGGGTCTATCCGGTACCGACCGTTTCCTCGGGTTCCTGTTCGGCGGTGCCCGAGGCGCCCTGGCCTGCATCGTCGCGCTGATCGCGCTGCGTCAGTTCGCCGAGGGAGGAGCCTGGTGGCAGTCCTCGGTGCTGGTTCCCGAGCTTTTGGCATTCGAGCAGGAAGTGCTGGACCTGGTAGGTTGGTTCCAGCGCTGGGTCCTTCAACTCAACCGAGAGTGATATGTGCGGCATCGTCGGCATCGTCAGCAGCTATCCCGTCAACCAGCAGATCTATGACGCCCTGACGGTGCTTCAGCACCGCGGCCAGGACGCCGCGGGCATGGTGACCTCCGACGGCCGGAAGCTCCATCTGCGCAAGGGCAACGGTCTGGTGCGGGACGTCTTCCAGCAGCATCACATGCAGCGGCTGGTCGGCAACATCGGCATCGGCCACGTGCGATATCCCACCGCGGGCTCCGCCAGCTCCGCGGAAGCTCAGCCCATGTACGTCAACTCGCCCTACGGCATCACCCTGGCCCACAACGGCAACCTCACCAACGCCGAGCGTCTGCAGGCCGACCTGTTCCGGGAGGACCTCCGTCACGTCAACACCGACAGTGATTCCGAGGTGCTGCTGAACGTGTTCGCCCACGAGCTGGAGGCCCAGCGTGCCCACGAGCCCGCGCCGGAGGACATATTCGCGGCGGTGGGACGGGTACACCAGCGCTGCCGCGGCGCCTACGCGGCGGTGGCCATGGTCATCGGCGTGGGTATCGTCGCCTTCCGCGACCCCCACGGCATCCGTCCGCTGGTGTTCGGCAAGCGCGACGGCGAGCATGGCACGGAGTACATGATCGCTTCGGAGTCGGTGGCGCTGGATATCCTCGGCTTCGATCTCATCCGCGACGTTGCCCCGGGGGAGTGCATCTTCATCAGCAACGAGGGGGAACTGCACACCCGGGTGTGCGCCGAGAACACGCAGCTCTCCCCGTGCATCTTCGAGTTCGTGTACCTGGCCCGCCCCGACTCCATCATGGACAACGTGTCGGTGTACAAATCGCGGCTGCGCATGGGGGAGCATCTGGCCCAGCGTATCCTGGAACGCTTCTCCGGCCGCGGTCACGACATCGACGTGGTGGTGCCGATTCCCGATACCGGGCGCACCGCCGCGCTGCCGCTGGCCCACCAGCTCGACGTGAAGTACCGGGAAGGCTTCATCAAGAACCGCTACATCGGCCGCACCTTCATCATGCCGGGCCAGAGCCAGCGCAAGAAATCGGTTCGCCAGAAGCTCAACGTCATCGAGCTGGAATTCAAAGGCAAGAACGTCCTGCTCGTGGACGACTCCATCGTCCGGGGCACCACCATCCAGCAGATCATCGAGATGGCTCGGGAGGCGGGCGCCCGGAAGGTATACATGGCCTCGGCGGCGCCGCCGGTCCGCTATCCCAACGTCTACGGCATCGACATGCCCACCCCGAACGAGTTCGTGGCGCACGGACGCAGCGAGGAGGAGGTGGCGCGTTTCATCGGCGCCGACATGCTGGTCTATCAGCGCATCGACGACCTGGTGCAGAGCGCCCGCGAAGGCAACCCGAGAATCCAGAGGTTCGACTGCTCGGTCTTCGACGGCAAATACGTGACTGGAGACATAGACGCCGATTATCTCGAGCGTCTATCGTTGAACAGAAGCGACGAGATGAAACAGCGCCGTGACGCCGAGTTCAGCAACGATCACACGATCATCGACCTCCACAACCACGCGTGAGGTACGAGATCGCGTTCAGACCCTGCTCGGTGCTCTGAACGGGGTCCTGCTGGGGAAGGAGCCCCAGATCAAGCTGGCGCTCACCTGCCTACTGGCGCGCGGACACCTGCTCATCGAGGATCTCCCCGGGATGGGCAAGACCCTGCTCTCTCACGCCCTGGCGCGAGTGCTGGGGCTGTCGTACAACCGCATCCAGTTCACCAGCGACGTGCTGCCGTCGGACATCATCGGCACGTCCGTGTTCCTGCGGGAGACCGGCGAGTTCCGCTTCATCGAGGGTCCGCTGTTCGCCCAGGTGGTGCTCGCCGACGAGATCAACCGCGCCACCCCGAAGAGTCAGAGCGCGCTCCTGGAAGCCATGGAGGAGCATCAGGTCACCGCCGACGGCGTGACCCGGCCGCTGCCGGAACCCTTCTTCGTCATCGCCACCCAGAATCCCTCCACCCAGATGGGTACGTTTCCTCTGCCGGAGTCGCAACTCGATCGTTTCCTCATGCGCATCGAGGTGGGTTATCCGGACCCGGACGCAGAGCGGGAGCTGCTGAAGGGCGGTGACCGGCGTCGCGCCCTGGATCACATGACGGCGGTTCTCGACGTGGCGGAGCTCGCGGCGCTGCAGGGGGCGGTGGAGACGGTGCGGGTTTCGGATCCGCTCATCGAGTACGTGCAGCGTCTTGTGGCCCACAGCCGGCGCGGCAGCGAGTTCGCATTCGGGTTGTCTCCCCGCGGCGCGCTGGCGCTGCTGCATGCTGCCCGGGCCTGGGCCCTCGTTCACGAGCGCACTCACGTGGTGCCCGAGGACGTGCAGGCTGTTCTGCCGGCAGTGGTGGAGCATCGCCTGCGCGAGGCGGCGGACTACGCCGGTCATGGCGGCGGCGCGCTGGCTCAGCGGCTGCTGGCCGCCGTGGATGTGGTCGGCTAGTGCCGTCCGCTTGAAGGGGCTGAGCGGCGGTGGCTGAGGCGGCCTCATCCGGCGTGCTCGGCCGGCGCTTCGGCCGCTGGCTGGACCGGCGTATCCCGCCGAGCCCGGTCATCGAGCTGTCGCAACGCAACATCTTCATCTTTCCCACCCCCACCGGGTTCGTGCTGGGGGGGCTCTTGCTGCTGCTCGTCGTCGCCGCCATCAATTACCAGGCGAGCCTGGTATATGGGGTGGCGTTTCTGCTCGGCAGCGTCTTTCTCGTCGCCATTCTCTACACCTTCCAGAACCTCTCGGGGCTGCGGCTGGAGTTCGTCGGTGCCCGTCCCGGGTTCGTCGGCGAGGAAGTGGAGGTGAGCCTGCGGGTGGTGCGGCCGAAGGACGGGCGCTGGCGGAGCCGCGGGCGGGAAGGCATACGCATCGGCTTTCCCGGCGGGATCCTGCGCTGGGCGGAGCTCTACGATCAGGAGGCGGATCTGCTGCGCCTCTACGTGCAGGCGGGGCATCGCGGTTACCTGCGGCCCGGGCGCCTGCTGGTGGAGACCCGCTATCCTCTCGGGCTGCTGCGGGCCTGGACCTGGGTGGATCTGGACGCCCGGGTGCTGGTGTATCCCCGGCCGCTGTTCGGCCCGTTCCCGAACTCGGTCGGCGGCCGCCGCGACGAGGGCGAGCTCATCGATCCTCTGGGCAGCGAGGATTTCACCGATTTCAAAGCCTATCAGCCGGGGGACCCGGTGAAGCACATCATGTGGCGCTCCTACGCCCGCGGCGACGAGCTGATGGTCAAACGCTACGCCAGCTTCCTGGAGCCTCGTCTGTGGCTCGATCTGGATACCGTGCCTGGCGATGTGGAGGAGCGGCTGTCGCGACTCACCGGGCTCGCCTTGCGGGCCACCCGCCTGGGGCGGGAATTCGGCGTGCGCCTGGGAGCGCGGCGCATCGAGCCCGGCACCGGCGAGGCGCACCTGGAGCGGGTGCTCAGGGAATTCGCCCTCCATGGCCTCGGCTAACGGCCGGGGCTCCGCCGTCGACCGCGGAGTGGATAGGCAGATCCCCCGCAATACCCTGGCCCTGCTCATGGTGGCCCAGGTGGCGGTGGTGATCCCGTATCTGTTTCATCTCTCCCCGTGGATCATCGGCGTGGGCCTGTTTTGCGGGTACTGGCGGGCCGGCGTCTATCGAGGCCGCTGGAATTATCCCCGACGCTGGGTGAAGACCGTTCTGGTGCTCTCCTCGGTGGGTGCCGTGGCGCTTTCCGGGGTGCCGCCGTTCAGTCCGGAGGCGGCGGCCTCGCTGCTCATTCTCGCCTTCGCCCTGAAGCTGGTGGAGATGAAGAGCCGCCGGGACACGTATCTGGTGATATTCCTCGGCTATTTCATCATCGCCACCGAGTTCCTGTTCAACCAGTCCATTGCGGTGGCGGGGTACCAGGTGGCCGCCATGATTCTGGTTACCGCCGCCATGGTGGGCCTCAATCAGGTGCCCAACCGGGTGCGACCGCTGGCGAGTCTCAGGGTGGCGGGGATCCTCATCCTGCAGGCGCTGCCGCTGACGGTGGTCTTGTTCCTGTTCTTTCCGCGCATCGCGCCGCTGTGGAGCATGCCGCTGCCGGCGGCCGCCTCCACCGGCATCAGCGACCGGGTCAAGCCGGGTGACGTGGCGGAGCTCACCCGATCCGACGAGCTGGCGTTCAGGGTCGTCTTCGACACCGAGATCCCGCCGAAGCGGGAGCTGTACTGGCGCGGGCTGATTTATTCCCGGTTCCAGGACGGCACCTGGTCTGCGGCAGCGGGGCTGCCGTCCTGGGAGGAGGGTGAGCGGCCCGACGCCACCCCGGGGCAGGGGGTCGGCTACGAGGTGCTGCTTGAGGCGACGCAGGCGAACTGGCTGTTCGCGCTGGAAACCCCCACCTCGAGCCTACCGGCGGCCGCCCTCACGCGGGATTTCCGGCTCGAGGCGGAGGATCCGGTGCTGTCGGTGTTCCGCTATCGGGTGCAATCGCGGCCGGGTCTGGCCACCGACGCCGTGCCGGAACTGCCCCGGGCCCTCCATGCGCGGGAGACGCGGCTGCCGGAGGGCGAAAGCCCCCGGATCCGCGCCCACGCGCGTGATCTCTGGCAGCGCACCGGCTCGGCCGCGGCGTTCGTCGCCGCGGTGCTGGCGGAGATCCGCAGCGAGCCTTTTTTCTACACCTTGCGGCCGCCCCAGCTCGGCGACCGGAACAGCATCGATGCCTTCTGGTTCGACGGCCGGCGGGGATTCTGCGCCCACTACGCCGGCGCGCTGGTGGTCATGCTGCGCTCCGTGGGCGTGCCGGCTCGAATGGTGGGGGGGTATCAGGGCGGCGAGGTCAATCCCATCACCGGCCATCTCATGGTGCGCCAGTACGACGCTCACGCGTGGGTGGAGTACTGGATACCCCGGGTGGGCTGGCAGCGGGTGGATCCCACAGCCGCGGTGGCCCCGGCGCGAATCGAGCGGGGCCTGGATGCGGCCCTGTCCCAGGAGGATCGTGAATCCCTCTCGGCCCTGACCAGCGCCCGGTTCCAGGGCCTGGGTCTGCTGCGCCAGGTGTTGTACTGGGCCGACTCCCTGGAACACCGCTGGAACATGTGGGTGGTGGGCTACGACGCCCAGGTCCAGGCGACCTTCCTCGGCGATGTGCTCGGTGACGTCACCCCGGCACGCATCGGCGCGGCGGTGCTCGCCGGCGGGGCCGCCAGTCTCGTGGTCGTGGCGCTGGCCCTGTTCTGGCGCCGTCGACCCCCGCCCCGGCATCCGGTGGAACGGCTGTTCGCCCGATTCTGCCGTCGAGTTGCCGGTGCGGGTTGGCGCCGGGCACCGGCGGAATCCCCGGGGGCGTTCATCCGCAGAATCGCTTCCGCCGGTGGCTTGGGTGAACCCCAAGCCCTGCGGCTCGTCGCCGAGCTGGAAAGGCTGCTGTACAATCCCGGCGCCGAATGGGGCAGCCGCGATCTCCGGCAGCTCCGGACCCAGCTCCGGCGGCTGCAGCTGCGGCTGATGCTCGGCTCCGTGCGCTAAGTGCCATCTCCGGTTTCATCATGCTGAGACGTACGCCCTGTGTGGGCACCTGTTCCACCACCTACGGCGACCTGGTGTGCCGCGGCTGCAAGCGCTTCGCCCACGAGATCGTGCAGTGGAACGCCTTCGACCCGGAACAACGGCAGGTTGTGTGGCGGCGGCTGCTGGCGCTGCGCGCCGGTGCGGTCACCGCCATCCTCGAGGTTCGAGACGAGGTTCGGCTCCGGGAGTATGCCCGGGAGCGGCGCATGTCGGGAGCGGACGAGCTGGATGCGCCGAACCTGGCCTACGAGCTGCTGCAGCGGCTCCAGTGGCGGGAGCAGACGCGCCCCCTGTGGGAGCTGGGACTCGACCTCGCGGGGGGTATAGCCGCACCCGACCCCGGACCGGCGGAGCTGCTGGCCGCCATCGAACGGGAGTTCTACAGGCGCTCCCTCGCCCACTACGAGCGCAACTACAGGATTCCTGCGGAATGAGCCGCGCCGCGGACGGTCTCGACCGAGTGCTGCGGTTCCTTCGCTGCCGGACCCCGGGGGTCTGGTTCGATCAGGCGGCGGAGCAACTGCCGGTTCTGCTCATCGACCACGCCAACTGCGAGAAGAAGGCCGCCGGTACTGCCCTCAGCCTGCTCTACCGCTACGTCGACCGCCCGGAGCTGATGTTCCGCATGTCGCGGCTGGCCCGGGAGGAGCTGCGTCATTTCGAGCAGGTGCACGCGCTCATCCGCGCCCGTGGCATCGACTACGTGCACCTCACGCCGAGCCGTTACGCTGCCTCGCTGATGGCCCGGGTGCGTCGCCCCGAGCCCTTCCGGCTGGTGGACACCCTGCTGGTGGGCGCTGTGGTGGAGGCCCGCTCCTGCGAACGCTTCGCCGGGCTGGTGGACGTGGTGCCGGCGGCGCTGGCCGATCTGTACGCAGGCCTCCTGGCGTCCGAGGCCCGCCACTTCGATCACTACCTGGACCTCGCGCGCCGCTACGCCCCGGAACCGGTGGAGAAGAAGCTCGACGAGCTGCTCAGCGCCGACGCCGAGCTGTGCACGACGCCGGACAGCGAGTTCCGGTTTCACAGTGGGCCGGTTCAGCGTTCAGCGTTCAGCTTTCAGCAGTAGGCGCATCGCCGGATTCTGGCGATTCGCATCTTGCCGACCGCTGATCGCCGAAAGCCGTTTTGCTGACCGCCGAAAGCTTTCGCCCGCTCGTGCTAGGCGATTCCGATGCAGAACAGCCCGAGCTGCCCGTCGTCGTTCTCCCGCAGATACCAGCCGCAGCTTTCCCAGGCGCCGAGGACGTAGCGTTGGCCCCAGGGGTGGTGATGGACCCCGGGACGGTGGGTGTGGCCGTGGACGAGCCGCCGGGCTCCGTGCCGCTCCATCACCCGCGCAACCTCGTCTGCGGACACGTCCATGATGTTCTCGGCCTTGTTGGCATTGGTGGCTGCGCTCTGCGCCCGCATTCCCTGGGCCAGGGCGCGGCGCTCGCCGAGCGGGCGGCGGAGGATGTCGGCCTGCCACTGCGGCGAACGCAGCTGGGCGCGCACCTGCTGGTATTCCTGGTCGTCGATGCAGAACGCGTCGCCGTGGGATAGGAGGGTATGGGCGTCGAGCAGGAAAGGGTCCGGGATCAGGGTGGCGCCTGCCGCCCGGGCGAACCCGTCGCCGAGCAGAAAATCCCGATTGCCGTGCATGACGAAGAGCCGGACGTGGTGGGCGGCGTCGGCCAGGGTGGCAGTGAGCGCGCGGGCCAGCGGCCCGTCGTCGTCGTCGCCCACCCAGACCTCGCAGAGATCGCCGAGCAGGTAGATCTCGTCTACCCGGCGGCTCGCTTCGGACAAGAGCTCGGAGAAGGCGCGGAAGCGAGCGTCGTCCGGCTCCGCGAGATGCAGATCGGAGACGTACAGCCGGCTCACGTCACCAGGCCTTCTGCGGCCAGCAGCGTGTTCTGCAGCATGGCCACCCGGGTCATGGGACCGACGCCCCCCGGCACGGGGGTGATCCAGCCGGCGTGCTCCACCACCTCGTCGAAGGCGACATCGCCATGGAGCTTGTTGTTGGCGCCGCGGGTGATGCCGACGTCGATGACGATGGCGCCCGGCTTGATCCAGTCACCGCGAACCAGCCCCGGCTTACCGACGGCGGAGATCACCACGTCCGCGGCGGCCGCCGCGGCCCGGGCGTCCCGGGAGAACTTGTGGGCGGTGGTGACCGTGCATCCGGCCAGGAGCAACTCCAGGCCCATGGGCCGGCCGACGTGGTTCGATGCGCCGATGACCGTGGCGTCCAGCCCGCGGATGGGGACGCCGGTGTGCTCGAGAAGCTGCATGATGCCCTTCGGCGTGCAGGAACGCAGGGTGGGACGGCGCAGGGCCAGCCGGCCGATGTTGAACGGATGCACGCCGTCCACGTCCTTGGCCGGGTCGATGAGATCGATGATCCGGGCGGCGTCCAGGTGGTCCGGAAGCGGCAGTTGAACCAGGATGCCGTCGATGGTGGTGTCCGCGTTCAGCATCCGGATGCGTTCCGCCAGATCCTCCTGGGTCACGTTGGCGGAGAGATGCTGGACGTTGGAGTGGAAGCCGACCTCCTCGCAGTCCTTGCGCTTGTGGCGCACGTAGATCTCCGAGGCCGGGTCGTTGCCCACCAGCACCACGGCGAGCCCCGGCGGTCGCAGACCGTTGACGGTGCGGCTGTCCACCCGCGCCCGAATCTCGGCTCGCAGGGAACGGGCGATGGCATTGCCGTCGAGGATCTGTGCGGTCATTGGCATGTCTCCGAAAGGGGGCGCAGAAAGGAATCGCGCGGCGGCATTCTAGCAAGCCCGAATCCCCGGCGGCTCTGCTTTCCGGTCCTGGCGTGTTCGCGCTCCGCATGGCCCCTTCCGCAAGATTTCTGCGTATCGCCTCATTTGACGCTCCATCGCCCCGCCATTATCATCGCGCGGTTTCCTGTACGGCGGGGTATAGCGCAGTCTGGTAGCGCGCCTGCTTTGGGAGCAGGATGTCGGGAGTTCGAATCTCTCTACCCCGACCATATTCGATCGTCCTGGACTGATTCGTCGGACGGCCCGGTGCCGGAGGAGCGGCGCAAAGGCCGGGCGAGCCGTCGGTTGGCCTCTGGCGAGCCGTCGGAGAACGCTCCCGCAGGGCGCCCGTAGCTCAACAGGATAGAGCATCGGCCTTCTAAGCCGACGGTTGAAGGTTCGAGTCCTTCCGGGCGTGCCATTTGGGCGACCCATCTGGGCGACCCATCTGGGCGACCCGGCCCATGGCCGGACCCCCCTGACGGTGTGCCCCGGGTGGGAGTATGATGCACGCCGGGCGCGCCTCTCGTGCGCGCCAGAGATTGATGGTGGACGTAGCTCAGTTGGTAGAGCTCCGGGTTGTGATCCCGGCGGTCGTGGGTTCGAGCCCCATCGTCCACCCCATTCATTCCGATTCAATGTCGGTTCCAACTCGGTAGCAACAAGTACTTCGAACGATTCAGACATGCAGATTTCCATAGAGACCACATCGGGCCTCGAGCGCCGGCTGACCATTTCCGTGCCGTCGGAGACTTTCGAGGAGCAGATCAGCCAGCGTCTGGGCGACGCCGCAAACCGGGTGCGCCTGCCTGGATTCCGCCCCGGCAAGGTGCCCTTGAAGGAGGTGCGCCGGCGCTACGGCAAAGCGGTGCGTGCGGAGGTCGCCGGTGACCTGATGCAGTCCAGCTTCGTGGAGGCCGTGCGACAGGAAGATCTCTCCCCCGCCGGGCAGCCGAGCCTGGAAGTGGTGAAGATGGAGCCGGGCAACGACTTCGAGTTCACCGCCACCTTCGAGGTGTTTCCATCGGTGACCCTGGCCGACCTCGGCCGCGCGGAGATCAAGAATCCGGAGGCGGAGATCACCGAGGCCGACGTGGACGACATGATCGAGCGGCTGCGGGATCAGCGCAAGGAATGGCTCGACGTGGAACGGCCCGCCCAGGAAGGCGACCGGGTCACCCTGGATTTCGAAGGGCGCCTGGACGGTGAGGTCTTCGAAGGCGGGCATGCCGAGGATGCGTCGTTCGTCGTCGGCGCGGGGCAGATGATCGAGGACTTCGATGCCGGTGTCCGAGGCCTCGCTGCCGGAGAGACGGGCGAGTTCGAGGCCACGTTTCCCGACGATTACCGCGCCGAGAATCTCGCCGGCAAGACCGTCACGTTCTCGGTGAAGATCAAGTCCGTCGCCGAATCCAAGCTCCCGGAGCTCGATGAGGAGTTTTTCGAGAATTTCGGGGCCGAAGAAGGCGGGTTGGACGCCTTTCGCGCCGAGGTGCGGCGGAACATGCAGCGCGAGATGGACGCGGCCGTGCGTCGCGTGCTGACCAGCCAGGTGATGGATCAGCTCGATGCCCTGCACCAGGTTCAGCTGCCGAGCGCCCTGGTCGGCAACGAGATCGAGAACCTGCGCCGACAGATGCTGCAGCAGTTCCAGATGTACGGTGCCCAGGCGAGCCAGCCGCAGCTGCCCGACGATCTGTTCCGCGCGCAGGCGGAGCGTCGGGTCAAGGTAGGGCTGGTGGTGAACGAGATCGTCTCGTCGGCGGGGCTCGAAGCCGACGCCGACAAGGTTCGGGAGCGCGTTCGCGAGATCGCGCAGGGGTATGCGCAGCCCGATCAGGTGGAGAACTGGTACTACAGCAATCACGAGCAGCTGCACCAGATCGAGATGGCCGTCCTCGAGGACGAGGTGGTCGACCACGTGCTGCAGCAGGCGCGTGTCGAGGTGGTGCCGAGCACCTACAAGGACGTAGTGGCTGGCAAGGCGGTGCCCGTCGAGGAAGAGGCTGACGCGCCGGAGCAGGTGGCCGAAGCCGGCGGCACCGAGCCGGACGATGCGGCGCAATCACAGCAGAACAGCTGAGGGAGACATCATGAGTGATTTCTTCGATTCCAAGGTGCCCCCCATGACCAACCTGGGGCTGGTGCCGATGGTGATCGAGCAGTCGGCCCGGGGCGAACGGGCCTACGACATCTATTCCCGTCTGCTCAAGGACCGCATCGTCTTCCTGGTGGGGCCCGTGGACGACAACGTGGCCAACCTGGTGGTGGCTCAGCTCTTGTTTCTGGAATCCGAGAATCCGGACAAGGACATCAACCTGTACATCAACTCGCCGGGCGGCTCGGTCACTGCGGGCATGTCCATCTACGACACCATGCAGTTCGTGCGCTGCGACGTCAGCACCATGTGCGTGGGCCAGGCCGCCAGCATGGGAGCGTTTCTGCTCGGCGCCGGCACCCCCGGCAAGCGTTTCGCGCTGCCCAATTCACGCATGATGCTGCACCAGCCGTCCGGTGGCTCCCGCGGGGTTGCTGCGGACATCGAGATCCAAGCCAAAGAGATCCTGCTGATGCGGGAGCGGCTGAACAATATCCTCGCGGAGCACACCGGCCAGACGGTGGAGCGGATTCGTGAAGACACCGACCGCGACTTCTGGATGAGCCCCCAGGAGGCCCTGGAGTATGGCCTGGTGGACAAGGTGCAGATGCCGCGCAAACGGGTTGCGAAGGCGGCCAACGACTGATTCACCCAGCCTTTCGATGGGGTCGGATGCGCGTCCGGGCGGGCGAATAGCCGCCCGGCGACGGGCCCCTCTTGACTAAAAACTCCCTCACCTGGCGGGGCTTGCATTATCGGCATGAACCACGCAAGGTAAGGTTTGCGGGAACGATCGAGGTACCTATGGCGGGCGACAACGGTAAGAGCGACGACTCAGGCAAGCTGCTCTACTGTTCTTTCTGCGGCAAAAGTCAGCACGAAGTGCGCAAGCTGATAGCGGGGCCCAGCGTTTTCATCTGCGACGAATGCGTGGAGCTGTGCAACGACATCATCCGCGAGGAAGTCGCCGAGAGCGGCGAGACCAAGGGCAGCGACCGGCTGCCGGTGCCTCATGAGATCAACGCCATTCTCGACGAGTACGTGATCGGTCAGGAGCACGCCAAGAAGGTGCTCTCCGTGGCTGTGTACAATCACTACAAGCGGCTGAACTACAAAGGAAAAAAGGACGACGTCGAGCTGTCGAAGTCGAACATCCTGCTGATCGGCCCCACCGGCAGCGGCAAGACGCTGCTCGCCGAGACGCTGGCGCGTCTGCTCGATGTGCCCTTCACCATCGCCGACGCCACGACTCTGACCGAAGCCGGCTACGTGGGTGAAGACGTCGAGAACATCATCCAGAAGCTGCTGCAGAAGTGCGACTACGATGTGGAGCGGGCCCAGGTGGGCATCGTCTACATCGACGAGATCGACAAGATTTCGCGCAAATCCGACAACCCCTCCATCACCCGTGACGTCTCCGGGGAAGGGGTTCAGCAGGCCCTGCTCAAGCTCATCGAGGGCACGGTGGCGTCGGTACCGCCGCAGGGCGGCCGCAAGCACCCTCAGCAGGAGTTCCTCCAGGTCGATACCAGCAATATCCTGTTCATCTGCGGTGGCGCGTTCGCCGGGCTCGACAAGGTCATCCGCGATCGTTCGGAGAAATCCGGCATCGGCTTTTCCGCCGAGGTGAAAGGCGAGGAAGACCGCAAGAGCATCGGCGAGACCCTGCGCAACGTGGAACCGGAAGACCTCATCCGCTACGGCCTCATTCCCGAGTTCGTGGGGCGTCTGCCGGTCATCGCCACCCTCGAGGAACTCGACATCGACGCCCTCGTGCAGATCCTCACCGAGCCAAAGAACTCTTTGACGAAGCAGTATGTCAAACTGTTCGAGATGGAGGGCGTCGAGGTGGATTTCCGCGAGGACGCGCTGCGCTCCGTGGCCCGCAAGGCCATGGAGCGCAAGACGGGCGCCCGGGGATTGCGCTCCATCCTGGAGTCCGTGCTGCTGGATACGATGTACCAGCTGCCGTCTCTGGATTCGGTGACCAAGGTGGTCATTGACGAGAGTGTGATCGACGGTGAAAGCGAGCCCATGCTCATCTACGAGAACGTCGAGAAAGCCCAGGCCGGGCCGAAGGACTGAACTGCACACGGCAAAGGCCTCCGCCCGCTCACCGCGCCGCGCCCCTTGGCGCCTCGCTGTGAAACCACCCATGCGATGAGTCGGGGAAGGCGGTTACAATCCGTGCACAAGCCGCCCCGATCCGTCGCGAAGGGGCTGCTAGCATCCCCGAGATATCGTCGCCCCGTTACCCAGGGCCCGCGTCCGCCAGAGAACGGGCAGTCATTCGTCGAATGGAGGTAAGCGCACTCGTGGCATCTTCAAAGCAAATCCGCGTCCCGGTCCTGCCGCTGCGCGACATGGTGGTGTATCCCCATGGCGTGCACCCCCTGTTCGTGGGCACGGAAAGCTCCATCCGCGCGCTGGACGCCGCCATGGCGGACGACAAGCAGATCCTGCTGCTCGCGAAGCGTGACGCGGACGTGGAGTCGCCCGGCGCGGACGACCTGTTCACGGTCGGCACCGTGGCGACGGTGCTGCAGCTCCTGAAGCTGCCGGACGGCACCGTGAAGGTGCTGGTGGAGGGCGGGGCGCGCGCCAGGGTGTGCGACCTGGGGCTCGACGAGAGTTACGGCAGCGCTACCGTGGAGCCCCTGGCGGAGCCGGAGGTGGAAGGCCGTGAAGCGGAAACGCTGGTGCGCTCGATCATGGAGCAGTTCGAGCAGTACGTGAAGGTGAGCAAGAAGGTGCCCCAGGAGGTGCTGTCGTCGCTGTCGAGCATAGACGATCCGGCGCGGCTGGTGGACACCATCGCCGCGCAGATGTCACTCAAGATCGAGGACAAGCAGCAGTTGCTGGAAGCGGTGGATCTCAAGGAGCGCATCGACGCCTTGCTGGCGCTGATGGATTCGGAGATCGATCTGTATCAGATCGAGAAGCGCATTCGCGGCCGGGTCAAGAAGCAGATGGAAAAGAGCCAGCGCGAGTACTATCTGAACGAGCAGATGAAGGCTATTCAGAAGGAGCTCGGAGACCTGGACGATGCGCCCAACGAGGTCGAGGAGCTGCAGCGCAAGATCGACGAAAGCGGCATGACCCGCGAGGCCAAGGAAAAGGCCGAGCAGGAGCTGGCCAAGCTCAGACAGATGTCGCCCATGTCCGCCGAGGCCACCGTGGTGCGCAGCTATCTCGACTGGATGATCAGCGTGCCGTGGAAGAAGAAGAGCCGGGTGCGCAAGGACCTGGCTGTGGCGCAGCGCATCCTCGACGAGGATCACTACGGGCTCGAGGAGGTCAAGGATAGGATTCTCGAGTACCTGGCCGTGCAGGGCCGCGTGCGCAAGGTGAAAGGTCCTGTGCTCTGCCTGGTGGGTCCCCCAGGGGTGGGGAAGACCTCGCTGGGCGAGAGCATCGCCCGCGCCACCAACCGCGAATTCGTGCGCATGGCTCTGGGCGGGGTCCGGGACGAAGCGGAGATCCGCGGTCACCGCCGCACCTACATCGGTTCCCTGCCGGGCAAAGTGCTGCAGAAGATGGCCAAGGCGGGCGTGCGCAACCCGCTTTTCCTCCTCGACGAGGTGGACAAGATGGGCATGGACGTGCGCGGCGACCCGGCCAGCGCGCTGCTGGAAGTGCTCGACCCGGAGCAGAATCACAATTTCAACGACCACTACCTGGAGGTCGACTACGACCTGTCGGATACGTTCTTCATCTGCACGTCCAACTCCATGAACATACCGGCGCCGCTGCTGGATCGGATGGAAGTCATCCGCCTGCCTGGGTACACCGAGGACGAGAAGCTCAACATCGCCCGACGGTACCTGGTGCCGAAGCAGGTGCGTCTGAACGGTCTGAAGGAAGGCGAGCTGACCCTCGACGACGACGCCATCGTCCACCTGATCCGGTACTACACCCGGGAGGCCGGGGTGCGGGGGCTCGAGCGGGAGATCGCCAAGCTCGCCCGTAAGGTGGTCAAGGAGAAGTCCATGCTGCCGGGCCGGGAGCAGCAGCGGCCCGTGGTCATCGGGGTCGACCTGATCGAGCAGTACAACGGCGTACGCAAGTTCAGCTACGGCCTGGCGGAAGAGGAGAACCAGGTGGGCCTGGTCACGGGGCTGGCGTGGACCTCCGTGGGGGGTGAGCTGCTGAACATCGAGGCCGTGGCCGTGCCGGGGAAAGGGCGCCAGACCCGCACCGGCTCACTCGGCGACGTCATGAAGGAGTCCATCCAGGCGGCCCTGACGTTCGTGCGCAGCCGCGCCGCGGTGCTCGGCATCAGCAAGGACTTTCACGAGAAGTTCGACCTGCACGTGCACGTCCCGGAAGGCGCGACGCCGAAGGATGGCCCCAGCGCCGGGATCGGCATGTGCACCGCAGTCGTGTCCGTGCTTACCAACATTCCCGTGTGTGCGGATGTCGCCATGACAGGCGAGATCACGCTGCGGGGGCAGGTGCTGCCGATCGGCGGTTTGAAAGAGAAGCTGCTGGCCGCGCAGCGGGGCGGAATCCGCCGGGTGATCATTCCCAAGGAGAACGAGCGCGACCTGAAGGAAATTCCGGATAACGTGAAGTCCCGGCTCGAGATCATTCCGGTGAAGTGGATGGACGAAGTCCTGGAGATTGCGCTGGAGCGCCGGCCGCATCCCATCGACGACGACGGTGCGGAGTCGAAGCGGCCTCCGGAAGCGTCCGCCGGCGACGGCGAGGTTTCCATCAGTGCTCACTGACCGAGGCGCCGGTTGCAGCTATCTATGGGTGTTGGTATAAAACCGCGTCTAACGCAATAACACCAACGCAAAACATCCATTATCGGCGTGGCGCTGTCCGTCACCGCTGATCACTGAGGGCCTACTGTGAATAAGACCGAACTCATCGACCGCATCGCCGAAGCCGCAGACATTTCCAAGGCGTCGGCCAGCCGGGCGCTGGACGCCACCCTCGAAGCCATCACCGACTCGCTCAAGGCGTCGGACCCGGTGTCGCTGGTGGGGTTCGGCACGTTCACCGTCAGGGAGCGCGCGGCTCGTACCGGGCGTAACCCGCAGACGGGCGCGAGCATCCAGATCGCCGCTGCAAAGGTGCCGGCGTTCAAGCCTGGCAAGGCGCTCAAAGACGCCCTGAACTAGGTCGTTCGAGGACAATTCGATCCCGGGAAGAAGGCGCAGCAACGGCGCCTTTTTTCTTGTGAAGACGCCGGCGCACTGCCGGCGTTGCTGTTGAGGACACCGTGATGCTGCAGAAGATGCGTGATCAGACCCAGAGCCTGGTGTTCAAGGTTCTGGTGGGGATCATCGTCGTCGTGCTTGCGATATTCGGCTTCGGCGCCTTCAACCTGTTCGTCACCGGTGACCCGGAGGTCGCCAGTGTGAACGGTGAAGGCATCACTCAGAACGAGCTGGCCGTCGCCACGGAGCGGGAGCGTCGGCGGATCGCGACCCAGATGGGGGGCGAGATCGACCCCAGCCTCATCGATCCGGTGCGGCTGCAGGGCGCGGTCCTGGACCGTCTGGTGGCGCGCACCGTGCTGGCACAAGCCGCCGAAGAGCTCGGGGTCGCGGTGAGCCGGGAGCAGGTCGACCGGGAGCTGGTGGAGAATCCCGCCTTTCAGATCGACGGCAAGTTTCAGCCGAACCTGTATCGCCAGGCCGTGCAGGCCATGGGGTACACGCCGCAGGGATTCATGGAAGACACCGCTGAGCTCATGGCGCTGCAGCAACTGCAGGCTGCCTTGACCGACTCCGCGCTGCTCACGGACCGGGAGCTCAACGTGCACGCCCGGCTGCTCGCCCAGCGCCGCGACGTCGCGTACCTCGCGTTCACGGTGGACGAGTTCCGCGATCAGGTCGAGGTTACGGACGAAGAGGTGCGCCTGCGCTACGAGGAGAACCGGCGAGCGTACACCACGGAGGAAGCCGTGGACGCTGCGTACGTGGTCCTGTCAGTCGAGGATTTGATGGACGATCCGGCGGTGGAGGTGGCCGAGGAGGAGGCCAGAGCCGCTTACGAACAGGAACGTGAAGCGGCACCGTCCCAGGAAGAGCGGCGCAGCCGGCACATACTGCTCGAGACCGATGACACCCGTAGCCCGGAGGCAGCGCGGCAGGAGCTGGAGAAGGTGCGCGCCCGCATCGAGGACGGTGAAAGCTTTGCGGATCTGGCGCAGGAGCTGTCGGAGGATCCCGGATCGGCTGCCGAGGGCGGCGAGCTGGGTTTCGCCGGGCGCGGCGTTTTCGATCCGGCGTTCGAGGAAGCGCTGTTCGCCATCGAGGAACCCGGGCAGATCTCCGGGCCGGTGCAGACGGACTACGGGTATCACCTCATCCAGCTCGAGGAGATCCGCACCAACGAGTATCCGAGCTTCGAAGAGGCGCGGGCGGAGATCGAGCAACGTCTTCGCCGTGATCAGGCTGAGCTCCTGTATCAGGAGCGTCTCCGGGAGCTGGACAATCTGGCGTTCGAGCAGCCCGAGAGCCTGCAGGGAATCGTCGATGCGCTGGGGCTGACCCGGCAGACCGCCGATGGCATCACCCGGAACCGCGGTCCGGCGCCGTTCGACGACCCCGATGTGCGGCAGCGATTGTTCGGCAGCGAAGTGCTGGAGAAGGGTTTCAACAGCCCCGCGGTGGAGCTCGGCCCGGACCGGGCGGTGGTGATGCGGGTCACCGAGCGGCACCCTCCCGAACTGATCCCCTTCGAGGAAGTGGCGGCGCGGATTCGCGCCGAGATCGAGACGGAGCGGGCGCGGGCTCTGGCGGAAGAGGCCCACGCCGCGGCACAGACGCGGCTGGTGGCCGGCGAGGGCGCGGCGGCGGTGGCTTCCGCTTATGGCCTCGAGTGGCGGACGGTCGAAGCAGCCCGCCGCAGCCAAGCGGAGATTCCGCGCCCGGTGCTGGATGCGGCGTTCGCCCTGCCGCGGCCCGGTGATGCCGGCAAGAGCATCGGCGACGCCGTGTTGCCGGATGGCGGGCTCGCCCTGGTGACGGTGACACGCGTGCAGGACGCGGACGTGGCTGCGCTGCCGGGGGCCGAACTGGATGGAATGCGCCGGTTTCTGGCGGACCGGGTCGCTCGGCTGGAATTCGGCGCGTTCTTCGAATCCTTGAGCGAAGAAGCCTCGATCCGGCGGGCGGACTGAGCCAAGCGGCCGCCGGCGCTGCAGCCGGCGGCCGGTCATCCGGCAACTACTCGGCCGCCGACACGTTCACGTAGATCAGCAGCTTCTGACCGGGCTGCAGATACTTGTCGACGTCCAGCGCGTTCCACTGGGCGATGTCGCGAACTGCCACGTTGAACTTGCTGGCGATGGTCGACAGGGAGTCGCCGCGCCGTACGCCGTAGCGCACCTTGCGGATGACGTCGCGGCCGGCGGCCGGGCTGGAGCCGGCTCCGGGGATGCTCAGTCGCTGGCCCACCCGAAGAACGTCCCTCGGCCCGATCTGATTGACCTTCACCAGGCGGTTCAGGGGCACGTCGTGGGCGTGCGCGATGCTCCACAAGGAATCCCCCGGCTTGACCTGGTAGTCGCCCTTCGCGGCCCGCCGGGCCACCGGGTAGGCGGCCACCGCCTCGCTGGAGCGCGGTATGAGCAGTGCCTGCCCGGCACGGATACGGGTGCTGGGAAGACGATTGACGCGACGCAGGGTCGCCACGTCGGTGCGGTGACGGCGCGCGAGGTGGCTCAGCGTCTCCCCCTGGGCGACCTCGACCCGCAGCCAGTGCACCCGCTGGTCCTCGGGAACGGCGCTGAGGGCGGCCTGTCCGGCTTCCGCCAGGGCCGCGGGCACGTGAAGGTGATGGGGGCCGTCGGGCGGGGTCGCCCATTGGTTGAGAGCCGGGTTCCACTCGTAGAGCGTCTCTACGTCCAGCTCCAGGACGCTGGCGGCCTTCGCCAGATCGAATTGGCCGTGGGTCTCGATGGTGGCGAAGGCCGGCTGGGTCGCCAGGGACGGCAGCTCGAGCCCGTGGTGTGTCGGGTCGGCGATGATCGCCGCCAACGCGAGCAGACGGGGCACGTAGGCGCTGGTTTCCCGTGGGAGATCCAGGGCCCAGAACAACGTGTTGCCGTTGGCCTTGCGCAACGCGCGGCGCACGTTGCCTTCTCCGGCGTTGTAGCCGGCCACAGCGAGATACCAGTCGTCGAGCCGGCCGTGCAGGTGCTCCAGATAGTCCAGGGCTGCCCTGGTGGCCAGCACCGGATCCCGGCGGCCGTCGATCCACCAGTTGCGGGGCAAACCGAAGTGCTCGGCGGTGGTGGGGATGAACTGCCAGAGGCCCGCAGCACCGCCGTGGGAGAACGCATAGGGGTCCAGGGCGCTTTCCACGATGGGCAGCAGGGTCAGCTCCCCGGGCATGTTGCGGCGCCGGACCTCGGCGTGGATGTACGGCAGGTAGCGCTGCATCCGTTCGCGGATTCTCGGCAGGTACTGGGGGTGACGTTTCAGCCACGCCAGCTCCTGCTGGACACGGCGCTGGTTCAGGGCGTGATCCAGGGCGAAGGAGCTCCGGATCTGCGCCCACAGATCCGGGGGCGCAGCGATGCTCTTCTTGGCGATCACCGGAACCGTGATGGGCTCCACCGTCATCACCACGGTGCTGGCGCCGGCGGGCGACTCGGCGACGTCCGCTGCCTGCGCTCCCGCGGGGGCGACGCCGGGAAGCTGGCACGCGGCGAGTCCGGCAAGTGCCGTCACCGCGAGCACGCGCGACGAGCGGATGTAGGGTGGAGTGGTTGCTCTCATCTGGCCCTGCCTTCAGAATCGTGCCGGTACTGTGCGGTAAGTGTAGTTGCTTGGCAAATTCACCGTCACAACGTCTCGCCGACTGGCTCTCCGGCCCCCAGGGGACGCGCCTGCTGCGTGAAGAAACGGCCTGCCTCAGCGAAGCGGCCCGACGCTTTCACGGCGATACGCTGCTCTGGGTAGGGTGCCACGGGGCCAGCAGCCGAACCGTGCGCGGGTGCATGGTTCGCAACCATCTGTTCGCCTCCGCGGCGTCGGGTCCGGTCCCCGGGGAACTGGCGAGCCTGCGCTGCGCTCTGGAGGCGCTGCCGCTGCCGAACAACAGCCTGGATGCCATGGTGCTGCACCACGCCCTGGAAGTCGCCGCTGACGCTCGCAGCGGGCTTCGGGAAGCCGCTCGGGTCCTCGCGCCCGGAGGCCGGCTGGTGGTCTGCGCCTTCAACCCGGTGAGCCTGTGGGGGCTGCGCCGGGCCTACTCCCGTCTTCGGCCCGACACCTTCAGCGGCCTGCGCTTCATCACCACGCTGCGGCTTCTCGACTGGCTGGCGCTGCTCGGCTTCGAGTTGCAGGGCAAGGTGCAGTACCTGGCCTACACGCTGCCGTTCGCCGGCGACCGCGGCGAAGCTGCCGGGATCGGCCGTGCCGAGGGGGCGCTGAAGCGGATGCAGCCGCCGGTGGGCGGGGTGTACGTGGTCTCGGCAGTCAAGCAGGCGCTGGCGATTCGGCCACATTGGACACCGCACCGGATCAAGCGGACACCGCTCATTCCGGCGGCGTACCCGAAGTCGGCCATGCAGCGCACGCGGGCGCAGAGCACCGAGGCCCGGGTGCTCAACTTCAGCGACTGGAAGGATCTTGAGCGAAGCCGTTGAGATCTTTACCGACGGCGCCTGTCGCGGCAATCCCGGCCCGGGGGGATGGGCCGCGCTGCTGCGCTACCGTGGCCGGGAGCGGATCATCAGCGGCGCCGAGCCGGAAACCACCAACAATCGGATGGAGCTGCGAGCCGCCATCGAGGCACTGACGAGCCTGAAGCGGCCGGTGCGGGTGAGCCTCACCACGGATTCCCAATACCTCCGCCAGGGCGTCTGCCAGTGGATGGCGAACTGGAAGCGCAACGGCTGGCGCACCTCGCAGAAGCAGCCGGTGAAGAACAGAGACCTCTGGGAGCAGTTGGACGAGCTCACGGCCCGCCATCAGGTGGAATGGCACTGGGTGAAGGGCCACAGCGGCCATCCGGAGAACGAGCTCGCGGATCGCGAGGCGAACAAGGCCATCGACGCGATGCTGGCTGGCTGCTGATCATTCGTCACGGGGGCAAGGGGGAATTCTGAGACAGATCGTTCTGGATACGGAGACCACCGGCCTGGAGGTGAGCCAGGGGCACCGGATCATCGAGATCGGCGGCGTGGAAATCGTCGACCGCAAGCTCACGGGCCGCCACTTTCACAAGTACGTCAATCCCGAGCGCGAGGTGGACGACGGCGCCTTCGAGGTGCACGGCCTCAGCAACGACTTCCTGGCGGACAAACCGCTGTTCGCGGAGATTGCCGACGAGTTCCTGGAGTTCGTCCGCGGCGCCGAGCTCATCATCCACAATGCGCCCTTCGACGTGGCCTTTCTGGATGCGGAGCTGGTTCGGCTGGGGCGGGGGCAACCGACCATGGCCTCGCTGTGCCGCATTACCGACTCCCTCGCGCTGGCGCGGAACAAGCACCCGGGTCAGAAGAACAGCCTGGATGCGCTGTGCCGGCGCTACCAGGTGGACAACTCCGCGCGCGAGCTTCACGGCGCGCTGCTGGACGCCGAGATCCTCGCGGACGTGTTCCTCGTGATGACCGGCGGACAGACCCAGCTCTTCGGCACGAGCCAGGATGGCAGCGGGCTGCAGACCCATGGAAGCTGGACGCACACCCTAGCCCTGCCGGCCGAGTGGCCGCCGCTCAGGGTCATTCGCGCCTCGGCGGAGGAGTTGGCGGCCCACGAGCGGATGCTCGACCTCCTCGACGCCGAGGCCGACGGCGGCAGCCTCTGGCGGCGGGTGCACGAGCGGGAGGAAGCCGAGCGCGAAGTGGTGTAGAGTTTTCCGCCATGTGGCCCCTCGACCCTGACGATTTCGAACCCGCCATTCGTCCCGCCTGCGACGTCGATCATGACGAGTGCTGGATGTTTCTGGCCATAGACGGCCAGCTCGCCTGTGTCTCGGAGGGGGGTGCGCCGCGGCCCATTACCGGCTCCGAGCTGCGCTGGCTCGAGGTGGAAATACGCTCCCGGCATTACCTGGGCCGGTTCCGCGGCCGCGATTGCTTTGCCGTGGAAGCCCAGGGCCGGCTCCCGGAGGGTTACGCGCTCAGCGGGCTGCGGGCCTGGCTGGGTCGAGTCGAGCCGGCCGTGTTCTATCTCGCCGGGCGGGCGCATCAGATCGTGGAGTGGCACGACACTCACCGTTACTGCGGACGCTGTTCCTGCGAGATGGAAGATCATCCCGAGGATCGGGCGAAGCTCTGCCCTCAGTGCGGGCTCGTCAATTACCCGCGGCTTTCGCCCAGCATCATCGTCCTGGTCACCCGGGGAGAGGAAATGCTACTGGCGCGCAACGCCAACTGGCCGACCGGGATGTACAGCACCCTGGCGGGGTTCGTGGAACCCGGGGAGTCGGTGGAGCAGACCCTGCACCGCGAGGTGGAGGAGGAAGTCGGGATCAAGGTGAGGAACCTGCGCTACAGGGGCAGCCAGAGCTGGCCGTTCCCCAACTCGCTGATGCTCGGTTTCCACGCGGAGTACGACTCCGGGAAGATCGTCTGTCAGGAGAGCGAGATTGCCGACGCCCGCTGGTTCCGCTTCGACGACCTGCCCAACATGCCTCCCGCGACCGCCATCTCGCGCTGGCTCATCGATGACTTCATCGCGGAGATCGGCCGCTGACGCGGCCGGTGCCTCATTCAGTGGGCGTGGCGGGGAGGCTCGCGCTCTGGAACATGGCCATCAGCGCGAAGGCCCACATCAGGTAACCGTCGCTTCTGAATCTGCCGGTCATGAATGCCTCGAAGGCGTCGGCCCGGCCCGCCAGCAACGCCCACGCCGTCTCCTCGTCTGCGAAGATGAACGTGGCGTCGGCTTTCGCGTCGGCCGGCAGGTCGAGCTCCAGGCGGCCGTGGCGTACCCGGAACAGCAGGGTTTCGTCCCCGGCTTCCAGCCGGAACACAGCGTCCAGTCCGGCCGCCGCCGGTGGGTGAAAGCTGCGTTCGAGGTGCGCCTGCAGGGCTGGAAGGCTCATGGCCGGGTCGGGTGGACGCTCTTCATGAACTTCCAGTAGAGTAGCCGGCTTTCCCCGGCGCCGCACCCATGGAATACGTCTACGAGTACCTCAGCTTTCTGGCCCAGACTGCCACCGTCGTGGTCGCCGTGCTCGTGGTGATCTCGGCCATCGCCGCCCATGGCATGCGGCGTCAGCAGCCTCCCGGCGGGCATCTCGAGGTCCGCAAGCTCAACGATCATCTGAGCGATCTGAAAGTCTCCGTGCAGCAGGCCATGCTGACTCCGGCCGCGGCACGGAAGCTGCGCAAGCAGGAGCACAAGGCGCACCGCAAGGCCGCCAAAGAGGAAGCCCGGGCGCTGAAAAAGGCCAAGGAGGGAGAACCTCCCCGCCGCAAGCGCATCTACGTCATCGATTTCCACGGCGATCTGCAGGCGTCCCAGGTGGACCACCTGCGTATCGAGGTCACCGCGGTGCTGGCGGCTGCCCAGCAGAGGGACGAGGTGCTGGTGCGACTGGAAAGCGCCGGGGGCATGGTGCACGGCTACGGGCTCGCCGCATCCCAGCTCGACCGGGTGAGAAGACACGGCATTCCCCTGGTGGTGGCGGTGGACAAGGTGGCGGCCAGCGGCGGCTACCTGATGGCCGCAGTGGCCAATCGCATACTGGCTGCGCCGTTCGCCGTGCTCGGCTCGATCGGCGTGGTGGCCCAGATTCCCAACGTTCACCGGCTGCTCAAGCGGCACGACATCGACGTGGAGATGCACACGGCCGGCAAGTACAAGCGCACCTTGACCGTGCTCGGAGAGAACACGGAAGAAGGGCGACGCAAGTTCGTGGAGGAGCTGGAGGATGTCCACCGGCTGTTCCGTGACTTCGTCGGCAGCCACCGCGGGGAGCTCGACGTGGAAGCGGTGGCGACGGGCGAGATCTGGCACGGTCAGGACGCGCTGGACCGCAAGCTCGTCGACGAGCTCAGTACCAGCGACGAGTATCTGCTGGAGGCAAGCGAAAACGCCGACATCTACGAGGTTCAGTGGGTCGAGCACAAGCGGCCCATGGAGCGGCTGCTGGCGCACGTGGAGACCAGCCTCGACCGGGTGGCGGTGCGCTGGGTGGAAAAGTTCAGTCAATGGAGGGGAGGCCTATGAGTACCTTTCACGCCCTGCTGGTGGAGAAGCTGGATGACGGCTTCACCCGCAAGGTCGTCGAGCGCAGCATCGATGAGTTGCCCGAGGGCGACGTGCTCATCGACGTGCGTTATTCGTCCCTGAACTACAAGGACGCGCTCTCTGCCACCGGAAATCCCGGCGTCACCCGCAAGTTTCCGCACACGCCGGGCATCGACGCGGCGGGCGTGGTCACGCATTCCGACAGCGACGAGTTCACGGCCGGCGACGAGGTGATCGTCATTGGCTACGACCTCGGCATGAACACCCCGGGCGGCTTCGGACAACGTATCCGGGTTCCCGCCGGGTGGGTGGTGCCGCGGCCGCAGGGCTTGAGCCTGCGCGAGGCCATGATCCTCGGCACCGCGGGCTTCACCGCGGCGTTGGCTGTGGACAAGCTCGAGCACGCCGGCATGACGGTGGACGGCGGGCCGGTGCTGGTGACGGGGGCAACGGGCGGGGTCGGTTCGGTGGCGGTGATGCTGCTGGCGAAGCTGGGGTACGAGGTGACCGCCGTGACCGGCAAGCCCGAGCAGCACGACTTCCTCAGATCGCTGGGTGCCAGCAGCTTCCTGTCCCGGGAGGATGCGCGGGTCGGAACCGAGCGGGCGCTCCTGAAGGAAACCTGGGGCGGCGCGGTGGACACCGTGGGCGGCGAGATCCTGTTCAACGCCGTAAAGAGCCTGCGCTACGGCTGCAGCCTGGCAGCCTGCGGGCTGGTGGACTCGCCGCAGATCCCTGCCACCGTGCTGCCGTTCATCCTGCGCAACGTCAACCTGCTCGGGGTGGATTCGGTGGAGCTGCCGAGGCCACGCAAGGCGGAGATCTGGCAGAAGCTCGCCGGTCCGTGGAAGCTCGATGGCCTGGAGCGGCTCGAGGAACGCCTCACCCTGAGCACCTTGTCCGAGGCCATCGACCGGATCCTCGCCGGTAAGATGGTGGGCCGCGGGCTCGTCGACCTGAACGTGTGACGAGCGGCGCCGAAAGCACCCGCAGGGGCGGCGGTCAGTCCCGCCGCAGCCGCGGCGCCACTGCGATGGGGCTGGGAAAGCGGAAGATCACCGCGTAGGTGGACAGCACCATGGTCAGCACCGTGGCGCCCTGAATGACGTGGGCGGCCTCGTCGCCGAGCAGCGTGGTGCCGCCGGCCACGTAAGAGACCAGCAGCGAGAACTCCGAGGCCTGGCCGAGGCGATAGCCCGCCTCCCGGGCCGTATCCGCCGTCTCGCCCTGCCAGCGCAACAGGGCGCCGAAGACCATGGGCTTGAGCGCCACCACGGCCAGCGCCAGCAGCAGGGTTTCCGGGAGCACGTCCAGCAACAGGGTCGTGTCCAGGCCTGCGCCCACAGAGAAGAAGAACAGCACCAGAAAGAAGTCCCGGAGTGGCCGCAGGCTCTCGGCGATGTACTGAGAGATGGGGCTGATGGCCAGAACCACCCCGGCCACGAAGGCTCCGATCTCGTACGACAGTCCCATCAGCTGGGCGGCGCTGGCGATACCGAGGCACCAGCCGAGGGCGAGCAGGAAGATGAACTCCTGAAACGCATCGAACCGTGCGATGAGCGGCAACATCAGGTAGCGAACGCCGAGGAAGGAGGCCACCACGAGCATGGGCAGCGCCAGCAGGACCATGCCCAGGCTCGCCAGGGTCTCCGTAAGGGTCTCGCCGTAGCCTGCCAGCAGGATCAGGGCGAGAATGGCCAGCAGATCCTGGATCAGCAGCAGGCTGACGACGATCTCGCCGATGTGGCGATGGTGCAGCACCGTGGTGGGCAGCAGCTTGATGCCGATGATGGTGCTGGAGAAGGCGAGGGCGATCCCGGTAACGACGGCTTCCGACATCGAGAAGCCGAACGCCAGCATCAGCGCATAGCCCATGGCGAAGAAGGCGGCCGTGCTGACCAGGGCAGTCACCATTCCCTCCCGGAGCATGTTCCGGAGCTTGGTGGGCTGCAGGTCGAGTCCCACCAGGAACAGCAGGAAGATGATGCCGATCTCGGCGATCTCCGAGAGCAGTGCGGGGTCGGCGACCATGCCCAGGCCGTGCGGCCCGAGGATCGCGCCTACGGCGATGTACGCCACCAGCAGAGGCTGGCGGGAATAGAGGGCCGCCGTGGCCAAGACGGCGGCCCCGGTGAAGATGAGAAAGAAGGATCCGATGATCCCGGAAATAGGCACCTCTGACGGCTGGGTACGGGCGACGCGCCATGATAACCCGATCCACGCCGGGCCCGGGTCGGCGCCGGCCGATTGAGGCGATCAGGGGCTTTGGGTAGACTCCCCGCCGCCGGGAGGCACCCGGTTCACATCACGACAGCGAGGACCACCAGTGACGGCGAGAGACCAAACCCCCGAGGAGATCCATGCGGCCGATCGCAAGGCCGACGCGACGGCGATTCTGATCATCTTCACCGCGCTGGTGCTGGGCGCCATCCACTTCGCCTCGGGCTGGACCTTCCACTTCTGATGACCCCCGGGGACACCCGGGGTCAGTCACGCAGATTGGGCCGCAACAGGTTGCGTGCGGCCTGCGGGCTCATGCCCTTGCGGCGCGCGTAGTCCTCCACCTGATCCTCGGCGATCTTGCCAACCCCGAAGTAGCGGGATTCGGGGTGCGAGAAGTACCACCCGGATACGGATGCGGCCGGCATCATGGCGAAGCTCTCGGTGAGGCGGATGCCGGTGTGGCGGGTGGCATCCAGCACTTCGAAGAGGGTCCGCTTCTCGCTGTGCTCGGGACAGGCGGGGTAGCCCGGCGCCGGCCGGATGCCCTGATAGTGCTCCCCGATCATCGACGCGTTGTCCAGGTTCTCGCCGGCGGCGTAGCCCCAGAACCGGGTTCGCACTTCGCGGTGCAGGTACTCGGCGAAGGCCTCCGCCAGGCGATCCGCCAGGGCCTTGATCATGATGATGGCGTAGTCATCGTTCTCGTGATCGGCCAGCACCGCGTCGATGCCGTCACCTGCCGTGACCGCGAAGGCGCCCAGGTAGTCGGGCACGCCGGGCGGCGCGACGAAGTCCGCGAGGCAGTAGTTGGGCTGACCCTCCGGCTTGACGTTCTGCTGACGCAGGTGGTGCAGGCGCGCCAGCTCCGAGCGCCGCTGATCGTCCCGATACACAACCAGATCGTCGTCGCCCGCGCGATTGCAGGGCCACAGGCCCACCACGCCGTTCGCCTTCAGCCGGCCTTCGGCGACCAGGGTCTTCAGCATCGCCTGGGCGTCGGCGAACAGCGAACGCGCCGCTTCACCCACCACCTCGTCGTTCAGGATCTTCGGGTACTTGCCCGACAGCTCCCAGGTCATGAAGAACGGGCTCCAGTCGATATACGGGACCAGGGTCGAGAGGGGCAGGTCGTGAATCGCGTGGACGCCGAGCCTGGCGGGACGGGGCGGCTGGTAGCGTTGCCATTCCCAGTGAAAGGCGTTCTGCCGGGCATCCGCCAGCGGTAGCAGGTCGCGCTTGGCGGCGCGCGCCGAGCTGCGCTTGCGGATGGCTTCGTACTCGTTGCGAATGCCGGCCACGAAGGCGGGTCGCTGCTCCCGGGAGATGAGCTGTGAAGCTACGTGAACGCTGCGGGACGCATCCGGCACGTAGACCACGGGGCCGTTCCGATACGCCGGCTCGATCTTCACCGCGGTGTGGGCTTTGGAGGTCGTGGCGCCGCCGATGAGCAGCGGCGCCTCGAAGCCCTGACGCTGCATCTCCTCGGCCACGGCCACCATCTCGTCCAAAGACGGCGTGATGAGACCGGACAGGCCGATGATGTCGGCGCTCTCCGACCTGGCGGTCTTGAGGATCTGCTCCGTGGGCACCATGACCCCCAGATCGATCACCTCGTAGTTGTTGCACTGGAGCACCACGCCGACGATGTTCTTGCCGATGTCGTGAACGTCGCCCTTCACCGTCGCCATTACAATCTTGCCTTTGGCTTCCCGGCCCGGCCCCTTCTCCGCCTCGATGTACGGCACCAGGTGGGCCACCGCCTGCTTCATCACCCGGGCGCTCTTAACCACCTGGGGCAGGAACATCTTGCCGGCGCCGAACAGGTCGCCCACCACGTTCATCCCGTCCATGAGCGGCCCTTCGATGACGTCGATGGGATGGGCCGCCTGCAGCCTCGCCTCCTCGGCATCCTCGACGACGTAGGTGTTGATGCCCTTCACCAGCGCATGGGTCAGGCGCTCGTGAACGGGTGCTTCGCGCCAGGACAGGTCAGCCCCGCTCTGACGTTCACCCTGTCCCGCGTAGGCCTCCGCTACCGCCAGCAGCCGTTCGGTGGCGTCCGGTCGGCCGTTCAGCACCAGATCCTCCACCCGATCCCTCAGGTCGGCGGGAATCTGCTCGTAGATGCCGAGCTGGCCGGCGTTGACGATCCCCATGGTCAGGCCGGCGCGGATGGCGTGGTACAGGAACACCGCGTGGATGGCTTCCCGAATCGCTTCGTTGCCGCGAAACGAGAACGACACGTTGCTCACCCCGCCGGACGTCCTTGCGTGGGGCAGGTTGTCGCGGATCCAGCGGCAGGCCTCGATGAAGTCCACGGCGTAGTTGCGGTGCTCCTCGATCCCGGTGCCGATGGCGAAGATGTTGGCATCGAAGATGATGTCCTCGGCCGGCATGCCCACCGTCTCCGTGAGAATCCGGTAGGCCCGCCGGCAGATCTCGGTCTTGCGCTCGAAGGTATCCGCCTGCCCGTGCTCGTCGAAGGCCATGACGATGACCGCCGCACCGTAGGCCCGGCACCTTCGCGCCAGGGCCACGAAGCTCGCCTCGCCTTCCTTCAGCGACAGCGAGTTCACTACCGCCTTGCCTTGGATGCAGCGCAGCCCTGCCTCGATGACGTCCCATTTGCTGGAATCCACCATGAACGGCACCCGGGCGATGTCCGGCTCGGCTGCCATGAGGTTGAGGAAGCGCACCATGGCCGCTTGGCTGTCCAGCATGCCCTCGTCCATGTTGATGTCGATGACCTGCGCGCCGTTCTCGACCTGCTGGCGGGCCACGGCCAGGGCTTCTTCGTACTGCTCGTTGCGGATGAGCCGGGCGAACCGGGCAGAGCCGGTGACGTTGGTTCGCTCCCCGACGTTGACGAACAGGGAGCCGTCGTCGATGACCAGCGGCTCGAGGCCGGCGAGCCGCAGCGCCGGGCGCTGCGGCTCGAACCGGCGCGGGCGCTTGCCGGCTACCGCGTCGCGGATGGCGGCGATGTGCTCCGGGGTGGTGCCACAGCAACCGCCCACGAGATTGATCAGGCCGCTGGCCGCGAACTCCTCCAGGGTCCGTGCCATGGACTCCGGCGTGTCGTCGTACTCACCGAAGGCGTTGGGTAGGCCGGCGTTCGGGTGCACGCTCACGAACGTGTCCGCCACCTTGCCGAGCTGCACCACGTAGGGCCGCAGCTGATCCGCGCCGAGGGCGCAGTTGAGGCCCACGGCCAGAGGCTCGGCGTGGCGCAGCGAGTACCAGAAGGCTTCGCAGGTCTGTCCCGAGAGCGTCCGGCCACTGGCGTCGGTGATGGTGCCGGAAAGCATGAGGGGCACCCGGTGGCCGATCTCCGCGGCGAGCGCATCCAGCGCCCACACGGCCGCCTTGGCGTTCAAGGTGTCGAACACCGTTTCCAGCAGAATGAAGTCGGCGCCGTTCTCCAGCAGCGCGCGGGCGGCTTCCAGGTAGTTGTCCGCCAGCTCGGCGAAGGTAACGTTGCGGTAGCCGGGGTCGTTGACGTCGGGCGACAGGCTCGCGGTGCGGTTGGTGGGACCGATGACACCAGCCACGAAGCGGGGCCAGTCGGCGGTGGAGAACTCGTCGACGGCGGTCCGCGCGGAACGTGCGGCCGCGGCGTTCATCTGCGCCGCCCGCTCCTCGAGGCCATAATCCGCTTGAGCGATGCGGGTGGAGCTGAAGCTGTTGGTCTTGATGATGTCCGCGCCGGCCGCCAGGTAGGCGCGGTGGGCGTCGATCACCACCTCCGGCCGGGTGAGGGCCAGCACGTCGTGATTGCCCGCCAGGGCGCAGGCGTGGTCCGCCAGCAGATCGCCCCGGTAGGCCGCTTCGTCGAGCTTCAACCCCTGCAGCAGGGTCCCGTAGGCGCCGTCGAGCACCAGAATGCGGCTGTCCAAGGCGTTCTTCAGCGCAGCCTCGCTCTGTGCGATGTGGTGGAGCGTGTCCGTCATCGAGTTCCCAGCAGATTCGGCGAAGGCGAATCAGTCTACGAGCCGGGAACGTGAATTCAATTGAAGTGAGAGCGTCGGAAGATGAGGAGGATTCATGGAGAAGAGCGATCGGCGGTCGGCGATCGGCAAGAGGCCGTCGATTGTCCATGGATCCTGTCCGCTCTCCGCT
>JAWLGU010000018.1:51157-59683 GCA_041690675.1 Pseudomonadales bacterium | reverse complement strand
GCTCGCTCTGCCTGGTCCCGGGCCTCGTCCGCCTGCCAGAGCGCTACGCCCGCGCCGGCGATGACCGCGGCGACCGCCGCGGCGGTCGCGGAGCTGGAAAGCTTGTGACGGGCGAGAAATCGGCGCAGCCGATACCCGCGGCTGTCCGGGCGAGCCGCCACCGGACGCCCGGCCAGGTGACGGCGGAGGTCGTCGGCCAGGGCTGCGACCGTGGGATAGCGTTCCTCCGGGGTCTTCTTCAGCGCTTTCAGGATGACGGCATCGAGATCGCCGCTGAGCGATCGCCGCAGAGGACCCGGCGCGACCACCTGACTGGGCGTTCGCGGCTGCGCGTCGCGCTGGTGCGTTGGCAGGTCGAGCGCCGTGTCCAGCAGTTCGCTGAGCTGCGCCCAGGTCGCCGCATCGAGCCCGAGTCCGGCCATGGCAGTCAGCAGAGTGCCTCGGCGAGCAGCACGCGCGCCTTCTCCCAGTCTCGCCGCACCGTGCGTTCCGTGACGCCGAGGACTTCCGCCACTTCGGCGTGAGTCATGCCCGCGAAGTAGCGCATCTCCACCACCTGCACCAGACGCTCATCGACTTCGGCCAGTGCTTCGAGCGCATCGTGAACCCGCAGGATCTCCTCCTCACTACCGGGGTCTGCGCCGGCGTCGGTGGCCAGGGTGACGCGATGAGCCGCACCGCCTCGTCGCTCGGAGGCACTCTGGCGCACCAGATCCACCACCACGGATCGCATGACGTGCGCGGCATAGCGTAGGAAATGCTGACGGTCCTGAAGACGCAGATTGCCGGCCTGGGCGAAGCGCAGGAAGGATTCGTGCACCAGCGAGGTGGTGCCGGGCAGGGTGCCGCGGCCGCCGCGGCCGCCGCGGCCGAGGCGCTGGCGGGCCAGGGCGCGGAGATCCTGGTAGGCGGCGTCGAAGACGGCGCCCAGGGCGGTCTGGTCGCCTGCCTGAGCCCGGTGGATCAGATCCGTCAGCGGCATCACGTCGTTCATGGTTCCCGGACGATACTCCAGTGCAAGGAATCTGACAGGACCCGTTTGGGATCTACCGATGTGATAGAGTGGTCAAAACGGCAGCAAGGACACCGCCCCGCGCTCGCGCGGGCGTGCCTGCGCCACCACCTGCGCGGTCTTGATACGAATGCCTGACTCACCCGGAGGCGAGCCGAAACTTGTCGTAGCCATGGGAGCGTCAGCGGGTGGCATCGAGGCCTGGCAGACCTTTCTCGACGCGGTGCCTCCGGACTCCGGCATCGCCTTCGTGCTGGTGCTGCATCTCGACCCGACCCGGGCCAGTCACATCGCCGAGATCCTGCAGGGCAGCACCGCGAACCTGGCGATTACGCAGGCCACGGGCCCGACCCGGATCGAGCCCGATCACGCTTACGTCATCGCACCGAACTCGAAGCTCCACATCGCCGAGGGTGTGCTCGAGGTGGAGCCGCTCGCGGAGCGGGAGGTACGCAGCGGGTTGGTGGATTACCTGTTCACCTCTCTAGCCGAAGCCGAGGGCCCACGTTCGGCCGGTGTCGTGCTGTCTGGAGCGGGACACGATGGCACCATCGGGCTCAGACGGATCAGAGAAGCCGGTGGACTGACAGTTGCTCAGGACCCTGCCACGGCCTCCACGAGCAGCATGCCCGAAGCGGCCATTGCCGCGAACGTCGTCGACCTGGTGCTCGCTCCGGCCGACATTCCGGCAGCGCTGATCGACTTCGCCCTCCATGGCCGGCGCCCGCCGCGAAAGGATCGGCCGTCGGGGCCTGCGGAGGTTGCTCGGGGCAGGGGGATCGACTACATCATCCAGCAGCTGGGCGAGATGGCGGACGTCGATTTCGCCGACTACAAAATGGGGACCCTGGAACGCCGCACGCGCCGACGCATGGGGCTCGTCGGCATTCGGAGCATCGAGGCATATGCAGACTACCTGGCGGATCATCCGCACGAGCTCGATGCGCTGTACCGCGACGTGCTCATCGGGGTGACCAGGTTCTTCCGCGACCCTCCGGTCTGGGAACAGCTGGCCGAGGTCCTGCCGCTGGTGCTCGCCGATCGCGACACCGCAGGCATGCGCGCGTGGGTGGTCGGCTGCGGCACGGGCGAAGAAGCCTACTCGCTGGCGATCCTTCTCCACGAGCTGTTGCCACCCGAGCGTCACGGCGAGATTCAGGTCTACGCCACCGATCTGAACGAGCGAGCCCTGGCGGCGGCGCGCCGGGGCGTGTACTCGGCGGGCTCCCTGCAGCATGTCAGCCCACAGCGTCGACAGCGCTATTTTCATGAGCGTGATGGGCAGGTGCAGGTCGATCGCAGTCTCCGCGATCTCGTGACCTTCGCCCCGCACAACGCGTTGCGCGATGCCCCCTTTTCCAGGATGGACGTGGTGACGTGCCGCAACCTGCTGATCTACCTGCGGCCCCACGCTCACGACGAGCTCCTCAAGCGCCTGCACTTCGCGTTGCGCACCGGAGGATTGCTGGTCCTTGGCCGCGCCGAGACCCTCGGCAGGCAGACCGAACGCTTCGACGCGATCTCGAAGCCCCACAACATCTTCCGCGCGCGGGGGACGCGGCACCATGATCGCTTCGAGGTGAGGCCCCGGGCACGGGGCCGGGTGGGCGGCGGTCAGGCGGCAGGGCCCGCTGCCGCCGCTCCCGTCGGCAACCGGTCCATCGACCGCGACCGGCGCGTCGAGCAGTTCGTGCTGCGGGAGCGCGCACCGGCGTGCGTCGTCGTCGACTCTGATCTCGAAATCCGCCACTTCTACGGCCCCACGATGCAGTATCTGGCGCCGCCAACGGGCGAGTCGCGTCAGGACCTGCTCGCGTGGATTCGTTCCGGCTTCTATATCCCGTTGCGCTCCGCGCTGAAGCAGGCCGTGGAGGGCGGACAGCCTGTCACCACCGAGGGCCAGATCAATCGCGACGGCATGAGTCAGCGCGTTCGTTGCACCGTGGAGCCGCTGCCCGAGGCGATCGCGAAAGGCTTGTACCTGGTTACGTTCCGCGACCTCGGTGATCCGGCGCCACAGAACCTCGATGCGCAGGAGCCCCAGGAACCGCTCGTGCGCGAGCTCGAGCAGGAGCTCTCCGATACCCGTCACGAGCTGCAGGTCACCATCGAGCAGCTCGAGTCGGCTGCGGAACAGCACCACGCGAGCAACGAGGAGATGCAATCCCTCAATGAGGAGCTGCAATCGAGCAACGAGGAGCTCGAGGCATCGAAGGAGGAGCTCGAGGCCCTCAACGAGGAGATGACCACGATCAATCGGGAGCTCGAGCAGAAGAACGCCGAGCTACGGGAATCGAACGCCGACCTGAATGCCCTGTTCGTGAACACGGGCATCCCGACGGTCTTCCTCGACCGGCACCTGCGCGTCAGGCGCTTCACCGCGGCCGCGACCGGTCTCATGCACCTGGTACCGTCCGACATCGGCAGATCGATCGAGCACATCAAGCAGCGTTTCGTCGACGGACAGACGTCGGACACGGCTCAGGAGGTTCTGACCACCCTCGAGCCGGACTCGAGCGAGATCGTCACCGAGCACGGCAGCACCTACGTCCGCACCATCGCGCCTTACCGAACTGAGGAAGATGAGGTGGCGGGTGTCTGCATCACGTTCTCCGACGTGACTCAGCAGAAGCGAGCCGCGCAGGCGAGCGAGGCGGCCCGCATCTACGCCGAGGCGGTCATCGAGACGGTGCGCACGCCTGTGCTCGTGCTCGATCAGCACCTTCGGATCGTATCGGCGAACCGGGCGTTCCGGGAGAGTTTCGGCAGCGGCGATTCCACGCTCGGCAGGACCCTCTCGGACACACGGCACATGGCGTGGAACGTACCAGCTCTTGACGAGATCGTCGAGGCGGTGCTGGCCGACGGCACGGACGTCAACGATTTCGAGATCAGGAGTCAGGATCGGGTGGTGCTGACCAACATCCGCCCCGTCGATCGCGAGGACGGCTCCGAAAGCGTCGTGGTGATGTCTTTCGAGGACGTCACCCACAGTCGCGAAGCGCAGCTTCAGGCGGAGCGGCGCGCCGAGGAGCTCAAGGAGGATGCCCGCCGCAAGGACCAGTGGATCGCCATGCTGGGCCACGAGCTGCGAAATCCTGTGGGCGCCATCGGCAACGCCGTGGCGCTGTTGAAAAGCGAACCGCCGGTATCGGAACGGCAGAGCCGCGCCGTGGAGGTGATCGGGCGGCAGGTCACCCATATGGCCGGCCTGCTCGACGATCTGCTCGATGCCGCACGCATCATATCCGGAAAGCTCGACATCGAACGCAGACCCGTCGATGTTGCCGAGATCGGCGAGTGGGCCGCCGACAGCATTCGTGGTCTCGTGGAAGAAAAGGAGCACGAGTTTTCCGTCGCCCTGCCGCCGTCCGGCACCGTCTGGGTGCTGGGCGACCCGCTGCGGTTGACCGAGGTGATCGTCAACCTCCTCACCAACGCGGCGAAGTACACGGAACCTCGCGGACAGCTCTGGTTCGACGTCGGCGCCGACGCCGATACGGTCACGATCAGGGTTCGCGACACCGGTGTCGGCATCCCCGGCGAGCTCCAGAATGAGATCTTCGAGATCTTCACCCAAGGGCCGCGGACGTTCAGCCGGACCGACCGGGGACTGGGACTCGGACTGCCGCTGGTGCGGACGCTCGTGGAACTGCATGGCGGTTCCGTGAGCGTCATCAGCGAAGGCGCCGGGCGCGGCAGCGAGTTCCGGGTCGCGTTACCGCGCTTGCGCCATTCCGAGCATCCCCTGGTGCCAGCAAGTCTGCGTGAGGTGTCCGCTGCGCAACGCCAGCGCCGGGTGCTCATCGTAGACGACGAACCCGACGTGGCGGACACGCTGGGTTTGCTCCTCCAAGCTCGAGGTCACGAGGCCCGGTGGACCACCGATGGGGTCGCGGCGCTGGAGGCCGCCGGCGAATTGCAGCCGGAGATCGCCTTGCTCGACCTCGGCTTGCCCGGGATGGACGGTTATGAGCTCGCGCGCCGGTTGCGCGAGGCGTTTCCGTCCGTCCGGCTGATCGCGATCACCGGTTACCAGCGCGATGCCGACCGGCTGCAGGAGGCGGGCTTCGACGACCATCTCATCAAACCCATCGATACCGGAGCGCTGTTGGCCCTGATCGAGGAAACGGGCCCTGGTGGCGAGCCCGGCGCCGGCCGCCGGGCAGGTGATCATGAGTAGGGCTGTCAGCCGTACGCCGCCTCCGTTCGCTGCTCCCGCGGAAAGACGATCCGGACCTCCAAGCCGACCCCGTGGTCCCGGGCGCGAAATTCCAGGGACGCATCATGAATGGCGGCGATCTTCTGGCAAATGGTGTGGCCGAGTCCCAGCCCCTCGGAGCGGCGATCGAGGCGGGAGGCGCCTATATTCAGCCGCTTCAGCCCCTCGGCATCGACCCCAGGGCCCGAATCCCTGACGATCAGGACGACCCGGTCCTCATGCCCGCTCAGTACCACGTCGGCGTGGGTGCCGGGGGGACAGTGGCGCTTCACGTTCTCGAGCAGGTTGCGCAGCAGCACGTCCAGCAGTACCTCGTCCCCCCGCACCTGGGCCCGTTCCAGGTGCGCATCCAGGGCTATTCCGGCCTCGGCCAGCTCGGCTCGCGTGGACGTGATACGGTCTGCGCACAGGCGCTTCAGGTCCACCACGACGAACGTTTCCCGCCAGTGGGTACCCTGCAACCGGGCCAGGATCAGGAGCTGGTTCACCAGGCGCGAAAGCCGTTCCGCCTCGGCGCGGAGAGCGTCGACGTCGGGCATCTCGCTGGACAGTTCGAGCTTCAAGGTGGTCAAGGGGGTACGCAGCTCGTGGGCGACGTCGCTGGCGAAGTCCCGCTCGCGGCCGAGAACCCGGCGGATGTCTGCCAGGAAGCCGTTGATGGCGTCGCGCAGCACCGCGGCCTCGCGAGTCGGGGTTGCGATGACCAGCGGCTGCAGGGAGTCGCTCCTGCGCGACTCGAGCTGTCTGACCAGGCGCGTCACGGGCCATAGCGCCAGATAGAGAATACCGCCGAGCAGCAGCAGGTTGCTGCCGCCCGCGAGGAGGGCCGGCAGCGCAACGTCCTCGAGCACCTCCTCTCGAACCTCGTGATACCGGTCAGCCCGATGCAGAAGCTGAACGATGGGACCGCCGGGCACGCTGTGCTGATACCCGAACCACAGGTGCTCCTGAAGCTCCAGCGTGATCTGCCCCGACTCCGAGGCGGGCATGGGCAGCGAATGTGGCAGGTTGCTGACGTGGGCGCCGGTGGCCGGGTAATAGACGTTGACCCACAACGTCTCCTCCTGATCCGCCTCGAACGCGGGCTCGATGAGCGCTTGGAGCTGCGTAACGGAGATCAGCCCCTCCTGCATCGCCAGCACCCGAGCGAGAAACTCCACGTGCTCGTCGAGGTCTTCGTCCAGCAGCTCCTGCACCTCCTCCTCGACCACCAGGTAGGTACCCAGAACTCCCCCGACGCTGGCCAGCAAGGTGGTCACGCCGAGCACCACGGCGAGGTGCGGGAGTTTCACGTTCACGAGGCGCACAGCCGGTAGCCGAATCCGCGAACGGTCTCGATCCGTTCCCGGCCGAGCAGCTTCCGCAGGCTGTGAACGTGCACCTCCAGGGCATTGGACGTGAGGTCCGGCCCCAGGCGGCGGTTCAGGTTCTCACGACAGACCGCACGGCCTCCCGCCTGGATGAGCATGACCAGGATGTCGTGTTCTTTCGGCGTGAGGCAGAGGGCTTGGTGCTCGAGCAAGAACTGACGGCTGTCGGATTCGTAGCTGAGGTTGCCCATGGCGATCCGCGGCGCACAGGCGCCGGGGCGGCGGCGCAGCAACGCCCGGATCCGAGCCTTCAACTCCTCCGCGTCGAAGGGCTTGACCAGGTAGTCGTCGGCGCCGAGGTCGAGTCCCTGGACCCGGTCGCGCAACTCGTCGCGCGCGGAGAGAATCAGCACCGGCACGGCATTGCCGTCCGCCCGGAGAGCCCGGATCCAGTCGGTGCCGTCGCCGTCGGGCAGCCCCAGGTCCAGCAGGATCAGATCCACCGGGTTCGATTGCAGGTGGTTCCTGGCGGCGGACAGGGTTCTGAGCCAGGCAACGGGATGGTCGGGCTGAAGCAGCTTGACAAGTGCCTTTCCTAAATTCAGGTCGTCTTCCAGTAGAAGCAGATTCATCCATCCCTCGCGCGTCCGCGCCGTGGCTACGGCGTTGAGTATGCCGGGGCGGAGCGGGTGAGCCCAAGAGCGGGTCATTCGCGACCCGGTTCACGCTTGCGCTCCCTGACCCGCCTTCGCGCTGCCGACTTAAGGTCCTCTTAAGGTCCTGCTGGGATACTCGAGGCTCAAGCGAATCGGGCCGAAGTAGCCAATGAAGCGGGTCGGCTTCCTGTACAACCACTACGCGCCGCACCAGGTTCTCCACACCGCACCGGTTGCATTCGCGCTCTCCCGGCTGCGCAGTGACGTGGAGGTGGAGGTGATCGCCAGCTGCGAACGCCAGCTGGACGTCGCCCAGCGCATCGGCGCCCATTGGCCGGGGCACTCGGTGCGCTTCCGCCAGGCGCGACAGCCGGCGTCGATTCGCTGTCTCAGGGCGGCGGGCTTTTCCCGGCGCCCGAAGAAGAGCGCGGTGCTGCGGGCGAATCGGGACTACTTCAGCACCCTCGATGCCCTCGTGGTGCCGGAGCGCACCAGCACCGCGCTCCGGCAGTTCGCGGAGCTCGAGCATCTGCAGCTCATTCACATTCCCCACGGCGCCGGAGATCGGGCCGTCGGTTACGAGCTGCGCAACGCCAAGTTCGACCTCCTGCTGGTCGCCGGCGAGAAGTGCCGCCAGCGGTTCATCCATCAGGTGGGCGTTGCGCCGAACCGGATCAAGGTGATCGGCTACCCCAAGTTCGACGTGCCGCCAGAGACGCAGACCGGGCCCCTGTTCCCCGAGCAACGGCCAATCGTCCTTTACAACCCGCACTTCGAACGGGCGTTGTCGTCCTGGCCGTCGTGGGGCGAGCGGGTTCTGGACTGGTTCGCGGAGCAGCGCGACTACAACCTGGTCTTCGCGCCCCACGTGATGCTGTACCGGCGGGCGCCGCGCGGCCGGGCCCGACTGCTGCGTCGTTACGGTGGCCTCCCGCACATGCTCCTGGACACCGGCAGCGAACGCTGCATCGACATGACCTATACCCGAGCCGCCGACATCTACCTCGGCGATGTCAGCAGTCAGATCTACGAATTCGTTCGACGGCCGCGGCCGGCGGTGTTTCTGAACGCCCACGGCGTGCAGGACTGGGAACAGAGCATCGACTATCTGCATTGGCGTCTGGGTACCGTGGTCGACGATCCGGGCGGTCTGCCCCGCGCTCTCCAGACCCCGCTGGATCAGCGCATGGGCGAGCGGCAGCGGGTCATGGCCGCGCGCACCTTCGACGAGGACCGGGAACCGGCTGCCGTGCGCGGCGCCCGCGCCATCGGCGAGTTTCTCGAGCAGCGCCTTGCCCGGCGCGCCGTTCGCGGGGCCGCCCGTTT
>JAWLGU010000018.1:39895-51057 GCA_041690675.1 Pseudomonadales bacterium | reverse complement strand
GCGGAAGGCGGACGGCGGAAAGCGGAGGGCGAACCTACGCGGCTCCGAGCGAGTGGCGGCGAGTCGGCGCGCCCGCCGCCGCAGCCCCAGGCTTCTCGTACAGGTCCGCTTCCGGCTCGCCGGTGAGAATGCCGAGGAGCGTGCGCGCGGTCCGTCGGGCGCGCTGGGCGATCCGTCCGTTCAGGGCGTTCTCGGCACGACACTGCTGCGCCAGATCGCGCAGCTCCTGCATGGAGTCCGGCAGGGGCGCCCCCTGCAGATGCTCGAGCAGCTGGTGTTGACTGCCGGCGATCTCCGCGCACAAGGTCTCCTTCCGGGCCACCACCTCATGCAGGCCTTCGGGGGACGCGGCGACCAGCGCGCGGCGCTCCGCACGCAGCGCATCCAGCAGCGCCGAAAACCGTTCCACGAGAAACGCGTAGGTGTCCGCGGGCGGCGCGGGAGCGGGCGAGGCGCGAGTGCTGGCCGTCACGGCTTCAGCCGAGCAGACCGCGCTCGAGTTGCAGAAGGCGGTCCGCGAGTTTCTGTGGGTCCACGTGGTAGCGGCCCTCGGCGATCTGCTGTCGGATCTGCTCCACCTTGGCCGTGTCCACCTCGGGGGAGGCGCCCGCTGACTCGCTGAGCGACCGAAGCTGGCGAGCCTCGGCGCTTAGCTCGACGCGATCGCCCGTGCCGGCAGCCCCGGCCCTGGCGCCGGAATCCTGCTGGATGTCCCCGCGCGCGACGGCGCCCGTGCTCCGCTGCCCAACGGGCTGGCGGTTGCTCTGGATGTCGCGGATGTCGATGCTCATGGTGATCTCGCCGCCAATGATCCGGTGTTCGTAGGTTCTATCGGCCCCTGCTTCAGGAACTTTAGCTCAATTCACATGGTTTTGAAGTCGGGACGCCGAGTCCGGACGGGTCGACACCTGGCCGGGGCCGGTAACCCAGCCGCTGGTGGTCCGATTCGACCGGGGATTGCGCAGCTCGATCTGCTCCCCATAAGTACCGTCCGCCAGGGCGATGGCCCGGGTGGTGACCATCACCTGGCCGTGATGGGCTGCCAGGGTCACGGCGTCGCCCTTGCTCACCAGCCTGCGCGCCGCCAGGTGGCGTTGGTAGACCACGCGGTCCGCCTGCAAACCGGTACGGGCCGCCATGCCCACCGCGTCCGCCAGCTCGATGAGATGCCCGTCGCGCAGCTCCGCCAGATTGCGCGGCTCCAGCGCGAGATCGGCCGAGCGGATCACGCTGTCCCGGGGCACCGGCCGGACGGTCACTACCACGGGCAGCACCACGTCCACCTGGGCGCTCAGGTAGATGCCCCAGTTCGCGGGCGCCCGGCAGCGTGCATGCACCGTGATCCGTCCGGCGACCCGGTCGCCCGGTATTTCCATGGTCAGGTCGTTGCACGGTTGCAGCCGCAGCCGGGGATCCAGCGGCACCACGTGCACCGACACGTCGGCCCGCGGGTAGGCGCGGGTGGCTTTCTCCATGGCGAGCGCGTGCGCCTGCTCTTCCAGGGTTGCCGCCTCGGCGCCGGCGCCGGCGAGGGTCAGGGCGGTTAGCAGCATGCCCTGGAGGATGGGCCTTCTCCTACGCATCCGTCGCTCCTGCTTGCTTGTTCCAGCAAGTGAAGCAGAAAAACCGTGACGTGCAGCACGGACGGCAAGGTTTTGCCGGCGGCCGGCAAGCGCTTGCCGGAACGCGGATGGAATCGTCCGGGCCGCGTGTTGCGAAGGACGTTGCCTCCGCTATCGCGTGCTGGGAAAGGCGCGCGACACCGGGGCTTCTGGAGCCCGGCGCAGCGGAGAGGCAGGCGCTTTTGCGAAGTTGGCACGGCGATTGCTCTCGAGCCAGCCGGCGAATCACGAGGCAGCCCACGGGACGCTTCGGCAGAGCAGAACAGGTTGGACGGAAGACGGATGAAGATTGATTTCGACGCGGCGCTCGGGATCCACCCGGCAGCCCTCATGCTGCGGGCCAGGCGGACCGAGGTGCTTGCGAACAACATCGCCAACGCGGATACGCCGAACTTCAAGGCCCGGGACATCGACTTCAAGGCGGCGCTGGCGGCCCAGCTGCAGGGCGCCGATTCCCCCGGACGAATTCACGCCACACATGCCCGCCACATAGCAGAGGCGCCCGCCGGAGCGGCTGGATCCGAGTTGAAGTACCGCAACCCGCTGCTGCCGTCCCTGGACGGAAACACCGTGGACGGGCACGTGGAGCAGGCGGAGTTCGCCAACAACACGCTGCACTTCATGGCGTCCATGCGCTTCCTGGACGGCAAGTTCAAGGGTCTGATGACCGCGATCAAAGGGGAGTGAGCATGGCCCTCATGAACATCTTCGACATCGCAGGCAGTGCCATGACGGCGCAGGACCTGCGACTCAACACCACCGCCAGCAACCTGGCGAACGCCGACAGCGTCTCCAGCAACCGTGACGAGACCTATCGGGCCCGGCACCCGATCTTCGCAGCGAAGCTGCAGGAGGCGGGGGCATTCGGTGGGCCGACGGCGGCCGGATCGCCGGAAGACGCCAGCGCTGGCGTGACGATTCAGGGGATCATGGAGAGCGACGCGCCTCTGCAGATGCGTTATCAGCCCCATCACCCCATGGCGGACGAGAACGGCTACGTGGCGTATCCCAACGTCAACGTGGTGGAGGAGATGGCGGACATGATGTCGGCCAGCCGCTCGTTCCAGCTCAACGTGCAGATGCTCAACACCGTGAAATCGATGGCCGAGCGCTTGCTGACCATGGGCCAGTAGCCCTGCATCTTCGGAAACAGCGGAAAAACGTATGGAAATCGGTGGAATACGCTCGTCGTTGGAGCTCGCGCAGCCGACCAGCGCCGGGTCAGGCAACGAGGAGCTCGGCAAGAATCAGTTTCTCGAGCTGATGATCGCGCAGTTCAACAACCAGGATCCCTTGGATCCGGCCAAGAACGAAGACTTCATCGCTCAGCTCGCCCAGTTCTCGAGCCTCGAAGGCATTCAGAATCTGAACGCCACGGTAGAGTCCATGGCTGCCGCCATGCGCTCGAGCACCACCCTGCAGGCGGCTACCCTGGTCGGGCGATCGGTGCTGGCACCGGCGCCGCGGGCACTGATGGAAGGCCAGGGACTCGGCGGCAACATCGTCAACCCTCACGAGAACAACGAGGTGGTGGTGGAGATCACGAGCCCCGGCGGCGCCTTGGTGCGGCGAATGTCGCTCGGACCCCAGCCGGGAGGCGACGTGCGTTTTCTTTGGGACGGCCAGGACGAGGCCGGTGCGCAACAGCCCATGGGATCCTACGGGGTGAAAGCGTACGCCGTCACGGAGGACGGCCCCATCGAGCTCGAGGTGGAGCTGCCGGAGCGGGTGGCGAGCGTGTCCTTCGAGGACGGCGAGACCCTGTTGAATCTGACGGGCGGAGCGACCGTGGCCCTGTCGGATATCAGAGAACTGCAATAACGAATTCGGGAAGGGAGTAGACCACTCATGACTTTCAATACCGCCCTGAGCGGCCTGGCCGCGGCTTCTGCCGATCTCCGCGTTACCGGCAACAACATCGCCAATGCAAGCACGGTGGGCTTCAAGGCATCCCGCGCCCAGTTCGCGGACGTCTACGCGTCCACGCTCCTCGGCTCCGGAACAAACCAGATCGGCAGCGGCGTCAAGCTCGCCAACGTCGCCCAGCAATTCGATCAGGGAACCATTTCGTTCACCAACAACGCGCTGGATCTCGCCATCGACGGCAGCGGGTTCTTCGTGTTGAGCGATCAGGGTGAGCGGGCGTACACCCGGGCAGGGATGTTCGGCGTGGACGATCAGGGCTACATCACCAACGCCGACGGCGCGCGGGTGCAGGGATTCACCGCCAACGCGGCGGGCACGCTGAGCGGGATCCTCGGCGATCTTCGGCTTCAGACCAGCAACCTCGCCCCGGCGCGCACGACCCTGGTGGAAGCGACCCTCAACCTCGATGCCCGGGAAGAGGTGCTCTCCCGTATCGGCACCACCATCGCGGCTCAAGGCAGCGCCATCGGTGCGGCGCGGGGTGGTATCGCTCAGCCCACCTCCTCGGTGCTGGAAACCTCCGGCGCGCCGGTTCCCTTCGACTACAGCATCGACGAAGCCTCCAGCATCACGGGCTCCAACGTCATAACGCCTTTCGATTTCAGCATCGACGATCCATCGGCGGTCACCGGATTCAATCTCATCCAGGGCTTCGATTTCGGCATGGTCACGCCGTCGAGCCTCACCAGCGCGGCCACGCCTCTTGCGTTCAACTTTGCCGACAAGCCTTCGGCCATCACCGGCACGGCGGCCTGGTCGGGGCGGGACTTCAGCGGTGCCAACAGCGCGAGCTTCGACGTGAGCATCAGCGGCTCGCTGGTCGACGGCACCCGCACGGTTACCCTGAACGCGAATTACACCGATCTGGGCGCTCTGGTGGCGGACATCAATGGCCAGCTCGCCGGCATCGGCGTCACCGCCCGGGTCGCCCCCGGAACCACCAACCGCCTGCAGTTCGTCGCCAGCACGCCGGGCGAGGCGTCCCAGATCACGGTGGACAGCTTCGCCGTCAACGGCGCGACCACCCTGGCGGATCTGCAGGCGAGTCTAAGTGGTCTGAACGATGGCGCTCAGAGCGTTCGCAGCTCCTTCGACGTCACCGTGTCCGGCACCTCGGGAGACGGCACCGCTACCATCACCCTGACCGACAACATCGGCAACCTGCCGGCACTGATCGCCGATATCGAGGACCAACTCAGCGCCAGCGGCCTCGCCGTGTCCGTGCGGGAGGACGCCAACTACCCGGGCCGTCTGCAGTTCTACGCCACCGATGACGGCGTGGCCTCCACCATTACCGTCGGCAACTATCGGACCACGGACGCAGGCGTCACCGTCAGCAACATCGCCGGCGTGCTGCGCCTGAGTGACGGTGCCAGCAACCCGGTGCCCGGCCCGGGGGCCGTCGGCGTCACCGGGTCGGACACCCGGGCCTCCTTCGACGTCAGCATCGCGGGTGGTTCCGGACCGGGGGGCAACGCCAGCACCACTGTGATCCTGGATCAGAACATCGCCGATGGCGACATCGACACCCTGGTTTCGCTGATCAACGGTCAGCTCGAATCGGTGCCGCTGCCGGGCATCGACGTGCGTGCGGAGGAGGATCCGGACAACCCAGGGCGGATTCGCTTCGCCGCCACCGTGGCCGGTGAGGCGTCGACGGTGACGGTGGACAACTTCGTGACCTCCGGCATCGCCGGCGACGTGGTGGCGACAGCGGCCGATATCCAGGGCGTGCTCGGCGGCGTTGCCGAGGGCTCCAGTGACTCCGGCGGCACCAACACCAACGCCTCCTTCCAGGTCTCCCTGTCCGGCGCCAGCCGCCCCGGGGAGAATCAGACGGTCACCGTCACGCTGGACAGCAACATTGCCACCCTGCAGGACCTCATCGACGACATACGCGACGATCTGGTGAGCAGTGGCATCGGCGTGGACGTGCGTGAGGATCCGAATCAGTTCGGCCGGCTGCAGTTCTACGCCACCAGCAGCGGCGAAGCTTCGGTAATTCAGATCGACCCCAACGACAACGCCATATTCGGCAACGGCGTGGCGCAGAGCAACGTCCAGGCCGTGCTCGGCGGCATTTCGCTGGGTCAGGCCGGCAGCGCGGGTTCGACCAACGTGCTGCCGAATCCGTTCGGCGGCAGCGGCGCCAGCGGCCAGAGCGGCAATCTCACCGCGGCCTCCTTCGACTTGACGCTGCGCGGTGCCAGCGCCAACGACGGCACGGTGACCATCGTTCTCGACTCGGACATCCAGAGCCTGGACGATCTCGTCGCCGACATCCGTGACGACCTGGCGCCCTCGGGCATCGGCGTGGACGTGCGTGAAGACCCGAACAATCCCGGGCGCCTGCAGTTCTATGCCACCCGGCCGGGCGAGGCGTCGGACATCATCATCAGTAACCTGGATGCCTCCAACATCGGCGTGAGTCAGACAAATCTGGCCAACACCCTGAACCTGGCCACCGGCGTCACCGTGCGGGGCATCGCGTCGGTCGGCAACGGCTACGAGGCGCAGAGCATCGACGTGGTTCAGCCGGACGGCACGGTGCAGACGGTGACCACGGAGCAGGGCGCCAGTGCCGCGGAAATCGCCGGGCTGTTCAGCTCGTCCACGGTGCCCGGAGTCTCGGCTTCGGCGAGCACCACCGCGACCATTCCCGCCGATGGCTTCCAGAACGTGAGCGGCAACCTGGCCCTGGCGGTGAACGGGATTGCCGTGAGCGGCTCCACCCTGGAACAGCTGGCGAGCGCCATCAACACCACCGCGGGACTGGGAACCGTCAGCGCGGAGATCGACGAGGGCGGCAACCTGGTCGTATCCGACCAGGTGGGTAATGATCTGATCTTCGAGATCCGCGACGGCATCAGCGGCGACTCCGTGGCCATCGGCGGGGCCCAGGCGGCCCCCGTGACCCTCACCATGGCGGGCACCCGTGCCGCCGCGGTGGGTGGCCAGGTGGAGTTCACCCTGGAGGAGGGTGTGACCTTCGCCGACGCGCAGCCCGCCGGCAGCAACCTGTTCGGGCCACTGAACCAGGACGCCTTCCAGCCGTTCGAGCTGAACACCTTCGATCCGCGCAACCAGGACACCTACAACGCCGCCACCTCGGCCACCATCTTCGACAGCCTGGGCAACCCCCACGTCATGAGCATGTACTTCGTGAAGGAGCGGTACGAGCCGGGGGTGCCGGGTCAGGAGGAAAATCGCTGGATGATGCATGTGCTCATCGACGGTCGCGACGTGGGCGACCCGGATCCCAACCTGCCGGCGCCGCAGAACACCGAGCCCACGCGGGCGTCGTTCAACGTGCGTTTCAATCCGGACGGCAGTCTGGATCCGGCCGGCACCGACCCCATTCTGATCTCCAACTGGGTGCCCATGGACGAAGACGGCAACCCCAACGGTGCGGAGGGGCCGCTGAACCAGTTGCTCGGTGGCTCCCTGCCGGTAGCCGATCCGCCGGTGAGCTCGAACTTCGAGATCCGTCTGGGCGAGACCTCCCAGTTCGGCACCGGATTCGCGCTGAACAGCATCGACCAGAACGGCTTCACCTCCGGTGAGCTGTCCGGGCTTGCCATCAACGAGGCGGGACTGGTTGAGGCGCGCTTCACCAACGGCCAGAGCCAGACCCTGGGGCAGATCGCACTCGCGGACTTTCCCAACGTGCAGGGCCTGAAGGCCGCGGGCAACACCAGCTGGGTCGAGACCAGCGATTCCGGCGAGCCCGTCATTGCCGCGGCGGGTTCCGGCTCGCTGGGGGCGATCACCTCCGGCGCCCTGGAGGACTCCAACGTGGAGCTGTCGGAGCAGTTGGTTCAGCTGCTCATCGCCCAGCGTAACTTCCAGGCCAACGCCCGGACGATCTCGACCAGTGACGAGATCACCCAGACGATCATCAACCTGTAAGCGCCATGGACAACGTTCTCTATCTATCGATGTCGGCGGCCCGGGAGATCATTCAGGCCCAGGCCGTGCACGCCAACAACCTGGCCAATGCCGGTACCGGCGGGTTCAAGGCCGACTTCGCTCAGGCCCGGGCCATGCAGGTGTACGGGGATGGGCTGCCAGGGCGGGTGTACGCCGCTACGGAGAGTCCCGCCACGGACATGTCGTCGGGCAGCCTGGACCGGACGGGCCGTAACCTGGACGTGGCCATCGACGGTGATGGCTGGCTGGCGGTCCAGCGCCCGGACGGCAGCGAGGCCTACACCCGCTACGGCAGCCTGGAGGTGGATGCTGCCGGGGTGCTGCGCACCAGCCGGGGTGACCTGGTGCTGGGCGACGGTGGACCCATCGCACTGCCTCCCTTCGAGACGGTGCTGATCGGTGGTGATGGAACCGTCACCGTCCAGCCTCAGGGTCAGGACACCAGCAACCTGGTGCAGATCGACCAGTTGAAGCTGGTGCGGCCAGACCCCGGCGCGCTGGTCAAAGGGCCCGACGGCCTGTTCGTGCGTGCCGATGGGCTCCCGGAGCCGCCGGCGGCGGGCGTGAGCGTGGTGTCCGGCACGGTCGAGAACAGCAATGTGAACGTAGTCAACGAGATGACCGAGATCCTCGCTCTGGCGCGGGAGTTCGAGATTCAGCTTCGCTTGATGCAATCCGCGGAACAGAACGACGAGGCGGCGGCCGAGCTGGTCCGCCTCGGCTGAGAGGCATAGGGGAAAACCGATATGATGTCAGCACTCTGGGTGAGCAAGACCGGACTCGCGGCGCAGGACACGGCGCTGCGGGCCATATCCAATAACCTCGCGAACGTGAGCACGGTGGGCTACAAGCGCGACCGGGCGGTGTTTCGCGATCTGCTGTATCAGATTCAGGAGCAGCCGGGCGGCTTGTCTTCTCAGGATACGACCCTGCCCTCGGGCCTTCAGCTCGGCACGGGCGTGGAGATCGGGGCCACCCAGAAGGTCTTCACCAAGGGGGACCTGCAGGCCACCAGTCAGCCCCTCGACCTGGCCATAGACGGCCGCGGCTTCTTCCAGGTGGCCATGCCGGACGGCTCCCTGACCTACACCCGGGATGGTCAGTTCCAGCTCAGTGAAGAAGGCGAGATCGTTACCGCCGAAGGATATCGGCTCGAGCCGGCGGTGAACATCCCGGCCGACGCCCAATCCATCACCATTGGCGCGGACGGCACCGTGACCGTGATGCTTCCGGGTGACAACGGGGTGACCCAGGTCGGGGACATCCAGCTCGCGGATTTCATCAACCCGGCCGGGCTCCAGGCCATTGGCGGCAACCTGTTCCGGGAAACCCCGGCCAGCGGCGCTCCTTTGACGGGCACCCCGGGCAACAACGGTCTGGGCGGGCTGCTGCAGGGTAACCTGGAGAACTCCAACGTGAACGTGGTGGAGGAGATGGTGAACATGGTCTCCACCCAGCGCGCCTACGAGATGAACAGCCGCGTCGTGTCCACCGCGGACCAGATGCTGCAGTTCGTGACCCAGAACCTGTAAGGAGGGGAAATGCGGTCGTTCATCACATTCATCATGCTGCCGGTCACGGTGCTGGTGCTCGCCGGCTGTGTCAGCCAGGAGCCGGTTCGGCCGGAGCCGAGCTACCGGCCCACCTATCCTCAGCTCGCCACCGCCCGGCAGGTCGACTCCGCCAGCCTTTACCAGATGGGCAAGCACGAGTTCCTGTTCGCGGACCATCGCGCGGACCAGATCGGCGACATCGTCACCATCCGTCTGGAGGAGCAGACCAGCTCACGCAAGTCCGCCGAAACCAGCTACCGAAAGTCGACGGACCAGAGCATGGGCGAGCCCACTCTGTTCGGCTCCATGGTCGACGACCTGGTGAACCAGTTCGACAGCCAGAGCGACTTCGCCGGCGAGGCCGAGAGCGATCAGAGCAACAGCCTGCGCGGCACCATCAGCGCCGTGGTGGCGGACGTGCTGCCCAACGGCTTGCTGGTGATCCAGGGCGAAAAGTGGCTGAATCTCAACCGCGGCGAGGAGTATGTGCGGGTGAGCGGCCTGGTCCGCCCGGAGGACATCGATGGCTTCAATACCGTGTCTTCGCTGCGTCTGGCCGATGCCCGCATCGCGTACAGCGGCACCGGAGCCTTTGCGGATACCAACCGGGCCGGCTGGCTCAGCCGGTTCTTCCTCAGCCCGCTGATGCCGTTCTGATCATGAGCAGAATCCTCTTCGTTTTCTCGATGGTGCTGGCTCTTGCGTTCACGCCGGCCCACGCCCAGCGTCTGAAGGATCTGGCCGTCGTGGACGGCGTGCGGGCGAATCAGCTCGTGGGCTACGGTCTGGTGGTGGGCCTGGACGGCAGCGGTGATCAGACCACACAGACTCCCTTCACCGTGCAGGCGTTCAACAACATGTTGCGCCAGTTCGGGATTCAGCTTCCCCCGGGGCAGAACATCCAGCTCAAGAATGTGGCCGCCGTGTCGGTCAACGCCGAGTTGCCGGCGTTCGCGAAGCCGGGCCAGACCCTGGACGTGACGGTGTCGTCCATCGGCAATGCCAAGAGCCTGCGCGGCGGCACGTTGCTGCTGACGCCGCTGAAGGGCCTGGACGGTCAGGTGTACGCGGTGGCCCAGGGCAACATGGTGGTGGGAGGATTCGGCGTGGAGGGCCGGGACGGCTCGTCGGTAACGGTCAACGTGCCCAGCGTCGGCCGGATTCCCAGCGGTGCGCTGGTGGAGCGGCCCTCGCCCAACCGATTCGCCAGCACCCCGGAGCTGATGTTCCACCTGCACCGCAGCGACTTCACCACCGCGCAGCGGGTGATCGAGCGCATCAACGACACCTTCGGCCCGGATGTCGCGCGGGCGGTGGACGGGGGCTCCATCGCGGTGCGCGCCCCGGCGGAGCCGACTCAGAAGGTGAGCTTTCTGGCGGTGCTGGAAAATCTGGAGGTGGAAGCCTCACCGGCGGCAGCGCGCGTGATCATCAACTCCCGCACCGGGACCATCGTCATCGGCGAGCAGGTCGAGGTGGCTCCCGCGGCGGTCACCCATGGCAGCCTGAGCGTGACCATCTCCGAGAACCCGGCGGTGAGTCAGCCGAATGCCTTCTCCCGCGGCCAGACCGTGGTGGTGCCTCAGTCGGAGGTGGAAGTGGAGCAGCAGGGCAACCGGATGTTCTACTTCGCGCCCGGAGTCGCGCTCCAGGACATCGTCAACGCCGTCAACGAGGTGGGCGCGGCGCCCGGTGACCTGATGGCTATACTGGAGGCATTGAAGCAATCCGGCGCGCTCCGCGCGGAGCTGGTGGTGATCTGAGTGAGTTCCTCCGCGGCAACCCTGGGCCCGGTCGACGTACCGGGCATTGCCTACAGTGACATCAAGTCGCTGCAGCGCATCGGCTCGGACGACGCCGGCATCCGGGCAGCCGCGCAACAGTTCGAGTCGCTGTTCATCGGCATGATGCTCAAGGGCATGCGCGAGGCCAACGCGGCCTTCGCCGAGGGCAACCCGCTCTCCAGTCCCGAGCTCACCATGCACCAGGAGATGCTCGACCAGCAGTGGGCCATCCACACGGCGGAAAGCGGCGGCATCGGCCTCGCGGCCGTCATCGAAGCCCAGCTCCGTGGCGAGCGTGTTGACGACGGCGGCGAGCGCGTTGGCGAGCGCGTTGGCGAGCGCGTTGG
>JAWLGU010000018.1:35223-39795 GCA_041690675.1 Pseudomonadales bacterium | reverse complement strand
GGCGAGCGCGTTGGCGAGCGCGTTGGCGAGCGCGTTGGTGAGCGCATTGGCAAGCGCGTTCCCGTTGGACCGGATGTGCCGGCAGCGGCTCCTCGAGCCCCGCGGGCGGTGACGGCTCGAGCCCTCGGCTTCAAGTCCCCCGAATTCGCCGACCGGGAGGCGTTCGTGGCCCGGCTGCTGCCGGAGCTGCGCCGCGCTCTGGAGGGCCTGCCCCTGAAGCCGGAGCAGGTACTGGCCCAGAGCGCGCTCGAGACCGGCTGGGGGCAACACGTGATTCACGGCCCTGACGGCAAGAGCAGTCACAACCTGTTCGGAATCAAGAGCAGCGGACGTTGGCACGGCGACAGTGTCGAGGTCCGTACTCTCGAGTTCGTCGATGGCCGTCCCCAGTCCCGGGCGGAGCGGTTCCGCAGCTATCCGGACGTGGCGGCCGCGGTGCGGGACTACGTGAGCTTCCTGCGTGCAGATCCGCGCTACAGCGAGGTGCTCGAGGCCGGGGACGCGGAATCCTTCGCCAGCGCGCTGCAGCGCGCAGGGTACGCCACCGATCCCGATTATCGTCGCAAGATCACCGCGGTGATGGGCTCCCTGCGCCCGTTGATCGGTTCGTGACGAGGCATCCATGTCCAACGCGTCGTTGATCAACATCGGCCTGAGCGGGGTCCGCGCCCACCAGGCGGCGCTTTCCACCACCGGCCAGAACATCACCAATGCGGCGGTTCCCGGCTACTCCCGGCAACGGGTCAGTCTCGAGACCCAGACCAGCCTCGGCGCCGGTGCCGACACCCAGGGCGTCCGGGTTCAGGGGGTGGAGCGGATCTACGACCAGGCGGCGGTGAATCAGATTCGCCTGGACGGCGCCGCCAAGGCGCGCCTGGACACCCTCACCGAGCAGCTCTCCCAGGTTGACGACCTGCTGGCCGACCAGTCGATCAATCTGAACCGGGGCTTCGAGCAATTCTTCGCGGCGCTGCATGGCGCCGCGGGGGCGCCGACTTCGCTGGCTGCGCGGCAGCTCGTGCTCTCCGAGGCCGAGGGCCTGGTGGCGCGGTTTCAGGGGCTGGACGGGCGTATGCGCAGTCAGCGCGACGACCTCGATCGTCAGGTGGCCAGCGAGATCACGAGAATCAATCAGCTCGCCGGCAGTCTCGGGGAGCTGAACGCCCGGCTCGGCCCCATGCGCGCGGGCGACGCCAGCACCAATGCCCTGCTCGATCAGCGCGACGAGCTGCTGCGGCAGCTCTCCGAGCTGGTGGACGTCAAGGCGGTGCCGGAAGGGGAACTGGGCATGAGCGTCTTCCTGGGCAAGGGTCACCCGCTGGTGGTCGGCACGAACGTGAGCGCGCTGCAATGGGAGCCGGGGCTGGGGGTTCGCATCTCCGGTGCCGGGTCCGATGTTTCCTCCGCGGTCAGCGTGCGCGGCGGGTCCCTGGGCGGGCTGCTGGCGTTCCGTGAGCAGACCCTGGAGCCGGTTCTGCAGGAGCTGGGACGGCTGGCGCTGGGTTTCGCCGGGACCGTCAATGACATCCACGCCACGGGGATCACCCTGCGTGGCGAGTTCGGCGGCAGCCTGTTCGGAGACGTCAACGCCGAGCGTCTGCAGGCGGCCCGGGTGATGGCGGCGAATCCCGCGGCGGAATCGAGCTCCGCGAAGCTGTCCGTGCGCGTGGACGATCCGTCCGTGATGGTTGCCAGCGATTACCTGGTGCGTTTCACCGGCGCGGCGGCCGAGGGTTATGAAATCATCCGCAGCCGCGACGGGGAGATCGTCTCGAGCGGCTCCGCCACGGCTCGGCCGCTGGCGGTGAGCTTCGAAGGCCTGACGCTTCAGGTGGATTCGGGCCAGGTGAGGCCCGGCGCTGAATTCCGTATTGCCGCCGCTGAACGTGGAGTGGCGGGCTTCTCCGTCGCGCTCGTGGACCCTCGGGACCTGGCGCTGGCGAGCCCACTGGCCATCAGTCACGGCGCCGCCAACCGCGGGACGGGCAGCCTGACTCTGACCTCGGTGGAGGATGTCTCGACAGGCCCGCTCGCCGGCGACGGCGCGCTGAATCCTCCGCTGGTGGTTCGCTTCACGTCGCCGACGAGCTACGACGTGCTGGACAACTCGGACCCGACGAATCCGCAGCCGCTGTCGCCGCCCGTCTGGGGTCTGCCATTCGTGCCGGGCGGTGCCCAACCGCTGCTGCCGGACGCGGGGCAGCGCCTGCTGGTGTCCGACGGCCGGGACAGCGGCGGCGTTTCGGGTGGCGTGGTCCAAACCAGCACCTTGGAGCCCGCCGCCAATCGGTTCGGCAACGAGACGCTGACACTCATGCGTACCGACCCCGCCACCGGCCGTGCCAGCGCCGATGGGCGCGTGGAGATCGCCCCCGGGATGAGCGCCCGCGCCATCGCGGCGGCCCTGGAAGGCCTGGACGGCGTGAGCGCCGCGGCACGCACCGAAGTCTCCATAACCGGCCTGAGCGACAACGGCATCGGCCAGCCGCTGACGGTGGCGGTGAACGGGGAGGCGCTGGTCCTGCCTGCCGGGTCCGGCCTGAACGACCTGGCGGACGCCATCAACGGATCGGCGGCGCTCCGCGCCGCGGGTATCGAGGCACGCAGCGAGGGCACATCGTTGCGGCTCACGGCTCAGCGCGGGGACGATCTCGCGCTGCACGTGGCGGGGGACGTCACCGACGGTATCCGGCTCACGGATCGCCACGGTCGCACCGCCGAGCTGCGGGGATCCGGACCCGGGGGCGGTTACGACACCGTGACGGTAGGTGGCGACGTCCGCCTGCTGCTCGAGGACGGCGTCGCGTTGCAGAGCGACAGCGTCGCGCCGGGAGGTGGCTTGTTCGCTGCAGCGCCCGCTGCGCTGCCTGCGGCTCTGGGCTTTCAGGCGCGCATCGCCGGCCGTCCGGATGCCGGCGACACCTTCGCCATCACCTTCAACGAGGCCGGCAATCTGGACAACCACAATGCCCTGGCGCTGGCCGAGCTGCAGGTGAGGCCCACGCTGGGGGATCCGCCCGCCAGCTTCGCCGAGACCTTCTCCCGGACCGTGGAGCTGGTGGGGATCCGAACCAGCCAGGCTCGCACCGATGCTCAGGCCGCAACGAGCCTGCTGGAGCAGTCGGTGGCGCGCCGGGAGGCCATCTCCGGCGTCAACCTGGACGAGGAGGCCGCGAACTTGATCAGGTTCGAGCAGGGATACAACGCATCGGCACGGGTCGTGTCGGTGGCGAGAGAAATTTTCGACGTGCTGCTGCACGCGGTATCGTGACGCCATGAGGATATCCACCAGTCAGCTCCACGGTCGGGCGCTCAACCAGATGCTGGATCTGCAGCGCCAGGCAGCGCAGACCCAGCAGCAGATCGCCACCGGGCGCAAGTTCGCCACCGCCGCAGACGATCCGCTGGCCGCTTCCCGGGTAGAGCGCCTGGATCGCGAGCTGGCCGTCCGCGAGCAGTATCAGAAGAACATCGACCTGGCGGAGAGCGAGCTGCGTCTGGAGGACGCCTCGCTGGATCAGGCCATCAACCTCCTGCAGCGGGTGCGGGAGCTCGCCGTGCAGGCGGGCAATCCGGTGCATACGGAGGAAGATCGACGATTCATCGCCGCGGAGGTGGATACCCGGCTCGACGAGCTCATGCAGCTCATGAACACCCGGCTCGCCTCCGGCGACTATCTGTTCGGCGGTAACGCCGGTGGTCGGCCGCCGTTCGTCCGCGACGTCAACGGCAGCATCCGCTACCAGGGCGACGAAGGCCAGCGCGCCGTGCAGATCGACGGCGCCATCAGGCTGCCCGTGAACGACTCGGGCAAGCGGCTGTTCGTGGACGTTCCGGCGGCGCGGATCACCCCCAGTGCCGGGCCGCATCCGGGGAACCGTCCAGGCGATTCGGCGTCCGTCGCCCAGCCTCGGGTGGTGGATCAGTCGGCGCTCGACGACTTCCATCCGGACGCGCTGATCATCGAGTTCCGGCCCCTGAACGAGGATCCGGACGGGCTGCCCAACTTCACGGTACGGCGTCAGAGCGACGGGCGGGTGGTGGACGGGCTCGAGAACGTGCGTCACGAGCCCGGCGGGATCTTCACCGCGGCGGGGCTCGAGCTCGCCCTGCACGGCAGCCCTCGGGCGGGGGAGCGCCTGGTGGTTCAGACGTCCCGGACCCAGGACGTGCTGACCACGGTGGCGAAGCTGGCGGACGGCCTTCGCAGCGTGCCGGTCACCGGCGCGCAGGACGCCGAGTACCAGCAGCTCCTGGCAGACACCTACAGCAACCTCGACAACGCCATGGCGTCCATTCTCGAGGCGCGCTCGGAGATCGGCGCCCGCATGAACGTCATGGACTCGGTGCGCTCCCTGCACAGCCAGGTGGAGGTGCTCTCCACCGAGCTGAAGTCGGATCTCGTGGACGTGGACTTCGCCAAAGCCATCAGTGATCTCAATCATCAGACGCTGGTGCTGCAGGCCGCGCAGCAGAGCTTCGTGCGGGTCTCGCGGTTGTCGTTGTTCGATGCGATATAGCGATCAGCGTTCAGCTTTCGCGATCCGCTGTCCGCGATCCGCTGTCCGCTGG
>JAWLGU010000018.1:31201-35123 GCA_041690675.1 Pseudomonadales bacterium | reverse complement strand
GCTGGAAGCCGATTCACTACGACTGCTGACACTCCGGCGTCTCACGTAGCCGTCGGACCACCGTGCCGCTTCATGAAGTGCGCTGCCGGGCCCTATAGATCCGGGTGTTGTCTTTGGTTGCTCCGCGTCGAGGCTCTCGATACGTGCGCTTATGCTGCTCGAGCGTCTTGCCGGCCAAGCGGCTTCGACGAGCCATCCGCTGAACGTGATCCGCTATCCGTTATCCGCTATCCGCTATCCGCAGGAGGCGGTCGACCTGCCACTCATCGGCCTGCTCAGTTATGACTTGAAATCCGGCGACGCGCCTCTTGCTGAAAGCCGACAGCCGACAGCCGACAGCCGACTAGCGGATAGCGGACAGCGGACAGCGGACAGCGGCCCGCGGCCCGCGGCCCGCGGACAGCGACTAGCGAATATCGAGACCCCCGTCACACTCCCAACCCACCACCGGCCCGTTTCCCTTAAAGACTTCCCGCGCGCTGCCGTTATCTGGGCTGAAGGGCAATGAATGCCCGGTTAAGCCCGGCTTGGCCGGACCAACGACAGACATTAGGGAAAGTGACCATGGCCCAGGTAATCAACACCAATATCGCTTCGTTGAACGCGCAGCGAAATTTGAACTCATCCCAAGGGGCGCTGCAGACCTCTCTGCAGCGGCTCTCCTCCGGCCTTCGAATCAACAGCGCCAAGGACGACGCCGCCGGTCTCGCCATCTCCGAGCGCTTCACGGCGCAGATCCGCGGCCTGAACCAGGCCGTGCGTAATGCCAACGACGGCATCTCGCTGGCGCAGACCGGGGAAGGCGCCCTGGCGGAGACGGTGAACAACCTGCAGCGCATCCGTGAGCTTGCGGTGCAGTCCGCCAACGACACCAACTCGTCCTCCGACCGCGCGTCTCTGCAGGGTGAGGTGAACCAGCTCGTGGCGGAAATTCAGCGCATCGCCACCTCCACCCAGTTCAACGGCCAGAACATCCTGGACGGCTCGTTCACCTCGGCCAAGTTCCAGGTGGGCGCCAACGCCAACCAGGTCATCAACGTGTCCATCGGCAGCGCCGAGGCCACCAACATCGGGTCCAATACCGGCGACTCCATCGACAACGTGGGCACGGCGCTGGCGGCGGCTGCGGACGGGAGCGCCGGAAACGGTGTGGCCGCCCAGAACGTCACCATCTCCGGCAGCCTGGGCACCACCAGCGTGGCCGTGGGTGCGGGCGACTCCGCTTCGGCCATCGCCGCCGCGGTGAACGAGGCCACGGCCGACACGGGTGTTTCCGCCACGGCGCGGACCACGGCGACCATCGACTCGTTCGTGGCCGGTTCCGTCGGCCAGGTCTCCTTCAACCTGACGGGGGCCGACGGCACGGCTGTGGCCGTTTCGGCGAACATCGCGTCGGAGACGGACCTCACCAACCTGGCAGATGCCATCAACAACAACGCAGCCACCACGGGCATCACCGCGGAGCTGTCCAGCGACCGGGCGTCCATCGAGCTGATCAGCGAAGCCGGGGACGACATCGTCATCGACACCGTGGTCGGCGGTGGTGCGGACGGCACCGGCGTCTTCAGCGTCGAAGGGCAGGCCCTGGAGGACGACGACGCCGCGGACGGCGGCAACGACAGCATCGTTGTGGGCGGCCAGGTGAGCTTCAGCTCGTCGCAGAGCTTCACGGTGAGCAGCGACGACGGCACCAACACGGTGGTATCCGGCGGCTCCCTGAGCAGCACCCTGAGCGCCGTGGCCAGCGTGTCGGTGGCGACCCAGAGCACCGCCAGCTCGGCCATCTCGGTGGTCGACGGGGCGCTCGAGTTCGTCAACGGCCTGCGGGCCGATCTCGGCGCGGTGCAGAGCCGTTTCGAGTCCACCATCTCGAACCTGAGCACCACGGCCGAGAACCTGTCGGCTGCGCGCTCGCGGATTCAGGATGCGGACTTCGCCGCCGAGACCGCGGCGCTGACCCGGGCCCAGATCCTGCAGCAGGCCGGCACCTCGGTGCTGGCGCAGGCCAACCAGACGCCCCAGGGCGTGCTGGCCCTGCTGCAGTAACAGGCAGCCGTGCTTCGGCACCGCTGACAGGTGGGGCAGGCGTCCGCACGGGCGCCTGCCCTTTCTGATTGCGAAGCGAGGAAGTGACCATGGCGACCTCCATTGGCAACCCTGGCAGCACCATGCATCCGCGCGCCTCGGTGGTCGAGGTGACCTTGCCTGAACGCCCCGCGCAGACTGCGAGCCGCCCTGCACAGGACGAGTCGACCGCGAGCCCGGCGCGCGAGCGCGTGGTGGAAGCGGCGCAGCAGGTGGAGCAGTTCTTTCAGTCCGTGCGCCGCAATCTCCACTTCCGTGAGGACGAGGCGTCCGGGCGCGTGGTGGTGAGCGTGGTGGACGCGGAGACTGGCGAGGTGATTCGCCAGATTCCCCCGGAGCAGGTCATGCGCATGGCGGAACGTTTGCCGTACCTGAACGGCATGCTCGTCGGCAGCGGCGCCTGATCGCACGGGCTTGTGCTTTACTGACAGACAGTATCATCCATCCGAGGACTCCAGAGGCAATGGCCGGTATCAGTTCCATGGGCATCGGCTCGGGCATCGACATTCGGGGCCTGGTGAATCAGCTGCTGGCCGCGGAGCGGCAGCCGGTGCAGACGCGCCTCGACCGTCAGGAAACCCGTCTCCAGGCCGAGCTGTCGTCGTTCGGTACCCTGAAGTCTGCGCTCTCGGATTTCTCCAGCGCCGTCGCCAGGCTGGGCGATGCCAGCAGCTTCCGCGCAGCCTCCACCTCGTCCGGGAATCCGGATGCCATCGACGTCGTGGGATCGGCGGACGTGACCTCCGCCGCGTCCTTCGGTATTCAGGTGGTATCGCTGGCCGAGGCTCAGTCGCTGGCGTCGGGCGCCTTCGCCGGCTCGTCCGCCCAGGTGGGGGGCGGGTCGTTGACCTTCCGGTTCGGCACCGTGACCACAGACGTGGCGGGGGCCGTCACCGGTTTCACTCAGAACCCGAATCGCGCCACGGCTACCGTGAACATCCCTGCGGAGAGCTCGACCCTGGCCGACGTGCGGGATGCGGTAAACGCGGCCGGCATCGGTATTCGCGCATCCATCATCGACGACGGCACAGGAGACCGGCTGGTCTTCGTCTCCGAGGACACCGGGGCGGCCAACGGTTTTCTGGTGGATGTAGCGGACGACGACGGCAACGCCACCGACGGCGCCGGCTTGTCCGCGCTTGCGTTCAACGAGAGCGGCGCCAACCTGCAGCTCAGCCGCGGCGGCGCGGACGCCGCGTTGGTGGTGGACGGCCTCGACGTGACGCGGCCCAGCAACAGCATCAGCGACCTGCTTCCCGGTGCCACCCTGGAGCTGAAGGACACCAGCGCAGTGCCCGTGGAGGTTCGGGTGGAACCGGACCGCTCGAAGGCCAGCAAGCTCGTCAAGGACTTCGTGAGCGCGTACAACGAGCTGCAGAAGCAGATCGAAGCCGTGGCCGGCTACGATGCCGAGAGCCAGCAGGGTGGCGTGCTGCAGGGGAACTCGCTGGTGCGCAGCGTCGAATGGAGCGTGCGGCGGTTGATGACCCAGCGGCTGGACGCCCTGGACGGCCGTTCGGTGCGGGCGTTGGCGGACGTGGGCATCAAGACCACCCGGGACGGCACCCTCGAGATCGACCAGGCCCGCTTGAACGCCAAGCTCGAGGACGATCTGGAAGGCGTGGCGGCCTTGTTCGGCACGGCCGGGCTCGTGGATGGAGCGGGGTTCGCGTTCGAAAGCTCCCGCAGCGCCACCGGCGCCGGCAGCTACGCCGTGGAGGTGACCCAGCTGGCCGAGCAGGCGCTGGTGACGGGAGCGGCCGTGGCCGCAGCCAGCGATGGCGCTCCGGTCGCGATCGACGCCGACAACGACGAGATCGAGCTGACCGTGGACGGT
>JAWLGU010000018.1:0-31101 GCA_041690675.1 Pseudomonadales bacterium | reverse complement strand
CCGTCGGCCAGATCGACGAGGGCGTGGACGTGGCCGGCAGCATCGGCGGTGTGGCGGCGGAAGGGTTCGGTCGTTATCTCACGGCGCAGTCCGGCGACGCCAACGGCCTGAAGCTGGAAATCACCGCGAGCCAACCGGGCAATCTGGGACGGGTGGTTTTTTCCCGGGGAATCGGCGCGCTGCTGGAACGCGCCATAGACGCCTTCCTGAAATCCGACGGACCGTTCAGCAGCGCCACCCGCAGCATCAAGGACAAGATCGAGGACATCGGCGACGAGCGCGTCGAGCTCGGCGACCGGCTGGCCCGGATGGAGGAGCGTCTCGTGGCGCAGTTCAGCGCCATGGACACCATGGTCGCGCAGCTCAACCAGACCAGCAGCTTCCTGACGAGCCAGCTCACCGGGCTGGAAGCGCTGGCACGCAATGCCGGAAAGTCGCGCTGATGCGCGATGGGCGGCCTTCACCCACGAGAAGCATGAGGAACTCGAGAACATGACGTTCGGTAGACCAGGGGCGGAAGCCTATCGCAGCGAATCGGTTCGGGCCGCGGAGTACGCCGATCCCCACCGGTTGGTGACCATGCTGCTGGAGGGTGTGGTGGAGCGGGTGGTGCAAGCCCGCGGGGCCATGGAGCACGGTCAGACCGCCCGCAAGGGCGAGCGCATCGGCAAGGCCATCGCCATCGTCGACAGTCTTCGCGCGTCCCTGGACATGGACCGAGGCGGCGAGGTGGCCGGAAATCTGGCGGCTCTGTACGACTACGTGCTCCGGCGTCTGCTGCACGCCAACCTGAGTAATGACCCGGGAGCGCTCGACGAGGTGCTGACGCTGATCCGCGAGATCAAGACCGGGTGGGATGGTATTGCCGACCAGGGCGCCGGGGTGGCGGCAGGGGTTCTCTGATGGCGTCGGAAACGCAGTCGGCGGCGCTGAAGGTGCTCGAGGCCTGCTCCCGGGTCACCGCGGCCATGCTCAGCGCCGCCCGGTCAGGCTGCTGGGAGGACGTGCTCGAGATGGACCAGCGCCGTCGTTCGGAGCTGGGCGCATTGGCCGTCGACGCGCTGTCCGAGACGGAGGCGGAGCGGCTGATGCCGGTGCTGCAGCGCCTCGCCGACCAGGACGGCGAGTTGATCCGGCTGGCGGAGGCGGAGCGCGACACCCGTTTGCAGGCGGTTCGCGGGCTTCGCAGGGGCGGTGCCGCGCGGTCGAGCTACGAGCTGTCGGCGGCGGACTGCGAGCCATGAGCGTTGGTATGTCTCCCGATTCCCCGCCGGCCGCCGGCGCCCCCGCGGCGGTGACGCCTCATGCCATGATCTCGGTGCTGCTGGATGGCGCCTTGTCCAGGCTCCATCGTGCCCGCGATGAGGTGCCCTCCGGCGCCGGGGCGTCGCTGGCGGCCGCCGCCTCCATCATCGAAGCCTTGCAGGGCTCGCTGGATCTGGCCCGGGGCGGGCCGCTGGCGCGCAATCTCCTGGAGCTGTACGACTACATGTTGCGGCGTCTCGCGGATGCGGCCGACGCTCGCAATCCGGCCCCGGTCGGCGAGGTGGCGGGGCTGCTGGAGACCATCCGCGAGGGATGGGACGCCATGGCACCGGAATTCCCGGAGCCTCCGGCCGCCTGAAGCCGCGCCGGATATTTGGCTTTCATCCAGCCTCACCAGTCGATCATTTGACGTTCTCGGATCTCGTACTTTACTTCCTCAGGTAATCGTCAACTTTCTGACGAGTCAGCCAGGGAAGGGATATGCGAGGTCTTTCCATCGCCATCGTCTGCAGGGACCCGGAGGTCGGGGCCCGTTTGCTGCACTGCCTGGAGTTTCTCGGCGTGCGCGTGGTGGCGCGCGCGCCGGGTGAGGCGGTGTCCGAGGCGGTGGTGATCAGCGACGGCCCGGTGGCGAGCGACCGCCCGGTGCTGCGCGTTCACGCTTCCGGCTCGGACGTGCAGGGGGCGGACGATGCCATTGGCTGGCCGCCCTGTGTTCACGACGTGACCAGCGCGCTGGCACGGGTGCAGGCGCGCATGGGGCGAAGCGGCCGGAGATTGCAGCCGCTGTTCCCCGGGCTCGTCGGTGAGAGCGAATCCCTGGTGGAGATCAAACGGCTCATGGCGCAGGTAGCGGACAGCGACGCCACCGTGCTCATCACCGGCGAATCGGGTACGGGCAAGGAGGTGGTGGCCCGCTGCCTGCACCGCGCGTCGGTACGCCGCGAGCGGGCGTTCGTTCCGCTGAACTGCGCGGCGATTCCCGCAGAGCTGCTGGAAAGCGAATTGTTCGGGCACGAGAAAGGCGCCTTCACGGGGGCCATCGAGACCAAGAAGGGGCGCTTCGAGCTCGCCCAGGGCGGCACCCTGTTCCTCGACGAGATCGGCGACATGCCCCTGCCCATGCAGGTCAAGGTGCTGCGGGCGATACAGGACAAGGTGGTGGAGCCGGTGGGCTCGGCGCGGTCGGTCCCCTGCGACGTGCGCATCATCGCCGCGACCCACCAGGACCTGGAGTCGCTCATCCATCGGGGTCGGTTTCGCGAGGATCTCTACTACCGACTCGCGGTGTTTCCCATCGCCTTGCCGCCGCTGCGTCAGCGCCGGGAGGATCTGCCCCTGCTCGTCCACGACATGCTGGGGCGCATACGGCGAGAGCGCGCCGTCGGCCTGACCCTGGCGGAGGACGTGTGGCCGGTCCTGGAGGCCCATGACTGGCCGGGCAACGTGCGGGAGCTCGAGAACCTGGTGGAACGGCTGGTCATCCAGTTCCCGGATGCCATCGTGGGCGCGGCGGATCTGCCCCAGCGCCTGCGCCACGGCGCCGGATCGCAGCCGCGCCCGGAGGCGGTAGCAACCGCTGCCGCGGAGGAGGGGGACCACGGTGTAGTGCTGCCGATGAACGGCATCGACCTGCGCGCCTTCCTCGGCGAGATGGAGCGCAGCCTCATCGAGCAGGCGCTCACCGACACCGATTCCGTGGTGGCCCGGGCCGCCGATCGTCTGCACATCCGCCGGACCACGCTGGTGGAAAAGATGCGCAAGTACGGCATTCGCCGGGAGGCGCTGTGATGAGCCTGGCTCGGGCCCTGATTCCCCCGGTATCGGACGACGGACCGCTCGTGGTGGTGCTGGAAGACGGCCGCTGCGGCCTCGGCCGGTTGGCGGAGCGCGCCGGTCTTCCCTGGACCCAGGCGCGGTTTCCCGCGCAGGCGCGCGCCATCCTTCGTCAGCGCCAGGTGGGCGTGGTCCTCGCCCGGGCGGGCGACGACACGGCAGAGTGCATCGCCATGCTGCGGGCGCTGCGGCGCGAGGCGCCCGGGGTACCCGTGGTGCTCTGCGACCGGGTGCGCGATCCGGCCATGGTGGTCAGCGCGATTCGTAACGGCGCGGCGGATTTCCTATCCGAGGAAGCTGACGCGCGCCGGCTTTTCGAGGTTCTGGGCAGCTATCTGCGGAGCCGGGAAGGCGGGCCCGTCTGCGAATCCGCCGGCGCCCGCAAGAGCTTCGAGCTGGCCGCGCGGGTAGCACGGACGGACGTTTCGGTGCTCATCACCGGAGAGAGCGGCACGGGCAAGGAGGTGGTGGCTCGCCATATCCACCACAGCTCCACCCGGGCCAACGGCCCGTTCGTGGGCGTCAATTGCGCCGCCATTCCCGAGCACATGATGGAGGCGATCCTGTTCGGCCACGAGAAGGGGGCCTTCACCGGCGCACATCAGGCGCGTGCGGGCAAGTTCGAGCTGGCCGAGGGCGGAACCCTGCTGCTCGACGAGATCTCCGAGATGGGGCTCGATCTTCAGGCCAAGCTGCTGCGGGTGCTGCAGGAACGGGAAGTGGAGCGGATCGGCGCCCACGGTAGCCGCCCCGTGGACGTGCGCGTGATTGCTACATCAAACCGGGATCTTCGCAAGGCGGTGGCGGACGGCCGCTTCCGCGAGGACCTCTACTATCGGCTGAGCGTGTTTCCCCTGCATCTGCAGCCGCTCCGCGAGCGGGTGGAGGACATTCTGCCGCTGGCGGAGTGGTTTCTTCGCAAGCACGGTGCCCGCATGGGGCGCCCCCACCTGGCTTTGTCTGATGCCAGCCGCCGTGCGCTCCTGGCGCACGTCTGGGATGGCAACGTCCGGGAGCTGGAAAACGCGGTGCAACGCGCCCTGGTGCTGGCCGAGGACGATCTGGTGGAGCCCGCGCACCTGCAGCTCGAGTGCGCATCGCCGGCGCCGGGACAGGTGTCGGTGCTGGAATCCAAGGTGCGCGACGTCGAGGAGAACGCCATCGCGCAGGCGCTGGCGAGCTGCAACGGACGGCGCAAGGAAGCCGCGCGGGTGCTCGGTATCAGCGAGCGGACACTGCGATACAAGCTGCAGAGACTTCGTGAACGAGAGGAGGTGGTGTCGTGAATGATGTCGGCATGAGGGCAGACGTGCAGAGCGTGCTGGCCCAGATGCGGCTTCTCAGAGCGCAGGCGGAGTCGGGCCTGGCCGGCCCGGATGCCGCCGGCGACGTGAACGCCGCCGCGCCGAAGGAGAGTTTCGCCACCATGCTCGAGGCGGCCGCCAACGGCGTCAACGAGCTGCAGGTGCAATCCTCGGCGCTCTCCAGCGCATTCGCCCGCGGCGAGAGTAACGATCTGGTCAGCGTGATGATCGCCAGTCAGAAGGCGAACGTCGCATTCCAGGGCCTGGTGCACACCCGGAACCAACTGGTGAACGCGTACCAGGAAATCATGAACATGGCGATCTGAGTGAGCTGCATCCATGGCTGACATGCCTGCTGAAGTGGGATCCGGTAACGCGGTGACCTCCGCAACTTCGCGCCCGGGCGCCGGCGCCGGCCGGGGGCTCGACGTGAGCTTTCTGGTCGGGTTCGCCAACCTTCCCGTGGTGCGTCAGATCGTGCTGATGGTCGGCCTCGCGGCCAGCGTGGCCCTGGGATTCGCCGTGGTGCTGTGGAGCAAGGACGTGGACTACCGCCCGCTGACGGGCGTGGTGTCGCCGCACCAGGCGAACGAGGTGGCCGAGGTGCTCACCGCGAGCGGCATCCCCCATCGCATCGACCCGTCCTCGGGCCTTCTGCTGGTTCCCTCGGAGCGCATCCACGAGGCCCGCATGAAGATGGCCGGGGCGGACATCGTGGACGGGTCGCAAACCGGATTCGAGCTGCTGGACAAGGAGCAGAGCTTCGGCGTCAGCCAGTTCATGGAGGTGGCGCGATATCGCCGCAGCCTGGAAGGCGAGCTGGCGCGCAGCATCGCTTCCATCAACGCCGTGCTCCGGGCACGGGTGCACCTGGCCATTCCCAAGCAGACCGCGTTCCTGCGCGATCAGCGAAAACCCACCGCCAGCGTGACGGTGGTGCTCGCCCCGGGGGCGAGCCTGAATCCCGATCAGGTGCAGGCAGTGATGAACCTGGTGGCAGGCGCGGTGCCGGAGCTGCAGCCTGAGAACGTGGCGGTGGTGGATCAGCGCGGCAAGCTCCTGTCGCGAAGCGACGAGGATCCGGCGCTCGAGCGAACGGAACGCCAACTCGCCTACATCCAGCGGCTGGAAGATCAGCTGCAGGAGAAGCTGGAGAACATTCTCGCCACGGTGGCGGGCCCGGGCCGCTTCCGTAGCGAGGTGAACGCCGACGTGGACTTCACCGCGCTGGAAGAGACGGCGGAATCCTACGACCCGGAGATGCGGGCGTTGCGCAGCGAGCAGAGTCTGGAGGAATCCCGCTCCACCGCGGAGGCGGTGGGCGGCGTGCCGGGCGCGCTGAGCAACCAGCCTCCCGGCCCGGCCAGCGTGCCCGAGGTCGCAGGGAGCGCGGAGCAGGCGGAGGCGCTGGCGGCGCGGCCGCAGCAGACCCGGGTACAGGCGACCCGGAACTTCGAGGTGGACCGCACCATCAGCCACACTCGGCATCAGATCGGGCGGGTTACCCGGCTCACCGTGTCGGTGGTGGTGGACGACGCCCGGGGGCGGGGTGCCGTGGAGGCGGGCTCGGCGGGCGACGACCCCGGCTGGAGCGGGGAGGAGCTTGAGCAGCTCACTGCGCTGGTGAAAACAGCCGTCGGCTTCGACAGTCAGCGCGGCGACATCGTCACCGTGGTCAGCAGCCCCTTCTTCGTGCAGGAGACGCCCCCGGTGGAGCCCGTGCCGTTCTGGATGGAGACCTGGTTCCTCGAGCTCTCCAAGCAGGTGCTCGGGGCGATCATCGTGCTGCTGATCGTGGTGGTGCTGCTGCGTCCCCTGTTCAGGAGCCTGAGCAAGGCCGGAGAGACCATCCGCACGCAGCAGCATCTGGCTATGGCGGCGCAGCAGGGCGCGCTTCCCGGGGCGGGCGGAGGCGGAGCCCTTGCACCCCCCATGGACGACCACCGTAAGCTCGAGACGGTGAGGAGTCTGGTGGCCGAGCGCCCGGAAACGGTGGCGCGGGTGGTCAAGCAGTGGACGCTGAGCGATGACTGAGCAGCAACGAACCATGGGCACAGGCCTGAAGAACCGCACTCCGCTGGAGCGGGCCGCCATCCTCATGCTGACCCTGGGCGAGCGGGATGCCGCGGCGGTGCTCAAGTGTCTGGACGCCCCCGGGGTTCACAAGCTGGGGCGCGCCATGACCCAGCTCAGCGACGTCAAGCGAGCGGACGTGGATCTGGCGCTGGACATGTTCCTCGAGGAGGTGAACCAGGAGTCCAGCATTCCCCTGGATTCCGCCAGCTACCTGAAGCGGTTGCTGGTGGACGCCGTCGGCGAGGAGCGGGCGCTCGAGATACTCGAGCGGATCTTCGGTGAGAACACCAACGCGCTCGACAAGCTGCGCTGGCTCGACGCGCGCAGCATTTCCGAGTTCGTAGCCAAGGAGCATCCGCAGGTGCAGGCCATCATCCTGTCGCACCTGGAGCCGCATCACGCCGCCGAGGTGCTCGACCACTTTCCCAACGACGAGGTGCGCGCCGACCTGATCATGAGGATCGCGACCCTGGATTCCCTGTCGCCCACCGCCCTGCGGGAGGTAAACGACATCGTCGAGCAGGAGCTGGTGGGAATCACTTCCAGCCGGTTCATGACCTTCGGGGGCAAGAAGGTGGCAGCGGAGATCCTGAACGGCCTGGATTCCCGGATAGAGGAGGAGGTGATGGCCAACATCAAGGGCGTCAACGAGACCCTGGGCCAGGAGATCGAGGATCTGATGTTCGTCTTCGCGGACCTGGCGGACGTCGAGGACCGTGACATTCAGACGCTGCTGCGGGAGGTTTCCAACGACGCGCTGAAGCTGGCGCTGAAGGGAGCGGACGATCGCGTCAAGGATCGCATCGTCGGCAACATCTCCAAGCGGGCGGCGGAGCTTCTGCTCGAGGACATGGAAATCATGGGCCCGGTACGGCTGTCCGACGTGGAAGCGGCCCAGAAGGAGATCCTGGTGATCGCCCGCCGCCTGGCCGACAGCGGTGAGATCGTGCTCGGCAACTCCACCGAGGAGATGATCTGATGAGCGACGCCTTCGTCTGGCCGGTGATCGGCGGCGGCCGTGCCGAGCCGGAGCGGCCGCTGGCGGTGGTGGAGGCGGAGGCCAGCGCGCGCGGTCATGCCGAAGGCTTTGAGCGCGGGCTGGAAGAGGGGCGGCGTGCCGCGGAGGCCGAGGTCGCCGCCATGCGTGAGCGCCTGCAGGAGGGGTTGCAGTCCCTCGACGCGGCACTGCAGCAACTGCGGCAGCGGGAGCTCGCCGACCTGGCCGCGGTGGCCCACGCCCTGTGCCGGCGCGTGGTGGGGGTCGAGCTCAGCACCTCGCCGGACACCTTCGAGCACGTGCTCAACGAGGGGCTGGCCCGGCTGGACGCCGGGGCAGAGGGCGCTGAGGTTCACCTGAATCCCGACGACTACGCGCGCCTGCAGCCGGGCTATCACGGTGCCATTCCCATGCACCCGGATCCCCAGGTCTCCGCCTGCGGACTGTCGGTGCGGGTCGCCAGCCGCGCCGCGGACTTCGATCCCGTCGCGCTGGTCGATTCGCTGTTCGAGGAGGTTCGCCTTGAGCTCGCCGGCTGAGCGAGTGTGCCGCGCGTTGCAGGCGAGGGCGGAGTCGTTGCCGCCACGCTTTCGCTCGCGGGGCCGCGTCCGGCGCGTGGTGGGCGAGACGGTCGCAGTGACCGGCTGCGCGCTTGGGCTCGGGGAACGCTGCCGCATCGAGATCGCCGGGAAGGCCGTGGATGGTGAGGTGATCGGCATCAGCAACGACGAGATTCTGGTTCAGCCGCTGGCGGATATACGGGGCCTCGGCGCCGGAGCCCTGGTGTCGCCGGTGCGTGGCAGCGCGGAGCCCTGCCTCGATGCGTTGTTGGGCCGGGTGGTCACCGGGCTCCTCGATCCCGTGGACGACGGGCGCGCCATTCCGGTCAGCGGCCGCGAGCAGCGGGTACCCGAGTACATCAACCCCCTGCAGCGGCCGCCCATCAGCGAACCCTTCGATCTCGGCATCCGCGCCATCAACGCCCTGCTCACCGTGGGAGTGGGTCAGCGCATCGGCCTGTTCGCCGGCAGCGGCGTGGGCAAGAGCGTGCTGCTCGGCATGATCGGCCGCTACGCCAAGGCGGATGTCGTGGTCGTCGCGCTGATCGGCGAGCGGGGCAGGGAGGTCAGGGAGTTCGTCGAGGAGAACCTCGGGGTCGGTCTGAAGAACGCGGTGGTGGTTTCGTCCCCCGCAGACGACTCCCCGGTGATGCGGATTCGCGCGGCGTTTGCCGCCACCCGGGTGGCGGAGCGCTTCCGTGCCGAGGGCAAACGGGTTCTGCTGATGATGGACTCCCTGACCCGGGTGGCTCAGGCCCAGCGCGAGGTGGGGCTCGCGGCGGGCGAGCCGCCCACCACCAAGGGTTACACGCCGTCGGTATTCCGGCTCCTGCCTCGGCTGGTGGAGCGCGCCGGCAACGTGGCCGAAGGCGGGGGCTCCATCACCGCCGTATACACGGTGCTCACGGAGGAGGACGACCTGCAGGAGCCGGTGGCGGACGCGGCGCGCGCCATACTGGATGGTCACATCGTTCTCGACCGGGGGCTGGCGGAGTCCGGCTTGTACCCCGCCATCGACGTGTCGGCCTCCATCAGCCGCGTCATGTCGCGGGTGGCAGGTGCGGAGCAGGAGCGCGCGGCTCGCGCCTTCAAGCAGCTCTGGAGCCGCTACCGGGAGCAGGAGGATCTGATCAGCGTAGGTGCCTACGTTCGCGGTTCGGATCCGCTCACGGACCAGGCCGTGGCGCTGCAGCCGCAGCTCCGTGACTTCGTTGCCCAGGCCACACACGACGCGGTGGCCCTGGATTCCAGCGTCCAGGCGCTGCGCAAGCTCATGCAACCGGCGGAACGGGTCCTGGACCGCGCCGCCAGACCAACGGAGACCAGTCATGGCTAGATCCAAGCTCGGCACGCTGCTGCGCTTTCTGGAGCATCGGGAGCGGACCGCGCAGCGGGTGCTGAAGCAACGGCATCAGGCCGTGGACGGGGCGCGGGTGAAGGCCGATCAGCTCACGGCGCTGCAGGCCGAGTATCAGCACCGCCTCGGGGAAGCCGGCGAAACCGGAATGCGTGCCACCGATCTGCGCCTCTGGCGCCGCTTCACCGAGTCGTTGGAGGATGTGGTGGCGGTTCAGTCGGCTCAGGTGGCAGCCCTGAAGCGGGAGCTGGAGCAAGCGCAGGCGGCATGCATGGCGGCCCGGGCGCGGCGGCTCGGGGGCGAGCTGCTGCAGGATTCGCGACAGCGCCGGGAGATGATCGTGGCGCGCCGCAAGGAGCGAATCGAGACGGCGGACGCCGCTTCGCGGCGGGGCCGCGAGTGACAGCGCGCGCGTCGCTGGATTGGCAACGATCTTGCACACAATTTCGTGAACGCAACTTCGCTGGAAGGCGATCGATGACGACGAATCGATCGCGCGAGCGATGACTCGTGCCATTTGCAGACGGCCAAGCCTTAATGAATCCATTGTTTCAGCTTCCCGGCACGCCCGGGACCACGCAGCTTCCGGCCATCAGCGGCCCTGACACGGCCGCGTTCGCGCTGTCGTTGCCGGCCGAGGGGCCGGCGAAGGACACGCGATTCGCGACGGCGCTGGACGCGGCACGGGCCATGCTCGGCCCCCGCGATCCGGAGCAGGAATGGGACTCCGGGGCTCCGTCGGAGTTGCTGCCGACAGCGCTCCCGGTGCCAGCAGCACCGCTCGTGCAGGCCGTGCCGGACAGTGCGGCGGTGTCGGGCGAGCCATCTGGCGGCAAAGTCTCGCCGTTGGCGGCGATGGAAAGCGGCAGCGGATTGCCGCCCGGCCAGGTGGCTCCGGCCATGCCCGGGGGGACGGCCGCGGGCGCTGTCGTCCCGGCCGGTGCGGGCAGCGCCGTCGACGTGGGGCCGAGCGCCCGGGTCGACGCGTACATGCCCGGCTCGAGCCAGACGGGGCCGCTGACCGGCGTCAGCGCGGCGCCGGCTGCAACGGCGGCTGCGAGCGGGGTTCCGGAACTCGCGGCGCGTGAGCCGGAGCCGGACCCGCGGAGTGCAGGGCCCCGGGGGGCAGAGCCAAAGGCCGACGCGAGCCGCGGTTCAGCGGCACCGTTGCCGCTCGCTGAGACGTTGCGGGCGCTGAGCGCGGCAGAGGGCGCCGTGGATGCGAAGGTGGATCCCCAGTCGCAGCGTGCGCCCGCCGCCGAAGCAGCGGGCGTAGCCGCACTGCTCGAGCGGCGGGGACGTGTGGAGCTCGCCGCCCCGCCCATGGTGTCGGGCCCGCCCCTCAGGTCGGGCCCGGGCGAGGTCGGCTCGGCCTCGGCTGATGTCCCGTCGGCCGACCAGGCCGGTACCACGCCGCCGGCCGGGAGTGACGGCGTCGACGCTCCGGCGCGGGCTGCCGTGGCCCGCGCCGGTGCCGGCGTGTTGCAGCCGCGGGACCTTGGCGCTCTGGCGGAGCGGGTGGAGATGCTGATGCATCGCCGCGCGGACGCCGCCAGTCTGAAGATGTCCCTGGGTGACCTGGGAGAGCTCGAGATCAGCGTGCGCATGGAGTCGCGGCAGGCTCACGTGCACTTCGCGGTTCATGACCCCCAGCTTCGGGAAAGCCTCGAGGCCCAGTTGCCGAGGTTGCGCGATCTGCTGGAGCAGGGGGGACTCGATCTCGGTGACATCGGCATGAACTCGCCGCCGGATTCCGGCGGCGACCCCGGACCCCGCGACGGCAGCCCGGCCCGGCGCGTGGAGCCGGCCGCGGAAGGCGACGTCGGGGCGCTGGCCGGGCCGGATGAGCGTCAGTGGCGCAGCGGTGATCATCTGATTGACGCGTTCGTCTGAGTGGCGCGACGTCTTTCCGTCGCATCGCCTCGCTAACTCAAGATCCTTGACTACACTTCCCGTGAACGCCGGATTTCCGGCGTCCGAGCGGCCCGGTAGCGACGGAAACGCCACCGGAGCCTGAGCGGTCCTCGACCGACGGGAACGTGTATGAACAAACGACTGATCTTCGCCGCTGCCATCGCCCTGGCGCTCGCCGTTCAAGTCGCGCTGCTGGCCGTCTTCTGGCCCGGCGATGACGACGACCCCGAGGAGGTGGCGGAGCCGGCCCCCGCGCGGGCCATCTACTACAGCCTGCGTCCCCCATTCGTGGTCACCCTGCCGTACGGCGACCGCCAGTTCATGCTGCAGGCGGATCTCGCGGTGATGGCGCATCGGCGTTCGGCCATCGAAGCCGTCATGCGCCATGGTCCCCTCATCCGCGCCGAAGTCATCGACTACCTCACGGACCTGGATCCCCACGATCTGCAGGCCCAGGAGGGCAAGGCGCAGATCCTCGACGGCCTCACCGCGCTGATCAATGCGGCCCTCGAGCGGGAGGCGGAAGCCGAGACCATCGACTCGGTGCTGTTCAACAACCTGGTGATGCAGTGATCGGAGAAGCCCATGAGTGACGAATCTACGACCGAGCAGCTCACGGCCGGCACGGCGCTGGCCGAAGGCGACACCTTCGAGGAGGCGGCGGAGTCCGACCGCAACCTCGAGGTCATCATGGACATTCCGGTGCGCTTGTCCATGGAGGTGGGTAGCGCCAGCGTCAGCATCCGCAGGCTCCTGCAGCTCAATCGCGGCTCCGTGGTGGAGCTCGATCGCATGGCGGGGGAACCCCTGGACGTGCTGGTGAACGGCAAGCTCATCGCGCGCGGGGAGGTGGTGGTGGTGAACGACAAGTTCGGCATTCGCCTCCACGAGGTGGTGAGCGCGAAGAAGCGCATCGAGACCCTTCACTGATCTCACCGCCATGGATGTCACCTCCAATCTGATCCAGGTGGTGCTGGCGCTCGCCGCGGTGGTGGGCCTGGTGCTGCTGTGCGCCTTCGCAGCCCGCCGGCTGATGGGCGGCGCGCAGGGCAGCGGCGGGCAGATCCGCGTGCTGGCGGTGAAGCCGCTGGGGACCCGTGAGCGGCTGGTGCTGGTGGAGGTGGCGGGCGAGGTGACTCTGCTGGGGGTGACTCAGCATCAGATCACCGCGTTGCGGGAGCTGACGGGCCACGTGGTTCCGGAGCAGGCGTCGGTGCCACGTTTCGCCGATGCGCTGGGCCGGCTGATGGGGAAAGGTCAATGAGCCGCCGAGTGTTCGCCGGCATTTCCGCGGTGGCGTTGCTGGCCGCGCTGCTGATACCGGCGCAGGCGCTGGCCGCACCGGAGCTGCCCATCGCCACCGTCACCGGCGCGGATGGAAGCAGCCAGAGCTACAGCGTCAGCATCCAGATCCTGGTGCTGATGACCCTGCTCACCCTGCTGCCGTCGCTGGTGATCATGATGACGGCGTTCACCCGCATCATCGTGGTGTTCGCCATCCTCCGTCAGGCGCTGGGTCTCCAGCAGACGCCGTCGAATCAGATCCTCATCGGTCTGGCGATGTTCCTCACCATCTTCGTCATGATGCCGGTCCTCCAGCAGGTGAACGAGACGGCGATTCAGCCCTACATGGAGGAGACGCTGGCTCCCCAGGCGGCGCTGGCGGCGGCGGCGGAGCCCATCCGTCAGTTCATGCTGGGGCAGACCCGCGAAGCGGATCTGTCGCTGTTCATGAGCATGGCGGAGCAGGAGGCCGCCACGCCGGAGGACGTGAACTTCTTCGTGCTGGTGCCGGCGTTCATGACCAGCGAGCTCAAGACCGCGTTTCAGATGGGCTTCATGATCTTCATCCCGTTTCTGGTCATCGATCTCATCGTCGCCAGCGTGCTCATGTCCATGGGCATGATGATGCTGTCGCCGCTGATCATCTCGTTGCCCTTCAAGATCATGCTGTTCGTCGTGGTGGACGGCTGGGTGATGATCATGGGAACCCTGGCCAGCAGCTTCGGAGGCGTGCTGTGACCCAGGGCGACGTGCTGTTCCTGTTCGGCGAGGCTCTCTATCTCGTGGTGGTGTCGGTGGCCGTGCTGATCCTTCCCAGCCTGCTGGTGGGGCTGGTGGTCTCGGTGTTTCAGGCCGCGACCCAGATCAACGAGCAGACCTTGAGCTTTCTGCCGCGGCTCCTGGCCACCCTGCTGAGCGTGATGGCGCTGGGACCGTGGCTGCTCGGCGAGCTGGTGGATGCGTTCCGCGAGCTCATGTTCATGATTCCCGGGCTGATCGGCTGAGCGTCGTGGACATTGGCATCGACAGCTTGCTCGAGTGGATCAGCCAGGTGCTCTGGGCCACCCTTCGTGTGGGCGGTTTCGTGATGGTGGTTCCCATATTCGGCAACCCCATGGTCTCGCCGCGCATCAAAGTGGCGCTGTCGCTCGCCATGGGCGTCGCCCTGGGGCCGCTGCTCACGGAGATGCCGGTCATCGACGACCTCTCGCTGGGTCTGCTGGCGCTGGTGGCGGAGCAGCTTCTCACCGGCATCGGCCTGGGGTTCGCCACCAGCTTGTTCTTTCAGCTCTTCGTGGTGGCGGGGCAGTTCATGGGCATGCAGATGGGCCTCGGCTTCGCAATGATGGCGGATCCCGTGAACGGCGTGCAGGTGACGGCGTGGAGCCAGTTCTACCTGCTCCTGGTGACCCTGACGTTTCTCGCTGTGAACGGCCATCTGCTGCTGCTCGAGATTCTCGTCGAGGGCTTCAAGCTGTACCCCTCCGGGCTCGCCATCGGCATGGACGAGCTGGCCCGGCGCATCGCCGGGCTCGGCAGCTGGATGCTCATGGGCGGCGTGCTCATCGCCCTGCCGGCGGTGACGGCGTTGCTCATCGTCAACCTCGCCTTCGGCGTCATGAGCCGGAGCGCCCCCCAGCTCAACGTGTTCTCTCTCGGCTTTCCCTTCAGCATCGTGTTCGGCGCCGTCATCATGTGGATCGCGCTGCAGGGCTGGCTGCCTCAGTTCGACCGCATGTTCTCGGGCTTCGCCGACATCGTGTCTCGTTGGGTGATCTGACATGGCCGAAGAGCAGCACGGTCAGGAACGTACCGAAGAACCGACCCCCAGACGCCTCGCCAAGGCGAAGGAGGAGGGGCAGGCGGTCCGGTCCCGGGAACTCACCTCCATGGCGCTGGTGACCGTGGGAGCGGTCGCCCTGATTGCCGTGTTCCCGTCCGCCGCGCGCCGGGTGGCGAAGCTGATGTCGCGGGTGTTCGAACTGGCGGCGCATCCCGAAGAGAACATGTTCACGGCCCTCGAAGTGGCTCTGGAGGCCGGCCTGGGAGCGGCGGCGCCGTTTCTCGCCGTCGTCATGCTGGTCGGAGCCGGGTCCATGCTGGTGCCGGGGGGGCTGGTGTTCTCGACCAAGGCCATGGCCTTCAAGGCCAGCCGCATCAGCCCGCTCGCCGGCATCAAGCGCATGTTCTCCGCGCGCTCGCTGATGGAGCTGGTCAAGTCCATCGCCAAGTTCGTCCTCATCGCGGCCATGGCCGTGCTCGCTCTCTCCACCTTCCTGGACGGGCTGCTGGCGCTGGCGGGCCTGTCGCTGCAGGCCGCGGTGGCGCAGAGCCTGGAATACGTGGCGCTGGCGCTGTTGTGTATCGGCTCGAGCCTGGTGATCGTCGCTGCCGTGGATGTGCCGTTCCAGATCGCGCAGCACACCAGGCAGTTGCGCATGACCAAGCAGGAAGTGAAGGACGAGCTGAAGGACAGCGAGGGCAAGCCGGAAGTGCGCTCCCGCATTCGCCAGCTCCAGCTCGAGATCTCGCAGCGGCAGATGATGACGCACATTCCCGAGGCCGACGTGATCATCACCAACCCGGAGCATTACTCGGTGGCCCTCAAGTACGACGGGGAGTCCATGAGCGCCCCGGTGGTGCTCGCCAAAGGCGCGGATCACCTGGCGTTCCGCATTCGCGAGATCGGTGCCGCCCACGACGTGCCGCAGCTGGCCGTGCCGCCACTGGCGCGGGCCGTCTATCACTCCACCGAGGTGGGCGGCGAGATTCCGGGACCGTTGTACGTGGCGGTGGCCAAGGTGCTGGCTTACGTGTATCAGCTGAAACTGTATCGGCGTGGCCAGGGCGGCAAGCCGCCGGCCCTGGGCGACGTCGACGTTCCCGACGAGTACGCGGTGGATTAGGCCGATGAAGAATGGTGTCAATGCGCTGGGTCTGGGCATTCCCCTGCTGCTGCTTCTGCTGCTGGGGCTCATGACCCTCACGGTGCCGCCCTTCCTGCTGGACGTGTCCTTCACCTTCAACATCGCGTTGTCCATCGTGGTGCTGCTGGTGGCGGTGTACGCGCTGCGGCCGCTGGATTTCGCCGCCTTTCCCACGGTCCTGCTGGTGGCCACCCTGTTGCGGCTGGCGCTCAACGTCGCCTCCACCCGGGTGGTGCTGCTCGAGGGCCACGCCGGCGGCGATGCGGCGGGCAAGGTCATCGAGGCCTTCGGCGAGGTGGTGGTCGGCGGCAACTACGTGGTCGGCCTGGTGGTGTTCGTCATCCTCGTGATCATCAACTTCGTGGTGGTGACCAAGGGGGCGGGACGGATCTCCGAGGTCAGCGCCCGCTTCACGTTGGACGCCATGCCGGGCAAGCAGATGGCCATCGATGCGGATCTGAATGCCGGCATCATCGATCAGGACGAGGCCAAGCGGCGCCGCGAGGAGGTGGGCCAGGAGGCGGATTTCTACGGCTCCATGGACGGCGCCAGCAAGTTCGTTCGAGGTGACGCCATCGCCGGCGTGCTCATTCTGCTAATCAACATCATCGGCGGACTGGTCATCGGCATGGTGCAGCACGACCTGGACTTCAGCCAGGCGCTGCGCAACTACACGCTGCTCACCATCGGCGACGGCCTGGTGGCGCAGATTCCGTCGCTGCTGCTCTCCACCGCGGCGGCCATCATGGTCACCCGGGTCAACGGCTCGGAGGACATGGGGCAGCAGGTGCTGCGGCAGCTCTTCGAGGATCACCGGGCGCTCGCGGTGTGCGGCGGGATTCTCATCGTGCTCGGCCTGGTTCCGGGCATGCCCCATCTGGTGTTCCTCACCCTCGGCGGCGGCGCGTGCTTCGGCGCCTACAGCATTCACCAGCGACGACAGCGCCAGGATCAGGCCGACGCGGAGCCCGAGCCTCCGGCCCAGGCGCGGGAGGAGGGCAGCCTGGAGGTGGGCTGGGACGACGTGGCCCCTGTGGACGTGCTGGGGTTGGAGGTGGGCTATCGCCTGATCTCCCTGGTGGACCGGGAACAGGGCGGCGATCTGCTGGAGCGGATCCGCGGCGTTCGCAAGCGGCTCTCCCAACAGCTCGGGTTTCTCGTACCGACGGTGCACATTCGCGACAACATCAAGCTGGTGCCCAACAGCTACGTCATCACACTGATGGGCGTTACCGTGGGCGAGGGCGAGGTGCATCCGGGGAAGCTGCTCGCCATCGATCCCGGCGAGGTGTTCAGCCCGCTGGACGGCATCGCCACCACCGACCCCGCCTTCGGCCTGAACGCCTACTGGATCGAGGAAGCCCTGCGGGAAGAAGCGGAGACCCTCGGGTACACGGTGGTGAACGCCAGCACGGTGATCGCCACCCATCTGAACCAGATCATGCAGGATCATGCCGCCGAGCTGCTCGGCCACGACGAGGTTCAGCAGCTACTGGATCTGCTGGCGGAGCATTCGCCCAAGCTTGCCGAGCAACTGGTGCCGGAGAGTATTTCGCTGTCCGGCCTGCTTCGGGTGCTGCAGAACCTGCTCGCCGAGAAGATCCCCATTCGGGATCTGCGCACCATCGCCGAGGCGATCACCGAGCACGGCAAGAGCAACGGCGACAAGGAGCAGCTCACCGCTGCCGTGCGCGCCGCCCTCGGCCGTATGATCGTGCAGAACATTTATGGCAACGCCCACAATCTGGACGTCATCACCCTGGACCCGGAGCTCGAGCGGCTGCTCACTCAGGCGCGGAAGCAGGGTGGTGCCGACGACGTGCCCACCATCGAGCCCGGCATGGTGGAAAGCCTGCAGCGTTCGGTACGCGAGGCCGCTGAGCGTCAGGAGGTGGCGGGCAAGCCCACGGTGCTGGTGGTGAGCAGCGCCATTCGCTCGCTGCTGGCGCGCTTCTTCCGGATGTCCCGTCAGTTCATCCACGTGCTGGCCTACGAAGAGATTCCCGACAACAAACAGATCACCGTCGTTTCGACCATTGGTAGAGGTGCAAGCTGATGTCCGCAGATGCCCGTGACGTGCTGCAGAGCACGGTCGAGAGATCCAGACCGGCGGCCGACGCCGCAGCTCGCCGCGGCGGCCGGCGCGCCAGACGGTTCGTCGGCGGCAGCGTGAGCGAGGTCTACGCCATGGTGCGCGCCGAGCTGGGGGCCGACGCGCTGATCCTCGATCAGCGCTCCTCCGGAGGCAAGGTGGAGGTGCTGGCGGGCTACGACGCCGGCGAAGGGCATGCGGTGCGCACCCGGGAGCGGGTGGTGGCACGGCTGCGTGAGCTGGGTTTCTCCAACGCAGTGGTGCGCCGGCTCGCCGGCGGTATGAGCGGCGTGCGCGAGGTGGAGCAGGCCCTCGGCCGGCTGATCCCGTGCACGCCGCCGCCGGAGCCCCTGTGCGGCCGCTATCGGCTGCTGGGGCCGCCGGGCGCGGGCAAGACCACGGCGCTCATCAAGCTGATGGCTGCCCGGGTGCTGCGCTATGGCCGCCTCGGCACGCTGATGGTGGGAACGGACCGCAGCCGTCTGGCCGGCTGCGAGCAGCTCGCATCGTCGGCGGAGCTGTTGGGGGTGGAGTACGTGGAGTGCACACCCGGTGCCCTCAGCCAGACGCTCGACAAGTGGCGTCACATGCAGCTCGTGCTCATCGACGCGTCCGGCATACGGGGCACGGGCGTGCCCGAGCCGGTGCCTGAGGTCCAGGACCTGCTGACGGTGCCGGCGATGTGGCAGGGTGCGGCGCTGCAGCGGCTCCGGGAATCCCTGCACGGCCACCCGCTGCGCGGCGTGGTGCTCACTCATACCGACCAGGCGGTGTCGCTGGCCGAGTGCACCAACGTGCTGACCGACTGGCAGCTTCCCCTGTGGTGGACGGGGCACGGCGGCGACCTTGCGGCGGAGCTGGAGGCCGCCGACCCGGCGACCCTCGGCCGGATTCTGCTGGGCGAGTTTGACCGTTCCGCGGTTGCCGCTATGTTTTCTGGGTAGATGGAGAGTTCTGCAATGACTGTGTCTGCCTCCGGGCCAATCCGCGTCATCGGCGTGTCGAGCGGCAAAGGCGGTGTGGGCAAGACCAACGTGTGCGTCAATCTCGGAATGGCACTTTCGAGGCTGGGACGCCGGGTCACCGTGCTGGACGCCGATCTGGGCCTCGCCAACGTGGACGTGCTGCTCGGGCTCAAGCCGACCCACACGCTGCAGCAGGTGCTGGCGGGGGAGTGCGCCCTGGCGGACGTGCTGATGGAGGCACCGGGGGGGCTGCGCATCGTGCCGGCAGCCTCCGGGGTGCGCGAGATGGCTGCCCTGGGGCCGCGGGGGCAAGCTGCGGTGATCAGCGCCTTCGAGGGCATTGCAGACACCATGGACGTGCTGCTGGTGGACACCGCGGCCGGCATATCGTCGGACGTGCTGGGCTTCCTCGCCGCCGCCCAGGAGGTGGTGGTGGTGGTGTGCAACGAGCCCGCTTCCATCACCGATGCCTATGCGCTCATCAAGGTCCTCAAACGGAGCCATCAGGTGGAACGTTTTCGCGTGGTGGTGAACATGCTGGGGGCCGGCGAGCGCGGCGAAACGGTGTTCGACAGACTGCGCCGGGTGACCGACCGGTTTCTCGACGTGACCCTGGAGCTCGCCGGGGCCATACCGATGGATCCGCAGCTCCGTAAAGCAGTCAGCCGCCAGCGTGCGGTGACGGAGGTGTTTCCGGAAAGTGAGAGCGCCCGGGCCTTCGGCGCGCTGGCACGCCGGGTCGACGGTTGGCCCATGCCCAGCGGAGCCCGCGGGCACCTGGAATTCTTCTTCGAGACACTGGTAGCCGAGCGCAGGGCGGTGTGATGACGGGAGAAGCATTGTCCACGTATGCCGCCTGCGGAAACGCCCGCGGTGAGCTGGTTGCGGCGTACGCCCATCTGGTGAAGCGCATCGCGCACCACCTGCGGGGGCGGCTGCCGGATACGGTGCAGGTGGATGATCTGATCCAGGCGGGGATGATCGGTCTGCTGGAGGCGAGCGAGAACTACGACGCCACCAAGGGTGCCAATTTCGAGACTTTCGCCAGCATCCGCATTCGCGGCGCGATGATCGACGAGGTGCGGCGCGGTGACTGGACGCCGCGCTCGGTTCACAGGAACGCGCGGCGGCTCGACGAGGCCCTGCGCAGCGCCCAGAGCCGGCTCGGCCGCCCACCCCAGGACCGGGAGATCGCCGAGGCGCTGGGGGTTCCGCTGGACGACTACTACGGCATGCTGCGGGACTCGGTCGGACACCGGCTGGTGAGCTACGAGGAGACGGTGGAGGGCGGCGATGCGGAGCCCGGCAGCGGCGATGAGCTCGCGGTCCTGTTCGAGTCGGTGGCGTTCCGCGACCAGCTCGCAGCCGCCATCGCGACCCTGCCCGAGCGGGAGCAGCTGATTCTTTCGCTGTACTACGACCAGGAGCTCAACCTCAAAGAGATCGGCAGCGTGATCGGCGTGGGCGAGTCGCGGGTGAGCCAGCTGATGAGCCAGGCGACCCTGCGCTTGCGGGTGCAGCTCAAGGAGTGGATCGATGAGGCCTGATGCCGTGCAGCCCGAGGCCATTCAGCCCGAGGCCATTCAGCCCGAGGCCGTTCAGCCGGGAGCGGTGCGACGCGGCGTGGTGAGGCCCGAAGCCGCGCGGCTCGGCACGCCGCGCACGGCGCGGGTGCCCGGCCTGCGCATCGACCTGCTGGCCATCGCCGGGGCCGTGCTGGGATTCGCCGCCATCGTCGGCGGCTCGATGCTGGAAGGCGTTTCCGTGAGTGGCCTCGCGAACCTTCCCGCGGCCGTCATCGTTCTCGGCGGCACCCTGGGCGCCGTGGTGCTGCAGACGCCGGGAGCCACCTTGCGGCTGGCGTGGTCCCGGCTGGCGTGGGTCCTCCGGCCCCCGGTGCCGGACCTGGCGGTAAGGGTCGAAACCATCGCGGACTGGGCCCGCCTGGTACGGCGGGCCGGGCTCGTCAGCCTGGAGGAGATCGCGGGGCGGGAGAAAGACACCTTCGTGCGGGACGGCATCCAGCTCGTGGCGGATTGCGAGGATCCGTTGGTGCTGCGGCGCAGCCTCGAGCTCGACAACGACAATCGCCTGGCGGTGGACCTGGCGGCGGCGAGCGTGTTTCGCAGCATGGGCGGTTATGCGCCCACCATCGGCATCGTCGGGGCGGTGCTGGGACTGATCCAGGTGATGGGTCATCTGGACGATCCCGACCGGCTGGGCATCGGTATCGCCACCGCCTTCGTCGCCACCATCTACGGCGTCGGCTCGGCGAATCTCATCTTCCTGCCGCTGGCTGACCGGCTGAGAGCCATCGCCGAGCTGCAGTGGCACTGCCGGGCCATGGTGCTCGAGGGACTTCTGTGCATCATCGAAGGGGAGCACCCGACGCGGATCCGCTCGCGTCTGAACGGTTATCTCCCGCCGCGATGAAGCCGCGGCACCGTCATCCGCTGGAGGAGGCTCGCGACGACCGCTGGCTGGTCTCCTACGCGGATTTCGTCACCCTGCTGTTCGCGCTGTTCGTGGTGATGTACGCCGTGGCGCGCACCAGCCACCTGGAGCTCTCCACCGTGTCCAGCAGCCTGTCGGCGTTGTTCGCAGCCCAGCCACGCAGCCTCGAGCCGGTGCAGGTGGGCGATCCTCTGCTGGCGGCCTCGCCGCACGTGATCGACTTGAGTCCCGCCCCCGGCTACGCCGACCCGGACCCGGGTGACACCACCATCGAGCCCGCCGTCGCGCGCCTGGTGGAGCGTTTCGCGGGTCTGGAGGGCCTGGAGGCCCCCGCGGTGGCCGCGGATCACGACTGGCTCGAGATCAGCCTTTCCGCCGAGCTGCTGTTCGACGCCGGCAGCGGCCGTCTCAGCGAGCGGGCGGTTCAGGTGCTCGACGAGGTGGCGGTGTTCCTCGGCGAGTTCGACAACCCGGTGACGGTGGAAGGCTACACGGACAACGTGCCGGTGCGCTCCGGCGTGTTTCCGTCGAACTGGGAGCTTTCCGCCTATCGGGCTTCCCGCGTGGCGCGGTTCCTCGAGGCTCGCGGCATCGACCGATCGCGGATATCCGCCGTGGGTTACGGAGAGAATCACCCGGTGGAGACCAACGCCACGCCGGAGGGCCGCGCCAGCAACCGTCGGGTGAACATCGTCGTGGCTCGCCGCGGCAACATCGGCCGTAACCGCAACGCGCGGGGCCAGCAGAGCGCCTTCGCTCACGTGCGCCACGCCGAGCCCGCCACGCTGGGCGACGGGGTGAAGGAGGTGCGCACGCCGGAGGGCGGTCTGCTCTTCACCCGTCAGGCGCCGGAGGACGCAGCAGCCGACCCGGGAGAGCGGCGATGAGCGAAGCGGATGCAGCGGAGCCGGTGAGCCGCGGGCTCGAGGAGTGGGTGGCGGGCATCACCGAGAACGAGCTGCCGCTGTTCGCCCAGACCTTGAACGAGATCAGCGCGGTGGCCGCTGACCCGGAGAGCTCCGCCGCCGATCTGGCGCGATCCATCACCGCGGACATCGCCATGTCCGTGCGTCTGCTCAGGATCGCCAACAGCCCGCTGCTCAATCCGCAGAATCGCGACATCGACAGCATCAGCAATGCCGTGGTGCTCATGGGCTTCGATGCCGTGCGCGATCTGGCCATTTGCCTGTCGCTGGTCGGCACCCTGGACCAGGCTGCCGTAGGCGATCGGCTGGTGCGGCTGGTGGCGCACGCGTTTCATGCCGGGTCCCAGGCCCAGCGACTTTCCTGCAGCGCCGGTGACCGGTGTCCCGAGGAAACGTTCGTGGCCGGGCTGCTCCTCAATGTGGGCGAGGTGGCCTTCTGGTCGCGGCCGCGTCCCGAAGGGCGGCGGATCGACGCCCTGATGGCCCGCGGCATTCCGGCGCACCAGGCCGAGCGGGAGGTGCTGGGGTTCACCCTCAGACAACTCTCGGCACGGCTGGCGGACGCCTGGCGCATGGGCGGCTTGCTGCGCGCATGCCTCGCCGAAACGGGCGCGGAGTCGCCCCGGTCCCAGCGGGTGCTCCTCGGCGACCAGATCGCCGGAGCGGTGGAGCGCGATGGTTGGAAGGGGCGAGAGGCGGTCCGCCTGCAGCGAGCCGCAGCCAAGCTGCTCGGTCTTCCGGAGGACGACGTGCAACGGCTGCTGCGGGAGGCCACGCGTCAGGCGGCGAGGATGGCCGGTCGTTTCGGCGTCCAGTCCGTGGAGCGGATGCTCACGCCGCCGGAGCCGCCGCGCCCGCCGGCCCTCCAGCGGCAGGTGGCGGAGGGGCCGGCGGCTCGCGTCGAGCCAGATCCTCACGCCCAGCTGGCCGCGATGAGGAAGATACACGCTGCGCTGCAGCAGCCGAAGCCGGATCCCGAAGGGCTGATGGCGATCACCCTGGAAGGTATCCGCAGCGGTATCGGCATGGATCGTGTGCTGTTCGCCGCGCCATCACCCAACCGCGTGTGGCTGAAGGCCCGATACGCAGTGGGCGCCGACCAGGCGGCGCTGTTGCGGGACTGCGTGATCAACGTCGGACCCGACGCCCGCAATTTGTTCCGCGTTCTGCTGGAGACCAGGAAGGCGATCTGGGTGGACGACGAGCGACGCCAGCGGCTCGGCGATCTGATCACCGAGGAGATCGATGCCTGGGCGCTCGGCGCCTCGTTCTTCGCCATGCCGGTTTTCGCCGGCAAGCGTGCCGCCGGCCTGCTCTATGCCGATCGTGCCCGCAGCGGCGGCGAGCTGGACGAGGAGGCGTTCTCCAGCTTCGTGTACTTCGGCGAACAGGCGGGCAAGAGCCTGGAGCGGGCCTGACGTCGGCATTCCGTCGCGGACCCCCGCCCTGGGCGCTGGCGTATTGACGGGCAGTAACTATGCTTACGGTGAAGATGAAGTAACGCTGGATCTTCCCTGCTCACCGATCGGGAGTTCGGGTATGACCGTGCGAATCACATCGAAACCTCCGGGCGTCGGCCGCGTGCGGCGGGTGCCCGAGCAACCGGCGCGAAAGCGCCGGAGATCCGGGAGGCCCGAGGGGCGCCCGGAGCAGGCCACGGGCCGCCGCGACCAGGCGGCCCCGACGAAACGGGATGGGAAGCTCGATGAGTACGTTTGAAATGCTCGTCCCCGCGGGGGCGGTGGTGTGGCTCGATGCCTTGGCCTGGATCGTCGCCGTGCTGGCGCTCGCCACCAGCGGCGTGGTGGCGCGGCGGGGGTCCCGGCAACGGCGTCGGCTGGAGGGCATGCGCCGGGATCTCCAGGCGTTCGCCGAGGCCTCCACCCGGGTGGCGGATACCCTGGATCATCTGCTGCGGGGCAATGTCGAGCCGGGCGAGGGCAGCATGACGTCCCGGCGCTACCTGCTGCTCCAGGCCCGGGAGGGCATGGAAAAGGGTGAAGCTGTGGATTCCCTCGCCTCGCGCCTGGACCTGTGTGACGACGAACGCAGGTTGCTGGAGTTTCTGGCCCGGGGTGAGAGCCAGGAGATGCGGCCCCACGGACCGTCCAGTCTGCGCACCCCCGATCGCGAGGTCTGGGTAGCCTAGGCGTGCTGTTTCAGCGCTGCGCCTCGGCTTCCGCGGCGATACGGCGGATGCTGTCCACCATGGCGCGCAGGCCGTTGCCGCGGGTAGCGGAAAGATGGCGCAGCAGATCGAGCTCGTCGAACAGCGCCTCGATGTCGAGCTCGAGAATCTCCCGGGGCGTCTTGCCATCGTAGGCTGCCAGGACGATGGCGATGAGGCCGCGAACGATGTGGGCGTCGCTGTCGAGGTCCAGATGCACGGCGCCGGTGGCCGGGTCGACCTGCGCCGCGAGCCAGACCTGGCTCTGGCAACCGCGCACCAGATGCTCGTCGGTCTTCAGCGCCGGATCCATATGGGGCAGGTCTTTGCCCAGATCGATGACGAACCGGTACTTCTCTTCCCAGCTGTCGAAGAAGGCGAAGGTCTCCCGGATGTCGTCCAGGTTCATGGTTCGGGCAGCTGATTCCATCAGGGTCTCTCTAGAACAGGCCCAGCTCGAGCTGCGCCTCCTCGCTCATCATGTCCCGTGACCACGGAGGATCGAACACCAGCTTCACGTCCACACCGGTGACGTTGGGCACCTGGGAGACCCGGGACTTCACGTCCTGAACCAGCACCGGCCCCATTCCGCAGCCGGGGGCGGTGAGGGTCATCTCCACGTGCACGCGACCGTCCTCGTCCACGTCACAGCGGTAGACGAGCCCCAGATCGACGATGTTCACGGGGATTTCCGGGTCGTAGACCGTCGCCAGGGCCTCGTGCACCTGGTGAACGTCGACCTTGCCGTCGGCGCGTGGCTCGAAGCTGAGCCGCTCCGGCTCGAACCCCAGGGCGTCGGCATCGGAGCCGTCGATGCGCGCCATGTTCCCCTGGACCACCACGGTGTACGTGCCGCCGAGACTTTGCGTGAGCGTGACGAAGGTGCCATTGGGGATGGTGATGGGGTCTCCGGTGGGCACCAGGCGCGCGGGGCAGTCCCTCTGGATGGCGACCAGGCGTCGTTCCACTACGAATCGCTCAGCGGGTAGCCGCGGCGACCGCGAAGCTTTCGCCGCAACCGCAGTAGGTGGCGGCGTTGGGGTTCTTGAACTTGAGGCTCGAGTTCAGGCCCTCGGTGACGAAATCCACCTCCGTACCACGAACCAGCGGAAGATCGTCCGCATTCACGTACAGAGTGACACCGTCCCCCACGGGGCAGGGCTGGTCGGTTGCTGCGGGGGCGTCTATGAAATCGAGGGTGTACATGTAGCCGTTGCAGCCGCTCTCCTTGACGCCGAGTCGCAGGAACGACCCTCCCGAGCGGGCAATCTGCGCCCGCAGATGCGCCTGGGCCGCTTCGGTGACGGTGATGGTCCGGGGGTCGAAGTTGCTGACGTTCATGTTCTATCTCTGCTCGATGGATCGCGTATCACAGGAATGTCTGGGCCTTCTCCACGCCTTTCAAGAACGCCTCCACGTCGGCCCGACAATTATACAGACTGAAGGCGGCGCGCACGGTTCCCGGCATGCCGAGGCGGCGCATGAGCGGCATGGCGCAGTGATGGCCGGTGCGCACGGCGATGCCCTGGTTGTCGAGCAAGGTGCCGATGTCGTTGGGATGGCTGCCTTCCACCACGAAAGAGACGATCGACAGGCGCTCCGCAGGCTCGCCCACCAGCCGGACCCCGGGCATCTGCGCGAGCCCGCTCACTGCCAGGGCCACCAGCGCCTGCTCCTGTTCCAGCAACGCCTGGCGGGGCAGGGCCGTCAGGTAATCCACCGCGGCGCCGAGTCCGACGGCGCCGGCGATGTTCGGAGTGCCGGCCTCGAAGCGGTAAGGCAGCCCCTGATAGGTGCTGCCTTCGATGGTGACCTGCTCGATCATCTCGCCACCCCCTTGCCACGGGGGCATCGCCTCGAGCAGGGCTTCCTTGCCGTAGAGCACACCGATGCCCGTGGGGCCCAGCATCTTGTGGCCGGAGAACGCGTAGAAGTCGCAGTCCAGGGCCCGCACGTCCACGTCGAGGTGCAGGATCGCCTGGGCCCCGTCCAGCAGTACCAGGGCGCCCGCCGCGTGGGCCGTGTCGATCAGCTCCGCCACCGGGTTCACCGTGCCCAGGGCGTTGGACACGTGGCTCACCGCCACCAGCGCGGTGCGCTCCGTGAGCCGGCGCGCGAAGTCCTCCAGATCGATGTCGCCCTGGTCGGTGACGTCGCAGGCCACCAGGCGGGCCCCGGTGCGCTGGCACAGCATCTGCCACGGCACGATGTTGGCGTGGTGCTCCATGACGGAGATGAGGATCTCGTCCCCGGCGCCGATCCGCGGACTCAGCGCGTTGGCCACCAGGTTGATGGATTCGGTGGTGCCCCGGGTGAAGATCACCTCGGCGGCGCGCCGGGCGTTGATCAGGGCGCGCAGTTTCTCGCGGCTGCTCTCGAAGTCGCGGGTCGCCCGGTCCGCCAGGGCGTGGGCTGCGCGATGCACGTTGGCGTTGTCGCGCTCGTAGTAATCCACGATGGCCTGAATCACCGCCCGGGGTTTCTGGGTGGTGGCGGCACTGTCCAGGTACACCAGAGGCCCTCCGTCCAGCGTCTGCGCCAGGATGGGAAAGTCTCCGCGGATGTCCACCGGCGTCACAGGGCCTCCATGAATCGGACGGCAGAGGCCTCGGCCAGGGGGCCGGCCATGCACTCGCGCACGAATCCGTGAGACAGCAAGCGTCGCGCGGCGGGCTCGGGAACGCCCCGGGAGGTCAGGTAGAACAGGCTTTCCAGCGCGAGCTGACCCACCGTCGCGCCGTGGGCGCAACGCACGTCGTCGGTGTAGATCTCGAGCTCCGGCTTGGTGTCCATCTCCACGTCGGGATGCAGCGCCAGATTGCGGTTGCTGAGCTGGGCGTCGCTGGCCGGCGAGTCCGGGTGGATGTGAATGCGGCCATTGAACACGCTCCGGCCCTTGCCGGCGCCGATGCCGTGAAACTTCTGCCGGCTGGTGGTGTGACCGGCCCGGTGCTCCACCACGAACTGCTGATCCAGATGCTGCCCCGGCTCCACCAGGTACGCACCGGCCAGGTCGGCATCGGCGCCCGGGCCGTCCATGAGCACGTGCACCTCGGCGCGGCGGCGATTGCCGGCCACGCAGTTCTGGTTGAGCCGGTACCGGGCATCCTGGGCCAGATGCACCTGGAGCAGCGAGTAGTGGCCCACGTCTCTCGCGAGCGCCGCCCGGTAGTGGTGGAGGCGGGCGCCAGGCCCGAGCTCCACCAGCGCCACCTGGGCCAGGAAGCCCTCCGCGTCCATCCGCTCCACCAGGGTGAGCTCCGCTCCTGGCTCCAGCACCAGAAACAGCGGAGCGACGCCCCCCTGGGGGATGCGGATCTCCAGTGGGGGGCCGGCAGTGGCGGAGACCTGCACGAACCAGCCGCCGCCTGCGCGCAGCAGCGCGAGGTCCGCCAGCACGTGACGTGCGCCGTCGAGGCGCTCGGAGACCGCTCGCCGGACCCGCATGGCGTCGTCGCCATCGAGCGTGTCCAGTGGCACGGCCCGAACTCCTGGCTGATCGATGCCATCGAGCGCTGCGGGGGAGCCGGCGCTCAGTCGGGCCAGCTCGTCCAGAAAAGGCTTGATGGGCGTGTACTTCCACAGCTCCTTGGTCGGCACCGTCAGCAGATGGTTGCCGGCCCGCTCCCGGACATGCCCGGCGTCCAGCCACGGGCGCTCCTGCGGCGGGTCGCCCACCACCTCCGCCACGTCGGGCAGCGCCACGGTCTTCATTGAGCCAGCCACCCGTAGCCCTTCTCCTCCAGCTCCAGCGCCAGGCTCTTGTCGCCCGACCGGGCGATGCGTCCGGCGGAGAGCACGTGCACCACGTCCGGGACGATGTGGTCGAGCAGGCGCTGATAGTGGGTGATGAGGAGAATTCCATTGTCGCCGCTACGGAAGCCGTTCACTCCCTCCGCCACCACCTGCAGCGCGTCGATGTCGAGGCCGGAATCGGTCTCGTCGAGCACGGCGAGCCTGGGCTCGAGCAGGAGCAGCTGGAGGATCTCGTTGCGCTTCTTCTCGCCGCCGGAGAAGCCTTCGTTCACCCCACGCTTCAGGAACTCCGGGCTGAGCTGCAGCCGGCCGGCCAGCTCGCGCACCCGTTTCATGAACTCCACCGTGGAAAGCTGCGGCTCGCCGCGGGCGGCGTGCAGGTTGTCGATGGCCGCTTTGAGGAATTCCATGTTGCTGACCCCGGGGATCTCCACGGGGTACTGGAATGCGAGAAACAGTCCCAGATGGGCGCGCTGCTCGGGTGCCAGGTCCGTCAGGTCCCGGCCGAGAAACAGGATCTCGCCATCCTCGACCTCGTATCCGGGCCGGCCCGCCAGCACCGCGGCCAGGGTGCTCTTGCCGGAGCCGTTGGGGCCCATGATGGCGTGAACCTCGCCAGCCGCCACGGTCAGATCCACGCCGCGGAGTATGAGCTCGCCTCCAACTTTGGCTCGCAAGCCTTTGATCTCAAGAAGATTCATCCGACGGCACCCTCCAGGCTCACCTCCAGCAGCTTGCCTGCCTCCACGGCGAACTCCATGGGCAGCTCGCGGAACACGTCCTTGCAGAAGCCGTTGACGATCATGCTCACGGCCTTCTCTGCATCGATCCCCCGCTGCTGACACAGAAACAGTTGCTCGTCGCTCACCTTAGAGGTGCTCGCTTCGTGTTCCACGGTAGCGGTCGGGCAGCGGTTCTCGATGTAGGGGAAGGTGTGGGCGCCGCATTGGCCGCCGATGAGCAGGGAGTCGCACTGGGTATAGTTGCGCGCGCCCGCGGCGGCCGGCGAGGTGCGCACCAGCCCCCGATAGGTGTTGTTGCTGCGCCCGGCGCTGATGCCTTTGGAGATGATGGTGCTCCGTGTGTTGCGGCCCAGGTGGATCATCTTGGTACCGGTATCGGCCTGCTGGTGGTTGTTGGTCAGCGCCACCGAGTAGAACTCGCCCACGCTATCGTTGCCGCGCAGTATCACGCTGGGGTACTTCCAGGTGATGGCGGAGCCGGTCTCCACCTGGGTCCAGGAGATCTTGGAGCGATCACCCAGGCAGGCGCCGCGCTTGGTGACGAAGTTGTAGATGCCGCCACGTCCGTCGGCATCGCCGGGATACCAGTTCTGCACCGTGGAGTATTTGATCTGGGCGTCTTCCAGGGCCACCAGCTCCACCACCGCAGCGTGAAGCTGGTTCTCGTCGCGCATGGGAGCTGTGCAGCCTTCGAGATAACTGACGTAAGCCCCTCTATCCGCAATGATCAGGGTGCGCTCGAACTGGCCGGTGTTCTGGGCGTTGATGCGGAAGTAGGTGGAGAGCTCCATGGGACAGCGCACACCCTCCGGCACGTAGACGAAGGAGCCGTCGCTGAACACGGCGGAATTGAGGGCGGCATAGAAGTTGTCCGCCACGGGCACCACACTGCCGAGATACTTCCGCACCAGCTCCGGATGGTCGCGCACCGCCTCGGAGATGGAGCAGAAGATGACGCCGGCCTCGGCCAACTGCTTCTTGAACGTGGTGGCGATGGAGACGCTGTCGAACACGGCGTCCACGGCCACCCGCGGGGATTGCAGGGGCGCCTCTGCGGCGCGGGACTCCCCGGGCGCCGGGTCCTTCACGACGCCGGCGAGAATTTCCTGTTCGTGCAAGGGGATACCGAGCTTTTCGTAAGTTCGAAGGAGCTCCGGATCCACCTCGTCCAGGGATCTCGGGCCCTCGCCCTGGCTCCTCGGCGCCGAGTAGTAGGAGATGGTCTGGTAGTCGATGGGCGCGAAGTGGACGTGCGCCCAGTGCGGATGGGGCATCTTCAGCCAGCCGCGGTAGGCCTTCAGGCGCCACTCAGTCAGCCACTCGGGCTCATGCTTCTTCGCCGAAATGAAGCGAACCACCGATTCGTCCAGACCGGGCGGCAGGGTCTCCGACTCGATGTCGGTGACGAATCCAGCCTGGTACTCGCGCTTGACCAGTGCTTCTACGGATCTGTCGGTCACGACGTACTGCTCGTATCCTGTGAGCGCGCATTGTAACTGCTCGCCCCGACCCAATACCAGAGTAATTTAGTCGGGTATTGGCTGACAGGAGGTGGCGCGAGCCCGTAACATGCGCCGCCTGATTTCAACGGTGCCCCTCGCCCCATGCCCAAGCTGGAGAGACTTCCGGAACCGCACATCTACCAGGCGTACGGTATCTACCTGCTCGACCCCCGACACCGGCTGATCCGCCGCCTGAAGAAGGCCTACCAGCCTTCTGTGCATGGTCATAAGACGTGGAATTCCAGCTTTCTGCTCATGGACTACCTGCAGCACGAGCCTATGCGCAAACGGGCCCGGGTGCTCGAGATCGGCTGCGGCTGGGGGCCCGGCTCCGTGTTCTGCGCGAGCCGCTTCAACGCCCGGGTCACCGGCCTGGACATCGACAGCGACGTGTTCCCGTTCCTCGAGGTGCTCGCGGTGCTCAACGACGTGGAAGTGACCCCCCTCCCCGGACGCTTCGAGAAGCTCGGCGCCGACGACCTGGCCGCGTTCGACGTCATTGTCGGCTCCGACATCTGTTTCTGGGACAAGATGGTCAAGCCCTTGAATCGGTTCGTGAATCGCGCCTTCGAGGCGGGGGTGAAGCGCATCATCATCAGCGATCCGGGGCGACCCACCTTTTACGAGTTCTGCGATCTGACTCGTCAGCATCACCGGGTGGAGCTGCAGGAGTGGTATGCCACGGAGCCCGAGTACTTCACGGGCGAGGTGGTGGAGATCCGGCGGGACAAGCGGCGGCGCAAGACGGACACCGGCTGATCCCGTCTGCGTGAATAGGGTTCTCGCGGCGCGGCCGCGTCATCCCGGGCAGCGGGACCACGCTCAGCCGCTCCGCGGTACCCTCACTGCGCAGAGTTGCCGCCCGCGGCGCCTGCAGCGCCGACCGCGGCGGTCAATCTGCTGCGTTCGGCTTCGCTCAAATGGTCCCGCTGCCCGGGCTGCCGCCCCCACGCTTCGAGGTCCTTCCATCCATCG
>JAWLGU010000017.1:11085-60351 GCA_041690675.1 Pseudomonadales bacterium | reverse complement strand
GCCGGGCGGTCCCATGGGCAGTGTGCCCATTCCGGCAAAACAGTCAAGGCTGTTGGTATTGGGGGAGGGGAGTGGTACCTTCGCTATTCGCTGTCCGCTGTCCGCAGGACGCCGAGGTGAGGCGCATGGACTCCAGCGGAGAGCGGACGGCGGACAGCGGACAGCGAAACCTGAGGATTCCTCATGCCCGACCATCGTGAAATCCTTCTGGTGACCAAGGGCCACCCCTTCGAACGGGAGCCTTTCTTCGCCATGTTCGACGCCATGGACGAGGTCGGCTGGACCCACGTGGAGCAGCCGGCGGCCCAGGCCCTGTTCGACGTCCGCCACGCGGCTCCCTACGATGCGTTCGTGCTCTACGACATGCCGGGCATCCGTTTTCATGCGGACCGAGGCCCCGAGTTCATCGAGCCGGACCCGGAATACCGGCGCCGGGTCGTGGAACTGCTCGAGCACGGCAAGGGCTTGGTGTTCCTGCACCACGCCATCGCCGGCTGGCCGGCGTGGGAGGAGTACGCCGAGATCGTGGGTGGGCGCTTTCTCTACCTGCCGGGTCGGCTGCGAGGACGGGACTGTCAGGATTCCGGCTATCGGCATCACGTCACCCACCAGGTGCGGGTGCTCGAGCGGCATCCCGTGACGGAAGGTGTCCCCGAGCACTTCGAGATCACCGACGAGCTCTACCTGTTTGAAGCGTTCGAGGACGACGTGCAGCCGCTGCTGGTCAGCGACTACACGTTCGAGGCCAGGAACTTCTACTCAGCGGCCCGGGCGGTGCGGGATCGCCGCATGTTCAGCAACGAGGGCTGGGAGCACCCGCCCGGAAGCCGCCTCATCGGCTGGGCGAAGACCCGCGGCAACAGCCGCATCGTCTATCTGCAGTGCGGCGACGACCCTGTGGCCTACGCCAACCCCCACCTGCGCCGGCTCATCCGGAACGCCATCTACTGGGTTTCCGAGCCCGGGGCCTGATCGGCGCGCACGCTGAACCGGATAGGCAGCCGGGTGAGGCCGCGCAGCAGCACGTTGGGCGGATACTCCAGCTCCTCCTCGGCACACGCGAGAGCGAATTCGTCCAGCCGCTCCAGCAGCACCCGAAACGCGACCTCCAGCTCCTTGCGGGCGAGGCTCGCGCCGATGCACATGTGCACGCCGTGGCCGAAGGCCACGTTGCTGCGGGCGTTGCGGCGTCTCACGTCCAGCCGGTGGGGCTGATCGAAGACGCCGTCGTCGCGGTTGGCCGACGAGAAGCGTAGCTGCACCACCGAGCCGGCCGGGACCGCCAGGCCGCCGATGTGGGTGTCCTGCGTGACCACCCGCCACATGTTGGCGGTGGGGGAGGCGAGGCGCAGCACCTCTTCCACGAAGTTTGGCACCAGCTCCGGATCGTCCTTCAGCGCCTGGTGCTGGTCCGGATTCTGGATGAGCAGCAGCACGCCCTCGGCGATGCAGTGAGTGGTGGTCTCGTTGCCGGCCACCAGCAGTTGCTGCAGGATCGAGAGCATCTCGGCCACGTCCAGCGGCCGCTCGTTTTCGAACCGCGCGTGAACGATGTCGGAGATGATGTCATCCCTGGGATCCAGGCGGCGCTCCTCCAGCTTGGCGGCGAAGTACTTCTGGAACTCGACGATGAGCGTGGCCGCCTTCAGCTCCTCCTCCGGCGAAGCCATACGCGAGAGCTGGGCCACGAAGGCGTCGGACCAGGACTTGAAGAGCTCGTAGTCACTGAGCGGCACCCCGAGCTGATCCGCGATCACCGTCATGGGCACGCGCTCGGCGAAGGCCTCGACGAACTCGCACTCGCCGGCCTCGGCGAAGGCATCGATGAGCTGGTGGCACAGCTGCTCGATGTAGGGCGCCAGGGTGGCTACCCGGCGGGCGGTGAAGGCCTCGTTCACCATGCCCCGATAGCGCCGGTGCAGCGGCGGGTCCTGGGTCAGCATGGTATCCACCGGCGGGTAGCCCTGGGCCTGGATCTCGGCCAGGCGCGGGTCCACGTCGCCCTCGGAGCGCATGGCCTGGCCGAACCGGTTCGAGAAGGTCTTGTGGTCTTTGGCCACCCGCTGCACCGTCTCGTAGTCGGAGACGAACACGATGCCGGTGTGCGGACACCGGTAGACGGGGGCCTCACGGCGCAGCCGCTCGTTGTACTGGTGTGGACACGCCAGCGCCTCCGGGCTGATGGGGGTGGTCTGATCGAGCGGGGCGCTCAGAACGTTCGCCTCGGCCATGGGTCCTCCTCAGGTGGTTTTCACCATCATCTTGCCGATGTTGTAGCCCTCGAACAGGCGGATCAGTGCCCGGGGCAGCTCTCGAAAGCCGTCGACGACGGTCACCCGCTGCCTCAGCCGGCCCTCGTCGATCCATTGCCGTAAGCGGCCGGTGGCCTCCGGAAACCGCGGCGCGTAGTCCAGGACGATGAAGCCTTCCATACGCGCCCGGCGAAACACGAGGTTGAAGTAGTTCTTCGGCCCCGGAATGGGGCCCGTGGCGTTGTAGCGGGAAATGCCGCCGCAGATGATCACGCGGGCGTGCATGGCGATGCGAGCCAGACACAGATCCAGGATGTCGCCGCCGACGTTGTCGAAGTAGATATCGATGCCGTCGGGACAGTGACGGTCCAGGGCCGCGCCCACGTCCTCGTGCTTGTAGTCGATGGCGGCGTCGAAACCCAGATCCTCCGTGAGCCAGGCGCACTTCTCCGGGCCCCCGGCGATGCCCACCACGCGGCACCCGTGGATCCCGGCGATCTGCCCGGCCACGCTGCCCGTGGCGCCCGCGGCGCCGCTGATCACCACCGTCTGCCCTGGCTGGGGCTGGCCGAGCTCCAGTAGCCCGAAGTACGCAGTCATGCCCGTGCCCCCCAGCACGCCCAGGGCTTCGGTGGGATCCACGTCCGTCGGAAACACCCGGAAACGGTCTTCGCGGCCGCTGGCCACGGCGTAATCCTGCATGCCGAAGGTACCGGTGACCTGGGTGCCCTCGGGGAAGTCCGGGTGGCGCGACGCCACGATGGTGCCCACGGCGTTCGCCCGCATCACGTCGCCGATGGCGAGAGGGGCCACGTAGTCCGCCCGATTCTCCATCTGTCCGCGCATGGAGGGATCGAGGGAGATGTAGGAGGTCTTCACCAGGACCTCGTTCTCGCCGATCTCCGGAATCGCCGTCTCCCGGTACTCGAAGTCGCTCTCCTTGACCATGCCCGACGGGCGCGCGGCGAGCAGAAACTGACGGTTGACGGTGTTCATGGGGCATACCTCCTCACTCCAGAGGTCGGAAGTATGTGCGGAGGCCGGAAAAAAAAGAAGCCGTCTTGCTTGACTGTTTTCGTTGCCCTAGGCTTCGCCTCTCGGGGATCACGTACCGGCCGCCCCGGCCGCAGGCCGAAACAGGAGAAAGACGCATGGATCTACAGCTCAAGGGCGCCAACGCGCTGATCACAGGGGGCTCCAAGGGCATCGGCCGGGCCATCGCCGAGGCTCTCGCGGATGAAGGCTGCAACGTGGCGATCTGCGCTCGCAATCAGGAGGAGATCGACGCGGCCGTGAAGTCCCTCTCCGGCAAGGGGGTCAAGGCCATCGGCAAGTCAGTGGACGTGGGAGACGGAGCGGAGCTGAAGGCGTGGATCGAGGAGTCCGCCGAGGCCCTCGGGGGCGTGGACTGCATGGTGTGCAACGTCAGCGGCGGCAATGCCCCGGGAGAGGAAGGCTGGCGGGCCAACTTCGAGTTCGACGTGCTGGGCACCGTCCGTTGCGTGGAGGGGGCCATGCCGTATCTGGAGAAATCCAAGAACGCCAGCATTCTCATCATCTCCTCCACCGCGGCGCTGGAGAAGTTCATCGGTGCCGGCGCCTACAACGCCATGAAGGCGGCCCTGCTGAACTACTCGGGCGCCCTGGCCCAGGACCTGGCGCCCAAGGGCATCCGGGTGAATGCGATCTCGCCCGGGCCCATCATGATCGAAGGGGGCGCCTGGGATCGAATCCGGCAGCACATGAAGCCCTTCTACGAGCAGACCGTGGCGGAGATCCCGCTGGGGCGGATGGGCACGGCCGAAGAGGTGGCCGCCCAGGCGGCGCTGCTGGCGAGCTCCCGGGCCGGGTTCACCACCGGCACCAACGTGGTGATCGACGGCGGCATCACCAAGCGCATTCAGTTCTGACACGAGCGCCCGGCCCGTGGGGGACGCGGTCCGTGACGGTGGTCTGTGATGACGCGGTCGCCGATGGCATGGCGCCCGCGTGCCCGTCGATTTCACATAGCTCCGGAGACCGGAGAAGGAGAGGGGATGAGCAAGCCGTTTCGCTTCGCCGTGCAGTCGTTCAATGCCGACTCGGGTGCCGAATGGGCGGACAAGGTGCGCCGGGCCGAAGAGCTCGGCTACTCCGCGTTTCACCTGGCCGACCATCTGCTCGGTCCCGGTCCGGCCATCGACAAGACCAACCATCCGGTGCAGTCGCTGGCTGCCGTTCCGGCCATGGCCTACGCGGCGGCGGTGACCCGGGACATTCGCATCGGCTGCCGGGTGTTCTGCATCGACTACTACAATCCGGTGGTGCTTACCAAGTCCGCCATGACCATCGACCTGTTGTCCGGTGGCCGCCTGGAGCTGGGCCTGGGGGCCGGCTGGCTCGAGGAGGAGTACCGGGCGGTGGGGATCCCCTTCGATCGCCCCGGCACCCGCATCGACCGGCTGGCGGACGTGGTGGAAGGCGTGAAGGCGTTTCGCGGCGAAGGGCTGGTGAACGTGGACAACGGCACCATCCACTGGCGGGACTTCGAAGGGATCCCCAAGCCGCTGTCGAAGCCGCCCATAATGATCGGCGGCGGCAGCCCGCGCATCCTCCGGCTGGCCGGGCGGGAGGCCGACATCGTCAGCCTGAACTTCAACAACCGCTCCGGAACCATCGGCCCCGACGGAGTCCGCTCCTCCTCGGAAGAGGAGACCCAGCGCAAGATCGGCTGGGTGCGCGAGGGTGCTGGTGATCGTTTCGATGCCCTGGAGATCGAGATCGGCGCGTACTTCACGTTCGTGATGGACGACCCGAGCCCGGTGCTGGAGAACTTCACCGCGATGTTCGGCTATACCGAAGAGGAAATGCGGCGGCATCCGCACGCCCTGTTCGGTTCGGTGGACACGGTGTGCGAGGAGCTCGAGCGGCGCCGTGAGCTGCACGGTATCTCCTACGTCACTGTGGGCGAGGCCGCCATGGAAGCCTTCGCTCCGGTGGTGGCCAGGCTGGCGGGCACGTGACCACAGTCGCCCAGGCGCGGGCCGAGCTCTCGGCCAGAACGGCACGCTCGCAGGCCATTGCCGGGGAGCGGGCGGAGATTCTCAACTCGGGGCTGGCGGCCAACCTGGAAATGCCCCATCCCATCTTCATCCACCGCGGCGACGGGGCCTACGTCTACGACGCCGACGGCAACCGCTATCTGGACACGTCCGTGGGCTTCGGGTTGCACATGCTCGGCCACCGCCATCCGGAGGTGGAGCGCGCCATCAAGGACCGCACGGAGCTGGGCTGGATGTTCGGCATCCACACCACCGCCCAGATGAAGCTGGCGGCGCTGCTTCACGAAGCCAGTCCCTGCGCCGAGCGGGTGGTGTTCTGCAACACCGGCTCGGAAGCCACCATGTACGCCATGCGTGCCGCCCGCGCGTTCAGCGGCCGCCACAGGATCGCCCTGTTCGACGGCTTCTATCATGGCGCCCACGACTACGGCATGTGGGTGACGGACCCCGCGAGCCCCGCGGACGCGCCGCGGCCGCTGCCCATGGGTCACGGCATTCCCCCCCAGCTCGAGGAGCTGGTCATGCTGCTGCCGTACCGGAACCCGGCGGCCTTCGATCTGATTCGCCGGCACGCTGGCGAGCTCGCTCTGGTGCTCGTGGAGGGGGTGCAGAGCTCCAACCCTCAACCCGGGGCTGGGGAGTTCCTGGCGGAGCTTGCGGAGGTGTGCCGTGGCGCCGGCGTGCTGTTCGGCATCGACGAGGTCATCACCGGCTTTCGGCTGGCCTACGGCGGCGCCCAGGAACGGTTCGGCGTGGTGCCGGATCTGGCCACCTACGGCAAGGTTCTCGGCGGCGGCCTGCCCATCGGAGCGGTGGCCGGGCGCGCGGACCTCATGGAGGTGTTCACCGGGCTGGCCGCCGAGCGCGGCATCTTCTCCGGAGGCACTTTCTCCGGCAACCCGCTGACCATGGAGGCGGGGGCCGCCGCCGTGGGCCACCTGGCCCGCCACCCGGAGATCTATCGGCGGTTGGACGCCGCCGGCGAGCGCCTGGCGCAGAGCATCAACGGATTCTGTCAGGAGCGACAGATTCCGGCACAGATGAAGCATGTGGGCAGCATGTTCCACATGTTCTTCCAGCGCGAGGCCATACACAGCCTGCGTGACGTCAAGCCGGTCAACGACGCCGCGCAGAAGGCGTTCTACCTGCACGCCCTGAACCGGGGGGTGCTGGTGCCGGGCACCCAGCGGGCGTTTCTCAGCGCGGCCCACGGCGACGCGGAGGTGGACCGGCTGGTCGAGGTCTTCCAGAGCTCCCTGGAGGACGTGCTGCGGGAGGGCCTGTTCGAATCATGAACGCGGATTGGATCGATCTCAGCGGCAAGGTGGCCCACGTCACCGGCGCCGCCCACGGCATCGGCGCCGCCATCGCCCGGACCCTGGCCGGGGCCGGCGCTGCCGTGATGGTGAGCGACGTGGACGGCGAGGGGGCGGCGCGGGTGGCCGAGGAGATCGGCGGCGCCGCCATGGAGCTCGACGTGAGCGATGGCGCGGCGGTGGATGCGGCGCTGGAGGAGACCGTCCGGCGCCTGGGGTCTCTGGACATCATGGTCAACAACGCCGGGGTCTATTCCGGTTACGGTGGCCCGGTGGCGACCATCACCGATGACATGTGGCGCAAGCTCTGGTCGGTGAACGTGGACGGCGTGTTCTACTGCTGCCGCGCCGCGGCCCGTCTGATGGTTGCAGCGGGACGGGGAGGACGCATCATCAACATCGCCTCGACCCAGGCCGTGTCCCCGGGAGTGGGGGTCACCTACGATGGCTCCAAGGCGGCGGTGGTGCAGATCACCCGGGCGCTGGCACTCGAGCTGGCCCCTCACCGCATCAACGTCAACGCCCTGGCCCCCGGGCCCACCTGGGTGGGCGAGGGGGACCCGCCGGCCATCGGCGGTCAGCCGCCAGCCGCCACCGGTGATCCGCTGGCGGATACCGTGGCCGATCGGATCGCCCGCCTGCCCGCGGGCCACTGGGGCGATCCCCTGGAGCAGGGCAAGGCCGCGCTGTTTCTGGCCTCGTCCATGAGCGATTTCGTGACCGGCATCTACCTGCCGGTGGATGGGGGATGGTTGCTGCTGTGAGCACGGCAGCCCGTAGTTCTGTGGTCGGTCGCCGCTGGCACGAGGCCAGGGCGGCTGGATAGGCCGGTTCGGGGAAGCACGAACGACAAGACCCGGACCGGCGTTTGGTACGTGACCGTCGAGTCACGATTGCATTGGGAGAGTAAGATGTTCAAACGATCGCTGTTGGCCAGCGCCATCGCTGGAACCACCGCGGCCATACCGGCGCTGCCGGCGGTTGCGCAGACGGACGCTCGAAGCGTGCTGGAGGAGGTGGTGGTCACCGCAACCCGGCGCACCGAGTCGCTGCAGGAGGTGCCCATCTCGGTGACGGCCATCTCGGGGGACCGGCTGCAGAGCAATTACCCTCAGGACGCCCGCGATCTCAACGGCATCGCCCCGAACGTGCAGCTCCAGCCGGTGGGCGCGTTCCAGAACGCGGCGGCGTTCTACATCCGCGGGGTGGGCAGCACCGACATCGAGTCCGCCACCGACCCGGGCATCGCCACGTTCATCGACGACGTCTATCAGGGGCGGGTCTCCACGGCGCTGCAGGACTTCTTGGACGTTTCCGCAGTGGAGGTGCTTCGCGGCCCTCAGGGCACCCTGTTCGGCCGCAACGCCATCGGTGGCGTGGTGCACCTCAAGCACAACGAGCCGAACCTGGAGCAGAACGAGTTCGGCGCGTCCGTTCTTGCGGGCAGCGAGAGCCGCCTGGACGTGAAGGCCGTGGCCAACCTGGCCGTGTCCGACGAGCTCGCCTTCCGGGTGGCCGCCAAGTCCACCAACTCCGACGGCTTCTACGAGAACAAGTCGCCGGGGGCGCCGGATGTGAACGGCCAAGAACGCATCACCATCCTGCCCAGCGTGAAGTGGGTGCCGAACGACAACTGGGACGTGGTGCTTCGGGGCGAGTACAACCGCACTCGCGACGACTCCTGGGCCAACGTGCCGTACAGCGCCTGTCCCTCGGATCCTCGCACCACGGTACCGTTCACCGGTGGCAACGACCTGGTCATCGACTTCATCGCCGGTGTGTTCGGCAATCCCGAGGACGCGACGACGTTCTGCGGTCGGGAGGTGGACGACGACAGCTTCGATGTGCGCCATGATCAGGCCAGCGGCAGCTTCTCCGACTTCGACGTCTGGGGCCTCACCGCCAACGTCAATCGCTATGTGGACGGTGTCGGCACCTTCACCTACATCGGCAACTACCGCGATGTGGAGGAGGACGTGGCCAACGATTTCGATACCACGGACTACAACCTGTTCCACACCCAGCGGATTCAGGACCACTACCAGTTCAGCCACGAGCTGCGCTTCGCCTCGGAGTTCTCCGACACCTTCCACCTGGTGACGGGTCTGTACTACTTCGAGCAGGAGTACGAGATGGACCAGTTCACCCGGGGCGCGTTCGTCGCTCCGGCCCCGGAGATCTACGGCCGCAGCGTGCAGCTGAACGAGGCCTGGGCGGCGTTCGGTCAGGTGGACTGGGACGTGACCGATCAGCTCTCGCTGACGGCGGGCATCCGCTACTCCGAGGAGCAGAAGGACTTCGAGCACTGCGGCGTGGGCTTCGGCGATCCCGTGACCCGCACCTGTCAGATCGACCTCGGTGCCGGCCCCGTCAGCACGGAGCTCAACAAGTCCGAGGAGTGGGACGACGTGAGCCCGAAGCTGGGGGTCAACTACTTCTTCACCGACGAGGTGATGGTGTACGCGAGCTGGGCCAAGGGTTTCCGCTCCGGCGGCTTCAACGGCCGCGGCAACACGGCGTTCAGTATCGGTCCGTTTGACGAGGAGACCGTGGACAACTACGAGATCGGGCTCAAGGCCGATCTCCTGGACGACCGGGTACGCTTGAACGCGTCCGTGTTCCTGATGGACTACCAGGACCTGCAGCGGGCCACCATCCGGCCGGCCCCCGGCGGCGCCGGTCAGGAAACGGTGACGGACAACGTGGGCTCGGCGGAGAACAAGGGTGTCGAGCTCGAGGTCACGGCGCTGGTCACCGAAGCCCTCACCGTCAACCTCACCGTGGGTTACCTGGATGCCAAGAACGAAGACTGGTGCTCGGCGGTGAACGGCGTGCTGCCGACGGCCGCGGCACCTGCGGGCTTCACCCAGTGTGCCGACGCCACCGAGGTGTTCACCCCGGCGGGAGCCTCCGCAGGCTTCCTGGTCCCCGTGGACGTGTCATACCTGCCGCCGAGCCAGGCCCCGGAATGGCAGATGCGGCTGGACGCTGCCTACGAAGTCCTGCTGGGCGATGCGGGCAATCTCACCCTCACCGGCACCTGGCGCTACTCGGATGAGACCAGCATCGTCGCGGCGGGGCTTCCGGCGGGCACCCTGGATGGCATCACCAACTTCGATGGCACCCGGGTCACGCCGATTCGTGACGACTCGAACATCTTCGACGTCTCCGCCACCTGGCGGTCCGTGGACGACCGCTACCGGGCGTCGCTGTTCGTGAAGAACGTCACCGACGAGATCTACGCCTCCACCGGCACCTTCGTTGCCGGGCTGTTCAACTTCGTGCAGATGAACCAGCCCCGCCAGTGGGGTCTGGAGCTGACCTACAACATGTAGGTCCCGCAGGGGAACCCGGCGAGCCCCGTCTTCGGGGCTCGCCCCCCCGTCGTCACAGCGGCTCCACGTCGAAGGAGACGCAGATCCGGCGCGTGTCGCTCTCGAAAGGCACCGTGCCGTGATAGAAGTACGACGGGAACAGCACCATGCGGCCGTAGCCCGGCTGGTAGTCCGAGAGACGCGGCTCGGACTTCACGCGCAGCTCCGGGGTGGGCTGGCCGAAGCGCAGCCAGCCCTGATGACCCGCGGCCGGATCGGACACCAGATCCGGCAGGCTCAGGTAGAACACGCCGCTGATCCAGCCGTTGGGATGGATGTGGGAGCGCTCATGCCCGCCGTCGGACATCACCACGCCCCAGGCCGTGAGCTTCCAGCACCGCGGCGCCCAGCGCACGACCGGGTGGTCCGGGTCGTCCGGAAGCTGGGCCAGATACCAGGCCACTGCTTCGTGAATTCGAGGCTCCATGGCCGCCATGGGCCCTTTCGGCTCCTTCAGCAACTCGCCGGTGTGTCTGCCGTTTACGGTGGACATGACGTTGCCGCGCAAGGTGGGGTGGCTCTCCACGTGCCGGGCCAGCGCGTCGTTGAAGGCGGCGATGCTCTCGTAGCCGTCCGGCGGTTCGAAGGGGTAGATGCGGACGTAGCGGTCGCAGTCCAGCAGGTAACGGGCTTCGTCGTCCCGGCCCGCGTCGCGCAGCGCGTGGGCCTTGTACGCCAGGGCGTGGAACTCCCGGCCGATGGCGGCCATGCAGCGGTCGAACACCTCGATGGCGGCCTCGGGATCCCCCCGTCGCAGGTACAGGGCGCCGAGGTTGTAGTACGGGTCGGGGTAACGGGGCGCAGCGGCGATGGCGCGGCTGTAGCAGTGCTCGGCCTGCTTCGGGTTCCCGGCGCGGTCGTGCACCGCTCCCAGATTCATGAGAAAGCCACCGTGCTCACCGGCCACGGCCACCACCCGCTCCAGCAGCGCGATGGCGGCGGGGAAACGGCCGGCCTGAAACTCGATCATTCCTAGGCCATTCAAAGCGCCCAGATGGCGGGGATCCACCGTGAGAATCCGCCGATAGAGCTCGGCCGCGGCATCGTACCGGCCAGCGTGGTGCAGTCGCACGGCGTGGTCGATCTGCTGGGCGACGTTCACCGCTCGCCTGCCGCGGGTTGGAGGAAGTCGAGGGCGTCCCGGCGCAGCGCCTGCGCGCGCGCCACGGGGTCCGGGAATGCCTCACGCACCCGGCGCGAGCGAACCTCGAGACTCAGCGGGCACTCGTCGGGGAGAACCGCCAGCAACTCGCGGAGGGGCAGCTCGCCACGTCCGGGCGAGTCCCGGCGGTCCAGCGCATCTTCCAGATACTGCTCCTGGCTGTCGCCGCAGCTCGCGGGCCCGTCGCAGAGCTGGGCGTACGGCAGCAGCCCCGGCTCCAGGCTCCTCAGGTCGTCGGGCCGGCCGCCGCTGCGCTGCAGATGAAGGGCATCGACGAGAATCGCCGCCGACGGATGATCGCAGCGGCGCACCGCCGCCAGCGCGTCCGGCAGGGTGCGGATGGCCGTGATCATGAGGAACTCCAGCGCCACCCGCATGCCGCCCGGTGCCGACCATTCACACAAGCGGTGCAGCGCGGCGGCGGTGCGCCCGGCGTCGGGCTCCGAGCTCACCACCAGCAGGTTGCGGGCTCCGAGCTCGAGAGCCACGTCCACGATCCGGCGGTGACCGTCGTCGAGCTTCCCGCCAGCAGGGATCCACACCACTTCCACATCGAGGATGCGAAGCCGCCACTGGTCCGCGAGCCGGGTGACGCGCCGGGTCATGGCGCGGTCCCAGGAGGCCGGATCCACGGTGAATCCGGCCATGCCAAAGCCGGCGCGCCCGGCGGCTTCCGCCACCACGTCGGCGGCGAATTCGGGAAGGGCTCCGGCGGCCAGCGACAGTTCGTGCATGACGAGGCCTACGGTTGTGGCGAGTCGGCGCGCTGGGTCATCGGTTGGGATCCACCAGGATTTTGACCTCCGTCGGCGAGTCGCAAAGGGCATCGAAGGCCGCAGCCATGTCGGCGAGCCCCACGGTGGAGGTGTGCAGCGGTGGCAGATCGAGCCGGCCGTCGAGCACCAGTGCCTGAGTCAGCGCGAACTCCTCGCGGGTGTAGCCGAGGGACGCGGTGAGCCGGACTTCCTTGACGAGCCACCCGGCCGCATCGATCTGCGCTGGCGCGTTCGGCACCCCCACGAGGGAGACCACGCCACCGCGTCGGGCGAGGTCCACGGCGGTCTGAACGGTGGTCGGGACGCCGGCGCACTCGAACACGGCGTCGGCGCCGGGCTGGCCGGTGCACTCCCTGAGTCGATCGGCGACATCGTCCACCGTGGGGTCCAGGGCGAGGTCGGCCCCCAGGGTCTCTCCCAGGGCGCGCCGCCCGGGCTGCGGCTCCACGAGCACGATGCATCCGGCTCCGGCGGCACGCGCGCACTGCAGTACCAGGAGACCGATGGGGCCCGCACCGATCACCACCACGCTGTCGCCGAGCCGGAGTGGCGTGCGCCGCACCGCGTGCAGGGCGATGGTGGCCGGCTCGAGCATGGCGGCGCGAAGGTCGTCGATCCCTCTCGCGATCCCGTAGAGCCTGGCTGCATCGATGGCGATGGCGGACGCGAAACCGCCATGAGGCGCGGCCAGGGGGCCGGCGCCCACGAGGCCCGCGAAGGCCGCTTCGCAGTGCGCCGGGTCGCCGCGCTGGCAGGTCGCGCAGCGGCCGCAGGGGCCGGCGATGCCGATGGCCACCCGGTCGCCTTCCTTCAGGTCGAGCCCGGCCCCTGCGGCGCTGACGGTGCCGCACCATTCGTGCCCGCATATGGCGGGGTTGTACGGCTCGCCGGACTGATAGGCGTGCACGTCGGTGCCGCAGATGCCGCAATAGGCAATCTGCACCACGGCTTTGCCGGACGTGGGCTCCGGCTCAGGAAACTCTCTCAGCTCGATCCGGCGCCGGCCGGTCACCAACCCTGCTTGCATCGTCACTTCACCTCCAAAACCGTACAATATGACGGTTTTGCGGTATTGTCTGCAGCGAAACGTTACCACTCGATGGGATCGGCGTCAGGAGGATCGGTGGATCTGGAATTCAGCAAGCAGGACGAAGCCTTCCGGGACGAGGTGAGGTCGTTTCTCGACACCCATCTGACCCCGGATATGCGGGAGGCGGTGGCACGCACCACCACGGTGTTCGCCGACAAGGATCTGGCCATGCGTTGGCAACAGATCCTGGTGGAGAAAGGCTGGGCCGTGCCCGCGTGGCCCGTGGAGTACGGCGGCGTCGACTGGTCGTTGACCCAGAAGTACATCTTCAGCGAGGAGTGCGCCAAGGCCCACGCGCCGGGCCTGATTCCTCTGGGGCTGCGCATGCTGGCGCCCGTGCTGTTCAAGTACGGCACCCCCGAGCAGAAGGATTATTACCTGCCGAGGATCCTGTCCGGCGAGCACTACTGGTGCCAGGGGTACTCGGAGCCCGGTGCCGGCTCGGATCTGTCGAGCCTCAAGACGGCGGCGGTGAAGGACGGCGACGACTACGTCGTCAACGGCACGAAGATCTGGACCACGCACGCCCAGTTCGCCGATCACATCTTCTGCCTGGTGCGCACTGACAGCTCGGGCAAGCCCCAGGCGGGCATCACCTTTCTGCTGATCCCCATGAGCACCCCCGGCATCACCGTGGAACCCATCATCACCCTGGCCGGGGACCACGAGGTGAATCAGGTGTTCTTCGACGACGTTCGCGTGCCCCAGTCCAACCGGGTCGGGCCCGAAAACGAAGGCTGGACCGTGGCCAAGTACCTTCTGGAGTTCGAGAGGGGCGGCGGCGGTGCCGCCCCGCGCCTGAAGGTCGCCTTGGACGAGCTGAAGGCCGTGGCGGAAAGCGAGCCGGCGGAGGGCGCCTCGCTGTGGCACGACCCCGGATTCCGTACCCGCGTCTCCGCCGTGGAGATCCGCCTGCGGGCCCTGGAGTTCGCGGAGCTCGCGAACCTGGCCCGCATGTCCCGCGGCGAGTCCCCCGGGCCCGGCTCATCGCTGGCCAAGAACACCTCCGTAGCCATCGAGCAGGAGATCAACACCCTCCGCCTCGAGGCGGTGCAGCACTACGCGCTGCCGCACGCCAACCTCATCTCACTGAACGGCCACGACGAGCCCTGGGTCGGACCCGTTTACGCGGAGACCGCCACCGCCAGGTACCTGAACTCCCGGGCGGCGTCCATCTTTGGAGGCTCTCAGGAGGTGCAGAAGAACATCATCGCCAAGGCCGTGCTGGGCCTGTAGCCGGGAGGGGAGCCCCCCTTGTTCGAGCACCTACGGGTCGAGGTCGGTACCCGCCGCCGCGTCGCGCTGGGCCAGCAGGGCGCGCAGCCGCTGCTGCTCCTGCAGAGTGAGGCGGAAGCCCCACATGACGGTGATGGCCACCACCAGGGCCATGGCGGGCAGGAAGGTGTAGATGTAGCGCACCGCGTCCACGGCATGCTCGCTCTGGGTCACCGCACCGGGGATGAAGCCCAGCCAGCCCAGCAGCGGGTAGGCGATGCCGATGGCGGCGGCGCCGCCGATCTTCTGGGTCATGGTGATGAGCGAGAAGTACAGGCCCGTCCGCTGGCCGCCGCTCTCCACGTTGTCCGAGTCCACCACGTCGGCTGCCATGGATCTGAGCAGCATGGGCTGACCGGCGAAGGCGAAGCCCGAGGCCCAGACCAGGGCGGCGAATCCCAAGGTGTCACCGCGGTCGAGGAGCAGAAACAGACCGATGAGCACGAGATGACTGGTGCAGGAGGCGGCGAACGCGCGGTGCTTGCCCATCCGCCGCGATACCCACATCCAGAACGGAACTCCCGTGACGGTGAGACCGTAGAACAGGATCAGGATGATGGAGTTCCATTGCTCGCCGCCCACCACGTCGCGCAGGAAGAAGATGAACACCGAGGCCATGACGGGTCCCGGTATGCCTACCATGAGATCCGCCAACAGGATGCGGCGCATGTGACGATTCTTCAGCACCAGCTTGAAACCGGCGGCGACGGAGATTTCCGGGGCGGGCGCGGTCCTGCGCTCCGGGACCAGGGTCACCGCTACCACGGTCGCCAGAGGCAGCAGGATCAGCACATAGACGCCGAACGCCATCACCGCCATGCGGCCACCGGCCGGCTCTCCCAGCACGTACTCCATGTAGGCGGGGGGTATCAGCACCGTGAGGCTGCCCACCAGCGAGGCCAGCTGAATGAAGCCGGTGATGCGGGAGCGCTCGTGGTAGTCGCCAGACATCTCGGCGCCCCAGGCATAGTGGGAGATGGTGTACATGGTGGAGCCCACGTAGAACACCAGCATGGAAGCCACCAGGTAGGCCGGGGTCGCGAGGGCCGGAATGGGCACCACGAACACCAGCAGCACCCCCAGCATGATCACCGGCATGGAGAGCACGCACCAGTGCCGGCGCCTGCCCCAGCGGCTCTCGAAGCGGTCGCCCACCACGCCCATGAGCGGGTCGGTGACCAGATCGAACATCCGCACGAGCATGAAGACGCTGCCCACCGCGGCGAGGGCCGCCGCCGCGCTCAGGCCGTTCTGCTGAAACAGGGTGGCGTAGAAGGGCGGTGCGAAGATGGCCAGCGGCAGACCCATGGCCGACAGCGGCATGGCCGGGAACGCCAGGGCGAGCAGCCGGGTCGGTGGCAGTCGAGGTTCGCGCCGGGTTGACGAGGCCGAGCTGCCGACCTGGTCGTTCATGTAGGGGTCCTGCAGGTTTTTCGAGAGAGGAGGAGTGCCGGATGGAGAACACGATGAGCTACGACGTGATCGTGGTGGGCGGCGGCGGCGCCGGTATGTGCGCCGCCATCGAGGCGGCGGATGCCGGGGCCCGGGTCGCCCTGCTGGAGGCGGACCGGCGGCTCGGCGGATCCACGGCCCTGTCCGGGGGGGTCTACTACGCCGCCGACACCAGCGTGCAGCGGGCGGCAGGTATCGAGGGCGACAGCGCCGAGGCCATGTTCCACTACTACATGACCCTCAATCAATACCGGGTGGAGGCATCCCTGGCGCGAGCGCTCTGCGACCACGCCGCTGACGGGCTGGAGTGGCTGATCGGCCTGGGAGTGGAGTTTCCTGCCGAGACGCTGTACTGCTCGGGGGTCGAGACGGTGCCCCGGGGGCACGCCGCCACGGGAATGGGGGCGGCCATTGCCGAGGCGCTGGAGCGGGCGGTGAGCCGGCGCTCCATCGACGTGGCGCTGGAAACGCGCGTGCAGGAGCTGATCGTGACGCCGGGCAGTGGACGGGTGACCGGCGTGGTGGTGGACGGCGAGCGGGTGGAGAGCACTGCCGTGGTCCTCGCCACCGGCGGCTTCGGCGCGAACCCGCTGCTCCTGAACACGCTCTACCCGGAGGCCGCCGCTCACGGTGACTGGGCGTGGTACATCGGCAACCCCAACTGTCTGGGCGACGGACTGGTTCTCGGTGAAGCCGCGGGCGCGGACGTAGTAGGCCACAACCGGGGGCTGCTGCTGACCACGCCGAATTTCAGGAAAGAGCTCGAGGTCTACGTGCCCGGCTGGCTGGTGTACGTGAACCGGGAAGGGCGGCGCTTCGTGAAGGAGACGGCCGAGTACGCCGTGATGTCGGGAGTGGTGAAGGCGCAAACCGGCGGCTCGTGCTTCGCCGTCTTCGACGACCTCGCCCGTGCCGAGGCCCGGCCGGACCCGCGCTACGCCGACGCCTTCGCCGCCGGTGCTGTTTCGCTGAACTGGGTGACCGAGACCCTGGACGCGCAGATCGCGGCGGGCCGGGTGATCCAGGGCGCCACGCTGGCGGAGCTGGAGGCGCGCTGCGGTATCCGCCCGGGCTCCCTGGAATCCACCTTCAGCCGCTACAACGCCGACGCCGCCGGCGGCGTGGACTCCATGTTCTTCAAGGACGGGGCGCTGATGAAGCCGGTGTCGACGCCGCCGTTCTACGCCGTGGAGATCAAGCCCGCCATCGTCTGCCTGACCTCCACGGGCTTGCGCATCGACGCAGCTACCCGGGTCCTCGACGGCCGAGATAGGGTCATTCACGGGCTGTTCGCCGCCGGAGAGACCACCGGGGGTGTTCTGGGCGAGCGTTACGTGGGCGGCGGCAACTCCATCGCCAACGCCATCGTCTTCGGCCGCATCGCCGGCCGGCAAGCGGCCGCCGCCCCGGCTCAATAGGGCGCGATGCCGGCATCCACCGACAGCGCCGCGCCGGTGATGCCGCGCCCGGCCGGCGATGCCAGAAACACCGCCGTCTCGGCCACCTGTTCCACGGTGTTCAGCTCGCCGGTGAGGGTCTTGGCCTTGAAGACGTCGTTCACCATCTGCTCGAACGTCATGCCGAGACTCGCGGCGAGCTCGTGTCCGCCTCCCAGAACGGCATCGGTGAGGATCAGTCCGGGACAGATGGCGTTGACGGTGATGCCGGAACGGCCCACTTCCGCGGCCACTGCTTTGGTCAGGCCGTTGACGCCGTGCTTGGAGGCCACATAGGCGGGCATGGATGGGGTGGCGATCTTACCCTCCACCGACGAGATGTTGATGATGGTTCCGTACCCGGCGGGCAGCATGTGGGCCAGCGCGGCTTTGCTGGCCAGGAACACGGACGTCAGATTCAGCCGCAAGTCGTACTCCCAGGCATCCTCGTCGAGCTCGGCGACCGGAGCCAGCGCGCCGCTGCCTCCGGCGTTGTTGACCAGAATGTCCAGCTTGCCGAAGCGCTCCACGGTGCCGTTCACCAGCTCGCTCACATGGCCGCTGTCGGTCACCGACCCGGGGCAGTACCAGAGCGCCTCCGAGGCGCCCAACTCGTCCACCAGCGCCTGCCCCTTGGCCGGGTCCCGGCCGTCGAAGGCCACCCGGGCACCCTCCCGCAGAAACGCCCGGACGATGGCCGCGCCGATGCCTCGACTGCCTCCCGTGACCACGGCCACGCGATCTCCCAATGTCTTCATGCGGTCTCCCGTTCCAGCAGATCGAAGGCGTCGAGCTCGTCCAGCGAACGCAACGAATTTCCCAACAAGGTGCGGGCCAGCTTCAGACCCCGCTCGTTCCCCAGGTCCAGGGTTCCGGCGATGGTCACCGCGTAGCAGAGCAGGTACAGGGCACTGATCCGGTAGCGGCGGCGGCATGCCTCAAGGTCGTAGCTCACGCCCTCGCGCTGCAGTGCCTGGTGGTACAGCGCCACCCAGTCCTCGGCGCCACGGACGTCGTCGGCCAGGCTCTGGGTGACGAAGTAAGCCAGATCCTGCTCCGGGGCGGACACGCACACGGACTGCCAGTCCACCAGGGCGATGCCGCCGTCGTCGAACATGACGTTGTCCAGCCTCACGTCGGCGTGGGTCACGCACATGGGGGTAGAGCACATCGCCGCGAGCAGGTGCGGCACGGCTGCGGGAACCGCGCGCTCCAGCCAGTCCCCGTCGGCGGGAATCAGGTCGGCGAAGCGGGACTTCACGGTGGGCCAGCCCAGGCGAAATCCGCCGATCATCCCGTCTCGCTGAGACGGGTTGTCGTGGCAGAGCAGGTCCGCGGAGGGCTCCGCGTCCCAGGTGCTCGCGTGGAGCCGGGCAATCCCTTCCACCACCAGCCGCGCATCCGTGGCGCTGCAACCCGCCACCTGATCGCCAACCCGGAGGTTGCCGAGATCCTCGAGCAGAAGCACGAAATCACCTTGCTGGCGATCCAGCTCTGCGTGATAACAAGCCGGGACCCGCAGCGAGATCCTCGGCGCCACGGAGCGGTAGAAGGCCACCTCTCGGCCATACATGTCGTAGGTTCGGGCCACTGCCCGGTTGTCCGCCACGGGGGACGGGAACTTGGCGATGACCGTGGCCGGGCCCCGTGCGGCCGACAGGTGCACCCGGGTCACCAGGCCGATGATGCCGGAGCCGGCGCCCAGCGGCTCCACGTAGAAGTCGCTCACATGGTAACCCAGCGCCTGGCTCAACCAGGCCGCGGTGAGCGCGTCGGGCGTGGCGGGGAAGGTCATGTGGGCGCGGCCACGCCGGGGGTGACACGGAAAAGGCCGATTACTGCCATGAACTTTCCCTCCGAGTAGCGATCAGCGATCAGCGGTCAGCAACAAGGACATCGGTGGATTCTGGTGATCCCGCTCTTGCCGAAAGCCGAAAGCCGAAAGCCGATAACTCATCTAAACCGACAGGCGTGATGGTTTTTAATGGATCGCTCCGGGGGAGTCAACCGAGGCCTCCCAGAGGTCTCGGGGGATAAAACCGGATAGGTTGACTGTTATTGGCCGGTTCGGTTAGTTTGGATCACAGTGGACGAGGATTCCCTATGGCTGCACTGAAACACCCCATATCCGGCGCCATCTACACCGTGCGGGACGACGGCCTCGTCGACGTGGACAACAACGGTAAGCGCGGAGTGTTTTGGTTCGATGGCCGGTACTGCTCCGGTGAGCTGCGCCAGGCGGACCCGCACTTTCTGCTCTGGCTGGCGGGCCCTCAGCTTCCCGAGGGCACCGCCGCTCGCCGCCACCGCGGCTGAAGCCCGACAACCCCCAGCACGAGGTTACCCATGGCCAGCACCGCAAAGCAGTTGAACAACCGTTCCGCCGGTATCAGCTATCAGCAACTCATCGCGCAGGACGTGGTGCCGCCGCCGAGGACACTGACCCTCGAGAATCCCCTGGACGTGCCGCTGGTCTCGGTGCCGGTGACCCGGTACACCACTCAGGCCTTCTACGATCTGGAGATGCAGAAGCTGTGGCCCCGGGTCTGGCAGATGGCCTGCCGGGAGGAAGAGATTCCCAACGTCGGTGACTACGTGACCTACGAGATCGGAAACTTCTCCATCCTGGTGGTTCGGACCAGTGAGGGCATCAAGGCTCACCACAACGTGTGCCGGCACCGGGGGCGGAGGCTGTGCGATCAGGACGGACACGCTGCGAGCTTCATCTGTCCGTTCCACGGCTTCAGCTGGAACATCGACGGCTCGTGCCGCAGCGTGACCTCCGAATGGGACTTTCCCCACATCGATAAGAGCGAGTTCGGCCTGGCGCCGGTGCGCACGGGCACCTGGGGCGGCTGGGTGTTCATCAACATGGACATGAACGCCGACCCGTTCGAGGAGTTCATCGGCGATCTGCCCGAGCACTTCGCGGTGTGGAAGCCCGAGGAGCGTTACATCGAGGCTCACGTGGGCAAGGTGATCGGCTGCAACTGGAAGCTCTGCCAGGAAGCCTTCATGGAGGCCTTCCACGTCATCACCACCCATCCGCAGATCCTCACGGGGATGGGCGACGAGAACTCTCAGTACGACGCATGGGGCAACTTCTCCCGCGCCATTTCACCCAACGGCACGCCGAGCCCACACCTGCGCTGGCAGCCCAGCGAGCAGGACATGTTCGACTCGGTGACCATGCGCAAGCTCGATGAGCCGCCGGTGGCGGAGGTTCCGGAGGGGATGCGAGCTCGTGCCCTGCTGGCGGCCAACGCCCGCGCCGCCATCCAGGAAATCGTCGGGGAAGACACCCCCGTCTCCGACGCGGAAGTGTCCGACAGCATCTACTACACGCTGTTCCCCAATTTCCATCCCTGGGGCGGCTACAACCGCATCGTCTATCGGTTCCGGCCCTGGGAGAATCGCTACGACAAGACGCTCATGGAGTGCTACTTCCTGAGCCCCTTCAAGGGTGAGCGTCCGGATCCCGCGCCGCTGCATTTCCTCACCGAGGAGCAGGATTGGACCGAGGCGCCGGAGCTGGGAATGCTGGCCAAGGTGTTCCAGCAGGATTCCTTCAACCTGCCCAACGTGCAGCGCGGCCTGATGGCGGCGCCTTTCGACGAGGTGGTGTTGGCCCGCTATCAGGAATCGAAGATCCGCCACTTCCAGCACCTGCTCTCGCGCTGGGTGAGCGACTAGCATCCTCCGCGGCGATCAGCCGCTCTGCGGATCGTCCGCGTTCCGGACCAGCTGCAGCCGTGCGGCTCTGCGAGAGCCGCTGGCCCCGGTCGGGGCGCGGGCCGCGCCCCCGGCCAGCGAGATCTGCGGAAACGCGCGCTCCAAGGTGCGCTCGATGGCTCGCGCCTCCCGGGGGGCGTTCACTTCGGCGCAGAGTTGATGAGCGCTGATCAGCAGATACAAGGCGTCGTGGTGCCGTCCCAGTCGGACCATGGCCCTGCCCAGCAGGTGGGGCACGCAGAACGGCCAGCCCAGTGTGAACCGGGCGCCGCGCAGATAGGCGCGCCTGATCACCGACGCCGCGATCTCCACCGCGTCGCGGTCATCCGCCCATAGGGCGATCTCGAGGTCGATGCAGTACTTGCCGATGGCGCTGGCGTCGAAGGCGTCGCCGGGCGGCCGTGAGAACGTGTATCCGGCGGCGGGTGTTGCAGGGCCGGGCGCCGACAGCGCCGCGATCAGCGCCCGGTAGCGGGCCGAGCCGGAGCCCGGGCGCGGGCCCGGCGCGTCCGCGCGATCCAGCTCCGACAGCAGCTCCAGGGCGGCAGCGAAGTCGCCTGCCGACGTCAGCATGGCCGCGTAGGCGGTGATCAGGTTGGTGTAGGCCCAGAAATAGCCCGTCGATTCGATGAGCGACCGAGCCTCGGTGAAGATCTGGTCCGAGGCCCGCGTCCTGGCGCGCAGTGCGTGCACCCCGAGCAATGCAGCCAGGGCAATGCTCAGCTCCCCGGTTCGTACCAGGGGGTGTTCCAGCTCGCGAATCCGCCGCACGGTGGCCTCCACGTCGTCCAGTCGTCCCTGAATCACCAGCGGCAGGGTCAGGCGCTGCAGTGCCCGCGCGGCGGTGTGCTGGTCGCCGATCTCCAGTGCCGTGAACAGGGCCTCGTCCAGGTTCTCGCGGGCCTCCTTGAGCTCCAGGTGGCGCAGGCAGCCGAGCGCCACGGCGACGGCGGCCAGCGCCTTCTCGGTGCAAGCGCCCTCGTCGGCCACCGCGTGCTTGGCCTTGCGCGCGTACCGCAGCGCGTCGCCGTGGGCGCCCCGGTACATCATCCGGGCCGAGATGGCATCGTACACGCGGGAGGTCAGACGCGGGTCCGCCCGCTTGAGCTCGGCGGCGAGCTCGCGAAGCTCTTCCACGTCCGTATCGCCGTCGCTCGGCAGGCGGCCGAAGTTGCCGCGCACCCGGACCAGCTCATGCAGCGTGCGCGCGTACTCCAGCCGGTCGCCGCTGCTGCGGAACGCCTCGAGCGCCGCCATCAGGTGATGGATGGCGTCGTCGGCCTTGCCCGATTGGTGCCAGGCGCTGGCGATCAGCCGCAACAGCCGGGCGCGGTCCACGGGGGACAGTCGTGCTTCGCCGCCCTGCTGCAGGGCGGTGGCCGCGAACTGAATCGCCTGGGGCCAGGCCGCCAGCTTGGCAGCGGCGAAGGCGGCGCGCCGGCAGCTGTCCATCAGCGCTGCCGGGTTGGCGAGGGGCCCCGCCAGCCGCAGGTGGTGGGCCACCTCCACGATCTGGTACGCCTCCGGGGACGGCAGCGTGCTCCGCAGCAGGGTGGCGATCTCCTGGTGGATCCTCGCCCGGACGGTGTCGCCCATGGAATCGTACAGGAGCTTGGCCAGGTCCGGGCTGCGGAAGCGGAATCGGTCGCGGTAGTGCACCAGCAGGTCGCTCTGCTCAGCCTCCTCGATGGCGCCGAGCACGGTCTCCAGCGACCATTGGGGCCGCAGCTGCTGCACGGTGTCCAGGTCGAAGGTGATGCCCAGGACCGAGGCCAGGCGCAGGAGCTCCACGGTGGCGGGCCGCAGCCTCTGAATCGTCTGCTGCTGCACGTCGCGGATGTCCAGGGCCAGCGGCGTCGAATCGAAGTCGTCCAGGAGCTCCATGTATCCCTCCCGCGGCGCCAGCGCCTCACGACGCAGCAGCAGGTGCAGCAGTTCCAGCGCCTTCGCGGTACGACCGAAGGAGACGCGCCAGATGCGGTCGAAGGCCTGGGGTGACAGGGGAACGTCCAGGTGCCCGTCCAGCAGGCGCTTGAGACTGGCCTGATCCAGGGGCTGGACGCGGGTCACCCGGGTCTCGCTCATGCCTTCCAGGCTGGCGATCAGATCGGCCGTGGCGGGCTGCACGCTGCCGGGGCGGTAGGCGGCCACCATCAGGAGCTTGAGTCCGCTGCGTCCGCGCGCCTGGGACCACAGATAGTCGATCCAGCGGGCGCTGGCCTGGTCGGCCAGATGCAGGTCGTCGACGAACACCGCCAGGGTCTGTTGCCGCGCCATTCCCGTGAGCAGCGATGCCAGGTCGAGGAAGGCTGCCGGAGACTCGAAGCCGGTGTCGCCGGCATCCCGGTAGCTCTGATGGATGGCCGCGAACCGGCGCTCGAAGGCCTCGCCGGCGGCGCTCAGGGCGTCCCGACTGGTGCGGAACAGGTCCATGATGGCGATGAGCGGCAGCCCGGCGTGCTCGGCGCAGGTGGTGCGCAGCCGCAGACAGCCTGTGTCCTCCAGCCGGCGATGAAAGGTGTCGAGCAGCAACGACTTGCCGGCGCCGGACGGACCCGTGAGCATCACCAGGGCAGGCTGACCTTTGGCGGCGCGGGCGAAGCCGTCCACCAGCCGATCCCACACGGCTTCCTGCCCCACGGGCTTCGGTTCGTCGCGCTGCGGCCGGACGACCGACGCGTGCTCCGCACGCTGGCGCGCCTGCTCGAGGCACCAGCGCCGAAACTCGGAATCGGTGCGCTCGAGATCGTCCGGCCCCAGGCCGAAGATCTGCATCAGCACCCGCCACCGGCGCTTGGGGATGGCGTAGCTGGCGCCGTCGGGGGTCAGTGACTCGCGCTTCAGGTTGTAGTTCGAGTCGACGTGGCGGAACCACGCCTCCACCCCGTGCACGGAGATGGCCTCCCCGCAACGGGCCAATGCGGCAGCGAGATCACGGCGGCTGCGAATACCGGGAACGAAGGCGGCCTCCACCAGGGCCTGCAGCTTGCCGGTGGTGAGCTGCCCGGCGGTCTTGTCCACGGAATCATCCCTCCCAACTGGCTCGAATATACCCGATATCGCCGCGAGGCTCCGCTCCGCACGTACTTATCCGTACTTAATCGATATCGCGGCGTGGTCTAGGGTGTCAGCCGTAAGTGACTGATACACAAGGAGTCCAAATGCCGACCATGTGCGCGTTCGTGGCCCAGGGCTGGGTGCCCCAGGCCATTGCCGAGACGGTGAATCAGACCACCGACTACCAGGCGCTGCAGAGAAAGGTGGCCACGCCGGGGCGTTCGTTCACCGAGGTGCTGGTGGACATCGGCGTGCTCGACCCGGAGCGGGACCGCCCGATGATCACCCACCTCAATCGGCACTGGCTCGGCAGCGACCGTCACGGCTGGTGGCCCCACTACCCGAACAAGGGTGAGGTGCTGAAGCAGGGGCTCGTGAAGCTGGTGGAGGTCGCCGGCGCGACCCGGCTCCCGGTGTCCATCTACTGGATCTGCACCGGCTTCCACTTCCAGTGCGTGGTGGCCCAGTCGCCGGCTCAGGTGACTCTGCTGCTGCTGACGCCGCCCATCCCCAACGCCACGGATCAGCCTGCCTCCACCGTGGCCGAGCCCATGTGGGTGGTGAGCAACAAGTCGGACATCGATTTCGTGGTGCGCCAGGCGGCCATGTTCGGTGGCCGGCCTGCGGAGCGCGACTGCCGGCGCATGGATGCCGCCCACGACATCTGGGAGGCCCGGATCTTCACCGAAGCGCAGTCGACCTGACCGCGCAGGAGGCCGTACAACCGTGGTTCGGGGGGTGCTGTTCGGGCTCGACGACACCTTGATCGATCGAGTCGGCTCGCTTCGCCGCTACGCGCGGGATTTCTGGACGGAGTTCCGCGATGCCATGGGGCTCGATCAGGAGGCGTTCGTCCGCCGCTTCCTCGATCTGGCAGGTCATGGCTGCACCCCGCGGGCGCGGTTCTTCGCCGCGCTGGCGGCCGAGCTGCCCGGCGGGCCGGGGGAGGAGCAGGTCCGCAAGCACTTCCTGCGCCACGCCTGGGAGCAGCCCATTCTCGTCAAGGGCGCACTGGCGGGACTGCAGCAGCTCAAGGATCGAGGGTTCGCAGTCGGGGTCGTGACGAACGGTACCCGGGACATCCAGCAGACCAAGCTCGCCAACAGCGGTCTGCTGGATGTGCTGGACGGCTGGGTGGTGGAGGATGAGGTGGGCACCCGCAAGCCGGACCCGGTGATTTTTCGCCAGGCGTGCCGCGTGCTGAGCCTGGATCCGTCCCACGGCTGGGTGATCGGAGCTCACCCGGTGCAGGACGTCTGGGGCGGAAGCCGTGCCGGTCTGCGTGCCATCTGGTTGCAGCGCTACCTGCCCTGGCCCCCGGATCTGCCGCGATGCCACGTGCTGGCGGTGCATCACCTGGGGCAGGCGTTGCGGTTTCTGCGCTGAGCCGAGGCTAGGGGGCGGCCACGGGATCGAACCGGCCGGTGTAGCGCTCCACGGCGAAGCGTCCGCGGGTCCGGCGCAACTGCGGGCTGAGCTCCTGCCACCAGGTGTAGTTGACCGCCACACCCCCCGGAACCGGCACCGGTATGGCGAACCGGCGGAACTCCCGGTCGGTGAGCACACAGCGGTCGTACTCGCCGAAGTCGTTCTCGATGCACACCCGGTAGCGCAGCCGGCCGTCGTCATCGTAGCGATTCTCCAGGTCGATCCTCACCCGACGCCGCACGCCATCTTCCACCACGAACAGGTAGTTCTCGTCCGTGACCCGCTTGTCGATGACCACCCGGGCGAACCGTCCGGACGAGGGCGTATCCGCCGCCGCGCCGTTCGCGGTGGGCTCGTGCAGCTCGACGTGAATGGCGTGAGTGCTGGTCGGACGTAGCTTGCCGAGGCAGAGACGATTTTCCGCGGTGAGCGGAAATACCAGCGTGTGCCGCAGGGATCCCGGGCCGCGATGGGTTTCGAGCCGCTGCAGGTCGCCGATCCGGGTGCCGCAGCCGGCCCCGAGCAGGTCGAGGGTGCGGCCCGCCTCACGTTCCGCCGCAGAGAGGAAGAACTGCGCCGCCGGCGCGCCGCGGTCGCTCGCCCGAAGCTCCAGCAGAACGTTCCGCAACGGCCGGTGGTGGGTCAGGCACGGACCGCTGCGGGGATCGCACGGATTGAAGTTGAGATCGTCCTCCGGATCTTCCGTCAGGGCGCTGGCGAAGCTGCCGCGGTAGAGGCCGAGGTACGGCTCCAGGGCCGCGCGCTCGCCGGTGCTGGCGCATCCTGCGAGCAGCGCGGCCAGCAGCAGAATCCGCGGGCGGTTCACCGTCAATCGCCGGGCCGCGTCGTCTCCTCGCGGCCCATCTCCCGCGATACCAGAACCACCAGGTCCGCCATCGCCTCGTTGATGAGCGCCAGGGCATCGTCCAGGGTGAGAATGCCCTCCAGTCCGCCGCGCTCGTTCACCACCGGCAGGCGGCGCACACCTCGCTGCCGCATCAGCGCAAGAGCATCCCAGAAGTCCACGTCCTCCGTCACCGTGACCAGATCGCCGCTCATGATGTCCCCCACCGTCACCGACTCGGGGTCGAGTCCCGGGGCCACCACGCTGAGGACCACGTCGCGGTCGGTCACCAGCCCCAGAGGCCGGCGCTCGTCGCCTTCGTCCAGCACCACCAGATCACCGACGTGAAAGCTGCGCATGAGGCGCGCGACTTCGGCGACGGTGGTTTCCTTGCCGGTCACCACCACCTCCCGATTGCAGAGCGTTCCGATAGACATGACCGAGCTCCCGCATTGCTCATTGACAGGATGGGGCAAAACGGGGGTGATTGTCACCGGGACGATTGAAAACCGGCGGCGCGCCCGCACAGTCGTGAGAGCGACCCCGCGCCTGGGCATGCACAGTCAAGAACCCGTGAGGAAATCATGACGGAAGCGAGCTCCAGTATCGCCGTACCCGAAGACGCGCTGTTGATCATACCGGTCCGGAACATGGTGGTGTTCCCGGGCGAGGTGGCGCACATCTCCATCGGTCGGCAGATGTCCATCAACGCCGCGCGCCTGGCCGTGGAGCGCAGCCGCAAGATCGGCGTGCTGCTGCAGCTCGACCCGGCGGAGGACACGCCGGGGCCGGACGCGCTTCACGAGGTCGGCACCATCGTCAGCATCGTCCGCTTCGTCACCGCGCCGAACGGCATGCACCATCTGATCTGCGAGGGCGAGGAGCGCTTCCGCATCGCCGAGTTCCTGGAAGGTCTGCCGTGTCTGGCGGCCCGGTACTCCCCCGTGGACGTGGCGGAGCCGACGGATGCGGAGGTGCAGGCCCGGGTGAAGCTGCTGCGCGAGCGCACCAGCGCCATCACCAAGCTGTTGCCGGAAGTGCCGGTGGAGTTCGCCGCCAACCTGGCCTCCCTGGATGCGCCCGGAGCCCTGGCGGATCTGGTGGCCGGATTTCTCGACATCAAGCCGTTGGAGAAGCAGGCCATATTGGAAACGGTGGAGGTGCGGGAGCGTCTCGACCGTGTGCTGGCTGCGGCCACCGAGCAGCTCAACGTGCTGGAGATCTCTCGGGAGATTGGCGCCAAGAGCAAGGAGAAGATCGAGGCTCAGCAGCGGGAGTACTTCCTCCGCGAGCAGATCAAGACCATCCAGCGCGAGCTCGGCGAGGAGGGCCGGGGCTCCGAGATCGAGGAGCTGACCCGGGCGGTGGATTCGTCGGGCATGCCGCCGGAGGTGGAGAAGGAGGCACGCCGGGAGCTCAAGCGCCTGCGTGGCATGCCCGAGTCGTCGGCCGAGTACTCCATGGTGCGCACCTACCTGGATTGGCTGACGTCGCTGCCCTGGGCTGTGGTGGACACCGAGGACATCGACATCCCCCGGGCGCGGGCCGTGCTCGACGAGGACCACTACGGGCTGGAGAAGATCAAACGGCGCATTCTCGAGTACCTGGCGGTGCGCAAGCTGAATCCGGCGGGGCGCAGCCCGATCCTCTGCTTCGTCGGCCCGCCCGGCGTCGGCAAGACATCGTTGGGCCGGAGCATCGCCCGTGCCCTGGGCCTCAAGTTCGTTCGCGCGAGCCTCGGCGGCATGCACGACGAGGCGGAGATCCGGGGCCACCGGCGCACCTACATCGGTGCGCTGCCGGGCTCCATCATCCAGAGCATTCGCAAGGCGGGCAGCCGCAACCCGGTATTCATGCTGGACGAGATGGACAAGCTCGGCGCCGGTTTCCACGGGGATCCCTCCGCCGCGCTGCTGGAGGTGCTGGACCCGGAACAGAACGCCACCTTCACCGACAACTATCTGGGGGTGCCGTTCGATCTGTCGAAGGTGCTGTTCGTCGGCACGGCCAACGTGCTCGACGCCATCCCCGGGCCGCTGCGCGACCGTATGGAGGTGATCGAGCTGCCCGGTTACACCCAGGAGGAGAAGCTGGAGATCGCCAAGCGCTATCTCATCGACCGGCAGCGGACCGAGAACGGCCTCGCCACCGATCAGGTGAGCATCGACGACGACGCTCTGGTGGAGGTCATCGACGGTTACACCCGGGAGGCGGGGGTGCGCAACCTGGAGCGGGAAATCGGCGCGCTGCTGCGCCACGCGGCGGTCCGCATCACCGAAGGAGCGGTGACGTCCCTGCACGTGTCGCGGGACCACGTGGCGGGCATCCTCGGTCCGCGCCGGTTCGAGCGGGAGGTGCAGATGCGCACCAGCGTGCCAGGCGTGGCCACCGGACTCGCCTGGACGCCGGTGGGAGGCGACATCCTGTTCGTGGAGGCCACCGCGGTTCCGGGGCAGGGCAAGCTGATTCTCACCGGCCAGCTCGGTGACGTGATGAAGGAGAGCGCCCAGGCCGCGGTGAGCCTGGCGAAGGGGCGCCTGGAGTCACTGAACGTGGGGCGGGAGTGGCTGAACGACCGCGACCTGCACGTGCACGTGCCGGCGGGCGCCATTCCGAAGGACGGGCCCAGCGCCGGCGTGGCCATCTTCGTCGCCCTCATGTCCCTGCTGTCCGGGCGCAAGGTGCGCAGCGACGTGGCGATGACTGGCGAGATCAGCCTGCGCGGGCTGGTGCTGCCTGTCGGGGGCATCAAGGAGAAAGCCCTGGCGGCGCTGCGCGCCGGCATCGACACCGTGGCCCTGCCTGCGCGCAACCGCAAGGATCTGGAGGAGATCCCGGAATCCGCCCGGGGACACCTCCGGTTCGTCTGGCTGGAGACGGTGGACGACGCGCTGGATGCAGCGCTGGAGCCGTCGAGCGACGACGGCTCGTAGGGGGCTGCAGGCCGCTCATCCCAGCAGTCCCTCCATGGCCGCCTCGATGTCGGCCCCTGGCCGCAAGGCGCGTGCCCGGGCCACCACCTCCGCCAGATGACCGTGCAGCTCCCGCAGCGAGGCCTCGAGGGCGTCTTCGCCGGGTTCCTGGCTCAACGCGGACTTGAGCGCCAGCCACAGTGCCTGCAGGTGCGCCCGCTCGGGTTCCTCCACCTCCGGCGTCTGGTGATGGGCCCGGCGGACGGCATTGAAATGCTCCAGCGCGGCGGCAAGCCGGTCGGCTTGCTGCTGCAGCCGTTGCTCCGTCTCAGGATCGCGGGCGAGGGCGCCGATATCCCGGTATATGGTGATGATGCGCCCGGCGGTGCGGTCGACGTCGTCGAGCGCCACCGTCAGATCGTCCTTGAAATACCCGGTCATGTCCGTGTCCCGCGGCAGCACACCAGGGGCAGTGCGCCCATCGGGTGCCGAAATGCAACAGCCTTCGCAATGTCATGGTCCGCCGCCGGCATGGTGCTTGCAAGTCGCAGGCCGAGAAACGCGAACAAGACGTGGAGGCTCCGATGAGACTGTTCTTCAATTCGCCGGCCTGGCTGCTGGCCGGCGGGACCCTGATGCTGGCGGCGTGCGCCTCCACTCCCGAGGTGGATCCGAGGCAGATCCAGCAGGCCGAGGAAGCCATTCGCGAAGCGCGGGAGGTGGCCGACCGGCATGCGCCACCCGCGCTGACCCGGGCGGAGGAGACCCTGAACGCCGCCCGGCGGCGCATCGACGCCGGAGATCACGACGAAGCGAGGCGCCTGCTCGAGCAGGCGCAGGTGCTGGCGCAGCGGGCGGAGCATGAGAGCCTGGCGACCCAATCCGCTCAGGCCCTGACCGAGATCGAGGCGAACCTGGCGGCACTGCAGCGCCAGATCGAGAGCGGGCCGCGAGGCGGCGCCTCGACCCAGCCGCAATGACGGAGGAGATGGGATCATGAGGTTTTCACCAACGAGACGGCGGCGTTACGCGCCGGCTGCTTTGGCCGGCGTGCTGCTCCTGATGCTGGCCGGCTGTGCCAGCACGCCCGGGAGCGACGTGCTCCAGCAGGCGCAGGCCGAGTACGACGCGGCGATCAGCCACGCGCGCATCTACGACTTCGGCAATCGCAACCTGCAGGAGGCGGAGCGTCATCTGCGCCGCGCCCAGGAGCTGCAGGCCGAGTCGGAGAGCCGGGAGATCATCGAGCATCACGCGTTCATGGCGCGGCAGTACGTGGCCATGGCCGAGGCGCAGCTGCAGCGGGGTCTCACCCGGGAGCAGATCGCCCAGGCGGATCAGCGGCGCCGGGCCATGCTGCTCCAGGCCCAGGAGCGACAGGTCACCGCGGCCTCCGGGCGCGCCGCCGAGGCGGAGGCCGAGCTGGAAGAATCCGAGGCGGAGCTGGCGGCGGCGGAGACGCGGGCGCAAACCCTGTCTGAGCGGGTGGGCGAGCTGGAGGTGGAAAGAGACGAGCGCGGCACCGTGTTCACCCTGTCGGACGTGGTGTTCGACTTCGACAGCGACGAGCTCAGCGAGGGCGGCGAGCGGACCGTCGCGCAGATCGCCGAGACCGTCGAGCAGTATCCGCAGGGCCAGATCCTCATCGAAGGGTTCACCGACAGCTTTGGCGCGGAGGACTACAACCAGCAGCTCTCCGAGCGCAGGGCCGAGGCCGTGAAGAAGGCGTTCGTCGAGGCCGGGATCGATGCGGAGCGTATCCAGGTCGATGGACACGGCGAAGCGTATCCGGTTGCAAGCAACGACACCGCGGAAGGCCGGCAGCTCAATCGACGGGTGGAGATCGTGGTGTCCACCGACGGCCGCGAGGTGGCCCGGCGGGGCGACCGCTAGCTGGCGTCGCCGGCCCCCGGAGTCGGCAGTTGAAGCGTCTTCTGCTGCTCAGGAATCCGGCTGCGGGCTCCGGAGACACCGGTTTCGAGGATGCTTTGCAGGTGCTTCGCGACGCCGGCCTCGAGCTGGTGGAGGTCGAGACCCTGGGGCCGGCTCAGCTACGGGCCGCCATCCGCGACCACGGCCTGGCAGTGGACGCTGTGGTGGTAGGGGGCGGTGACGGTACCATCAATGCGTCCCTGCCCGCGGTGCTGGAGACCGGGCTGCCTCTGGGGGTGCTGCCGCTGGGGACCGCCAACGACTTCGCCCGCACCTTGGGCATACCTGCGGATCTGCAGCAGGCGTGCGCCGTGATCGGCCGCGGCGCCACCCGCAGCATCGACCTGGGCTGGGCCAATGGGCGGCCGTTCGTGAATGCTGCGGGCATCGGCCTCGGCACCCGGGTGGCTCGGCGGCTGGCGGCGGATGGCAACGGCACCAAGCGGCGGCTGGGACCGTTCAGCTACCCGGCCGCGGTGATCGAGACGCTGCGTTCCCAGCGGCCATTCCGGGCGCGGATTGCCTCCAACGAGCGGATCCTCGAGGTCAGGTCCATCCAGATCACCGTGGGCAACGGGGTCTACTACGGCGGTGGGGCGCCGCTGGGTGCCGGGTGCGCCATCGACGATGGCTGTCTCGATCTCTACAGCATCGCGCCGCTTCCCCGGTGGAAGCTGCTGGCGGTGGCACTGTCGGTGTATCGCGGCACCCATGGCGAGGCCACCGAGGGTGTGGCCACCGCCCGCGGCCCGGCCTTCGAGGTGGTCACTCATCCCCAACTGGACGTGAGTCTCGACGGCGAGCCGTCGCTGCGCACGCCGGTGACGTTCAGCGTGCTGCCCGGGGCGCTGCGGGTGTTCGCGCCGGAACCGGAGGCCGACGCGGGCTAGAGGAGGTCGGTGAGCAGCACGCCGAGGCCGAAGCGCTCGATGTGGGCGTCGTAGTCGATGAGGCTTTCGCCGTAGCCGTTGAAGTACTGCGCGTAACCGCGCACGCCCCGCCACAGCGGAAACGTCCACTCGAGCTGCACCGCGCCTTTGTTCTCCGAGCGCAGGTTGTTGCGCAGCATCAGGCTCCATTCGTGGTTGCCCCGGCGGTACACGGTGGCGAGCTCGAAGTGGCCCATGAACTCGTCGATGTCCGGGTTGTCGTCACCCTGAGGATCCAGCGGGTCGTCCTTCTCGTCCTCCGGGATCCGCCACCAGGGCTTCAGGCTGACCACCAGGTTCTTCTTCTCGAACGCCAGGCTCGCGTACAGCCGGTTCCAGCTCCGCGAAAGTATCCCGCCGCGACCGTTGGACTGGTGGCTGATCCCCAGGGCCACGAGCCCCGCGTCCAGGCCGAACGGCCCCCAATCCAGGGGGGTCACCCAGAACAGCTCCGGCTCGTAGTTGGTTTCGCGGAACGGCGATGACACGTCGGAGTTGTAGGCCTGCCAGAGCGACATGGTGGTGAAGGCGAAGTAGACGCGGTCCCGGGGCAGCAGCAGACCGTTGGCGAGGCTGAACTTGAGGCTGAGCTGGAACTTGGCCTCCAGGTGATCCAGATCCTCCGGCTGCAGTGCCGCTGCCGGCGTCTCGAGGAACGGACTCTCGTTGGGATCGTCCAGGTATGACACCGGAATGAAATAGTTGCGCTGATGGGGCGTGAGGATCGAGCGGATGTCCTCGGCGGTCTCCTCGCGCCACAGCCGCTCAAGCAGCAGCGGTCCCTGGGGTCGTTTCCGCTCCTCGCGGCACGCGGCCTTGATCTCGCCAACGGTGACGTCGTCCTCCGCCTGCCCCAGCTCCCGCAGCAGGCAGGCTCTCGATACCGGCGGGGGCTCGTCGGCGGCCTGCACCGGCGACGGCACCTGCGCGAGGCACAGCCCGAGCGACGACCAAAGCCACGGCGCCAGGCGGATGCGCCGGCGCACCGATGCGCCGCCGACGTTGGGGAATCTCCAGGCTCCGATGGCTCGCGTCATGTCGCGGGTGAGTATGAACGGGCCCCATATTTTATGCGACGATGTCGGTCCGTGCCCGGAGGACGCCATGACCCTGGAAATCCCAACGGACCGTTACGTGGTCTACGGTGGCGAGCTCAGCTACTTCACCCGCAAGCTCACAGCCGCCTTGCACTTCTACGGCGCTGATCACGAGCTGCGGGGCAAGTCGCCGGCGGTTCGTGAGGAGATCGAACGGCGCGCGGGGACCCACCAGGTACCGGTGCTGCACACGCCGGAGAACTGGATGATCGCGGACACGACGCCGCTGCTCGAGCTCCTGGATGCGCGGTTCCACACGCGGCGCATGTTTCCCGCCGGGCCGCAGGGGATGCTGGTTCACCTGCTGGAGGAGTACTTCGACGAGTGGATAGCCCGCACCATGGTGCACTTCCGCTGGCATTACCCCCGCAGCGCCGCGTTCGCGGCGCGCCGAATGGCCGATGGCGACGAGGCCGCCGCCGAGCGGCTGGCCGCCTGGGGACCCCGGGCCTGTCGCGCCACCGGCACGGATTCGGAGCATCAGCAGCGGGCGGCCGAGGCGGAGTACCGGCGCCTGCTGGACGCTGCGGAGCGACAGCTCGGCACTACCCGCTTTCTCCTCGGTGATCGCCCCACGGCCGTCGACTGCGTGGTGCTGGGGGGCCTGCGCGCCCATACGAACATGGACCCGGACCCCCGGGAAGTGCTCGACGACTACCCGCGGGTGCGCGCCTGGGCGGAGACCGAGGCGGACCGCTGGGACGCGCAGGGCACCCTGGCGGAATTCCCGGACTCCACGCCGTTCGCGCGCATGGTGCTCGCGGAGCTTCGGGAGCATTACCTTCCGGTGTTGCGGGCCAACGTGGACGCGCTGGCCGCGGGAGCGAAGGCGTTCGTCGCGCGGACCTACGGGGAGGACGTCAGCTACCTGACCCGGCCATACCCGGTTCGCTCCTGGCGGATGGTTCAGCGACGGCTGCGAGGCCTACCGGAGCCGGAGCGCCGGGCGGTGCGGGCGTGGGCCGCATCCCAGGGGCTGGAAGCGGCCCTCGGCCTGGACACGGCCCTCGGGCTGCAGCCGGGTCCTCGCGGCTGAGGCTCAACCCCCCAGCATGGCCCGCTCGGCCTTCAGCGCGTGCTGGAACGACTCGCGCTCGATCACCCGGGCCACGTAGCGTGCCAGCCGGGGCCAGCGCGACTCGTCGACCTCGTATCCGGCGTGCTGCATGTTCACCACGGGGGATACGATCCCCAGGTCTGCGATGGTGAAGCGGTCCTCCACCAGGAATTCACGCTCGCCGATCTGCCCTTCCAGGTAATCGAACAACGGCGGCAGGCGGTTGGCCACGGTGTCTTCCGCCTTCGATCGGTCGGGCGTCTGGCCGCCGAGCTGCCGCAGCACCACGGGGCGAAAAATACCCTGGCCGATGGCGCCGACCAGCTCCGTGTCCCCGTACTCCTCGAACCAGAGTGCCTGGCCGCGGGCCAGCGGCGCCTCGGGAATGAGCCGGTGCTCGGGATGCATCTGATCGAGAAACGCGCAGATGACGGAAGAATCGGGCAGGTACTCGCGGCTGCCGTCGTCGTGCTTGATCACCAGAACGGGGATGCGTCTGAGCGGGCTGATGTCGGCGAAGCCCTCCGGCGGGGCGAACGGGTTGACGGGCTCGAGGTCGTAGGCGATGTCCTTCTCGAAGCAGAACACGCGCACCTTGCGCACGAAGGGTGACAGCGGCGCGCCGAGTATCCGGTAGTGCATGGCGGTGCTCCTGGAAGCTTGCGGCGGCCAGTTGAGCACGACCCGGCGCGGCGGGCAAGGTCGGGGCGGGACCGGCGCCAGCGTTGACGCCGCGCAGCCTTCGTGTGAGGCTCGCCGTCCTCGAGGATTGCAGGAGCACGGCGTCGTGACGGATTTTCCCCTTCCCAACGTATCCACCGATCTGACCGGTCAGGTCGCTCTGGTGACCGGCACCACGTCCGGCCTGGGGCGCCGCTTCGCCCTGGTGCTGGCGAAGGCCGGCGCCAAGGTCGCCATCACCGGGCGGCGGGTGGAGCGGCTCGGGGAGCTGGCCCGGGAGATCGAGGCCATGGGCGGGACCTGCGCGCCCATCCGCCTGGACATGACGGATACCGACAGCATCCTCTCGGTGGTGGGCGAAGCGGAGCAGGCCCTGGGTCCCGTGACCATCCTCGTGAACAACGCCGGCATTCCGGACGCCCAGCGGGCCCACAAAATGTCCGTGGAGCTCATCGACAACGTGTTCGGCACCAACCTGCGGGGGCCGTACGTGCTCTCGTGCGAGGTGGCCCGCCGGCTCATCGACAGGAAGCTGCCGGGGCGGATGGTCAACGTCTCGTCCACGGCATCGTTCTACTACTCGGGCAACGGCGCAGCGCTGTATTCCATCACCAAAGCCGGCATCAATCGCATGACCGAGGTGCTGGCCGTGGAGTGGGCCCGGTTCGGCATCAACGTCAACGCCATCGCCCCGGGAGCGTTCTCGTCCGAGATGATGGACGGCATGCTGGAGCGGATGGGTGACATCACTCAGCACTTCCCGCGCAAACGGCTCGGCGCACCGGCTCAGCTCGACAGCACCCTGCTGTACCTCGTATCGCCGGCCTCCGAGTGCGTCACCGGGACCGTGATTCGGGTGGATGACGGTCAGGGACCCCGCTGAGGGCGCCCAGGTCTAGGAGGAGGCGGCGAAGAACACCAGCAGCGTCATGTCTTCTTCGATCTCGAAGAAGGAATGCTCTTCCGTGGCGCGGACGTAGAGGACGGTACCCGGCTGTACCTGCTGGTCCTCGCCGGCCACCTTCATGCGGGCCCTGCCGGAGAGGACGAAGTACACTTCGTCCTCGTCGTGGGGTGACTGCATGTCGCGGGATCCCCGGGGGAGGTGATAGATGCCGCAGGAGAGGGACGGGGCCCGGAGAAACTCCCGGTACTCGGGACCCTGACCGGAAAGTTTCGTCTCGATCTTGTGGATGTCGAATACCTGCCAGGCTTCGTCGCTCATGGTTGCGTCGTCCCTCGTGAGGCTTCGATCATCGCAGGGATGGCGGCCCCAAGTCCACGTGTGAACTGGTGATTCGCGGGGGAGGAACCATGCTGAGAATACTTCTGCTGGCGGTGGCCGTGCTCGCCGCGGTGGTGGTGGTCCGCACGGCCGGCTATTGGCCGGAGCCGGTGACGCCGTCCGGTTCCGGCGTTTCCCTGGATCTGGACGCCGACGCGGTGGTTGCCCGGCTCGGCCGGGCCATCCGCTTCCGCACCGTATCGCGGCAACCTCCCGCCGGCATCGACCAGGCCGAGTTCGAAGGGTTTCTCCGCTGGCTGCGCGAAGCGTACCCGGCGGTGTTCGCCGAGCTCGACGTAGAGCGGGTGGGCGGGTACAGCCTGCTCGCCGCGTGGCCCGGCCGCGATCCGTCGGCCAGGCCCGTTCTGCTGGCCGCCCACTACGACGTGGTGCCCGTGGTGGAGGGCAGCGAGGCGGCGTGGCAATACCCGCCCTGGGAAGGCCGCGTGGCGGATGGCTACGTGTGGGGGCGTGGCGCCCTGGACAACAAGAACGCCGTGGTGGCTCTGATGGAGGCCGTGAGCTGGCTGCTGGCACGGGGCGAGCAGCCCCGGCGGACGGTCTACCTGAGCTTCGGTCACGACGAGGAGGTGGGCGGAGAGGCCGGGGCTGCCGCGGTGGTGGAGCGCCTGCGGGGGCGTGGGGTGAGCCTCGCCTGGTCCCTGGACGAGGGATCCTTCGTCTACCGCGACATCTTCCCAGGGGTCGAGGTGCCCATCGCCACCATCAACACCGCGGAGAAGGGCAGCCTGACCCTGCGCATCGTCGCCAGCGCCGAAGGCGGGCACTCGTCCATGCCTCCCCGGGAGACGGCGGTGGGACGGCTGGCGAGGGCTCTGGTCGCCCTCGAGGATCATCCGCTGCCGGGCGGTCTCGAGGGGTTGCCGGCGGAGACCTTCGACGCCGTCGCGCCCCATATGCCCTGGCTGCCGCGCGCGCTGTTCGCCAATCGCTGGCTGTTCGGTCCGCTGGTGGAGCGCCAGCTGGCGGATCTCTCCTTCGCCAACGCCATGCTCCGCACCACCATTGCGCCCACCATGCTGGCGGCGAGCCCGAAAGTGAACGTGCTGCCCCCGGAGGCCGTGGCCACCGTGAATTTCCGAATTCATCCGCGCGACTCGGTGGAAGCGGTGGTGAGCCACGTGCAGCAGCGGGTCGCCGGCGAGCACGTCCGGGTGGAGGTGGTGGACGGCAGTCCGGCCTCGCCGGTGGCGGATTCCGACTCGGAGGGCTTCGAGCACGTGGCCGGCGCGGTGCGCGCCGAGTATGGCGACCTGGTGGTGGCGCCGGGCCTGCTGGTGGCGGCCACCGACAGCCGTCACTACGGTCGCATCGCCGAGAACGCCTTCCGCTTCAACCCCATGGTGGTGACCGAGGCGGAGCTGAGCGGCTTCCACGGCACCAACGAGCGCATCCGGATCGACGGCATGCTCGCCGGCGTGCGCACCTACATCCGGCTGCTGCGCGCGCTGTGAACCAAAAAAAAAGCCCCGACCAGGTCGGGGCTTCCAAAAGGGGTAGCTGACCTACCCGCTTCTTGTTGTGCGCGCAGTGTACCGCAAATCGCCGCTCGTGCTGAACGGCGGCCACGGTGAACGAATGATATCCTCCCCCCGGGTCACAGAATTACGGTCGAGGAGGAGCACGCCGTGAGTCGCGCCGCCATCGTTTCGCCCTTGCGCACCCCGGTGGGGAAGTTTCTCGGGACGCTGACACCGCTCCCGGCGGAAGCCCTGGCCGCCACCGTGCTGCGCGCGGTGGTGGATCAGAGCGGCATCGATCCCGCGCGCATCGACGACGTGGTGCTGGCCCAGAGCTACGCCAACAGCGAGGCGCCGTGCATCGGCCGCTGGGCCGCGCTGGCCGCCGACCTGCCCCTGGAGGTGCCGGGATGCCAGCTGGACCGGCGCTGCGGCGGCGGGCTGCAGGCCATCGCCAACGCCGCCATGATGGTGCAGACCGGAGCCGCCGACGTGGTGCTGGCAGGCGGGGTGGAGAGCATGAGCAACATCGAGTACTACACCACCGCGATGCGCGGCGGCGCCCGCTCCGGCAACGTGACCCTGTACGATCGGCTGGACCGGGGGCGGGAGCGCTCGCAGCCGGAAGCGCGGTTCGGCCACATCTCGGGGATGATCGAAACGGCCGAGAACCTGGCCCGGGAGTTCGGCATCACTCGCGAGGAGGCCGACCGTTACGCCGTGCAGTCGCACCAGCGGGCCCACGCCGCGGCCCGGGAGGGCCGGTTTCGTGACGAGATGGTGCCGGTGAGCGTGCCCCAGCGCCGGGGCGAGCCGGTGCTGCTGGAGCACGACGAGGGAGTGCGCCCGGACGCGGACATGGACTCCCTCGGCCGCCTGCGCCCCATCATGAAGGACGGCGTGGTTACCGCCGGCAACGCCAGCCAGCAGAACGATGCGGCGGCGGCGTGTCTGGTGGTGGCGGAGGAACGTCTGGCGGAGCTGAATCTGGAGCCGCTCGGCTACTTCGTGGGGTGGGCGGCGGCGGGCTGCCATCCCGCCACCATGGGGATCGGCCCGGTGCCGGCGGTGCAGCGGCTGTTCGCCCGCACGGGTCTGGACTGGGAGCGGATCGACCTGGTGGAGCTGAACGAGGCCTTCGCCTGCCAGGTGCTGGCGGTGCTGAAGGGCTGGGGCTGGCACGACCCGGAGCGACTGAACGTCAACGGCTCGGGCATCTCCCTGGGGCACCCCATCGGCGCGACCGGTGCGCGCATCCTCGCCACCATGCTCCACGAGCTGCGGCGCCGCAAAGGCCGGTACGCGCTGGAGACCATGTGCGTCGGCGGGGGACAGGGCATCGCGGCGCTGTTCGAGGCTCCCTGATCCGCGGCGGCGGACGGCGCCTCAGGGACGCGGCGGCGTGCGCCGGGCCTGGAACACCAGCACCTCGTAGCGGCCGCTGGGGCCGATGTAGGAGGAGGCCAGCCAGGAGGTGAGGCTGACCACGATGCTGCCGAACAAGGCGGAGAAGAATCCCGCGACCTGAAAGCCCTCCAGCAGCCAGGCCACCAGGGCCAGCATGCCGGCGTTGATCACCAGCAGGAACCCGCCCAGGCTGAGAAGGGTGAGGGGCAGGGTCAGCAGCACCACCAGAGGGCGCACCACGGCGTTCACCAGACCGAGCCAGATGGCTGCCCACAGCACGGCCCCGGCGCCGGCGGCCTCCACCCCCGGGATCAGCACCGTTGCGAGCCACAATCCCAGACCGGTGATGAGGATTCGGATGAGAATGCCGCGCATGCAGGAGAGTTTACTACAAGCGCGCACGCTCGTGCCGAGCGCCCGCGCTCGGGTTGGCATCTGCCCGCGGATGCGGGCATCATGGCGCCCTACACGCCCAACACGGGGCATTCGCTCCGCTGTCCCCATCCATCGTTTCAGATCCAGGAGCCGATCATGAAAGTCGCCAATCAACGGGTGGTTTCCATCCATTACACGCTCACCGACGACAGCGGCCAGGAGCTGGACTCCTCCCGCGGTCAGGAGCCGCTCAAGTATCTGCACGGTACCCAGGGGCTGATTCCCGGCCTCGAGCGGGAGCTGGAGGGCCGCGAGCCGGGGGATCAATTCCAGGCCACCGTCCAGCCGGAGGAGGCGTACGGGGAGGTGAACCCCGAGCTCATCCAGGACGTGCCGCTGGAGGTTCTGGACGGCATCGAGAACCTGCACGTGGGCATGGCGCTGCAATCCCGGGCGCCGGACGGCCGGGTGCAGAATCTCAAGGTAGACGCCATCGGCGATGGTACCGCTACGCTCAACGCCAACCATCCGCTGGCGGGCGAGGTCCTGCACTTCGACGTCCAGGTGGAGGACGTGCGCGAGGCGACGCCGGAAGAGCTGGAGCACGGCCACTCCCACTGAGCAACCGGCGGCGCTGTTTGACGGCGCGCCGTCAGGCCCCTATAACCGGAGCTTCATCGGGGGAGGGGGTCATGACGGGACGGGTGGAACAGCTTGGGCGCGGGCTCGCGGCCGCCGCGGCGTCGCTGTGCGCCGCGGCGCTGGTGGGCGGCTGCGGCGGAAACATGGGAGCGAAGGCCGGGGCCGCGCCGCCGGAACCCGCGGCGGCGGCCCGCGTGCTGGTAACGGGCGCGGGCATCTCCGGCGCCAACGGCATGCACTTCGGCCCGGACGGGCTGCTGTACGTGGCATCGGTCATGGGATCGGAGCTGGTGGTGCTGGATCCGGAGAGCGGTGAGGTACGCCGGCGGCTCACGGCGGCCGATGGGGTCATCGGTCCGGACGACGTGGCGTTCGCGCCGGACGGCGCGTTCTACTGGACGTCCATACTCACTGGTGAGGTGGCCGGTTTCGCCGCCGACGGCACCCGCGTGGTGGCGGGTAACGTGGGCCCGGGGGTCAACCCCATCACCTTTTCCGACGACGGCCGGCTGTTCGTCGCCCAGTGCTTCTTCGGCGACGGCCTCTTCGAGCTCGATCCCCGCGGGACCGAGGCGCCGCGTTCCATCGCCACCGACCTGGGGCCGGGTTGCGGCCTGAACGGCATGGACTGGGGGCCGGATCAGCGCCTGTACGGCCCGCGCTGGTTTCACGGGCAGGTGGTGAGCTTCGACGTCGACAGCGGCCAGCGGCGCCTGGAAGCGGAGGGCTTCCAGGTCCCGGCGGCGGTGAAGTTCGATGGCCAGGGGCGGCTGAACGTGCTGGACACCGCCACGGGCCAGGTGCTGCGGCTGGAGAACGGCCGACGGACGGTGGTAGCCACCCTGTCGCCGGGTCTCGACAACTTCGCCTTCGACGCCGATGGACGCCTGTTCGTCTCCAGTTTCACCGACGGCTTCGTGGTTCGGGTGAACGACGACGGCAGCGTCACCGAGCTGTCTCCCGGAGGCATGGCGCATCCGGGCGGTGTGGCGGTTCTGCAGCCAGCGGGTGGCCCGCCCCGGGTGGTGGTGGCCGACCTGCACGCCCTGCGCGGCTTCGACCCGAGCTCGGGGGAGCCGGTCTTCACCGAACGCAACATCCTCGGCGTCGGCGAGCTCGGCGGCGTGCTGTCGGTGGCGGCCGACGGCGACGTCCTCATCCTCACCGCCTTCACCGACGGCGACGTCCGGCTCTGGGACACCCGAACCGGCGAGGTGGTGGCACGTTACGACGATCTGGCGTTGCCCGTCAGCGCCATCCGCTACGGGGAGCTGGTCGCCGTGGCGGAGCACGGCGCTCACCGGGTGGTGGGGCTCGCTGAATCAGGGACCGTGACCCTGGCGGAGGATCTGCCGGCCCCCACCGGACTCGCCACGGACGGCACCCGGCTGCTCGTCAGCGACCGGGAACGGGGCCAGGTGCTGGAGATCGCCCGGGACGGCAAGCCGGTGCCGCCGAGGGTGGTGGCGTCCGGCCTGCAGGCGCCCGAGGGGCTGGTGGTCCTGGATGACGGTCTGGCGGTGGTGGAGGGGGAGACGGGCCGGGTGCTCCACGTGGACTCGGAGGGCCAGGTGAGCCTGCTGGCAATGGTGGCGCCCGGCACGCCACCCGCGTCACCGGCGCAACCTCCGTCGCTGGTGTTCAACGGCATCGCGGCGCTGGACGGCGTCCTGTTCGTCACCGGCGAGAGCAACCGCGTGCTCTACCGCATCGACCGCGGTGCGCCGGCTCCGGGGGTCCGGTAGAATCGCGGGCTCGGTTTTCAGTCAGCGGAAGCAACCCATGGAAAACGTCTACGTCATCGAGGCGGTTCGCAGCCCCATCGGCAAACGCGGCAAGGGCCTGGCCGGCCTGATGCCGGCGGATCTGCTGGGCGCCGTGCAGAAGGCGGCGCTCGAGCGCAGCGGCATCGACCCGGCGAAGATCGGCCAGGTCATCGGCGGCTGCGTATCCCAGGTGGGGGAGCAATCGTTCAACGTCGCCCGCATCGCCTGGTTGTCCCAGGGCCTGCCCGAGGAAGTGGCCGCCACCACCGTCGACTCGCAGTGCGGATCGAGCCAGCAAGCCACCTCCCTCGGCGCCGCCATGGTCGCTTCCGGCATGGAAGACCTGGTGATGTGCTGCGGCGTGGAGATGATGAGCCGGGTGCCGCTCGGTGCCAACATGAAAGACGGCGTGCCCATGGGGGAGAGTTACTTCTCCCACTACCAGCCCACCAGCCAGTTCCAGGGCGCGGCCATGATCGCTGAGGAGTACCAGATCACCCGCGCGGACACGGATGCGTTCGGGCTGCTCAGCCAGCAGAACGCCAACCGGGCGTGGGAAGAGGGCCGGTTCGACCGCGAGATCGTGCCGGTGGAAGCTCCGGTGTTGGACGAGCAGGGCAAGCCCACGGGCGAGACCCGGGTCATCAGCCGCGACGAAGGGCCCCGTCCCACCAGCCTGGAAGCGCTGCAGGGGCTGAACCCGGTGGCCGGTCAGGAGATCCACACCGCCGGCACCAGCTCGCAGGTATCCGATGGCGCCGCCGTGGTGATCCTCGCCAACCAGAAGGCGGTGGACGAGCTGGGCTTGAAGCCCCGCGCGCGCATCGTCGCCACCACCCTGGTGGGGGTGGATCCCGTGACCATGCTCAAGGGGCCCATTCCGGCCAGCCGCAAGGTGCTGGATCAGGCCGGGCTGACGGTGGACGACATCGACGTGTTCGAGGTCAACGAAGCCTTCGCCTCGGTGGTGCTGGCCTGGGAGAAGGAGCTGAGTCCGGACCCGGCGCGGGTGAATCCCAACGGCGGCGCCATCGCCCTCGGCCACCCCACCGGCTCCACCGGGGCTCGGCTCATCACCACCGCTCTGCACGAGCTGGAGCGTTCCGGCGGCCGTTACGCCCTCATCTCCATGTGCTGCGGCGGCGGGCTCGGCACCGGAACCATCATCGAGCGGGTCTGACCGGGTCCGGGACCCGCGGGGAAGACCGTCGGCGCACGGGCTTCCCCTGCGACCGGAGTATCTGGGACACTTCCCGGGTCAGGGCACGGACCGGGGAGATCCATGCACACCTTCGCCGACCCATTGCGCCGCGCCGTTCAGGTGGCGCCGGACAAGACCGCCGTCGTCTCCGGCGAGCAGAGCTTCACCTATCGGCAGTTTCATCTGCGATGTCAGCAGCTCGCCGGCGCGTTGACGGCGCTCGGCGTGCACCGCGGCGAACGGGTGGCCATCCTCGCCGGCAACGGTCATCGTTACCTGGAGACCTACGTGGGGGTGCCGGCGTCTGGACGGGTGGTGGTCCCCCTAAACACCCGCCACGCCGAGCCGGAGCTCGCCTACGCCCTGGAGGATTCCGGTGCCCGGGTGCTCATCTCGGATCGCGATCCGGGGCGCCTGGCGGCGGTGGTGGAGCACGTGATCAGCATCCCCGACCGGTACGACTCCGCCCTGGCCAATGCCGAGCCGGAAGGGCTGGGGGTGGGCGTGAACGAGAACGACCTGGCGGGGTTGTTCTACACCGGCGGCACCACGGGCAAGTCCAAAGGGGTGATGCTCAGCCACCGCAACCTCATCGCCAACACCTTTCACTGGCTGGCCACGGTGCCGCAGCGCGCCGATGACCGTTTTCTCGTCATTGCGCCCTTGTTCCACGCCGCGGGTTCCAACGGCGTGCTCGGCAGTATCTGGACCGCGGGCTGCCAGATCACCCTGGAAGCCTTCGACCCGGAGCAGGCCCTGGACCTCATCGAGCGTCACCGGGCCACCGAGACCCTGGGAGTGCCCACCATGCTCGCCGCCATGGCGGAGGCTCAGAGCCGCCGGCCGCGCGACACCGCCTCTCTGCGCATGCTGGCTCACGGCGGCTCGCCCATCGCGACCGAGGTTCTCAGGCGCTGCGCCCGGGCGTTCCCCAGCGCCCAGCTGGTGGAGGTCTACGGCGCCACCGAGCTGTCGCCGCTGGCTACCACCCTGGTAGGGGAGGAGCGGCTGCTGGAGGATCCCCGCGCGCGTTCCTGCGGCCAACCGATTCTCGGCAACGGCATCCGCATCCTGAACCCCGAGGGCCGCGACGTGGTGCGCGGTGAGGTGGGGGAAGTGGTCGTTCGGGGGCCCAACGTGATGCAGGGCTACTGGAACAAGCCCGAGCAGACTGCGGCGGTGCTGAACGAGCACGGCTACTGGACGGGCGACCTGGGCTACATGGACGACGAGGGATACCTGTATCTGGTGGACCGCAGCAAGGACATGATCGTCACCGGCGGCGAGAACGTGTACAGCACCGAGGTGGAGGAGGTGCTGTACCAGCACGAGGCGGTGCTCGAAGCAGCGGCGTTCGGGGTCCCGGATGACCGCTGGGGTGAGGCCGTCTGGGCCGTGGTGGTGCCTCGCGAGGAGTTCCGCGACGTGGATCCGCAGGCCATCGTCGATTTCTGCAGGACGCAGATCGCGGGCTACAAGGTTCCGAAGGGCATCGACATCCGCTTCGAGCCGCTGCCCAAGTCCGGTCCCGGCAAGGTGCTGAAGCGCGAGCTGCGGGCGCCGTACTGGGAAGGCCACGACCGCGGCGTGCACTGATGGCGGAGCGCTACCGCGTCGACGCGCTGCTCGACTTCGTCTCCGCGCTCTTCGCCCGCGCCGGCCTGGACCCGGAGCGGGCTCGCGCCATGGCCAGGGTCTTCGTGGAAGCGGATCTGCTGGGCTTCACCACCCATGGGCTGCACCGGGTGGCCGGCAACCTCGAGTGGCTGGAGAGCGGATACACCCGGGTCAGGGGCGAGCCCGAGGTGGTGGCGGATCGCGCTGCGGTATTCTGCTGGGACGCCCATTTGCTGCCGGGCCCCTACGTGGTGGAGCGCGCGGTGGCGGAGGTGTCCGGACGGGCCCGGACCTGCGGGGTGGCGGCCGCCACGGTACGGCGCGCCACCCACGTGGCGGCGCTGGCGGCCTACCTGGTGCCGGTAATCGAGGCTGGGCTCGTAGGCACGCTCGTGGCGAGCACCCCGGACGAGCGGTTCGTCGCTCCGTTCGGTTCGCGGGAGGCGGTGTTCTCCAACAATCCCCTGGCGTTCGGCGCACCGAGTTCGGGCACGCCGCTGCTGTTCGACGTGAGCATGGCCATCACCGCGGGCGGTCAGATCGCCCGGGCCCGCCGTGAGGGCCGGCGGCTGCCGGAGGCTTGCCTCAAGGACCCGGCGGGGCGGGCCACGGACGATCCGGCGGTGATGGACGCCCAGCCGCCCGGCACGGTGATGCCCATCGGTGGCCTGGGCCACGGCCACAAGGGCTACGCGCTCACCCTGATGACGGAGGTGCTGACTCAGGCGCTGTCCGGCCACGGGCGCTCCGCGGCCGCCGGCGAGGGGGAGGCGAACTCGGTGTTCATCGAGATCGTGGATCCGCGCGCTTTCGGCGCCTGGGACGATTACCTGCGGGAGATCGGCTACGTGCTCGACGCCTGCCGCAGCGCGGCCCCGGACGACCCGCGGCACCGGGTGCGGGTGCCCGGCGAGCGGGCGTGGACGCGGCGCGCACGAGCCCTCGAGGAGGGGCTCGTGACGTACCCGGGCGTGATGGCGGCGCTCACGCCCTGGGCCGCCAGGCTGAACGTGCCCATGCCCCCGGCAATGACCGATCCGCCACGGTAGAATGGCGTCACATTCGCCAATCCGAGGGGCAGTGCCATGGACCTCAAAGATCCGACCCTGCTGCGATGCGGGGCCTACGTAGACGGCGCCTGGATCGACGCCGACGACGGCGCCACCGCGGAAGTCAGAAACCCGTCCACCGGGGAGGTCATCGCCGAGGTCGCGAAGTGCGGCGCGCGGGAGACCGAGCGGGCCATCGAGGCCGCGGAACGGGCCCAGACGGACTGGGCGGCTCGGCCGGCCAAGGAACGGTCCCAGCAGCTGCGCCGTCTGTTCGACCTGATGATGGCGAACCAGGACGACCTGGCTGCCATCCTCACGGCGGAGCAGGGCAAGCCGCTGGCGGAAGCCAAGGGAGAGATCGCCTACGGCGCGGCGTTCATCGAGTGGTTCGCCGAGGAAGCCAAGCGCGTCTACGGGGACACTGTTCCCGGTCCGTCGGCCGACAAGCGCATCGTCTGCATCAAGCAGCCCGTGGGGGTGGTGGCCTGCATCACGCCCTGGAACTTCCCCAACGCCATGCTCACCCGCAAGATCGGCCCCGCGCTCGCCGCCGGCTGCACGGTGGTGTGCAAGCCGGCCAGCGCCACGCCGCTGTCCGCGCTGGCCATCGCCGAGCTTGCGGATCGTGCGGGTGTTCCGCCGGGGGTGGTCAACATCGTGGCCGGGCGCACCGGCGAGATCGGCGACACCCTGACGGGAAGTCCCAAGGTCCGCAAGCTCACCTTCACGGGCTCCACGGAAACGGGCAAGGCGCTGATTCGCGCCTGTGCCGGCACCGTCAAGCGCACCACCATGGAGCTCGGCGGCAACGCGCCGTTCATCGTCTTCGACGACGCCGATCTCGACGCCGCAGTGCAAGGCGCCATCGCCTCTAAATACCGCAATGCCGGCCAGACCTGCGTGTGCGCCAACCGTATGCTGGTGCAGTCCCGGGTGTACGAGGTGTTCGCCGAAAAGCTGGCCGCCGCCGTGCGGGAGCTGAAAGTGGGCGATGGCTTCGAGGAGGGGGTGAGCATCGGACCGCTCATCGACGTGGAAGCCGCCAACGAGGTTCTCGGCATGGTGGAGGACGCTACCCGGCGCGGCGCACGGCTGGTGATCGGTGGCCGGCGAGCGGCCAGCGGCGACGCGTTCGTGGAGCCGGCGGTGCTCACCGGGGTGACGCCGGAGATGCGGGTCTTCCGCGAGGAGATCTTCGGCCCGGTGGCGCCGCTCATCCCCTTCGACACCGAAGAGCAGGCCATCGAGCTGGCCAACGATACCCCCTTCGGGCTCGCCTCCTACTTTTACGCCCGCGACCTGGGTCGCGTATGGCGGGTCGCGGAGGGGCTGCAGTACGGCATCGTCGGCATCAACGCCGGGATCATCAGCAACGAGATGGCGCCATTCGGCGGCATGAAGGAGTCCGGCAACGGCCGGGAAGGCTCCAAGTACGGGATGGACGACTACCTGGAGATCAAGTACCTGTGCATGGGCGGGATCTAGTGCACTGCGTGGCCCGGCTTGGCGCCGGATGATGCAGCACGCTAGTCCGTGGTTTCCGCCTCCACGGGATTCTCCAGGGTGCCGATGCCGGAGACGCTGATGGTCACCGTGTCACCCGGCTGCAGGTAGCGGGGCGGCGTGAGCTCGTCGCCGGTACCCCGGGGCGTGCCGGTGGCGATGAGGTCGCCGGGCGTGAGCCGCATGAAGGTCGACAGGTAGCTGACGAGCCGGGTGAACGGAAAGCGCACATCCGCCGTGCACCCCTCCTGGCGCAGCTCGCCGTTGACCCGGGTCGTCAGGACGAGCTCGTCCAACGGCGGGCACTCGTCGCGGGTCATCAGCCAGGGACCCAGTGATCCCGAGCACTCGAAGTTCTTGCTCTGGGTCACGCCGTGCTCGCCGCGGCGCATCCAATCCCGCGCCGTGCCTTCGTTCATCAGGGTCAGGCCGGCGATGTGCTCCATGGCCTTCGACTCCGGAATGCGGCGGCCCCCTTTGCCGATCACCACGACGATCTCGCCGGCGTAATCCAGCTGATCGGTCTCCGGCGGCTTGAGCACGCTCTGGCGGTGGCCCACCAGGGATTCCCGGGTTCGCAGGAACATGCTCGGGTACGGCGAGCGCTCGCTGTCGGAGAGCGGGCGCGCGCGGTCGGGATACACGGCCCCCATGCAGGCGATCTTGCGGGCGTTGGGCACCGGGGGCAGGAAGGTGATCTCGCCGAGGTCGAAATCCGCCGAGGCGCTCACCGCCACGTCCTGAGCCCGCACCAGCGCACCGGCATCGAGCACGTGGCGCAGGGTGGGGTACTCGGGCATGCGCTCGGAGAGATCCACCAGCCGCTCGTCGACGACGGCCCCGTAACGGGTCTCCCGGGCGGCGAGAAAAGTCAGGAACCGCAACGTGCCTCCTCGATTCGTCGGTTTGACCCTCGGGGTAGGGGGGACTAGATTCGGCGTACCGACCGCAGCTGTCAACGCGGGCCGGGCCACGCGGGCCGGGCCGCGGGTCTGGACGGAGAAGTCGCTCGTGATCGCGCGCTGCACATGGCTTGTGGTGCTGCTGGCTGCGGCCACGGCCGCCGAGGTGCCGAGTGCCTGGGATCTCGTGCACCCGGGCCCCTTCGATGCCGGGGACCGCGAGCAGCGTCGTCAGCTGGCGAACGATCTCCTCCGCCGAGTGGAGCTGCTGGCCGACGTGGTGCCACGTCAATCCCCCCAGGCGGCGGCCCGGGTGCAGGCGGAGGCGGATGCGCTGGAGCGGCTGGGCGATGCGGCAAGCCCGCGGCGCCGGGCCCGCCTGTTCCTCTCTCGGGCCTACCAGCAGCGCCAGGCGCTGGATCTGCTGGAGGGTACCTTGCAGGCTCTGCGCTGCGCCCGGGACGACGAGTCGGTGGCCCGGGAGATGGTGTGCTGGGCCCAGACCAGCGCTCACCTGCTGCAGGAGGACCGCCTCAGCCTGGCGTTGGGGGTGCTGCGCGACGGCCGGCTGGTGCCCCGGGAACGGGACATGCCGGTGCCCGCGCGCAATCCCTCCATCTGGTACGGCGAGTACGGGCGCGGCATCCTGGACCTGGTGCTCATACCGTACCTGGAAGGTCGGGCCGGGGAGGCGACGAAGCCATGAAACGTGTACGCGCAACGGCGCTGACCGTGTCGCTGCTGGCGTGCGCGGGGCACGGCTCTGGCTCGGAAACCGTGCTGCTGAGCGAGTCCCCAGCCTACCTGTGCTACCTGGCGGCGCTGCGCGGTGGGGACGCCGCGGATGTGGAGGTCTGTACCCGGGCCATCGAGCTCCAGCCCATGGGCCCGGACGATCTGGCCGCCACCTACTCCAACCGGGGTCTTCTGCGGGCTCGCCATGGCGACCTCGACGCCGCCCTGGAAGATCACGCCAAGGCCATCCGCCTCGCGCCGGAACTGGACAGCGTGTACGTCAACCGCGCCAACACCCTGCTTCGGGCCAACCGCCTTCGCGACGCTCTGGACGACCTCGATCGCGCCATCGCCCTGGGCGGCGATGCGCAGGCGACCGCGTACTACAACCGGGCGCTGCTGTTCCGGCGGCTCGGGGATATGGAAGCGGCGAGGCTGGACCTGGAGCGAGCGGAAT
>JAWLGU010000017.1:7701-10985 GCA_041690675.1 Pseudomonadales bacterium | reverse complement strand
GAACATGACAACGATAACTTTCTTCGTGCCCTGACGGCCGCCGCGGATGCCCATCCCCACCGGGACTGCCTGCGGCTGGTCGGCGGTGACACCTGGTCCTACGCCGACATGATGTATTGGAGCCAGCGCATGGCCGGGGCGCTGCGCACGCTGGGGGTCGGGCACGGCGACCGGGTTCTGGTGCAGGTGGAGAAGTCCCCCTACGCGGTGGCGCTGTATCTCGGCTGCCTGCGCCTCGGCGCGGCGTATGTGCCGCTGAACACGGCGTACACGGCGGAGGAGGTGCGCTATTTCCTCGAGGACGCGGAGCCCCGGGTGTACGTTTGCGACCCCGCGGCCGGGAGCGGTCCCGCCGACCGGCTGGGGGTGGAGGTGGAGGTGGTCACCCTCGGCGGCGATGCCGCGGGTAGCCTGCTGCCGCTGGCCCGGGAGGCGGAGCCGTTCACGGGCATCGAGGCGTGCCGGCGCGGCGATCTCGCCGCCATCGTCTACACCTCCGGTACCACGGGGCGCTCCAAGGGCGCCATGCTGAGTCACGGCAACCTGGAGAGCAACGCCCGGGTGCTGCTGGCCGCGTGGGGCTGGCGCGACGACGACGTGCTGCTGCACGCGCTGCCCATCTTCCACGTGCACGGCCTGTTCGTCGCGCTGCACTGTGCGCTGCTCTCCGCCACGCCCATGATCTTCCTGCCGCGGTTCGACGCCGCCGAGGTGGCGAGGGTGCTGCCGCAGGCCACGGTGATGATGGGCGTCCCCACGTTCTACACCCGGCTGCTCGCCCGGGACGACGTCGATCGGGACACCTGCCGCGGCATGCGCCTGTTCGTCTCCGGTTCCGCACCGCTCACCGAGCAGACGTTCTTCGCCTGGGAGGGCCGAACCGGGCATCGGATCCTCGAGCGCTACGGCATGAGCGAGACCATGATGAACACGTCCAACCCGCTGGACGGCGAGCGGGTGCCGGGCACCGTGGGCTTTCCGCTGCCCGGGGTGGAGCTGCGTATCACCGGCGAGGACGGGGCCGTCCTCCCCCCAGGGGACGTGGGCGTCATCGAGGTCCGCGGGCCGAACGTGTTCTCCGGGTACTGGCGGATGCCGGAAAAGACCGCGGAGGAATTCCGTCCCGACCGGTTCTTCGTCACCGGCGATCTGGGGGTGATGGACGAGCACGGGCGGGTCTCCATCGTCGGCCGCGCCAAGGACCTGGTGATCTCTGGCGGCTACAACGTCTACCCAAAGGAGATCGAGCGGCTGCTGGATGAGCTGCCGGGCGTGGTGGAGAGCGCGGTCATCGGCGTGCCGCACCCGGACTTCGGTGAGGCCGTGGTGGCGGTGCTGGTGACCGACGGGCGCGAGGTGGGCGACGCCGAGGTGCGGAAGGTGCTGGAGGGGCGGCTGGCCCGCTTCAAGCAGCCCAAGGCCGTGGTGCGCGTCGGCAGCCTGCCGCGCAACACCATGGGCAAGGTGCAGAAGAACGCGCTGCGCGACCGGTACCAGCACTTGTTCGCGTCCGGCGCGGCGCTGGATTTCCCGAGTCGCATCCCCTAGGTTAGGCGGCAGTCCATCGGCTCGGGGAGACGACGGTGCCGCACTTCAATCACGGTGATGTGGAGCTCTACTACGAGGCGCACGGGTCGGGATTTCCCGTGTTGCTCATCGCCCCCGGGGGCATGCGCTCGTCCGTGTCGTTCTGGGATCGGGCACCGTGGAATCCGCTGACGGACCTCCGCGAGCACTTCCGGGTCATCGCCATGGACCAGCGCAACGCCGGCAGGTCCCGGGCGCCGGTGCGGGCGAACGACGGCTGGCAGGTCTACGCGGACGACCAGCTCGCGCTGCTCGACCACCTCGGCGTGGACCGCTTCCACGTGCTGGGCATGTGTATCGGCGGGCCCTACTGCATGGGCCTCATCCAGGCGGCGCCCGAGCGGGTGGCTTCGGCGGTGCTGCTCCAGACCATCGGCTTCGAGGACAACCGTCAGGCGTTCTACGAGATGTTCGACAACTGGGCCAACGAGCTGAAGGCGGAGTGGCCCGAGGTGCCGGCGCAGGCCTGGGAATCCTTCAAGCACAACATGTACGACGGTGACTTCCTGTTCAACGTCGACCGCGAGTTCGTCGCCCGCTGCGACACCCCGCTGCTGGTGCTGTGCGGCGACGATCTCTACCACCCCCGCAGCATCTCGGAGGAGGTGGCCCGCCTGGCTCCCAATGCCCGCTTCGTCGAGCAATGGAAGGACGCCGAGCACCAGCCGGCAGCCCGCGCCGAGGTGGCGGATTTTCTCCGCGGATGCACGCCCAGCCAGGAGTCCTCATGAGCGAGCGCGAGAACCTCACCACCGTGGCCTTCGTCGGTCTGGGGGTCATGGGTTACCCCATGGCCGGGCACCTTGCCAGGGCGGGGTACGGCGTACGGGTCTTCAACCGCACGGCCAGCCGCGCCGACGCCTGGTGCCGCGACTATCCGGGCGACGCCTGCGCGACCCCGCGCCAGGCGGCGGAAGGCGCGCAGGCGGTGTTCGTCTGCGTCGGCAACGACGACGACGTGCGCTCGGTGGTGCACGGCGAGGAAGGGGTGCTGGCCGGGCTGGCCGCCGGCAGCGTCCTGGTGGATCACACCACGGCGTCGGCGGATCTCGCCCGGGAGCTGAGCAGGGCGGCCGTGGCGCAGGACTGTGCGTTTCTCGACGCCCCGGTGTCCGGCGGCCAGGCGGGCGCGGAGAACGGCACCCTGACGGTGATGGTGGGGGGCGAGGCCGCAGTGTTCGAGCGGCTCGAGCCCGTCATGGCCAGCTACGCGCGGGCCGTGCGGCTGATGGGCCCGGCGGGCTCCGGGCAGCTCACCAAGATGGTCAATCAGATCTGCATCGCCGGCGTGCTGCAAGGGCTCGCCGAGGGCCTCCACTTCGCGGAGCGGGCGGCCCTGGACGTGGAAGCCGTGGTGGACGTGATCTCGAAAGGCGCAGCCCAGTCCTGGCAGATGGAGAACCGATCGGCCACCATGGCCCGGGGGGAGTACGAGTTCGGCTTCGCCGTGAACTGGATGCGCAAGGATCTGGACATCACCCTGCGCACGGGCCGGGAGATCGCCGCCCGTCTCCCCCTCACGGCGCTGGTGGATCAGTTCTACGCCGACGTGCAGAGCTACGGCGGCGGCCGCTGGGATACCTCGAGTCTCGTTGAGAGGTTGAGGAGGTGAAGGATCGCTATTCGCTTTCCGCTTTCCGCAAGAGGCCTTTCGCCAGACGCCGAGGGAGACCTTCGTGCTGATCGCTGATCGCTGA
>JAWLGU010000017.1:0-7601 GCA_041690675.1 Pseudomonadales bacterium | reverse complement strand
GAGGAGGTGAAGGATCGCTATTCGCTTTCCGCTTTCCGCAAGAGGCCTTTCGCCAGACGCCGAGGGAGACCTTCGTGCTGATCGCTGATCGCTGACCGCCAGCGGAAAGCGGACAGCGGACAGCGACTCATTGTTTCTTCACATGCGCCCGGATACCCGCCACGTACCGCACCACCTGCTCGTAAGCGATGATGAGCTTCATGGTGGCTTCGGGGCTGCGCGGCGTGCGGCGCAGCCCCTTCTCGCCCCGAGACCAGTCGGCCACCACGTTGGCGCGGGCGAGGTCGTGCATGATCCGGAACAGCTCGGCCATGACGTCTAGCTTCGCTTTCAGGAGCCCTTCCTGAAACGCCTTCTCGTAGCGCTTCGGCGACGGCTTTCTCCCCGACGGCAGCAGCAGGTCGATGTGATCGGCAGCCCGGTCCACGACGATGGCCCTGACCTCGCGCTTGTAGCGCGCCACCGACTTCGGCTGTGTGCTGGTCAGGGTGATGAAGTTGGACATGGTGGTCGCGTCGGCCTGGGCAAGCCGGCATGTTATACGAAAACCTTCTAAAAGTCAGCCAGTTAGGGGCTATCCTTAAGGCCGGTTCCCCGCTCCCTCGCCCAGCGCGTCCAGGTACTTCTCCGCGTCCAGCGCGGCCATGCAGCCGAATCCGGCCGAGGTGATGGCCTGCCGGTAGACGTGGTCCGCGACGTCGCCGGCGGCGAAAACGCCGGGCACGCTGGTGGCCGTGGCGTTCCCCTCCAGGCCGCTGCGGGTGATGATGTAGCCGCCGCGCATGTCGAGCTGGCCCTCGAAGATGGCCGTGTTCGGTTGATGGCCAATCGCGATGAAGACCCCGGAGACCGCCAGCTCACGGGTGCTGCCGTCCACGGTGGAGAGCAGGCGCGCACCGGTGACGCCGGTGTCGTCGCCGAGCACTTCCTCCAGGGTGTGGTTCCAGATGGGCTCGATGTTCTCGCGCGCGAACAGGCGTGTCTGCAGAATCTTCTCCGCGCGCAGGGCATCGCGGCGGTGCACCAGGTAAACCTGCCTGCAGATGTTGGAGAGGTACAGTGCCTCTTCCACCGCCGTGTTGCCGCCGCCCACCACGACCACGTCCTGGCCGCGGTAGAAAAAGCCGTCGCAGGTCGCGCACGCGCTGACCCCGCGGCCCTTGTACGCTTCCTCCGAGGGCAGTCCCAGGTACTTGGCGGAGGCCCCGGTTGCGATGATCAGCGCGTCGCAGGTGTAGCTGCCGTCGTCACCGGTGAGGCGAAACGGCCGCCGGGACAGGTCCGCGGCGTTGATGTAGTCGTTGACGATGCGGGCGTCGAAGCGGGCCACGTGCTCGGCCATCTGCATCATGAGCTGGGGGCCCTGCAGATCCGGGGCACCGCCGGGCCAGTTCTCCACCTCGGTAGTGGTGGTTAGCTGCCCCCCCACCTCGACACCGGTGATGAGCACGGGCTGGAGGTTGGCCCGGGCGGCATAGAGCGCGGCGGTGTACCCGGCGGGGCCGGAGCCGACGATGATGAGGCGGTGGTGGTTCTCTGCCACGATGATCCCCAGACGCAAAGAGGCCGAATTCTACCGCAGCCGAAGGGGCCGGTTACCAGCCCCCCGGCGCAGTGTGCGGCCGCGGCGGTCAGTAGGTGTACTCGGGGGTGGGCCCCAGATCCCACAGCACCACCGTCGCTCCCAGCAGCGCCACGAACGACACCAACGCCACGGCGAACACGGCGCTGGCGTAGAGAAAGCCACGTTCCGCGGGCACGTTCATCACGACGCTGGTGCCCAGGTACAACAGGTAGATGCAGTAGCAGGCCACCAGGCAGCCCACCAGGATGTCGATCCACAGCACCGGATAGAGGCCGACGACACCCGCCAGGAAGAACGGCGAAGCCGTGTAGCTGATCAGGGCCACACCCTGGGCGAAGGTGGCGACACTGCCGTAGGAGGTGGCCATCCAGCGCACCATGAAGCCGAGGAACAGCACGCCGGCGATCATGGCCAGATAGAACAGAATGGACATGGGCAGGGCGCTTTCCGAGGTCAGGCGCATGGATTCGCCGGCCACGGTCCAGCCTTGCTGGGTGACGCCGAAGTACCAGCAGACGGCTGGGATCAGCGCGAACGGCACCGTGTGAAGCAGCAGGATCTCGTGGAGCCCGGGGCGTTCGGTGGCGACGGCGCGCCAGCCCTGGGCGGGTTTGAAGGTGACCAGGAAGCCGTTCGTCAGGGTGCTCATGAGTGCTCGTCTCCGGGTGAATCATCGAGAATATCGAAGCCGTGGCGTTCGAGCTCCTCGAACTGATCGTGATTGACTGCCCAGACGAACATCACGCCGGCGATGGCCATCAGCACGAGGGACACGGGAATCAGAAGAAGCAGTATCGCCATGTTGGATCAACCTGTCTGCACGGCCGCCAGGGGCGGCGCGGGAGGATCTACGCGAGGAGCCGCGGCGGCTGGTGCACGAGGCCGTCGATCTCGCAGCAGCCGCGCCGCATTCAGCATCACCAGCACCGAGCTGCCAGCCATGCCGAGTGCCGCGATCCACGGTGGCATGAAGCCCAGGGCGGCGAGCGGAATGGCGGTCAGGTTGTAGGCCAGGGCCCAAGCCAGGTTCTCGCGGACGATGCGCCGCGCCCGCCGCCCGGTGACCACCAGCTCCACCAAGGCACCCAGGCGACGGCCCAGCAGCAGCACGTCTGCCTTGCTCTTCACCAGATGACTGCTCTCGAGCACGGTAGCGGACACGTCGGCGGCGGCCAGGGCCGGCACGTCGTTGATGCCGTCGCCGACCACCAGCACCCGATGGCCGCGGGCCTGCAGGTCGCGCGTGACTTCGAGCTTGGTTTCGGGGGCCTGGCGGGCCGCGAAGTCGATGTCCAGCAGCCGTGCCAGCTCGGCGCAGCGTTCGGCGGAGTCGCCGCTCACCATGGTGAGCCGGATGCCGGCCTCCTTGAGGCCTTCCACGGCGGCGGCGGCATCCGCCCGCAGCGGGTCGGATATCCGGAAACTAGCCACCGGCACGCCATCCAGCGACAGGAACACGGCGTGCTCGTCGTTGCGCGCCGCGGCGCCGCAGAAGGCGCCGTGGCCGATGCGCACCCGGCGCTCCCCGTAGCGGCCTTCCACGCCGGCGCCGGGCACCACCCGCACCTGGTCGACCCGGGCGTGCCCGGGTTCCGGGAACGCTCGGGCCAGCGGGTGGTTGGCGTGACGCTGCAGAGCCGCTGCCAGGTCCAGCAGTTCGGCATCGTCGAGTTCCGTATCCCCTAGCCGCTCCATGCCCATCAGGACGGGATCGTGGACGGTGAGCGTGCCGGTCTTGTCCAGCAGAGCCGCGTCGACGTCGGCCACCTGCTCCAGCGCATCGCTGCGGGTGAGGACGATGCCGCACTGGCGCAATCGCGTCATGGCCGCGGTGATGGCGGCCGGCGTGGCCAGCGAGAGGGCGCAGGGGCAGCTCACCACCAGCACGGTCAGGGCGGCGACGAACGCCCGAGACGGATCCACGAGTTGCCAGCCGAGCCACGTGGCGGCGGCGAGTGTCAGCACGCCCGGCACGAACACCTGGGCGATACGATCCGCGAGCTGCGCAACCCGGGGCTTCTCGGCCTGGGCCCGGTTGGCCAGGTCGGCGATGCCGGCGATGCGGGTGGCGTCGAAAGCGGACGTGGTGCGGATCTGGAACCCGGCACCGCGGTTCACGGTGCCGGCGAACACCGCCTCCCCGGGGCGCCTGCGGACCCACACGGCTTCGCCGGTGAGCACGGACTCGTCGAGCAGCGCCTCACCCTGGGTCACCTCGCCGTCCAGAGGAACCTGATTCCCTTGCTCCACCCAGACCAGGCTACCGGGCTCGATGGCCGCCAGGGGGACCGGCTCGGTGGCGCCGTCCCGGACGAGCAGCGCGCGATCGGGCAGCGCCGCCAGAGTGGCGTTGGTGCCTTCGAAGCGCGCCTTCAGACGGTCGTCGATGTAGCGTGCCGAGAGCAGCAGGAAGGTGAACATCACCACGGAGTCATAGTAGACCTCGCCGCCGCCGGAGAGGGTGTGGCGCAGGCTCACCAGAAACGCGGCGGCGATGGCCAGGGCGATGGGCACGTCCATGTTGAGGCCTTGCTTCCACGCCCCCAGGGCGTTGCGGAAGAACGGCATGGCGGCGTAGCTGACCACCGGGATGCAGAATGCGAGGCTCGCGTACTCGAGCAGCCGCCGATAGGCCTCCTCCATGCCTTCGAAGGCCCCGGCGTACATGGCGACGGCGAACATCATCACCTGCATCATGGCGAGACCGGCCACCCCGAGCCGTTTCAGCAGCTCGCGCTGGCCGCGGCTGGTGGTATCGCTGCCGGCGAGGTTGGGGTGAAAGCCCGCTGCTTCGATGCGGTCGAGCACGTCCACCGGGTCGGCGTGGGCGGCGTGCTCCACCAGCACCTGGCGGCGCGCCGTGTTGATGTAGGTGGCCGTCACGCCGGGCAGCCCGCGGAGGGCGCCTTCGATCTTGGCGGCGCAGCTCGCGCAGTGCATGTCGGCGACGCTGATGGTGGACAGTGTCACGACGGCTCCCGCCAGCTGGTCTTGGACATGGCCGGCGCGTCCATGGGGATGCCCGGGTCGGCATTCGAGAACGCGATGTAGAGGGTGACGGCACCCATCAGCACCGCGGCCAGAGGAATTCCGACGATGAGGTAGAAGATTCCGCGCTTCATGGCATGGGTCCCAGAAAACGTGTTTGCTCGACGTCGCAGCGTCCGCTCTCCGGATCACAGACCCGCAAGGTCACGGCCACGTTGGCCGAGTCGAGCACGGCCGCCGGGGTCGAGAGGGTGAGGGGCAGATCCAGCAGCTCGCCGGGCGCCAGGCTCACCGGCTCGGCACGGGACAGCGTCATGGGCACGTCGCTCTCGGCGGCGATGGTCAGCGTGGCCGGCGCCTGGGTCTTGTTCAGCAGCCTCAGGCGGTAGTGATTGGCGATGAGTCCGTCCTCCACTTCCTGGTACAGCTCGCCGCGCTCGCGCAGCACGTCCACCTCGAACGGAGTTCGATTGATCAGCGCCCAGGCGAACGCCGCCATCATCACCGTCAGTGCCAGGCCGTAGCCGATGCTGCGTGCCCGCAGCCAATGAGTCTTGCCCCCGGCGAGCTCGGTCTCCGTGGTGTAGCGGATGAGGCCCGGCGCGTAGCCCATCTTGTCCATGACCTGATTACAGGCGTCGATGCAGTGGGCGCAGCCGATGCACTGGTACTGCAAGCCGTTGCGAATGTCGATGCCGGTCGGGCATACCTGAACGCACAGGGTGCAGTCGATGCAATCCCCCAGCTCGTCCGGGTTGGTGCCCCGTTTCCGGGCCCCCCTCGGCTCGCCGCGGGCGGCATCGTAGGAGACCACCAGGGTATCGGGGTCGAACATGGCGGACTGGAAGCGGGCGTACGGGCACATGTAGATGCACACCTGCTCGCGCATCCAGCCGGCGTTGACGTAGGTCGCCGCGGTGAAGAAGAACACCCAGAAACCGGCCCAGGCGCTCGCCTGCAGGGTGGCCAGATCCACCACCAGCTCGCGAATGGGCGTGAAATAGCCGACGAAGGTCAATCCGGTGAGGAAGGCGACGCCTAGCCACATGGCGTGCTTCACTCCGCGCTTTCTGATCTTCTCGAAGGACATGGGCGCCTGGTCGAGACGAATGCGCTGATGCCGTTCCCCTTCGGTGAACTGCTCGATCCACATGAAGATGGCCGTCCAGACCGTCTGCGGGCACGTGTACCCGCACCAGATGCGGCCCACCAGCGTGGTGAAGGTGAACAGCGCGAATGCGGCGATGATCAGCAGCCAGCCCAGCAGCCACAGGTCCTGGGGCCAGAAGGTGATCCCCAGGATGTGGAACTGGCGTGCAGGCAGATCGAACAGCACCGCCTGGCGGTCGCCCCATTGCAGCCAGGGCAGCAGGAAGTAACCGGCCAGCAGCGGCCAGCCGGTGAAGAAGCGCAGGCGCTGGTAGAAGCCGCCCACGAAGCGGGTGAATATCTTTTCCCGGCGCTGATAGAGGTCGCGCTCGCCGAATCCCTCCAGGCGAACGGGCTCCGCTGCAGCGTGCTCGATGGGTCCGCCGTTCATGGGTGAGTTACTCATTGTGCTTCGCTGTCCGCTTTCCGCCTTCCGCCGTCCGCAAGAGGCGACGCGCCAGATTCTTGCGGGCCGCTTCCAGCGGATAGCGGAAAGCGGAGAGCGGATAGCGACTTCACTGCTCCTCCATCGATGTGACGTAGCCCGCCAGAACGTGGATCTTGTCCTCGGTCAGCACGTCGTCGAACGCAGGCATGACGCCGGTGCGGCCGTTGCGGATCGTGTAGGCGATCTGCTCGGCGCTGCCGCCGTACAGCCAGGCGCCGTCGGTCAGGTCCGGGGCACCCATGGCAGGATTGCCCTGGCCTTCTACGCCGTGACAGGCGACGCAGAACGTCTGGAAACGCTGCGCCCCCGCCGAGGCCGCCAGCTCGTCGTGACTCTGCCCGGAGATCTGCCGCACGTACTGAGTCACCTCCGCCACGCCCTGATCGCCGAGGGCGCCAGCCCAGGACGGCATGGTTGCCGTGCGGCCGTGGGTGATGGTGGCCTTTACGGTGGCGAAGTCGGAGCCCCAGATCCAGGAGCTGTCGGTCAGGTTGGGAAACCCGAAGGCGCCGCGGCCGTTGGCGCCGTGGCAGGTGGCGCAGTTGTTGATGAACAGGCGCCGGCCGACCTGCTGCGCTTGACGGTTCTCGTGCAGCTCGGCTTCGTCCAGCCCCGCCAACTCCGCATACAGCGGCGAGAACCGGGCGTCGTGGCGCTCCTGGGCCGCTTCGAGCTGGGATTCGGAGCTCCAGCCCGACAGGCCCGCGAAGTTGCCGAGACCCGGGTAGTACGCCAGGTAGGCGAGGCCGAAGACGATGGTGAGGGCGAACATCCAGACCCACCACATGGGCAGCGGATTGTCGTATTCCTGAATGCCGTCGAAATCGTGGCCCGTGGTGGCTTCGCTGCTGGTCTTGCGGTTGCTGAACAGCAGCGCCAGGAAGAAGGCGAGGCTGCCCAGGGTACCGATGATGACGAACCAGTGCCAGACGCTGCTCATGTACGGTTCTCCTCAGAACGCCGCTCTTCGCCGTCGTCCTCCAGGGGCATGGCGCCGTAGGACTCCAGCCGGTCCCGACGGGCGGGCCAGTAAACCCACAGCAGCAGACCGCCGAAGCCCGCGGTGACGGCCAGAAGCGAGATCTCCGCGGCGATCATCGTTGCTCTCCCTGGTAGTTGCTCATGTCCAGGCCCAGGCTCTGCAGGTACGCCACCAGGGCGTCGCCCTCCAGTTGCCCCGCCACGGCCGCCTGGGCGCCGGCGATGTCCGCATCGCCGTACGGCACGCCGAGGGTGCGCAGAACCTCCATCTTGCGCGCCGTGTCCTGGCCGCTCAGGGTGGCGTCGAACAGCCAGGGGTAGGAAGGCATGTTGGAGTTGGGCACCACCGACCGTGGGTCGGCCAGGTGGGCGCGGTGCCAGGCGTCGCTGTAGCGGCCGCCCACCCGCGCCAGATCCGGTCCGGTGCGCTTGGAGCCCCAGAGGAACGGA
>JAWLGU010000016.1:30546-60853 GCA_041690675.1 Pseudomonadales bacterium | reverse complement strand
TACGGGTCGTATCATTGCAGATGGCGATCCTGGCACCATACTTGCCAACGAGACGGTAAGAAGTGTGTATCTGGGAGAAGGATTCAGGCTATAGCCCGGGTGAGCGGCTGCCGTCACCCGCCTTTGCAGTATGAAACAGACGCTGTCACTCAAGCTCGGTCAGCAGTTGACCATGACCCCTCAACTGCAGCAGGCAATTCGCCTGCTGCAGCTGTCGAGCCTGGATCTGCAGCAGGAGATCCAGACGGCCCTGGAATCCAACCCTATGCTCGAGCTCGAAGAGGAGATCGAAGAGCTCTCTCAGGAGGAGATCGAGAACCGCGAGCGCGATGCCAACGCAGAGGACGGTGACCCCACGGAGCTCGCCGGAACGGAGCGCGAAGACTCCGACTCGTTCGCGGAGGCGGCCGATCCTCTGGAGGCGGCCCAGGACGCCAGTGAGCGCGATCTGGCGGAGTGGGACGAGCCGATCCCCGACGATCTCCCGGTGGACACCCAGTGGGACGACATCTATCAAGGCAGCTCCACCGTCAGCGGCCCGGCGCCGGATGACGACTGGGATCTCGACTCCCGCAACAGTGCCGCGGAGAGCCTCCAGGATCACCTGATGTGGCAGCTCAACCTCACGCCCATGTCGGACCTGGACCGCACCATCGCCGTTTGCATCATCGATGCCATCGACTCCGACGGCATGCTCACCGCCACCGTGGAGGAGATCGCCGAAAGCGTCGGCCCCTTCGACGGAGATACCCCGGAGGTGGAGCCCGACGAGGTGGTAGCGGTGCTCAAGCGCATTCAGCAGTTCGACCCCACCGGCGTAGGCGCCCGCAATCTGGCCGAGTGTCTGTCGCTGCAGCTCAGACAACTGCCGGCGGACACTCCCTGGGTGGCGGAAGCGCGGGTTCTGGTGGACGAGCACCTCGACCTCCTGGCCGGGCGGGATTTCGCCGCCCTGAAGCGCAAGCTCAAGCTCAACGAAGAGCAGCTCGCCGAGGTGATCCATCTCATCCAGTCGCTGAACCCGCGCCCCGGCTCGAGCATCGCCACCGAGGCCCCGGAGTACGTGGTGCCGGACGTCCTGGTGACCCGTAAGAACGGCCGCTGGAACGTGGAGCTGAACGCCGAAGCCACGCCGCGGCTGCGCATCAACGACACCTATGCGAGCCTGGTCAAACGGGCTGACAACAGCTCCGACAACACCTATCTGCGGGACAACCTGCAGGAGGCGCGCTGGTTTCTGAAGAGCCTGCAGAGCCGCAACGAGACCCTTCTGAAGGTCGCAACGAAGATCGTCGAGCACCAGCGAGGTTTTCTGGAGTACGGCGAGGAGGCGATGAAACCGCTGGTGCTGCACGACATCGCCGAAGCCGTGGACATGCACGAATCCACCATCTCGCGGGTCACCAACCGCAAGTACATGCACACCCCCCGGGGGATCTTCGAGCTGAAGTACTTCTTCTCCAGCCACGTGTCCACCAGCTCCGGCGGCGAGGTGTCCAGCACCGCCATCCGGGCGCTGATCAAGAAGCTCACGGCGGAGGAGAATCCGAGGAAGCCGTTGAGCGACAACAAGATAGCGGCAATACTCGCCAAACAGAACATCAACGTCGCGCGGCGCACCGTGGCCAAGTACCGGGAATCCATGGCGATTCCGCCATCCAACGAGCGCAAGCGACTGGTTTGACACGACCATGGAGAGACTACATGCAGTTGAACATCACCGGGCATCACGTGGACGTCACGGACGCACTGCGGAGCTACACCGCCGAGAAGCTCTCGCGCCTCGAGCGTCACTTCGAGAACATCAACAACATCCACGTGGTCCTCTCGGTCGAGAAGGTGAAGCAGCGCGCTGAGGCCACGGTACACGTCAGCGGAGCGGAGCTGTTCGCCGACGCCGACAGCGACGACATGTATGCCGCCATCGACATGCTGGCGGACAAGCTCGATCGCCAGCTCCTCAAGCACAAAGAGAAACTCGTCAACCGCCACCACGGCCGTTAGGTTCCCCGAACCACTTCCACTATGGATATCACGCGAATTCTCAGCCCGGCCACCACACGCACCGAGGTCGACGCACAATCACGCAAGCGCGCCCTGGAGCTCGCCAGCGACCTGATGGCCTCTGCCTACCCGGAGCTTCCGGCCCGGGAGCTCTTCGACGAGCTGATGAACCGGGAGCGCCTGGGCAGCACCGCACTCGGGGATGGGGTCGCCATTCCCCACTGCCGGATTCCGTGCCCGCGCATACTCGGCGCCTTCGTCAAGCTGGCGGCGCCCGTGGACTACGACGCCCCCGACGGCGAGGGCGTGGACATGCTGTTCGTGCTGGTGGTGCCGCCCGAGGAAACGAGCGCCCATCTGGAGGTGCTGGCCATGCTCGCCCGGCTGTTTCAGGACCCGGAGAATCGGCGCCGGCTGCGCAGCCAGAAAAGCGACGCCGACCTGTACGAGACGCTGATCGGGCTGGCGAGCAGCCAGGCCGCATGAAGCTGATCATCATCAGCGGGCGCTCCGGGTCGGGTAAGACCACGGCGCTGCGCTCGCTGGAGGATGCCGGCTACAACTGCATCGACAACTTCCCCGTCAATCTGCTGCAGTCGCTGGTCCACAACGCCCTGCGCGACCCCATGCAGCAAGGGGACCACGTGGCCGTCTGCATCGACGCCCGCAGCCGGGATCTCGAGCGCTTCCCGGAGATCCTGCTCTCCCTCGATCGCATGGACGTGGACTGCCAGGTGATCTATCTGGACGCGCTCTCCGCCACCCTGGTCAAACGCTTCAGCGAAACCCGGCGCCGGCATCCCCTCACCGACGAGCACACCGACTTGCTGCAGGCCATCGAGGCCGAGCGGGAGGTGCTCGAGAGCATCTCGGACGTGGCGGACCTGATCATCGACACCACCGCCCTGCGCGGGCATCAGCTCACGGATCTCATCGCCACCCGGATCATCGGCAGCGCCCGACTGGGCCTGTCCCTGCTGTTTCGTTCCTTCGGCTACAAGTTCGGCGTGCCGGTAGACGCCGACCTGGTCTTCGACATCCGCTGCCTGCCGAACCCGTACTGGGTCAACGACCTTCGCCCGCTCACCGGACTCGACGATGCGGTGGCGACGTTCCTGGATGCCGACCCCCTGGTGCAGGAGATGTATCGCGACCTCTGCGACTACCTCGAGCGCTGGGTGCCGCGCTTCGAGGAAGACCACAGAACCTACATGACGGTTGCCATCGGCTGCACGGGCGGGCAGCATCGCAGCGTTTACATGGCCGAGAAGCTCGGCATCCGCTTCGCGGACCGGTTCGCCAGCGTCCTGGTGCGCCACCGCGAGCTGGAACGCGAAGCGCTGGCAACGACCGCCTGATCGTCGCCAGCGACCCCGACCCGACAAGTCGAAGGACACTCGAGTGCCCCAGGAGATCCTCACCATCGTCAACCCGCTGGGCCTGCACGCCCGAGCCGCCAGCAAGTTCGTGAATCTGGCCAGGACCTTTCAGAGCGACGTGCGTCTGGGCAAGGCCGGCACGGAAGCGGACGGCAAGAGCATCATGAGCGTGATGCTGCTGGCCGCACCGGCGGGCAGCGAGGTGACGCTGACGGTGGCGGGGCCCGACGAGGACGAGGCTTTCACGGCTCTGAAAGACCTCATCGGCAACGGCTTCGGCGAGCTCGACTGACCCTGGGGGGCCCGCTGAATGGCTAGACCGCTCCAGGACCGCCTCGACGAGGTCATCGACTCCTTCGGCGCCGGCACCATCGAGGAGACCCGCTACCTCCTGGAATCCCTGCGGCCCCAGGAGATCGCCAACCTTCTCTCCTCCAGCCCGCCGAAGATGCGCCGCGTGCTGTGGGAGCTGCTGGACGAGGAGGAAGAGAACCAGGTGCTCCAGTACCTGGGGGAAGACGTCCGCGCCGGCTTCCTGGAGTCCATGGACACGGCCCAGCTGGTAGCCGCCGCCGACGAGCTCGACACCGACGACTTCGCGGACATTCTCCAGCAGCTCCCCGCCACCCTTTCCCGCGAGGTGCTGGCGGCCATGGACGCCAAGGACCGCGCCCGCGTGGAGGCGGTGCTGTCGTATCCCGAGGACAGCGCCGGCGGCCTGATGAACACCGACACCATCACGGTGCAGGCCCGTCACTCCGTGGAGCTGGTGCTGCGCTATCTGCGGCTGCGCAAGGACCTGCCGGACCCCCTGGACTCCCTCATCGTGGTGAACAAGCAGGACGAGTACCTGGGCGTGCTGCCGGTGTCGCGGCTGCTCGCGGCCGACCCCTCCGTGACCGTCCGGGAGATCATGGATACGGATGCCGCCGCCATCCACGTGGACATGCGCGACTCCGAGGTGGCGCGCATCTTCACCGACCAGGACCTGGTGTCGGCCCCGGTGATCGACAGCGAGGGCCGGCTGCTCGGCCGCATCACCATCGACGACGTGGTGGACGTGATTCGCGCCGACGCCGAGGAGGCCCTGCTGGCACCGGCAGGCCTGGATCTCGAAGAGGATACGTTCGCGCCGATCTTCACCACCGTGCGGCGGCGCGCGCTGTGGCTCGGCATCAACCTGATGACCGCCTTCCTCGCCTCGGCGGTGATCAACATCTTCGAGGAGACCATCGCCAAGGTGGTGGCGCTGGCCGTGCTCATGCCCATCGTCGCGAGCATGGGGGGCATCGCCGGCACCCAGACGCTGACCCTGGTGATCCGGGGCATCGCGCTCGGCCACATCGGCCGCGCCAACCTCGCCTACCTGCTCAACCGCGAGTTCCTGGTGGCGGCGCTGAACGGCCTGCTGCTGGCGGCGGTAGTGGCCGTCGCCGCAGCCTTCGCGTTCCAGGACCTCGTCCTCGGCGGCGTCATCGCCATCGCCATGGTGGTCAACCTGATCATCGCCGGAGTGGCCGGCGCCCTGCTCCCCGCCATCCTCCGCTCCCTGGACATCGATCCGGCGCTGGCGGGTGGCGTGGTGCTCACCACCATCACCGACGTCGCCGGATTCTTCATCTTCCTCGGCCTGGCCACCATCGCCTACGGCTGACCTGGAACGCTGTCGGGGCATGGAGAACCACGTGCCGCCCCAGCTTCGCGGAGCGCGGACTCCACGTTCTCACCCAGGGCGAATGCGCGCAGAGCATCGATCAGCTGCGTGCTCGCCCGATCCGAGATTCGCTCGGGCACCACCCGACTGCCACGGTCCAGCGCCTCCACCAGCTCATGCTCGTCGAACGCAACGGCGACATGTCCCAGGGCTCGAAAGCGCCGCGCCGTCGCGACCTGGTGATCGTTGCGGGTCTCCCGCCGCGCGCCCAGGCGTGGCATCACCAGGATTGGCCTTCCCAGCTCGAGGGCTGTCAGTATCGAGCCCATGCCGGCATGCGCGACGATCAGCTCCGCTTCGCTCATCGCTCGCTGGAAAGCCGGCGGATCGAGAAATTCGGTGCTGCGAATGAATTCAGGCCGACGACGCGCGGGTCCGATCTGCGCGAAGACGTCCCGCCGTCCATGTCGACGTGCCCAGTCGTCCACCGCTGCGACGAGTCGATCGAACGGCATCTGAGCCCCAACGGTAACGAAGATCACAGCACCGTCCCCGCGAAATACGGCCCATTGCTGCCCGCCAAGTGCGGCCACTGTGTGAGCCAGAGGTCGGCGTAGCGACCTACGCGCTGGCCCGATAGGGACAAGGCATCGACGTTCGCGATGCTGTCGATCCAGATCGTCCGTGCACCGAAGGCCTTGCCCATGCGCAGAGCCAGGTATCCGGGCGCCGCGCCGGTGGAAATTACCAGGTCCGGCCGCTCCTTCCGCAGAATGGCTCCGAGCCGCGCCGCCACCGTGAGCAAGCGGCCGGGATTCCAGCGCGTGGCGTCGTCGATGGCATAGAAGCGCCGGTCCCCGACCTGAGCACGGTACACGTCGCTGACTGTGACGAACACCACCTCCATGGCCGAGAAGGCGGGAACCACCCGCAGCAGTTGGACCCAATGTCCTCCCCCCGAGGCCACGGCCAGAACCTTGGTCGCGGGGCCGTGCTCGCTCACGCCTTCAACTCACTAAGGGTCCGCACCCGAAGCCCCCGGCGCGCCGCCGTCTGCAGCACTAACTCCGTCACCGCAAACACGAACTGCGCATGTTCGGGACCGCGATCGGCATCGTGCAGCAGCACGATGCCGCCCCCCGCCCGCGCCACCTCGTGCGCGACACTGTCCGGGGCCGGCCGCTCGGCGCGGGTATCCCCGGAATCCAGCGTCCACCAGTGGACCGGCGCGCCCCTCCGCCGGAGAGCGAACCAGGTAGCCAGCGACAACCGGCCGTGGGGCGGACGGAATGCGCCGTGCTCCGGTACCCACGGTGCCAGCGCCCGGTATCCCGCGTCTATGTCGGCCACGGCGCGCCAGGGCCAGGTCGCCCAGGCGCTGACGTGCTCGTGGCCGTGGCAGGCCACCTCGTGGCCGCCGGCCGCCACCCGATCCACGAGGGCCGGGAACTCCAGCGCCCGAGCACCGAGCATGAAGAAGGTGGCCCTGGCTCCGCGAGCGGCGAGCACGTCGAGCAGGTGCGGCGTCAGGGCGGAGCTGGGGCCGTCGTCGTAGGTCAGAACCACGGTCCGACTGGCCGCCAGCCGCCTACCCAGGCCAGGCAGAACGAGGTAGCGCCGGGCGTGCGGTGCGTAGTAGCCGAACGCTGCACCACCCACCAGCGCCAACGTAGCCGTCGTCAACATGCCTCACCTGCCACGGATACGAGTTCCGAGAGGTCCTTCATCGGAGGCCAAGCATGCTGACATTGCGATGTCGGACCGGCATGGACATTGCTCAATGCTTCGAGCAGGTGATTTGTCTAGCCTCGCCCTGTGACATCATCACCAGCCGATTCTTTCCGGGGGCCGGGGACGCCGCCGGTCGCACCGGTCCGTCGGGCCAACTACATTCGCGTGACGGAGGCGGTGCGTCCATTGCACGTGCTGATCCTATCGAAGTCTTTCGCGGCCCCGGGAGGGGTTGTGAACTTCGTACGCTCCATCATGCGCTACCTTCCAGAACGCATATCCACCGAGCACCTCGCCATCGGCCGGGAGAGCAAGCGGGAATGGCGACCGGCGAGCCTGCTGGCTCCCGTCATCGACAACGTCAGGCTGATCCGCCGGGCACGCAGCGGCCGCTTTCACTGCGTCCAGGTGAATCCGTCCATGAACTTGCCCTCGCTATTGAGGGACGGGCTCTTCCTGCTATCCCTGCGCTGGGCCGGCTGCAACTCGGTGCTGGTGTACTTCCATGGTTGGAATGGCCGGCTGGCCCGGCACGTGGCTGCACGGGCTTATCTGCGCCGCCCGTTTCGTTCTCTGTTCGGTCATGCCCGGGTCATCTGCGTGCTGGCGACGGAGTTCAAAAACGAGCTCATGGCCATGGGCATTCCGGGGGACAAAGTCCGCGTCACCTCGACCATGTTCGACACCGATATATACGACGGCGTGGAGCGACGACGCGACGATCCACGGCTCCGGGTGCTCTTCCTGGGCCGGTTGGTGAGGCAGAAGGGGGTGTTCGAGACGCTGGAGGCGTTTGCCCGACTGCACCGCGCCGGCCTGGAGGCCGATCTAGTCATTGCAGGAGACGGCCCGGAGCGGGACGCGCTGATACAGAGGACCATCGCGCTGGGCATGCGCGAGCACGTAAGTTTCCCCGGCTATCTGCGCGGCCGCGCAAAGGGCCAGGCAATGCTGGACGCCGACCTGTTCGTCTTTCCGACCTACTACGGCGAGGGCTGCCCCGTTTCCCTGCTCGAGGCCATGGCGGCGGGCCTGCCGATCATCACAGGGCGGGCCGGCGGCATCCCGGATGTGTTCGTCGATGGCCGCAACGGCGTGATGCTTCGCGACATCCGGACCGAGGAGCTGACCGCGCACATGAGCGCGCTGCTGAACGACCCGGAGCGTCGCGCTCGAATGGCCGAGCACAACCGGAACGTTGCCTGGTCACGGTTTCGCGCCGAAGTGGTGGTGGATCGGCTCGCCGACCTGTACCGGGAGGTCACCGAGAGACCGTGAGCATGGCGCCAAACCGAGCCCCAGTATTCGTGGTGGGCACCCCACGATCCGGCACCACCCTGACGGCAACGATCCTTGGGAATCATTCTCGGATCTTCATGCCGGGGGAGATCCACTTCTTCGAGGACATCTATGCGCGGCGCGACCAGTTCGGGCCATTGCGCGAGGCGGAAGCCAGGCATCAGGCCGTGGAGCGTCTGCTCTCCATCTACGGACGGTTCAATCAGCACGACGACCAGCACCGCATCGATGCCTTGTTCGCCGATCCGCTGCGGCGGGAGGCACTGCTTGGAGCGCGCAGCTATCCCGAGCTCTTCGACCGTTTCATGGGGCTGCAGCTCGAGGCGGCAGGGGCAGGGAAGGTCCGCTGGGGCAACAACGCGCCTAGAGACATCTTCCACCTGGACTCCATTCTCAGGTTCTATCCCGATGCCACCATCATCATCTGCGTGCGCGACGTGCGTGATTTTCTCGTCTCCTACAAGAACCGCTGGCGGAGGTCGTCTCACGGCGAGCGGCTGGCGCAGCTGTACCACCCACTCACCACCAGCATGCTGTGGCGGTCCAGCATGGCTCAGCTGAAATGGGTCGAGCTCAACGTACCGGATCCCCAGGTACGCATCGTCCGCTATGAAGACCTGGTTCGGCACCCCGAGGCCGAGACCCGCCGCCTGTGCGCCGCCTTGGGCGTGAATTTCGAGCCGGCCATGCTGGACGTCAGCCGCCACAACAGCTCCCGGGACGACACCCGCGCCGCGTCCGGGATCTTCACGTCGTCCGCTGGACAGTGGCGCCGGGGCGGGCTGACGCCGGAAGAGATCTGGCTGGCCCAGCTCGTAGCCGGGTCGGCGATGCGCCAGGCCGGATACCCACCCGAGCCCACCCAGGCCAACCCCTGGACTCTGCTCGGGCTAACGCTGGGCTTCCCAGGCGCCGTGACCAGGGCACTGTGGGCCAACCGCGCCCACCGTGGGCCCACCATTCCCTATCTGTGGCGCCGACTGAGCACCTTCGTCGGCCGGCTGAGTTGAACGGCGAACTCCGATGAACACGGGTGCCGTAGGCAAGCTCGCCTGGTACCGGAATCGGCTGCAGGCCATGTCCGTTCCGGAGACGCTGCACCGTTCGATGCAGGCCGCACGGATGAATCTGGAACGTCTGGGCCTCGGTGTTGCGCGCCAGGTGCCCGCGGCAGACCTGAACAAGCCCGGCATCACCCTGGTGGCCGCCCCCGAGCTGAATTCCGTTGAAGCGGCGCCCTACCTGGCACGGGGCGAGCGTGTGCTCGCCGGGGATCTGGTGCTGCTCGGCAAGCGCATCCTGCTGGATGCGCCGGTGAACTGGAACCGGAATCCCGTTACCGGTCACGAGCTGCCCTTGAGCTACGGCAAGAGCCTGGATTACCGCGACAGCCAGCGCGTGGGCGACATCAAATACTTCTGGTTGCTGAACCGACACCACCAGCTGGTTCACCTGGCGCAGGCGTACGCGCTCACCGGGAACGAGCGCTATCTTGCGGGGCTCGCCGACATGCTCCGGAGTTGGCTCGAGCAGTGCCCCTACACCCGGGGAGCGAACTGGACCAGTTCCCTGGAACTGGCAATTCGTCTGATCAACTGGAGCGCGGTCTGGGCTCTCATCGGCGGCGCTGGCTCCGGGCTGTTCGCCGGCGCGGAGGGAGCCGCGCTTCGGAAGGCATGGTTGGAGCGCATCTATCAGCACCAGCACTTCATCGCCGGCCACTTCTCCCGTTTCTCCTCCGCCAACAATCATCTGATCGGCGAGGCGGCGGGGCTTCTGGTCGCCGCTCTCACCTGGCCACATTGGCGCGTTTGCGGGCGCTGGGCCGCCACCGCGCACCACATTCTCGACCGCGAGGTGGAGAAACAGAACGCCCCGGACGGGGTCAACCGAGAGCAGTCGATGTTCTACCAGCACTTCGTGCTGGAGTTCATGATCTACGCCGGACTGGCAGCAGAGGCCGCTGGCCGCCCCATGCGCGAAGGCTACTGGGAGCGCCTGAAGAGCATGCTCACCTTCGTGACTTCGATGATGGACGTGAGTGGCGGCCTGCCGATGTTCGGCGACGCCGATGATGCGCTGGTGCTGCCTCTGGCCCCCGAACCTGGATGGACATCGTTCCAGATGCCATTGTCGTTGGCCGCCGTGCGATTCCAGCGCCCGGAGTTCAAGAAGGCGTCGCGACGCTACAGCGAGGAGTGCCGCTGGCTGCTCCCCGCCGGCGCAGAGCGCGATTTCGAAATACTGGAAGGTGCATCGGCGGCATTCGTCCCGGGGCGCCGGTTTCCTACGGGCGGCTACTACCTGGTCGGGGATCGATTCGACACCGGCAGCGAAGTTCGGGTCACCGTCGACGCGGGCCCGTTGGGTTACACCTCCATAGCGGCTCATGGCCACGCCGATGCGCTGTCTGTCTGCCTGTCCGTTGGCGGTCACCCCATTCTGATCGACCCGGGCACCTATGCCTACCAGGCCGACACCGAGTGGCGCGAGTACTTCCGCAGCACCGCCGCCCACAACACCCTCCGGGTCGATGGGCAGAGTCAGGCCGTCAGCGGCGGCAAGTTCCTGTGGCTCCGACACTACCGGGCCGGCTGCACACACTGGACGACCGGCGATGAGGAGGACCATCTGGTGGCCTGGCAGGACGGCTATGAGCGGCTGAGGGACCCGGTGCGCCACGAGAGGAGCGTACGCTACAGGAAGGCCGACAAAGTCCTCGAGATCACTGATCGCGTGCTATGCCGGGGTGTGCATCAGATCGAGCGATTCTGGCACTTTCATCCGGACGTTGACGTCCAGGTGTCAGGGTCACAACTCATCGCCCGCGCCAGCGGCCGGCGTATCCGAATGAGCGCGGAGGGCGGAGTGCCCGACGCACGGCGTGGGTCCACGAAGCCGATCTTGGGGTGGTACTCACCGACGTTCGGGGAACGGATCCCGACAACCACGGTGTGCTGGGCGGAGCGCATCCGCGGTACCACGGTTCGGGTCACTCGAATCCATATCGAGTAACCGCCGGACCGTGCCGCGGTCTCCCGATCACCCCCGCCGCCACCGATCATGAACCGCGTGATCAGCCCTCCCCCGCCACGGTCATCGCCCCGATCAAGAGGCTTGGGGTGCGGATGTTGCCCCGCTCGTCCAGATCGTCGCCCACCAGTTCGAGCGCCTTGTACATCTCCTTGAGATTGCCGGCGATCGTGATCTCCTCCACGGGGAAGGTGATCTCGCCGTTCTCCACCCAGAACCCGGAGGCGCCCCGGGAGTAGTCGCCGGTGACGCTGTTCACCCCCTGCCCCATGAGCTCCGTGACCAGAAGGCCCCGGCCCATGGCCCGCAGGATCTCGGGTACGGGCCGGGTCTCGCCCCGGACGGTGAGATTGAACACGCCGCCCGCATTGCCCGTGGTGCGCAACCCCAGGCGCCGCGCCGAGTACGCGGAGAGGATGTAGCTGCTCACCACTCCGTGGTCCACGAAGGCCTTCGGCCAGGTCGCGACGCCGTCGCCGTCGAAGGCGGCGCTGCCGATGCGTCGCGGCAGATGGGGTTCTTCCACCAGGCTCAGGTGCTCCGCCGCCACCGGCTCACCCAGCGCGTTCAGCAGGAACGACGCCTTGCGGTACTGAGCACCGCCGGAGAGAGCGCCGAGCAGGTGCCCCACCAGGCCCGTAGCCACCTCCGGCGCATACAGCACCGGGACCCGCCCGGTCTGCACCCGCCGCGGCGACAGCCGCGCCACCGCCCGGCGGGCGGCGCGCGCACCCACCGCGCCCGGCGCCTCGAGCGCTTCGGGATCCCGGGCCACCGTATACCAGTAGTCGCGCTGCATGCCTCCGGCGTCCTCGGCAATGACCATGCAGCTCACCCCGTGGCGGGTGCCGAGGTAGCTGCCGACGAAGCCGTGGCTGTTGCCGTAGACCCGGCAGGATTGCTGGGAGCTGACCTGGGCCCCTTCCGAGTTCACCACCCGGGAGTCGTGCTCGAAGGCGGCGTTCTCGCACTCCAGCGCCAGCGCCTCCGCCCGCGCCGGGTCCAGATCCCAGGGGTGAAACAGATCCAGCTCCGGCAGGGCCGCAGGCATGAGCTCCGGATCGGCCAGACCGTTGCACGGATCTTCCTGGGTGAAGCGGGCGATGTCCGCCGCCGCGCGCACCGTCTCGCGGATGGCGTCGCGGCTGCTGTCGGAGGTGCTGGCGGAGCCCTTGCGCGTTCCGAAATAGACGGTGATGCCGAAGCCCCGGTCCTGATTGAACTCGATGGTCTCGAGGCATCCTTTCCGCACGCTCACCGACAGTCCGGTGTCGGCACTGACGGAAACCTCCGCCCCGTTCGCCCCCTGGCGCCTCGCCTCCTCGAGGATCTCGCCCACCAGGGCTTTCAGCTCGGCCTCGCTGCTTCGCAGATCCACCGCAGCCGGGCCGCCCGGTCTGTCCATCTCCTTAGCCATGACTCTCCACCGCAAATCTCTGGAATTTCCGTCGCCATGGGGTAGGCTGCTGCCGATGGGCAGCAGAAACCGACATTCCCACGGCCAGGAGCCCGCCAAAGGCCACGAGCCCGGTGCGGACGAACGCGTAAGCAAGTCCGAGCGCAAGCGGCAGGCCCAGCGCCTGCAGGCGCTGGGGCAGGAGCTCGCCGGGATGAAGCCGGCGGATCTCGACGAGCTGCCGCTCTCGGACGCGTTGCGCGCCGCCCTTGCCGACTATCAGCGATTCCCGTCCCACGAGGCGCGCCGGCGCCAGCTCCAGTTCATCGGCCGGCTCATGCGCGACGAGAACGTGGCCCCCCTGGAATCGGCCCTGGATACCCTCAGGGGACGTTCCGCCGAGGCCCACTACGAGTTCCACCTGATCGAGCGCTGGCGCGAGCGGCTGCTCGCCGAGCCCGACGCGCTGACGGAGTTTCTCCACGCGCATCCGGAGGCCGACGCCCAGCAGCTCCGCCACAAGATCCAGCAGGTGCACCGGGCCAGGAGCGACGACCAGCAGAAGACGGCGTACCGCACCCTGTTCCGCTTTCTGCGCGACACCGTTCACCCGGTCTGAGTGCCCCCCACCGTGACCTCGTCGATCTTCAGTGAGGGTTGACCGACGCCTACGGGCACGCTCTGGCCATCCTTGCCGCACACGCCCACCCCCTGATCCAGGGCCAGGTCGTTGCCCACCATGGATATCCGGTTCATGACTTCGGGGCCGTTGCCGATGAGGGTGGCGCCGCGAATGGGCCGGGTCACCCTGCCGCCTTCGATGAGGTACGCCTCCGTCGCCGAGAACACGAAACGCCCCGAGGTGATGTCCACCTGGCCGCCGCCGAAGTTCACCGCGTAAATCCCGCGGTTCACGCTGGCGATGATCTCCGCCGGGTCGTGGGGACCCGGGCGCATGAAGGTGTTGGTCATGCGCGGCATGGGCAGGTGAGCGTAGCTCTGGCGCCGGCCGTTGCCGGTGGGCCGCGCGCCCATGAGCCGGGCGTTCTGCTTGTCCTGCATGTACCCTACCAGAACGCCGTTCTCGATGAGCACGGTCTCGCCGGTGGGGGTGCCCTCGTCGTCCACGGTCAGGGATCCGCGCCGGCCCACGAGACTGCCGTCGTCCACCACCGTGCACAGCTTCGACGCCACCTGCTGCCCCAGGCGGTTGGCGAACGCCGAGCTGCCCTTCCGGTTGAAATCGCCCTCGAGCCCGTGACCCACCGCCTCGTGCAGCAGCACCCCGGGCCAGCCCGGGCCGAGCACCACCGGCATGGCGCCCGCCGGGGCGTCCTCCGCGTCCAGATTCACGAGCGCCGTGCGCACCGCCTCGCGCGCGAGGCCGAGCGCGTAGCCGCCGGCGGTGACCCGGCTCAAGTCGCCGCGTCCGCCGCCGCCCGCCGAGCCGCGCTCGCGGCGCCCGCCCTGCTCCACGATCACCGAGACGTCCAGGCGCACCAGGGGACGCACGTCCGCCGCCAGGGTACCGTCGGAAGCCATCACCAATATCGACTCGTGGCTCGCCGACAGCCGAACGTTCACCTCCTTCACTCGCGGATCCTGGCGCCGTGCCTCGGCATCCACCTCGGCGAGCAACGACACCTTGTCGGCTTCCGCCATGCTGGCGATGGGGTCGGTGGCGGGATAGCGCGGCTCGGCAGGCACCCTGCGCCAGACGTCCACCCGGGCTTCCTGCCCGTGCCGGGCGATGGAGCGCGCCGCATCGGTGGCACTCGTGAGCGCCGGCAGCAGGATGTCCTCCGCGTAGGCGAATCCCGTCTTCTCGCCGCTCACCGCGCGCACCCCTACGCCCCGGTCGACGCTGAAGCTCCCTTCCTTGACGATGCCGTCCTCCAGGGCCCAGGCCTCGGATCGCTGATGCTGGAAGAACAGCTCGCCGAGATCGATGGAGCGGCTGGCCAGCTTGCTCATCAACCGCTCCACGTCGGTCTGCTCGATCTCTGCCGGGGTCCAGAGCTGCGCCTGGGCTTGCTGCAATACGTCGTTCATAGGCTCCGCTGTCGGTAAACGCTGTCCGCTGTCCATACGGCTACTGATCCGTTTCGTCCGCCTCCGGTTCCGGCTGAGGCGCCGGCTCCAGCCGCACCGGCTCGGCGGCTGCGTCTACTGCCACCGCGGCGTCCTGCTCGGGCGCCCCCACGTCGAAGACGCTGACGAACTCCACCGCCGGGTCGTCTAAGGTACCACCGATGCGGTACTTGGCGCTGCTGAACTGCTCCAGGGGCTTGCGCAGCACCCGCTCACCCACCAGCACCCCGAGCCCCGCCAGGGGATTGGCCAGCGCCACGTACGCGGCGTACCAGGGCAGGCTGCGGCTCACCGGCAGGGTGACCAGCATCTCGTTGTTCAGCCGGCCCTGCTCGAGGTCCACGGTTCCCGTGATACGGAAACGGCTGCCGGTGCCGTCCACCGCCATGGGCTCGAGGAACTCGAGCACGCCCTCGTCCAGGCCGATGCGGCCGTCCAACTCGTCGAAGCTCACCCCACGGCCGAAGACGTCCGAGAAGTTCAGGCTCATGCGCTTGGCGATGGCCGTGAAGTTCATCAAGCTGAGGATGCGCAGAGCCCCGGCGCCCGACTCCACCTCGAGGAAGTGTCCGTTCTCCGCGCGAGCGCGGCCCTGGCCCCGCAGCTTCAGCAGGTCCACCGCTACGGGCGAGCCGGCCCAACGAAACGTGCCGCTCAACGAGGCCGACTCGGTCTTCACGCTCGGTGCGTAGCCCCAGCGGGGCAGCACCTTCGCCAGATCCTCCACCCGCAGAGCCCCGGCGAAACGGGTTTCGTTGGCGCCGCCATGCCACACCAGGCCTTCGGGTGCGTCCACGGTCACGCCACGCACCCGGGCCTGGAGATCCACCAGCTTCAGATCGTCGCCTTGCGGGCGCATGCTGAAGCGCCACCGGCCGTAGTCCTCGCCGGCCACCGTGAGGCGGTCGACCTGCACGTCCGCCGCGGGCAGGTCCGTCACCATGGCCGGGTCCAGCACGTCGCCACGGTCCCCGTCGGCGTCGCCCCCGGGAACGTCCAGGGTCTCCAGCATCACTTTCAGAGGCTCTTCGCCGCGACGCGAGAGGATGCCGTTGAGCTCGGTGCTGCGGATGCCGAGCTGCAGGTCATCGGCGCCGATCCGGCCGTTCAGCTCGGCGCCAGTGACGGCGAAGTCGCCCACACCGATCTCGTTCACCCGCAGGTCTTCCAGTCGCAGGGGCGGGAACCGCGGTCCCGCGACGCTCCCCTCGCCGTCCGGCAGCACTTCCTCCAGGCGGAAGCCGGCCAGCGCCCCCGTCAGCACCAGCTCGTCGCCCACCCAGATGGGGTCCAACGGGGGCTCGTCGAAGCCGATGGACCCTCGCAGCAATCGGTCGGAAAAATGCACCCATCCGTGGGCATCCCGATACTCGGCGCTGAAATTCCGGTGGTCCGGACGGAACTCCAGCTTCACGGCCAGCGGCTCCGGACGGTCCGCGGGTTTGCCGTAGCCACCCGGCAGCGACAACGCCAGGCCGTCCAGATGCGAAGACACCGTCAGCTCCGGGACGGCTCCCTCGGCCAACGGAATGCCCAGATCCGCCTGGTAATCCAGCGACCCGCGAGCGAGCCCCGGATCGTCCAGATCCATCAACTGCCACAAGTCCGTCGGCTGGACACGGCCGCCGAGCTCGATGTGCACCCGCTCGCCCCGGGTACGCGCCCCTACGGTGACGGGCTCGCCGAACAGACTACCGATGATGCCGCTGGCATCGACGTGATGGGGAAAGCGGTAGCGGAAGCTGCCGTGCAGCCTTTCCAGCTCCAGGCGGTAGCCGGGCAGCGCCACGTCCACCCCATCGAGATCCGCGCGCAGCCGTACCGCGGGCGGGGGGGCGTCCGGCGCCAGCGGCACCCGCACGTCGCCGGACAGGCGCAGGGGGCCAGCCGCGCGCCAGTCCGGCTCGACGAAACTCACCCATCGAGAAATCGGCGTGCCGCGCAGAAAATTCAGCGCGTCGTCGGCATCCGTAGTGGCGTCCAGAGCCAGGTCCACAAGCGACGCACCCTCCGCCAGCCGGACCCGGGAGCCCCCGAGACTCGCGCCGCCGCTGCGGCCTTCGTCCACCTCCACGTCCACCGCGGAGCCCGCCACGGCGAACCGCGCCGCCAGCTCGGTGACCTCCGGCCAGTCCGGGTGGTAGAGCACGCGGCCGTCCCGGATTTCGGCGGCCAGCTCCATGCGACGGCCCAGCTCGCCAGGCTCCTCGCGAAACTGCCCCTGATAGGCCAGGCGCGCCCGCTCCAGTGTCCCACCGCGGGGACCGGTGTTCAGCCAGTGCCGCAGGCCCTCCGGCAACCGCTGCGGAACGAACCGCACAGCCTGCGCCACGTCCATGCGATCGGTGCTGATGAGCATCAGCAGACGCTGCCCGGCGCGGGCCTGGGGCCGGGTCATGGCGAAACGCCCCGCCGCGCGGCTGCCGAATGCATCGGCGCGGAGGTTGAGACCGCGGATGCCGAAGTAGTCGCGCCCGAACCAGGCCTGCACCACACCTTGCGCGTAAGGGAGCTGCCAGCCCTCGTCGAACAGCTCGGGGAAGCTCAGGGACATGTCCTGGGCGTTCAGGTTGAGCTGCAGGCCCTGCCCGAAGCCGAACAGCTCACCGCCGGCGTTCGCCACCGCCGGGACGCCCTTGAACGGGTCGATGGCAAGCCCGTCCAGGGTGAGGGCATAGCCCAGGTCGCCGGAAAAGCGATAGAACGCCCGCAGGTTGTGTGCCTGGCCGCGCACGTTCAGATTCTTCAGCCAGCGCTCCGCCGGACCGACCCCGGAGAGGGCCTGAGCCAGGAACTGCCCCGCCCGCTGCAGGTCCAGCTTCGGCATCCACACCCAGACCCCCTCGGCGTCGGCGTTCACCGCCATTTCCGGGAGCTCCCAGACCTCCGCCCCCTGACGCACCTGCCACTCGCGCACCGCCCCGCGATGCGTCTCGCCGTCGCCGCGCACGGCGCCGCGAAGCCGAGTGGCCAGGGTGACGTCACCCGGCATGTCGAACTGCTCCGCCGTCAACGCCAGGCTGCCGCTGGACGCGTCCGGGCCGCGGTCCCAGCGCAGATCCAGCTCGGCGATGCGCAACGGCGAGAGTCCGAGGAGCGCCTTGGGCAGCTCAAAGCCGTGGGCGGTGGCCAGCACGCGGGTGCGTGCCGGCCGCAACGGCCACAGGCCCGCCTCTCCCTGATACTCCACCGCGAGCACACAGCCGTCAGCGCAGTCGCCACCGCGGTTGCGCAGCTCCAGGGCGTGGCGGTGGCGCCCGCCGCGATTGGTCCCCAGGTAGCTGAACGCAACCTCGGCAACCGCCGTACCCGGCCGTGCCACGGAAACGGTGCCGGAAAGCTCGAGCTGAGAGCTGTGGCGCAGGAACGGCAGCGGATCCCGCTCACCAGCGCCGCCACCGGACCAGGGCATCCGCCACGGCTCACCGTCCGGCTTCTCGAAATGCAGCCTCACGTCCTCCACCTTCAACTGACGGGCGAGCAGCGTACCTCGCAGCACGCTCTCGACCATGTCGATCTCCACCACCAGCCCGTCCAGGCGCCCAGCGCGCAGCTCCACCCGATCGAGCCGCAGAACGGGGTTGAGCATGCGCCAGTCGCCCTCCAGACCGGAGATGTGGATGCCGCGGGGCGCCAGGAGACGGTTGACCACGGGCTCCGCGCCGTCGAGCAGGGCGGCGGCCACCCTGCCCGCCACCTGAAACAGCGCTACCACCAGCATCCCCAGGGTGAGGATCACCAGCAGCGGTCTTAGCAGCAGACGAAGCAAGAAAGACTACCTTGGGGGTGAATCGTGCAGGATATATGACCCCGCGTGCCGGCGCTGAATTCCCGTGCCACGGGGTTCCCGTCACGCCGGGCGGCGCGCGCCCTGTACCAGCACCACGTCGAACTCGCCCGGGCCGTAGCTGGGCTCTACCTGAATACGCACGTCCCGGCCGATCTCCCGGCACAGTGCGGCGAGTTGGGCGGCATCCTCGTCCAGAAGCCGATCCACTACCGTCTCGGTGGCCCGGATCAGATACTCCACCGACCCGCTGGCGTCGGTCTCATGGCGCGCGCAGCGCCCCCTGGCATCCCGCAAGATGGCCCTGAACACCTCGATGCAGGTGGTCTGGGGGGTCTTCACGACGCCGAGGCCGCTGCACTTGGCGCAGGGCTCACAGACCTGCTGCACCAGCGACTCCCGGGTGCGCTTGCGGCTCATCTGAACCAGTCCCAGCGACGAGAAGCCTTCCAGCCGGATCCGCGCAGGATCCGCCTCGCACGCTTTCTCCAGAGCCCGCAGCACCTGCCGGCGGTGTTCGTCGTCCTCCATGTCGATGAAGTCGATGACGATGATCCCCCCCAGGTTTCGCAGCCGGAGCTGTCGGGGAATCACCTGCGCCGCTTCCAGGTTGGTGCGGTAGACCGTGTCTTCCAGATTGCTGGCGCCGAGGAAACCGCCGGTGTTCACGTCGATGGTGATCATGGCCTCGGTCTGCTCGATGATCAGGTGTCCGCCGGATTTCAGCGGCACCCGCTTGGCCAGGGCCCGGGCCAGCTCCTCCTCCACCCCGAACCGTTCGAACAGCGGCCGCGACTCCTGGTAGAGCTGAACCCGATCCACCGATTCCGGCAGAAAATCCACGACGAAATCCCGAACTCGCTGATAGGTCTCCTCGTGGTCGATGAGAATCCGCGACAGCCGCGGCCCCGCCAGGTCGCGCACCACCCGGATGTGCAGTGGAATCTCCTGATAGATCAGCGCGGGGCACGTCACCTGACGTTTCTTCTCCAGGATCTTGTCCCACATGCGGGCCAGCACCCGGACCTCGGTGTCGATCACCGCTTCGCCGACGCCTTCGGCCGCGGTGCGGGCGATGAAGCCCATGGCGACGCCCTGGGCCGCCCGGCGCGCGTCGATCAAATCCTTCAGCCGTGTCCGCTCCGCTTCCTCCTCGATACGCTGGGAGATGCCGATGTGATCGTTGAACGGCATCAGCACGATGTAGCGCGAGGCCAGGGCGAGCTGAGTGGTGAGGCGGGCGCCCTTCCCCGAGATGGGGTCCTTGGCCACCTGCACCATGAGCTGCTGGCCATCGTGGAGCAGGTCGCGAATGTCGGTGGCGCGCTCCGGCGCTTCCCCGAGCATGAGCCGGGGACCCTCGATGTCGCGGACGTGCAGAAAACCCGGGCGCTCCAACCCGAGATCGACGAAGGCCGCCTGCATCCCCGGCACGATGCGCTCCACCTTGCCGAGATAGATATTGCCGGTGAGGCTGTAACCCTCCGCCCGCGCCAGATGGACTTCCTGGACGGAGCCCCCTGCGAGCAGTGCGACCCGGGTCTCGAAGTCGTTGACGTTGATGAGCAGCTCTTCAGTCATGCATACGCTCGCGCCAGGTGTCCACGCCGAGTTCCCGCAGCAGCTGTTCCGTCTCAGCCAGCGGCAACCCCACCACAGCGCTGTAGCTTCCCTGAATGCCTTCGGCAAATATACCGCCAATTCCCTGGATGCCATAACCACCCGCCTTGTCCGCACCCTCCCCGGTGCGCCAGTAGGCTTCGGCTTCCCAGCGCTCGATGGCGCGAAAGCGGACCTCGGTGATGACGCACCGGCTCACGGTGCGCGCTGCGTCCGCCGCCGCCACGCCGGTCATGACCCGGTGGCTGCGCCCGGACAGCGCGAGCAGCATGGCCACGCCTTCGGCGGCGTCCCGGGGCTTGCCCAGAACCTGTCCCCCCAGCACCACGGCGGTATCCGAGCCGAGGCACACCGCCTCCGCAGCCCCGATGGCGGCCCGGCCCGCTTCGGCCTTGCTCCGCGCCAGCCGGACCACGTAGGCCTCCGGCGCCTCGCCGGGGCGCTGCGCCTCGTCCACGTCGATGGCGCAGATTTCGAACCGCAGGCCGATCTGGGTCAGCAGCTCGGCGCGGCGCGGCGACCGGGAAGCGAGAATCAGCCGTGCCACGGTCAACCCACCCGGAAGCGCAGGCGCAGCCCGGTCAGGGCCAGCGCGACGAACGGCCACAGCAGCAAACTCACCAGGGCCGGACCCACCAGCCCCCAGCTCCAGCTCCGCCCCTCCGCCACCTCGAGCACCAGGGCACGCAGAACCTCCGCGCCCAGCACCAGCAGGAACGCCACGCCCCCCTGCTGAACCAGGGTGTACATACGCAGCCGCTCGTAGAATCGCCAGGCGACGTAGGTAATGGCGGCGAGGATGACGCCGTTCAGCCCCAGCGGCTCCGCCTGCAGCACGTCCACCAGGCCGCCCAGCACCCAGGCGGCAATGAGCCCGATGCGGTGAGGCAGCTCCATCACCCAGTAGAACACCACCAGGGCCACCCAGGCCGGCCGCAGCCAGCCGAGCCACTGGGGCCACGTCTCCGGCAGATGCACCACGGCCAGAGCCATGGCCACCACCACGGTGAGCAGAATCAGCCAGCCGCCCTGGGCAGGGTTCACCAGCCGGCCTCCGTGGCGGTGGGCGCCGCGGGGATCCCCTGAGGCGCATCCTCCGGCGCTGCGCCCGGTGGCCGGGCGAGCACCACCAGCACGTGCCGGGAGCGGTCCAGCTGCGCCAGGGGCCGCACCCGCACCGAGGCGAACGGCGCCGTGGGCTCCACCAGCACCGAATTCACGTACCCCACCGGATAGCCGGGAGGAAACCGCCCGCCCAGCCCGGACGTCTCCAGCAGATCGCCTTCACGGATGTCCGTGGTCACCGCCACGTTCTCGAGCTGCAGGGCATCGAGCTCGCCGGTGCCGCCGGCGATGCTGCGCACGCCGTTGCGGTTCACCTGCACCGGCACGGCGTGATTGACGTCGGTGATGAGCAGCACCCGGCTGGTCATGGGGCCCACCTCGACGACCTGACCGAACAGGCCCTGAGCGTCGATCACCGGGTGACCGACCCGAACCTCCGCCTGCTCCCCTTTGTCGAGGATCACCTGATGTGTGCCGGGCCCCGGAACCACGCCGATGATCTCGGCGATCAGCACTTCCGCCGGCAGCCGGGAACGGCTGCCCAGCAGCGCCCGCAGGCGATCGTTCTCGGCTTTCAACGCCAGGAACTGCTGGGACACCTGAGACAGCTCCAGCACCCGGCGCTCCAGCTCGGCATTCCGTCGCAGCAGCCCCTCGCGCGTGGCGAACACGTCCCCGACCTCGTCCGATATCAGATAGGGGAACTCGGCGGCCACCCGGAGCGGCGCAACCACGCCTTCCAGGGTGGAGCGCACCGGCTCGAGCAGCCGCGTGGTGGATTCCAGAGCGATGAGAACCGTCGAGACGAGGGCGAGCGCCGTCAGAAGATACCCTGCACCCGACTCTCGAACGAACAGCGCCTTGATACTAGCCCCCCCGGCTATGCCACGGCGGCCACGCCCGGACGTGTGGCCGCTCGGAACAACACGTCATTCGGTGGACAATAGGTCGGCGTTCCCGGCCGCGTCCATCATCTCGAGCGCTTTGCCGCCCCCCCGGGCAACGCAGGTGAGCGGATCCTCCGCCACGATCACCGGCAGCCCCGTCTCTTCCTGCAGCAGCACGTCGATGTCCCGCAGCAGTGCGCCGCCTCCCGTGAGCACCATGCCGGTCTCGGCGATGTCCGACGCCAGCTCCGGCGGGCACTGCTCGAGGGCGCTCTTCACCGACTGCACGATCATCGACAACGGCTCCTGGAGCGCCTCGAGGATCTCGTTGCTGTTGAGGGTGAAGCTGCGGGGCACCCCTTCGGCGAGATTGCGGCCGCGCACGTCGATCTCGCGGATCTCCTTCTGGGGATAGGCCGCGCCGATCTCCTGCTTGATCCGCTCGGCAGTGGCCTCGCCGATGAGGCTGCCCTGGGTGCGGCGCACGTACGCGACGATGGCTTCATCGAAGCGGTCGCCGCCCACGCGCACGGTCTCGGAATAGACGACGCCGTTCAGCGAGATGATGGCGATCTCCGTGGTGCCGCCGCCCACGTCCACCACCATGGTTCCCACCGCCTCCTGCACGGGCAGCCCCGCCCCGATGGCGGCTGCCATGGGCTCCTCGATGAGTCGCACGTCCCGGGCGCCGGCGGACAGCGCGCTCTCGCGGATGGCGCGCCGCTCCACCTCGGTGGATTTGCACGGCACGCACACCAGCACCCTGGGACTCGGCCGAATGAAGCTGTTCTCGTGAACCTTGTTGATGAAGTACTTCAGCATCTTCTCGGTGACGAGGAAGTCGGCGATGACGCCGTCCTTGAGCGGCCGGATGGCAGTGATGTTACCCGGCGTCCGGCCCAGCATGCGCTTGGCGTCCAGACCCACGGCGGCCACGCTCTTCTGGTTCCCCTGGACCCGAATGGCCACCACCGAAGGCTCGTCCAGCACGATGCCCTGATCGCGCACGTATATGAGGGTGTTGGCCGTTCCCAGGTCGATGGAAAGATCCCGGGAGAACAGCCCACGAATATTCTTGAACATGTACTTGAGGAACTCAGCCTTATATTCGGAAAGTATAGAGCGCGCAGAGCGGCGCTACTCTAACAATTTGCGACACTACCTGGAACTGCGCCGATCGGGCTCCGCGAGCCCGCCATCGCTTCCGCTGCACTGCCCTTTGCATTAGGCTTGCGCGCCATGGCGGACATCCATCTCGAGCATCTGTGCCGGCTGGCTCAGCTCGCCCTCGACCCGGGCGAGCAGCAAGCCGTTCAGAGCGACCTGGCGCGCATCATCGACATGGTCGACCGGATGCAGACCGTGGACACCTCCGGGGTGGAACCGCTGGCGCACCCGCTCGGCACCGCCGCCCGGATGCGCCCCGACCTGGTGACCGAAACGGTGGACCGGGAGCGGTTTCAGGCGCTGGCACCGGCCACCCGGGACGGTCTGTACCTGGTGCCCAGGGTGGTGGAGTCCGCGTGACGGGAAGCGCCCCGCCGACGTTCGCCTCCCTCGCGGAGCTGGCCCGGGGCCTGCGTGCCGGCGACTACACGAGTCGCGACCTCACCCGCGCCTTCCTCGACCGCATCGCCGCCCACGATGCCGCCCTCAACTGCTACATCACGGTGGACGAGGAGCGCGCGCTGAGGCAAGCCGATGCCGCGGACGACCGGCTGCGCTCGGGAAGCGCCACGCCGCTCACCGGCATTCCCCTGGCCCACAAGGATCTGTTCTGCACCCAGGGGCTCGCCACCACCTGCGGCTCGCGCATGCTCGAAAACTTCGTCGCGCCCTACGACGCCACCGTGGTGGCGCGGCTGCACACCGCCGGCATGGTGACCCTGGGCAAGGCGAACATGGACGAGTTCGCCATGGGCTCCTCCAACGAGAACAGCCATTTCGGGTCCGTGGCCAATCCCTGGGACCCGGATCGGGTACCGGGGGGCTCATCCGGCGGTTCCGCGGCGGCGGTGGCTGCAGGCCTCGCCCCGGTGGCCACCGGCTCGGACACCGGCGGCTCCATTCGCCAGCCGGCGGCGCTGTGCGGCATATCCGGCATCAAGCCGACCTACGGGCGCGTGTCGCGATACGGCATGGTGGCATTCGCCTCGAGCCTGGATCAGGGCGGCGTGCTGGGCCGCAGCGCCGAGGATCTGGCCCTGGTGCTGGCCTTCATGAGCGGCCTGGACCCGCTGGATTCCACCAGCAGCGATCACCGGGATCCGTGGCTCGAATCGCTGCAGCACGGCGCCCCGGAGGTACCGGAACGGCCGCCGGTGATCGGCCTGCCGCGGCAGTACTTCGACGGCCTCACCACCGGTGCAGGGCACCTCGACGAGGCGCGGCGGGTGCTGGAGGCGGCGGGGTGCCGGTTCCGCGAGGTGGAGCTGCCGCACACCGAGATGGCGATTCCCGCCTACTACATCATCGCCGGAGCCGAGGCTTCGACGAACCTGTCGCGCTACGACGGCGTGCGCTTCGGCCACCGCTGCGCGGATCCGGCGTCCCTGGAGGACCTGTACCTGCGCTCCCGCAGCGAAGGGTTCGGCAGGGAGGTCAAGCGGCGCATCCTCACCGGCACGTACGCGCTTTCGGTGGGGTACTTCGACGCCTACTACAAGCAGGCGCAGAAGCTGCGCCGGCTGATCCAGAACGACTTCCTCCGCGCATTCACCGAGGTGGATCTGCTGCTCACCCCCACCGCGCCCGGGGTCGCATTCCGCCGCGGCGAGTTGGCCGGTGACCCCGTGGCCATGTACCAGCAGGACATCTTCACCGTGCCGGCGAGCCTCGCGGGGTTGCCGGCCCTGTCCGTGCCCTGCGGCTTCGAAGGCGGATTGCCCCTCGGCATGCAGCTCATCGCCCCTCACTTCGGCGAGCGCGGACTCCTGGAGACCGCCGTGCTGTTCCAGCGGGATACCGCCTGGCACCAGGAGCACCCGGGGACGTTCCCATGAGCTGGGAACCGGTCATCGGCCTGGAGGTCCACGTGCAGTTGGCCACCCGGAGCAAGATCTTCTCCGGCGCCTCCACCGCGTTCGGCGCCGAGCCCAACACCCAGGCCTCGGCCGTGGATCTGGGGCTGCCGGGCGTGCTGCCGGTGCTGAACGAGGCCGCCGTGCGCATGGCGGTGAAGTTCGGCCTCGCCATCGGCGCCGAGATCCACCCCTACTCGGTGTTCGACCGCAAGAACTACTTCTACCCGGACCTGCCGAAGGGCTACCAGATCAGCCAATTCGCCCAACCGGTGGTGGGCCGCGGCCGGCTGATCGTGCCGCTGCCCGACGGCAGCGAGCGGGAGGTGGGAATCACCCGGGCGCACCTGGAGGAAGACGCGGGCAAATCCGTCCACGACGCCTACGCCGGCATGACCGGCATCGACTTGAACCGCGCCGGCACCCCGCTTCTGGAGGTGGTCTCGGAGCCGGACCTGCGAACCCCGGAAGAAGCCGCCGCCTACTTCCGGCAGATGCACGCGCTGGTGCGCTACCTGAAGATCTGCGACGGCAATCTGGCGGAGGGCAGCATGCGCTGCGACGCCAACGTTTCGGTGCGCCGCCGGGGCGACGCGGCCCTGGGCGAGCGCACGGAGATCAAGAACGTCAACTCCTTCCGCTTCCTGGAGCGCGCCATCGCCTACGAGATCGAGCGGCAGATCGACGTGCTGGAATCCGGCGGAAGGGTTGTGCGCGAGACGCGCCTGTACGACGCCGAGCGCGACGAGACGCGCAGCATGCGCAGCAAGGAGCTATCGGAAGATTACCGCTACTTCCCGGACCCCGACCTGCTGCCGGTGCACGTGGATGCGGCTCTCCTGGAGAGCGTTCGCGCGGAACTGCCGGAGCTGCCCGCCGACAAGCGCCACCGTTACGTGGAGGCGCTCGGCCTTTCCCCCTACGACGCCGGCTGGCTCACCCAGGACCCGGACGTGGCCGGCTATTTCGAGGCCGTGACCGACGCCTCCGGCGACCCCAAGCTCGCCGCCAACTGGGTGATGGGAGAGCTCTCCGCGGCCCTCAACCGTGTCGACCTGCCCATCACCGCGTCGCCGGTGACGCCGGCGCAGCTCGCCGCCCTCATCGCCCGTCTCAAGGACGACACCCTGTCCTCCAAGACCGCCAAGGTCCTGTTCGAGGCGCTGTGGGCCGGCGAGGGTGAGGTGGATGCAATCATCGAGGCCCGGGGGCTGAAGCAGGTGAGCGACACCGGCGAGTTGCAGCAGATCGTCGCCCGCGTGGTGGCGGAGAACCCCGAGCAGGTGGCCCAGTTCCGGGCGGGGAAGGAGAAGGTGATGGGGTTCTTCGTCGGGCAGGTGATGAAGGCCACCCAGGGCAAGGCGAATCCCAAGCAGGTGAACGAGCTGCTCCGGGAGGCGCTCCGCTAGTCTATTCCCGCTTCATGAAGTCCCGGGCCGCGCGCAGCACGTCCCGCCGGCTGATCTGCCCCACCAGCTTGCCGTTCTTCACCACCGGGTAGCGCCGCCGATGCTCCTGGTGAAAGCGCTCCGCGAGGGTATAGATGTCGCACTCGGGCTCCACCGTGTCCACCCGGCTCTGCATGTAGTCGGCCACGATCCCTGCGGACTCGTTGTAGTAGCTGTCCTGGATGACGATCGCCATCACGTCCACCTCGGACAGAATGCCGACCAGGTTGCCCTCCGCGTCCACCACGGGCGCACCCGAGATCTTGTGATCCAGCAAGGCTCCCATGGCCTCCAGGACGCTGGTCTCCGGCCTGAACGTCACGAGCTTGCGGCTCATGTAATCGGCGACTTTCACGGACCTCATCGGAGCATCCTCTCACCCCCTCCCGGCCAACATTGCGGCAATCCGCATGCCTTGTCTACAGGGATGACGCGCGGCTAGCCCCCGAGACGCGCGTCGCCGGCCTCGGGCTTACTCCCGGCTGGCGGAGGTAGTATGCTTCCAGGTCCATCATTCATCCACGTACATTCTCGAAGGCGCAAGCCATTGATTGATAGGGGGAACCTTGAGCGATAAACCATTACCGGTGGTGGACTATCTGAAGATCCCGGACGACGGCGAGCCGTACCTCGAAGGCCAGAAGTGCGGCAACTGCGGTACCATCTTCCTCGGCGAACGCAGCGTGTGCTCCAAGTGCGGGGCGCGAGACGCCATGTCCTCGGTGAAGCTTTCCAATTCCGGCAAGCTGTACTCGTTTTCCATCGTCTACCGTTCTTTCCCGGGCATCGAGGTGCCGTACATCAGCGCGGTGGTGGATCTCGACGACGGCGTCGCCATCAAGGGCAACCTCATCGGGGTCGAGCCGGACCCGGAGAAGATCGAGTTCGACATGCCCGTGGAGGTGGTGTTCGACGACGCCCTGGGCCGCAAGGACCGCGACGGCAACAGCTATCTCTCCTACTTCTTCAAACCCAAATCCTGATCCGGGAGGCTACAGATGACTGACGCATACGTAGTTGGTGTCGACATGATCAAGTTCGGGCGGTTTCCCGACAAAACCGTCCCCCAATTGGGCGCTGAAGCGGCGCTCCTCGCCCTGGACGACTGCGGTTTGAAGATCCAGGACATGCAGGCCCTGTACTGCGGCAACCTGGGCCAGGCCAGCGGCATGGTGGGCCAGCGCATCCTGCACGAGATCGGGCAGACCGGGATTCCCGTGGTCAACGTCTCCAACGCCTGCGCCACCGGCGCCACCGCCTTCCGCGAAGGCTGGGCAGCCGTGAAGGCCGGGCTCTACGACGTGGTTCTGGCCGTGGGCGTCGAGCAGATGGGCAGGGGCCTGCTCGGCGGCACCGGCAGCGGCACCGGCATTCCGAAGGAGGGCCTCTTGGGCTCCGGCACCATGCCGGCGGTGTTCGCTGAGGCGGGGCTCGAGCACAGCCGCAAGTACGGCACCACCTTCGAGCAATTCGCCAAGGTATCCGTGAAGAATCACCATCACTCCACCTTGAATCCGAAGGCCATGTACCAGATCGAGACGCCTCTCGAGACGGTGATGAACGCCGAGATGATCGCCTACCCCAATACCAAGCTGATGTGCTCGGTGAACGTGGACGGCTCCGCGGCGGCGGTGATCTGCTCAGAGAAGAAGGCCAGGGAACTGGGACTCATGAGCCGTGCGGTCAAGGTCCGCGCCTCGATCCTCACCTCCGACCCGTGGCAGGAACGCGACCTGGTGATGCCCGACGTCAACAGCTGCACCCGGCTGGCCGCGAAGCAGGCCTACGAGATGGCCGGTCTGGGAGCCGACGATATCGACCTGGTGGAGCTGCACGACTGCTTCGCCACCGCCGAGATTCTCCACTACGAGAATCTGGGGCTGTGCAAGGACGGTGAAGCCGGACGCATGATCGACGAGGACGAAGTGGCGCTGGGCGGCCGTGTCCCGGTGAACGTCTCCGGCGGACTGCTTTCCAAGGGACACCCCTTGGGCGCTACCGGCATCGCCAACATCTACGAGGTCTCCACCCATCTGCGCGGCGAAGCCGGCAAGCGTCAGGTGGAAGGCGCCCGTATCGGCATGACCCACGTCATCGGCCTGGGCAGCGCCTGCGGCATCCACATCCTCGAGAAGGTCTGAGCGACGGCCGAAGGAGCGGGCTCCGGCCGGAGCCCGCTACCACCCACCTCCATGCGCATCGGCATCGTCAGCGACACCCACAACAACCTCAAGAACGTCCACCGCATCGTCGACCTGTTCAACGAGGTGGAGGTGGATCGGGTCGTTCACACCGGTGACATCACCCAGGCGAAGACCCTGGACGTCTTCGCCTGCCTCAATGCGCCCATGTACGGTGTCTTCGGCAACAACGACCAGGAGCGGGAATCGCTGGAGGCCGCCATCGCCCATCACGGCTTCGTCTTTCGGGAGCCGCCCTTCGAGCTCCACTGGCACGAGCGCCGCATCGTCGTGGTTCACGATCCCCTGGAGCTCGCAGGCACCCTCAGCCATCGTCACGATTTGGCCCTGCACGGTCACACCCACCTATACCGCCACGAACGCCACCGCGGCGGAATCATCTTCAATCCAGGCGAGTGCGCCGGGCACATGAAGGGATTCAACGCCGTGGGCGTCGTCGACCTGAACGATCTCTCCACCGAGCTGTTGAAGTTCTGAGGCAGCGAGCGGCTCCCTAGCGGGGCGACAGCCGCGTGTCGCGGCGCATGTCAGCCACATTGGAAGCACAAACGTAAACGTGATTTGTGCGATCCAAGAGGTGCCCCCGACGCTGCCTTGAGCCACACTGCACACTCATAAGGTGAAAAATACACGAGCCCGCACCCGAGTGGATACTCGTCAGCCACCCGAAGGGATCCGGGGGATCACATGAGCATTCGGCTACTCAAACGCCAGGCCCGGCGGGCGCTGTGGAAAGCCTCTCCTCGAATGTATCGACGGGCCGTGAAAGTGAACCACGGTCCAAGATTCTCCATCGGCATATTGCGAGGGGAATCACCGTTGCTGTTCAGGTCGGCAGACGAAGCCTCCAATCCGGTGCTGACCTATTCCGACATCCACGACATACCAGCCAGATTCGTGGCCGACCCGTTTCTCATTCGTCGCGATGGCAAGTGGTACATGTTCTTCGAAGTGATGAACGATCTAAGCCGCCTTGGCCAGATCGCGCTAGCCAGAAGTGACGACGGCATCAACTGGGCATACGAACAAGTAGTACTGAGGGAGCGCTTCCATCTCGCATACCCTTACGTATTCGAAGCGGGCGGCGACGTGTTCATCGTCCCAGACTCCCCCGGACACGGAATCCGTCTGTACCGCGCTACCTGCTTCCCTTACCGCTGGGAGTTCGTGGATCGCCTCAGGTCCGACAACCTATTCAGTGACAGCTCGCTGTTCGAATTCGAGGGCCGATGGTGGATGCTCAGCGCTTGGAGGGCGGCCTCTGGGGATCCAATGTCGCTCCGACTGTTTCATGCCGACGCTCCCGTAGGCCCCTGGGTCGAGCATCCGGCCAGTCCGGTGGTTTCTCGGAATAACCGGATCACCCGGCCGGCGGGCCGGGTGCAGAACATTGACGGACATCTCCACCGCTTCACGCAAGATTGCGGGCAAGTCTACGGCCAGCGCGTCCGGGTTATGCGCATCAATCGCCTCACAGACACAGAGTACGTTGAGACCGAGGTGACTTCGGACCCTTTGATCGGCTGCCGTCGGGACTGGTGGAATGCCGGTGGTATGCATCATATCGATGCGTGCCAGGTGGAGCGTTACGGCTGGATCGCCAGCGTAGATGGGTGGCACGTTCCGAACATATCGGCCAGGGACATGACCGCACGGGGATTCGCGTGAGAACTACGCGCCCCCAAGGACGTC
>JAWLGU010000016.1:2455-30446 GCA_041690675.1 Pseudomonadales bacterium | reverse complement strand
TGGATCGCCAGCGTAGATGGGTGGCACGTTCCGAACATATCGGCCAGGGACATGACCGCACGGGGATTCGCGTGAGAACTACGCGCCCCCAAGGACGTCCAACTGACGGTCACCGTGACGCAACACGATCATCAACGCTCGATAGCTTTTGCTGTCCAGCGGGTTCGAGATCGAGCTCGTGTGCCCGAACGAGAACTGGCCGGGGATTCTCGCGATCGCGAAAGGCGGGCTTTTCCCGAAGATGCCGGCGCCCCTTGTTCACTCTCTTGTGGCACCCATAACAGCGATGCACCCGTCAAGCCCGGCACCTAGCGGGAACGCTCCGGCGACGTGGGGGAACCGTCACTGCGCAGGTTGCGGGATTCGATTGCCTGCAGTCTGATCAGATCGACGAGCCTGGATGCATTGGTTAGCGAGAACTCCTCAACGGCAACTCGTCGTGCGTGTGCTCCGATTAGCGATGTCCCCTCGGGGTCCAGAACCAATTGCTCGACGAGCCTCACGAGCTCCTCGAAGCTGTGAGCAACCCGCCCCAGAGAGCGTCCGGATATCATGCGATCCGGGTCTACGCCCAAGGTAACGACGGGGACCGAGTGCAACCACGCCTGTATGAACGTGTTGGAAAAACCCTCGTAGACGCTCGTATTCAACAGCAGGTGACTCTCCGACAGCAGTTGATTGACCCGATCATTCGAAACAGGCCCCAGATGATCAAGGTTTGAGAGGGTCGCGATTCGGCGCTTGAGAGCGGCGTCGCGATCGCCGGAGGGCAGTCGGCCCACCATAGTGAAGGTGCACGGAAGATGCTTCAGCCGCCCAGCCAGCTCGATGAACAACTCGGGGCGCTTGAGCGGCTTATGGTTGGCGATCCATACGACTTTGAACGGTCCGGGCTTCTGCTTGGGTGGCTCGGGGATCGGGTGAAAGTTCCTGATGAGTGCCACATCGTCGCGCCCGTAGTTTCGCGCAATCGCGTCGCCCTGCTCGCGGGTCTGTACGATGATCCGGTGGGCCGATCGGATGCCGAATTCGAGAAGATGCTTCTCCAGCGTCGCCAGTGGCGAGAACCGGGTCCCGCTCCCGGTTACGACGTCGGCCTGCGAGGCCACGTGCCAAACCAATCGCGCCCCGTTAATGCGGGCGTAAGCGGCGGCCGCTCCGGTGTAGGCGCAGCCGACGCGCTGATAGATGACATCTGGAGCAAAACATTTCAGCGCACGGTAAAGTCGAAAGGCCTGGGCGAGCCGCGAAATCCTGCCAGGCGGTTGGCCCCTGCCGATGTCGACGAGTTCGTAGTCAGCCGAAGAAAATTCGGGACAGACATTCCCCGCAAGATACCTGACGTGAAAGGAGCCATCTTCCGCGAGCGACTCGAGAAGGTAACGAACTTGCTGCTCTGCGCCACCGGAGAACTTCGCCCAGTGGCTCGGCAGGGCCACCGCCACACGCAATTTCGACGGGGCTGAATCGGGCCGCATTCGCTGAGAGGAACCGTGTCCGACAATAGTTGGCGACTTGCGCTTTATCATTGCCTCGTCGCGTCGCTACAATCGTCCGCGTGTAACGAAGCGTCCGAATTCGAGCGCTCGATCACATTAAGCATGGGGAGCAGGCTCCCTTCATGAAGGTTTCGCTCATGCGATACCCTCGCCGACCGTGCCGTTCGGCCATTGTAGTAGAGGAGAAGACACGCGTGCGAAGAGTTGCAGCAGTTGCGACCGTAGTTCTTACATGTTCGTGCTTGACCGCCACCGCCGCCATTCTGGAGAACGCAGATTGGGAGAGTAATGCGATTCCCCAGCAGTGGAAACTGTCGTATTCCAACTCGCGGGAGATTGCTCAATCCGTAGAACTTCAACCGTCCGTCGGCGTTGCTACCACGACGTCCGACTACCCTATTGCAGCATGCTCTGGGAATCGGGGGCTGAAGTTTCAGCTGACCTATCGCGATGACCGGTCTGGGTTCCGCAACGAGCTCGCCTTGATCGGGCCCAACAAACAGTGGAATTACGGGGTCGATTACTGGCTGGGTTGGGCCATCTACCTGCCCGAAAACTACGCCGTCGACAGCCGTAGCGACACGCTACTGCAGTTCCACGGCGTTCCAGACAAAGACAGTAGCGGCAATCTCGTAGAACCGAGCAGGCACCCCCCGATCGCGCTCTACACCGGTGAAAACGGGCGCTGGACCATGCGCATCAAAGGTGATTCGAAGAAAATCTCAACCAGCGTCGGCTCGAGCACCCGCGTCGCCAGCTATTCCCTAGGCGATTTCAGGGCGGATCGAGGCAGGTGGACGGAGTTCGTTATGCACGTGCGATTCCACTATAACTCGACGGGGCTGGTGGAGGTCTGGAAAGACGGTGTCAAGGTGGTGACGGATCGAGGAGAAAACACCTACAACGACAACGTTCCACCGTTTCTGAAGATTGGCATCTATAAGCCCGCCTGGAAACCCAACAACTGGGGCGGACCCTCTAGCGTGCCCTCCCGCCTATTCTTCTACGATGCCGTCAAGGTCGGGCGCAACTCCTCCTTCGCCGAGGTGGCGCCTCAATGCGGTGGTCTGACCAGCATTCCCGAGGCACCCGTCCTAGCCGAGTAGACTCGTGACACCCGCCGGGCGTCGCCGCCAGCAGGAGCGGCGGCGCCTCACGGGGCAAGCTCGACCCGTGCCTTTTGGCGCGCTGGCATGGATCCTGCTAGGTTTTCTGGATCTGCAATACCCTTGATGAAAGCAAAGCAAACGCGAAAGGGTGCGAGGGGGCCAGAGTGAACCTGCTTCTCTACTTGCTGTTTCTCTCGATATTTTCGGTCGATTTTATCAGCGAAACTTTCCTCGCTCCCCGGATCATTACTTGGCTTCCGGAGATGATTTCCGCAGCCATCGGTGTCGCGCTGATTGCGCAGTTCTCCCGTCAGCGTCCCGTTATCCCAGCAAAATATCTGATCTGGATCGCTTACATGATGCTGATCATTCTGGCTGGCATCGTATTGAACCAGGTCCAGCCCGGCGCAGTTTTCTCCGGCCTCCGCACATACTTCCGCTATGCACCCGTGTTCATCCTGCCTCTCGTTTACTCGTTCACGGACAAGCAACTGAAAGGACAGATGTATTTTCTGCTGTCGCTGGCGATCTTCCAACTTCCTGTAGCCCTCTATCAGCGGTTGGTCGACTATGCCGCCAACCCGACGGGCGACGTGGTGCAAGGTACCGTGATGGGGTCAGGGCACCTGTCCGTGTTCCTCGTGTGCGTGATAGCCATCTTGACGGCTTTCTACGCTAAAGGTCGCATCAGCCTTGTCCGATACGCCGTGCTCGCCGCGGTATGTTTCATACCGACGACGATAAACGAGACGACGGCGACGCTGATCCTGCTGCCCATCGGCATAGCAGCACCCTTCATTTTCTCCGCCGGCGCCGGTTTGCGAATCAGACGGCTTTTGCCGGTGGGCGTCTTCGGTGCCGTAATGATCTCGGCATTCATCGTCTCGTATGCCGCCCAGTTCGACAGATGGGGAGGGGATGTGACGAGCGCGGTCACCGGCCGGGGAATGGATTTCCTCTACCGAGGTGCCGACGAGACGAGTCGCTCGGGCTACGGCACGAGCATGGCCGAGATCGGACGCCTCGATAGCATCCTCATGCCGTTTCATCACGTGGACGACTACAGCAAGATCGCCATCGGTGTGGGTATCGGCAATGCCTCGGCTACATTCAACCAGATCCTGGAAGGTGAGTTCAGCGAGGAAGTGGAACTCTTGGGAATCGATTTCACCACGGCCGCCACGCTGATCTGGGAAGTAGGCTTGCTGGGCCTGGGCCTTTCGCTGCTCTTGCTGTACATGATCTTCCGAGATGCCCTGGCATTGCGGAAACAAGAAGGGCCAGTGGGCGCGTTCTCCGTGGGTGCAGCGGCCGTCTGCATCGTGCTGGGGGCTACGATTTTCTACACGGGACTTCTAGCGCACAACGTGGTGGGCTATCTGATGTGGTGGCTGTTCGGGCACGTGGTCGCGCTCCGGGCCCGGCAGGCGGAACTATTGAGGTTTGACGTTGAACGACGCCTGATATCCACCTAGATTTCTGACGTTTTCGCCCAAATCTGGCGTCGGTGGGATGGTATGCGGCAGGTTGTTTTCGTAGGAGGAACTTCCTACAGCGGATCAACGCTCTTGGACATGATCCTCAGTCACGATCGCAAAGGGTTGTCTTGTGGTGAATTGGCCGCGTTCATCTATCCCTACCGGCGCAAACATCTTTCACCGGAATGCGCTTGCAACGATCCGCAATGCGATCTCTGGCGAAGGATTGACGTTCGACCGTCACGAGTCCACCTGGCTCTCTTCGAAGCGGTCCCTGAGAGGTACATTCACGTAGATTCGAGCAAATCGCCGATCTGGGTACAAGAACAAAGCCGGCTGCTCAAGGCACAGGGTGTCAAAGTGTCGAACGTCCTCATCTGGAAGACGCCGGCGCAGTTCTATGCCTCCCGAAAAAAGCGAGGACTGGAGGAGAGTTGGGCAAAGCATTGGGTGACATATCACCGGCGCTACTTCAGTATCGCGGATAATTGGGTCAGCGTGCCTTACGAAACGCTGGTAAGAGATGCCAGCGCGCTGGCAATCCTCTGCCAACGCCTCGGACTCCAATACTTCGACAACAAGCATCGATACTGGGAGCACACCCACCATACACTCTTTGGCAATGCCTCTGCCAAGATACACCTGTACGACAGCCACTCTGAAGGCTACAAGGCCTCCGCCCACGAATTGATCGGCACCAACGGCGGGCGAATACCGGCCTTGTGCCAGGGTCGGCATCGGCAGATCTACCAGGACGATCCTGCGGAACCGACACCGGAGATCGATCCGGCGGAAAGCCGAGAGATCGATTGTATTCTGGACATCCTGGCGGCGACCGACTTCAGGCGCCCATCGATCGATTGGACCCGCGTACGTCGCCAGGTCGACCCTCTTCGGGTACCGCGGAGCTTTTTCGCGCTCCAGCGCGTCTGGCGCGCTCTTCGCAGCTGGCGTACGAAGTGGCTGTTCTAGAAACCTCGACCCCGAAGAGCCCCGGCCTGCGATGCCTTTTCATCACGGCAGACAAGCACCCATGCGAGCGTGTCGACGTTTCCGAACTCTTCGCCAGGCGACTCGTCGATCGCGGCCACCGCTTCGACTGGCTCATGCAGTCCGCCACCGCGAGATCGCCGATCTCCGAACCCTGGGGAGGAGGCACCGCGTGGATCGGGCCAACGTCCGACGGCGCCTCAGCCCTTGGAAGACTGAAGCGCCTCCTCCTCGGCTTCCGCCACGACCTCAAGCTTTATAACCTGGCAAAGCAGAACGCCTACGATCTGGTGATCGTCAAGGACAAGTTCGTTGCCGTCCTATTGGCTCTACTCATTCAGAGCCGGTTACACATCCCGTTCGTATACTGGCTTTCGTTCCCCTTCCCGGAGGCGACCGCATACAAGGCACGCTCCAGGCGCTGGCCCCGGCGTGCGGTCGACATGCTACGTTCGCGCTTCATGTATTTCGTACTCTATCGAATCGTTTCACGCCGTGCTCGGCACGTGTTTGTTCAAAGCCGTTGGATGAAGGAGGACCTGAGCGCGAAAGGTATCCTTCAGCAGCGTATGACGGCGGTACCGATGGGCGTGTCCCTGGAACGGATCGCGCTGGTCAGAGGGCGCCGCGACTCATGCAATCATCCTCGTGCGATCTACATCGGTGCGCTCAACGAAGCCCGCCGGATCGACTTCCTTCTGCGCGCATTCGCGCGAGTGCTACAGCACATTCCCCGCGCAGAGCTGTACATCGTAGGAGCAGCCCATGACCCTCGGGATGAGCGAAAGCTCCACGATCTGACGCGCACCCTTGGAATGGCCTCGTCGGTGCACTTCACGGGTCAGTTGCCGATCGATCAGGCGTGGGAGCTGGTAAGCAAGTCTCTGATAGGCGTTTCACCCATTCCGCCCACACCAGAGTTTTTCCCGTCTTCGCCGACAAAGCTGGTGGAGTATCTAGCCCTGGCCCGTGCGGTGGTGGCAAACGACCTTCCCGAGCAAAACTTCGTCATTAGAGAGAGCGGCGGAGGGCGATGCGTCCCATACCAGGAGACCGCGTTCGCCGACGCGATGGCCGAGCTTCTGAGCGACCCCGCGCTTGTAATGAGGATGGGGTGTTCCGGACGGACATGGGTGGCCCAGCATCGCTCCTATGCCTTGATTTCGGAGCTGGTAGAACGAGCTCTCATCGACAATTCAGGAGGCCGCAGCCGATGACCATTGCTACGCAGGATAGGACCACGCTGCTCGAACCGATGGACCGAGCCTTTACCAGATTCGTAAACCTCACCCAGGGTTCGATGGTCAAGGCCGGCGTCCTCGCACGCCGCCGAAGCATGCAAGCGAAGATGGCTTGGCGCAGCAGTCATATGCAGGACCTGGATCAACGCCTCAAGGACCTGGACCTTGATCCTGCAAAGCTGTCTTGGGGCCCCCTCACACTCAATCCGCGCAAAGCCGAGTTTCTGCTGTCTGAGTTGCAGGCGGACCCGCCCGTACGCGTGCTTGAGGCGGGCAGCGGGACTTCTACCGCCCTGTTGGCGAGCTTGGGGCTGCAGCTCGGTTTTACAGTTCTATCCCTGGAGAATCACGCGGGGACCGTAGACTACCTCAACCATGTCCTGGATGTCGGGGAGTACCCGAACCTCGTCGTGCAGCTGTGCGGGTTCAAGAGCTCATCGTACGCAGATGGAACGGGATACCGGTGGTACAACGCCGATTTGAGCGTCATGCACGGCCAGTTCGACGTGGTCGTGATCGACGGCCCGATGGGGACGATGGTAGGGCGCAACGGCGCACTCCCCGAGGTAGTTCCCTATCTGGCACCCACCCATCGGATCTTCCTCGATGACAGTCGGAGATCGCACGAGCGCGCCTGCATCGAGGAGTGGAAATCTCAGTTCCCCGGGCTCCAGGTAGAGCATCCGATCAGCGCCGCGGGAATGGCAGTACTCAGAGTTCCTCCACACCACCTAGCCGGAGCCTGAGATGGTCGGCTGGGACGTCCGTTTCTCAACACCGGGCTAGGTCGGTTATGCGCATACTCGAGGTGTCGCTCAGCGGAGGTGTAGGACGTAGGCACATGGGGCCCGTCACCAATGTCGTGTATCAGCTCGCTAAAGCGCTGTCGGCGCAGGGCCACGATGTGACCATCGCGGACTGCCGTGGCCCGGGCGGCCCTCGCGAATACTTTCCTACCGACGCAAAGCTTCTGGAGATGGCTGCGTCGTCGCCTTACCCGTGGGCGGGGAACCAGACCGTCAGCAAGAGCTATCGGCGCTCACTCGGGCGTGCGCACGACGCGGTCGTAAGTGAGCTTTCCGCGAAGGGGGCCATCGATGCCCACGACGTTGTCCACGTACATGACCCTGGACTGGCAGTACGGTTGTCCCGCGTACCAGGCACGAGATGTTTCTATACTTGCCACACCCCGCAACACTGGCTCGACCCAACACGCTATCGGTCTTGCCGCGGTGCCGTCCGTGCCCTGAAGCTTCGGCTCCTCGAGATGGGCGGGGGGCACGACCTGGCCGCGATGCGAGCAGCCAGGGCAACAGTCGTCCTCCATCCCAACTTCGTGGAGGCACTATCGCGGTTGCGGAGACACAGTAAATGGCTGAAGAGGATCCGGGTCGTTCCCAACGGCATCGACCCGATGAACTGGCCTGAGGTGTCTCGCGACGAAGCGCGGAGGGCGCTTGCGATTCCCGAGGATCAATTCCGGCTGGTCTTCACCGGTCGTCTACATCCGAGCAAGGGTCTGCACACGGTGCTGGAGGCGGTAGATCGCCTTCGCCGCGACCTTCCAGACCTCCATCTTGGAGTGATCGCGCACACTCCTTCCGATCCGTATGCGACAAAGCTCTACCGTCTAGCGAAGGATCTCCCGGTTACCTTTCACGGATTCGTCAGGAACCGCGATTCCCGTTTCCACCAGCTACTCGCCGCCTCGGACATCTGCGTTGTTCCATCTCTGGTAGACAATCAACCCACCGTGGTCATGGAAAGCCTGATGATGGGCGTTCCCGTTGTCGGGAGCCGGATTGGTGGCATACCGATGATGGTGACCAGCGACGTCGGCGACACCTTCGAACCCGGGAATGTTCCCGCTCTCGAAGCGATCATTCGCCGGCTGCACGACAACCGGCCGGGGCTGGACGCAAAGAGGGCGAACTGTCGCGATTACGTTTCCGAGGAGTATTCCTGGACCCGGGCAGCGAGCCGCTATCTCGATACTTTCTCAGAGGGGGCGAGTTCCGCCCGATTCGGCCCAATCATCAACTGACGAGCCAATGCGACAGGTCGAGCCCGGTCAGACGTTGAAGCTTCATCGTGTCGTCGGCAAACAGATCGGCGATTTCCCTCCGAGCGTCACAAGGGATAGGTGGAGGCTCGTTCAGATTCCCCTCCTTTATCCGCCTTCCCATCCCCCAAACCAGATCTGGCGTCCATCGCCGGGCCAGGAATCGCAGCCGGCGTGATCGCTTGAATCTAGCGACGCTCATAGAAACGATGCGACTCCTCGGCACACCACCTGCGTTCCGATGAACCCGTGCCGTCTCGACCTGAAAGCTCGGGTCCACCCCGAGAAACTGAAAGAGCTCACGCGTTACCGCGTCTAGATCGTCGGCAATGTCGTCGAATCTCACCACCTTGATCTGCGACGCGGGAAACTGATCGTAGAACCGCTGAAGGTTGTCAGACGTGAAATTATCCTCCAGAAGCCGCTTACTCCCCGGAGCTAGGAGCCACTCGCGGAACGACTCTCGAAAACCGCGCCGGCGGAGCTCCAGCAGGTACAGGGAATAGAGCCGATCCGCCGGGTTTCTTATGCTGGCGATCAACCTGGCATCCGGTAGAACGCATTTTATCTGCGAAGCCGCATGAGGACTGTCGATGTACTGTGGGGAGGCTTCGCCGACTGCCGTTTGGGTCGAGGCAGCTTCGAAGTGGTGTGCATACTCCTCCATGGTCCGCGGTAGTCCGCTCGAGACGGCCTGCGGGCGCGCGCCCACCGAAGCTGGTCGCCCGAAATACCTGAGTTCCTTCATCTCGGGCATGAACACGTCCGGATGCTGGACGAGACAGCTGTACAGAGCCGTTGACCCTGCGCGCATCTGGCCGATGATCAGGAAGTTGGGCAACTGCATGTCAATGTCAGGCTCCGCTCGACATCATAATAATCTCGCCCTGACCGGTCTCAATGCCTTACATCAATGACGGCAGCACGAGCGTCGTCTAGCCTGTCAGTGATGCCCGTCCAGGACCGACATACTGCCGATGCGGCGCGGATGGTCACCGTCGTCATCTGCACCTACAACCGCGCGAGCGTGCTCCCGCTTACCCTGGAATCAGTGTTCGCTCAACGCTATCGGCCCGTTGAGATCCTCGTCCTCGATGACGGCTCGACGGATGAGACGCCCGACGTCCTGCGGGCATACAGCGACCGCATTCTCTACCATCGCCTCGAGACCAATACAGGCATAGCGCGCGCCCGAACTGAGGCTTGCCGGCTCGCCAACGGTCGGTATATCGCATTCCAGGACGATGACGATCTGATGCCCCACGACCGGCTGGAGGTACTGACGAGCGCATTCGAGGCTGTGCCTGACGCAGCGTTCGCGGTGGGTGACCTCGAGCTCATCGATGACGAAGGTCAACCAACGGGCGTGCGATGGCTTCCTGCAACCGACGGCGGCGAACCGCCGTCGCCTCGCATCGTGGACGACGGATATCGGGAGGTCCTATGGCCCACACTCCCGGTGGTGCCGCACACGACCTTGTTCCAGCGGCGCGACGGTGACCGAATCGGCTGGTTCGACTCGAGATTTAGCCACGCGGCCGAGGACAAGGACTTCTTCGCACGCCTGGCGCGACTCGGTCCGGTGGTCTACGTGCCTAAGGTGGTTTCCTGGGTGCGCCGAGGCCATCAATCGCTGACGCGAGACACCCTTAGGACCGAACACGACGCGCTCGAACTCTATGCCAAGCATATGGCCCTGGTCCGACAAACCGCCCCCGTCGACTGGGAGCTGTATCGCCGCCTTCAGCGGCGCATTTCGACATCGCTGGAGCGAATCGCTCGTCAACGGACCATCACGGCTTTGCCCGACGAGCTCGAGACCCGGTTCCTTACCACGTTGTCCCCCACACTTCGACTACGCTACCTCTGGCGGACACGACTTCGGCATCCTATGCGCCTTGTCATGCATCGTCTGCGTCCCGCCACGACCACGTGACGTCGAGACGGCACCCGCCATCAGTGCCTCCAGCCATCTTCCCGACAATCGATCCCACGAGAATCGTTCGATGTAATCCTCGTCGATCGATTCCATTCGCCTGAGCTTGGCACTCTGCAACCCCAGAGTCAGCCCTTCGAGCCAATCGCCACCCGACGGAATGACCATGCCCGTGCCGGATCGCGTGACGATGTCGGCGACTGCAGACACTTCAGGTACCAAGGCCAGTATCGGCCTGCGTGCCAGCAGGTATTGCGGCAGCTTGATGCTCATCACTGCCCGCGAATTGGGCAGATCAGCCAGTAGAAGCAGAAGGTAGTCGTACTGTGACAGCACCTTCACACATTCCCTATGGGGAACCCGCTGCTCCAGTACCAAGCCCGATTCCTCGAGCCAGTGCCAACGTCGCTGCACCTCAGGCGGTAGCCGGCCATGCAAATGCAGCTGGATATCGACGCCCCGCTGCCTCAACTGTCGAAGCGTCTGCATGAACTCGAACCCTGGAACACGCGGAGGCTTGAACATCGAGCCGAGGAACCCGATCCTGATCGGGACGTCACCAGCGAACGGTCGGTGAACGTTGGCGGGCTTCAGCTGTCTTCGATCGAAGTGATGATTGATCGCCAGAAGCCGATCGCTGGGCACGTCGTAGCGCTGGTGCAGAACTTCGCAGGCGTAGCCGTTGGTAGTCACGTGCAGATCTGCGGTATCGAGGACCTGTCGTTCCCGATTCCTCACCCAACGACGATATATCGGCAGGATGCCCTCGAAATAGTTCTGGTCATACGTCCATAGATCCTGCCAGTCCATAACCCAGCGGATTTCGGGGAAACGAGTCTTGAGGTACAGGCCCACAGAGGTGTTCTCGTGATTGGGAACGCATACGAGCACAGTAACCGACCTGCCTTCCTTAAGGTCGTTCTGAATTCGTTGTTTCAGCTTTCGCTTTGCAACCGAGGTGAACAGCACGTGGGAATTGGGAAAGAACAGCACGCGCTCGAGAGCCCTTCGGAGCCCGTGCAGGCCTGCCCTGCGCAGCCAACCTAATGGATTTGGAATGCCCCGCACCGCCAGCACCCCCTCATCGGCGGGCTCCGAGCCACGGGTTACGAGCACAAGGTCGTCGAAATGGGGCCGAAGGGTGAGAATTTTTGCGACTCGATCATTGGTCATCCGCCGCGGCCAACCCATCACCACATACAGCACGCGGTTTCTCTCTGCCGATGCTGAACTCATGCACGCCTCCATCGGATGCTTCGTGAAATGATAAGGACCCACTGCGCGAGCGTCACATCTGGCATTGACGAAATGTCTTTCAACTGACGATTCGTCCATTCGCTCGGCGCGCAAGTACGCGGCACGGAGCTTGCAGAACGTCGAACGACGACCGGGCCACAGGAGCGGGAATATCTCAGGTTGTCAATGGGCTTCCGTAATGCGTCGTGCGCCATTCCAGGGATTACATAGGGTTACGGCGCCACTTGAAGAATACGAATCTGCTGAGGGATCGTCTCATGACACGTGACACTCACAGTCTACCCGCATGAGGGTGAGGCACAGGAACACTAACCGCCAGGCGCTCGTCACCAAGCTCTGGAGGCTGCTTACCTCCAGGGAACGCAAGGCACTGGTCCTCCTCCTGGCAATGATTACGTTTGGGATCGCCTTGGAAACCCTTGGGCTGAGCATGGTCGTACCGACCATTGTCGTAATTACTCAGGAGGATATTGCGGCTACATACCCTGCGGCCGCGCCCTTCCTCGAAGCGCTCGGCAATCCGGACCGCGAATCCCTGCTTGTCTGGGGCCTGTCTGCTCTGGTGGTGGTGTTCCTCGTAAAGTCGCTCTTTCTCGGTCTGCTGGCCTTGGTGCAAAACCGTTTCATCTTCGACGTCCGGCTCCGAGTTTCCGAGCGGCTGTACGCAACCTATCTAGCGCAACCGTGGACGTTTCACCTGCAGCGAAACTCCTCGCGCCTGATACGCAACATTCTTGGCGAGACCAACATGCTCATCCAAAGCGCGCTGTCACCGGTAATGAAGATCGTGACCGAAGGGCTTCTTCTGGTGTGGCTCCTTGTTGTGCTCCTGCTGGTGGAGCCCTTGGGAGCTCTCGCCGTCGCGGCCGTTCTGGGCATCGCCACCGCCGGCTTCTACAGCCTAATCCGCAATCACGTCAACCGGTGGGGCAAGGTAAGGCAGTATCACGAAGGCCTGCGGCTACAACACCTGCAGCAGGGCTTGAACGGTGCCAAGGATGTCAAACTTCTGGGACGCGAGCATGAGTTCCTGGAGAGCTACCGCAGGCACAACGGCGAGGCGACGCGGATGGTCCGGAACCAGAGTACGCTGAACCAGATGCCGCGACTATGGCTAGAGTTTCTCGCTGTGGTTGGGCTGACCGTATTGGTCGCCGTGATGATGTTCCAGGGCCGCGAACCGCAGAACGTCCTCCCGACGCTGGGCCTTTTTGCAGCCATCGCATTCCGTATGATGCCGTCAGTCAACAAGCTGGTCGGCGCGCTCCAGTCACTCCGGTTCGGCGGTGCCACCGTCGAAAGCATTTACAAGGAGCTCCAGCTGCCAGTCGACGAGCATTCGGCGAGCGAAAGCTCGCGGCACTTCGCTCTGAATGATGCCATACGGTTTCATCAGGTGAGCTATACGTACCCGCAAGGACCCCGACCGGTGCTGTCGGACGTCGAGCTCGAGGTCCGTAGGAGCGAGACGGTAGGGCTGATCGGTCAAAGCGGATCCGGAAAGAGCACGATCGTCGATCTTCTTCTCGGCATCCTGGTTCCGACTCACGGCACCGTATGCGTTGACGGTGTGGACATTCACCAGGGCTTGCGTAGCTGGCAGCGTCAGGTCGGGTACGTTCCTCAGGCCATCTATCTGACAGACGACACCGTGCGGCGGAATGTGGCCTTCGGACTGGCCGACCAGGCCATAGATGACGACGCCGTCTACCGTGCCCTCAGCGCCGCCCAGCTCGACGACCTGGTTTCGTCACTACCGGAGGGGCTCGACAGCGTCGTGGGAGAGCACGGCGTCCGGCTGTCGGGCGGGCAACGCCAGCGCATCGGGATTGCTCGTGCGCTGTACCATGACCCGGACGTGCTTGTGCTGGACGAGGCCACCAGCGCGCTCGATACCAACACTGAGCGGGAAGTGATGCAAGCGGTGATGGCTCTGCACGGAAAGAAGACGGTCCTCATCGTCGCGCACCGCCTCACCACGGTCGCCCAATGCGACCGAATTTATCGACTGCAGGACGGCCGAATCGTCGACGAGGGCCCGGCCCAGGTCATCCTTGCCGCGACGTCGAACGGTGATACTGCCCGTCGCAGTGCAGCCGCCACGACGCAGGAGGCTTCGGGATAGGCCAATGCATCATCTGGATATCAGTGTCATCGTCTGCACCTACAATCGCTCGACGATGCTCGAGGACACATTGCGCAGCTGGAGCGGCGTTGTGCAGGGCGATATCCAGGCCGAGCTGATCGTTGTGGATAACGCATCCACCGACGGGTCGGGCGATGTGGTGCGGCGTTTCCGCGAGCAATGTCAGTCCGTGGTGAAGTACGTTCATGAGCCACGCATCGGGTTGTCGTTGGCGCGAAACAGAGGGGTTCAGGAGGCACGTGGTGATATCGTGGCTTTCGTCGACGATGACGTCTACTTCGACCCCAACTGGCTCACCAGCGTGTACTCGACGTTCTCCATGCATGTCGACGCTGACTGCTTGGGCGGCCGCTCGATACCCAAATTCGACGTCACGGAGCCTGACTGGCTCTCCGACCGCATACTGAGATTCTATGGTTCTACCCAGTCCGGTGAGGAGATGCGGCAAATGACGTTCCCAGAGCATCCCTTCGGCGTGAACATGGCGTTTCGCCGCCGGGTTTTCGACGTAGTAGGCGGCTTCCGCCCCGAGCTCGGCAGGAAGGGGACTTCGCTCCTCTCGGATGAGGAGAAGGAACTGTTTTATCGGATCGCGAACGCGCGATTGAAGGTACTCTACGTCCCGGACGCCATCATCTACCACCGCGTATCCGCCGAACGGTTAGACCCTCACTGGCTGATGCGACGCGCCTACTGGCAGGGCATCTCCAGCGTAATCTTCGACAAGCACATCAGGCGGCGCTCCCGGCTGGGTATGCTCAAGAAGCTGTACCGAAACGTTAGGTCTCTGACTGTTCCAAGCGACGACGACCACAATCCTTCCTACATGCACACACGCTTGCGCCAGTACAGGTCGCTTGGCGTCATCAGGCAGAGCGTGATCGAACTGTTTCGCCTGCCGGGCCTGCGAAGGAACATCCAGTGAAGAGGAATGAACTGTGAAGAAACCGGTGATCGCTATCGGTTTGGATGCTGCCGATCCGGTACTCATCGAGAGTTGGCTGCAGGCAGGGCGTTTACCCGGCCTCGAGGCGCTCTGTGCCAAGGGTGCGTATGGCCGGCTCGACAATCTCGGCTACTACAAAGCCGAAACGCCGTGGACGACCTTCTGCACAGGACGTCTGCCAACGGATACCGGTTACTGGGCACCCCTGAAGTTGAGAGAAGGCACCTACGAAATCGAGGAGATTGGCGCGTATGATTACGCAGAGTACCCGCCCTTCTACGCCCTCGGCCCGGATTACCGCGTAGCGGTCTTCGATGTGCCCCAGTCGGTGCTGAGCGAGAGCGTGAATGGCCCGCAGGTGCTCGCATGGGGCGCTCATTCACCGCAGACCGACAGTGTTTCGAGACCGCAAGGCCTGTTGGCAGAGATCAACCGTCGATACGGGGAGCACCCAGCGCTCCATCGAGACCACGGCGACTGGTGGGACGACGACTACCTCCACCGCCTGCACCGGGCACTCCGAACCGGAATCGACCGACGAGTGGCGATCTGTCGCGACTGGCTGCGCGAGGAACCCTGGGACCTCTTCCTCACCGTGTTCTCGGAAACTCATTCGGCCGGGCACGATTTCTGGCACATCAGTCGGCCCGACCATCCTTTGCATGAACGTATCCGGAACAATCACGAACGCGATCTCATGCTCGATGTATTCCAGGCTGTAGATCGCGGAATCAGCGAGATAGCGGCGGAAGCACCGGAGGACAGCTATCTGGTGGTATTCTCGGTACACGGCAGTGACAACAACGTCACCGACGTCGCGAGCATGGCGATACTTCCGGAATTCCTGTATCGCTACTCCTTTCCCGGCAAGACAATGCTCGCGCCGGGCAGACCGGGGAGCGCCGTGCCTCCACCGCTCGCCCCAGTCAGGATTCAGCATTGGCAGCACGAGTTGCAGTCGTACCGCTACGACCCGAACCAGCTACGTCGGATGGTCAAACGGTTCACTCCGCGGCGCGCGCACCAGCGCATCAACAGATCGTTCGGCGGCCCGCTCGCTCCGGACCTGTACTCGATCCGCGAGTTGAAGCGCCTTGGCGCGAGCGCCGCGTGGCAACCAGTACAGTGGTACAGCAAAGTCTGGCCGAAGATGAAAGCGTTCGCGCTACCGACTTTTTCGGAAGGTTACATCCGTATCAACGTGAAAGGACGCGAACCCCAGGGACTCGTAGAGCCCGAATGCTATGGGGCAATTTGCGACGAACTGGCGAAAGAGCTACGACGGCTGGTGAATCCAAGGAGTGGAAAACCTGCGGTGGCCGAGGTCATCCGAACGCGCGGCTCCGCCAACACGCAGGATCCCAAGCTCCCCGATGCAGACCTCATCGTCACCTGGACCGAGACACCAGCGGATGTCGTCGACCATCCGGATCTGGGGCGTATTGGGCCTCTTCCATTCCGCCGCACCGGCAGCCACCGGTCGCGTGGGTTCTGGATCGCTACTGGCCCGAGCATCGAGCCCGGTACGCAGCGACCGCGGATGCGAGCAGTGGAACTGCCGGCGGCCATCCTCAGGCTCATGGGTGTAACAGGACGCGATACGACACCAACGCTGCAGGAATCGGTCACGTAGGCCAAATGACGTAGTACACTAGCTGTACCCTTCGTTCACGGCCCCTGCCAGCGCCTCGAACCGCTGCACTTGCGAATCCGAAAGCTCGCGCCGCCACCGCTCGTCGGGTCGAATGGCCAATGCGATCTGATCGTAATACTCGAAAGGATAATATTGTTTGTGGTGCACAATGCGCGCCCGAGTGCGCTCGTCATGAGGCTGGAACTGCTCCCGATAACGGTAGATGAGGTTACGGGTCCCGCCGTTTCCGAACACATGGTGATGATCGTGTTTCCAGTAGCTCAGCATTTCCGGCTCGTACGGAATCGATAGCGCTGAGCACAGTTCCCGAACGGTAGCTTCCGGATGTGTGGCCAGATCCTCGTAACGCAGACGCAGTTTCGGCCCCCGACTGAAGTTTCGATAGTACCGCTCCATCGCCTCGGTGCTGCGCTTCCAACTCAACGTGATGTTGTCAAACCCCCGTTCTGGATACTTCCTGTAGTAAGCATTTACCACGGCACGCCCATCCCGCTGGAGGTAGATGAGGAAAGGCCGAACGCCCCGCCAGCGGTACGAAAATCTGAGCTGCCGATGGATCCAGTTGGAGTTCTTGCTGGAATCGATCAAAACGGACTTTCCGCTCCAGCGCATGAGGAGCCGATACGGATTTACAACACAGACTGCGGCCCTTCGCGCCAATGACCCGTACGCCGTCGCGCGGCAGTACAGTAGCCGTAGCCAGAACTGGGGCACCTGATCATCCCAGAAACCGCAGCGGCCGGCGCATACCCCGCAGATCCTGGCTGATGGATCCGCGATGGCAGCGTCCACCGATTTACTGATACGGGCCAGTTCCCCCAGGGAGAACGCTTCACTATGGCTTCCCAGAATCAGATCCAGAAGGGTGGAACCGCAGTGGCCGGCGCCCATTACAAAGACCACGGTTCTCGGTGTCATGTGCCACCGGTACGCCGTCGCAGAGCTGCCCGCTCGATGGTGGAACGGCCGTGCCGCGGCGACTCGGCGCCGGGACCGTGTCGCCCTCGGTTTCTACTGGCACTGGCAGAAGAACCCACTGCAATCACGCTTCGTGATTTGTCCTCGATTACCTGTTCCACCAAGGTCCTTCCTATGGTCCTCATTTCCTCTGCATACCCATACACCAGTGCAGTGTCGCAGATAAGATTGATGAGGCGGGGCACTCCGCCCGTCGCTTCCCAGATCGAACCGTAGGTATCCGGCTCGAATATCTCCTCCTCTGCTCCGGCAAACCGAAGCCGATGCTGCACGTATGCCCTTGTCACGTCAGCATCGTCCAGCGGACCCAGATAGTAGTCGTAGGAGACGCGCTGCGTGAATTGTTGGAGCTCAGGTCTCGCGAGCAGGTCCCACAGCTCTGGCTGTCCTACCAGAATCGTCTGAAGGATCAGCCCCTTCTCGGTGTTCACGTTCGACAGCATGCGGAGCTGTTCCAAGTTAGCGGTTCCGAGATGCTGAGCCTCGTCGATGATCAGGGTGGCGGGGCGTCCTCTGTTGTAACTGTGGATGAGGAATGTCACAAAGTCCTCATACATCTCTATCCGATCCTTACCGCGATACTCGAGGTCGAAGGCAAGCAGAACCCAGCGCATCAACTCCTCAAAGCTGTCGCACTGCGTATTGCTGACCAGACCTACCTCGAGCCCCTGTCCGGCGTTCTTCAGCAGGCTTCTGACCAGCGTGGTCTTGCCGGCGCCCACGTTTCCCGTGACCACACAAAATCCGGCCCGAGTGCTGAGCGCGTACCGCAGAACCGAAAGTGCCTGCTTATGGCGTCCGCTCAGGAACAGGCAGTCCGGGTCAGGAAGGTTCGTGAACGGAGGCCTCGTCAACCCGTAGAACGATTCGTACACGGAATATTTCCTCGGTCACCCAGCGCCATCGTTCGCGTAGGTATAGTAATAACCAGCCATTCCCTTACGCTTCTCGACAGACTTGTTCAGGACGCTGCCAATCAGGTTGAAGCTTTCCAGCAGCTCGGCTGCACGTTTCAGTTCCTCCACTTCGGTGCTGCCTTCCTCTATGATGAGGAGCACACCATCGATATACTCGCCAACTCGGATAGCATCGTCGCCGACCAGAACAGGAGGTAAATCGACGATAACCAGCGCCGGGTCGATGCTCAGCACCACCTGGTCAAGCAGGCGCTGCATTCGCTCTGAACCCAGCAGCTCCGGCTTCGCGTCGATGGACTCCACACGGCGCCCGGGAATGATTGTGAGGTTAGGGATCGAGTCCGGGTTCAATGCCACGTCTTCGAGTGCCGTTTCCGCGCCCAAGTAGTCGATCAGGCCCGCGTCGACTTCGATACCCAGCTCATGCGCGATCGAAGGCTTTCTGAGATCAGCATCGATCAGGACTACCCGCTGCTTGCCATTTCGGGCAACGGAGATGGCAAGGTTAATCGATGTGAGAGTCTTTCCGGCCTTCGGCCCCGGGCTCGTAATCGCCAATCGTTTCCAACCGTGGGGCCGAAGCCGTTGCAGGACCTGCGTTCGCAACAGGCGGTAGGTATCCGCTACTACCGGGTCTTCGTGGCCCGGTTCGCACAAAAGATGCCGGCCCTGCATCCATTGGATGTCCAACGCAACTCCGCGCCCGTAAACTTCATTCGCTGTCTCTGAGTAGGGCCGTGGGCGCTCCGGCTGCACCCACTCGCGTACACTGGTTCCGTCCCGCTGGGCGTGCTCCAGAGCCTTGGTGAAATGGTCCATGATCTAACGTCCGCCTAAGGTCAGAATGCCGCTCAACCCATTGTCATCGTGTCCACCGTCGGACGAGGCGCGGTACGACAGCAAGTGGCGGCGCGCCCAGCGTCGCCACCACCATCCTGCCGCTGCGAATCGTAGTGTCCAGATGCTCCGCCAACGCAACAGCACCGACGCCGCCAGCCAAAGCCAATAGCATGCCAAGCAGCCCGATGCCTATCCGATTTGGACTGACCGGAAGGAGCGGAAGGTAGGCCGAGCTGGTGAGCACGAACTTCTCCCCGCTCTGTCCCGACTCCAGGTTTCGCGCTAGCTCCGCACGCCGCTGCTTGTCCCGCAGTTCCTGATACTGCGCCACCGCCGTCTCGTAGTTACGGGTCAACGACCTGAAATCCCGCTCCACCGCTGGGGTCTCGTAGAGTCTGCTTTCGTACTGTGCAAGCCGAGACTTCAGATCCTCGAGCTCTTGCTGCTTCGCCTGCAGCGCCGCTTCCGACGACTTCAGTTGCGTCTGCAGAGCGACGTAGCGAGGGTTATTCGGTGGCGGCATGTTGGACCCGGCCCCGGATCCGACTTCTTCGACCACTTCGGCACGGAAGCTTCGCTGGACGGCAGCCACGGCATTCTCCAGTCGCCGCACCTGGGGATGTTCGCCGGCATAGCGCCCCCGCGCCTCGCGCAGCTGTTCCTGCAAATTGACAAGCTCCGAGAGCATTTCCTCGGCCTGGCCTCCGCCACCGAGTTGCTCGGCGAGAACGCCTATCTCTCGGCGTAGCCGAACGATGTCCGGATGCATCGGGGAGTATCGGGACGAAGCACGGAAGTACTCCGCGGTGAGCACGCTCAATCGTTCCGGAGCGGATAGAACCCGGTTACCCTCCTCGTTGGTCACCGCTTCATACTTCGGTGTCAGCGAAAGCTCCGCTCGGGCGACGTCTATTTGCTCCCGCAAGCTGCGGATCTGCTCCTCCGCCCCATCGATATCCTGCTCCGTCTTCTCGTACAGCCTGAGGTTCGTGTTCATCAGCTCGGGGAGCTGACGAAGTTCCTTCTGCTTGAAGCTGGCAAGCTCCGCTTCCAGCCGCGCAATCTCGGTCGCGAGCTCCGCCGCCTGCTGTTCGAGAAACAACGAGACCTCCTGAGCCTGAGCGTCGCGACGTGCCTGATGCTCCGCCAGAAAACGCTGCGCCAATTCGTTGGTGGCCGCCTGTGCAGTCTCTGCCGTTGGCGCCTGAAACGCCACGGTGAAGGCAATGGTGGTGACCTGCTGGCTCGTGCGCCGGTTCGGATCCGATGCTCTCACCTCCACCATCTCCACCTGAACGTCGTCGCGAAGCTTTCTGACGGTACCCGCGGGATCTTTCTCGAGCGCCTCGGCGTACAGATCGAACTTCCTCGCGATCTCCAGCAAGGTGTCCCTTGCCAGGAGGCGCTGGCGTATCTGCTCGATCTGCTCTTCGACAAAACTGTTGATGGTGCTCTCCACCATGTCCTGGGGAATCGACTGCCGCTGAACCAGGAACGTCGCCTCGGATTTGTAGGTTGGTGGCAGCAGGAACGCGAGCGCCAACGTCACTGCCAGGATCGCCGCGAACGGCACCAGGAACTGCTTCTTTCGGCGCACCAGAATTTCCCAGAAGTCGCTCAGCCGGACCGGGTATTCGGCCAGGTAGGATCTGCTGCTGGTTTCCTGCATACCCATCACTCGTTCACAGTCTCCTCGGTGGCTGGTAGCCGATGAACACCACGACCATGTTGCCCTGGGCAGTTCCCGAGCCGCCGAAGGCGTCTGCCCGGTCTCTGTCCGTCCACCGGTACAGGTACTCGATGCCGGTATTCCAGGCGTTGGTCATACGCAGGGTCAGCCGTGGGCGCACCGACAGGTACTTTCGGCTACTCTCGTCGGCGCCATCGCCCACTTGCTCCGTGCGGTACCCGTGTATGCGCATGTCGAACTCCGCGCGATCAGACAGCGAGCGTTGATAACGAACCGTGAGCCGATCCGCCTCCACCACGTTACCGAACGAGCTCGGCGCGGCGGACCGCTCCGCTTGAATCGAGAGGCGGCTCACCAGCATCTGCCTCGCGAGGCGCACGCCATAGGTCAGATGAGTTTCCTCGCCAATGTCGTCGTCGACTCGGCCAGCGCCCACATCTGCGCCAAAGGTCACCTGCGGTGATATCTGATGATCGAAACCTAGAGACGCCGTGTAGTTGTCGGTTTCCTCCCGGCCATCCGACTCGAACCGGCCCGCGCCGAGGGTGATGCTGCCCGCCGTCCGCGGCGACAGTTCGCGTCGCAGCCCTGCGCTGACAAGGTGCGTCCTCGAATCACGCAATCCCTGGTCCTCGCCATCCTCGTCGAAAAGGCGCTCCGCGAAGGAGTACTCGATGCGAGCACTGGTGAGCTGACCGAGCTGATAGCTCGCGTAAGGCGACAGCCGATACCAGGTGCGGCGCACCTGCTCGCGGGTCGCGTTGAGATCGATGTCGTCCTCCGCCAGCGCCTCATCGAGCGGTGTTCCCGGGTCAGCATCGTCGCCGGCACCCGGCAACAGCCCCGGAATGGGATCGATCACCCGCAGGATGAGGTCACGGCGGCCTGTCAGCCGCGCGCCCAGCTCGCCCCGCTGATAGTCGCGGCGTGCGCTCAGATCGACGAACTCGGCATCCTCGTCGTCGAGATCCTCGTCGTCGGTCGCGGAGTACGTAAGGTACGTCAGGCCCAGCAGTCCGGAGACCTCGGAGCGTTCCGTGACGTTGCGCAAGCGGGCCTGCACCGTGCCCGTGGAGACGATGGCGTCCTCCTCCGGGTCGTCGTTCAGCCGCACGTTGTCGTCGTAACCGGTGGAGAGCTCCAGCGATGGCTCCACCAGCCAGGCCCCGTGTGCGGGCGCCGCCGCGAGCCCCAGAGCCGCCAGGCAGCCCAGGGCCCAGCGCTCCTTGCGAAGGCGGATGCCGAGGTTGATCGCACTCATGGCACCATCACCACGTCGTCCGGCTGAAGCAGGATGTTCTGCTCCAGGTTGCGCCCGCGCTGCACATCGCGGTAATTGAAGTGGTACACCTGCTCGCGGCCGTCTTCACGGCGGAGGATGCGGATGTCGCTGGCGTCGGCGAACGGCGTCAACCCACCCGCCAGGGTGATGGCCTGCAGCACGTCGACGTAGCGGCCGACGGTGTACTGACCCGGACTCGCCACGTTGCCCGACACGTAGATCCGCAAGCCGTTGAGCTCCTGCACCGAGGCCGTCACCACGGCATCGGGGATGTAGGTCTGCAGCCGTTCGGTGATGGCGGCTTCCAGCTCTTCCGTGGTCTTGCCAGCCGCCTGCACGTTGCCCGCCAGGGGAAACGAGACTCCGCCGTCGGGCCTAACGATCACCTGCCGCTGCAGATCCTCCTCGCCCCACACGGATATCTCCAGGACGTCTTCAGGACTGATGCGGTAGGGTGGCGAGTCCTTCGCCGGGGTGGGCGAAGCCGCCACAGCCGTCCCCGCGACGACGATGGCGAGGGCGAGCGCGGCGGAGCGTACGCACCACCGGCGCGGCCGCCGGCCGCGACGGCCGGCGAGTGGGTGAAGGGCGTGGTTCTGCATGAGGTCTCCAACCGTTGCGTCCCATATGCCAGCCAGGCAGACGGACCGGGCGTCTCATCTGGCAACGTCATTGTCAGACCGCCTACTGGCATATGCATTGACGAACGGCATTACTGGCGCAGCCGCCACTCAGTATTCTGTGAGCGGTCGGAATGTGGGCCGGAGCGTTCGTCTTCGGTTCCGGGGTCACTCCGCGCCACATGGAGCGTCGTCTCGATGCGCATTTCCAAGGAGCATCACCTCAAGCGTCTTCTCGCCACCCACGACGTCTGCTTCAGCGTCCTGAGCTATGCGGTGGCCGTGGACGTGGCACATTGGCTCGGTCATCTGTCCTGGCGGGAGACCAGCACGCTGCTTCAGCTCCTGCCCATTCCGTTTCTGCTCGGGACCTTCGCATCGCTGCGCTCGCTGCCCACGTTCAGGAATCAGACGTTGCGATCTCAGTTCTGGTTCTCGGTGCAGCACACGTTCATCGTCGTCGGCGGCGTGCTGTTCTTTCTCTACGTGATCGACATCCCCTTCGACCCGGAGCCCGCCATGTTCGGCTTCGCCGCCATGCTGGGCTTCGGCCTGCTGGGCAATCGCGTCTTTCTCAAGTGGTGGTACCTCACGCGCCGGCGAGAGAACCGAGCCAACTATCTGAAGGTGCTGATGATCGGCGCGGGGCCCCGGGCCCAGGCCCTCATGTCCAGGTACCGGGCATCGGAGGAATGGGGCCTGGACATCGTCGGCATCCTGGATCCGGACCCGGAGCTGTGGGGAACCCACGTCGACGGCGTCGAGGTGCTCGGCGACCTCGCCAAGATTGACGACGTCATGTCACGCCGAGTCATCGACGAGGTGCTGGTGTGCATTCCCCGCCGCCTCATCAACGATGCGGACCAGATCGCGCGGATCTGCGACGAGGAAGGCGTGGTGCTGAAATTCGTCGCCGACATCTACGACTTCAAGGGCAGTACCGTGCGACTCGAGGAGATCGACGACGTGCCGGTGCTAAGCTTTGAGCCGGTGTCCCACGGCGAGGGCGTACTGGTGGCGAAGCGGATCATCGATCTGCTGCTGGTGATCGTCGCCCTCCCCCTGTTGCTGCCGTTGTTCCTGATCGTCGCCGTCGCCATCAAGCTCGACTCCAGGGGGCCCGTGTTCTTCGTTCAGGAGCGGGTCGGCCTGCACAAACGCCGCTTCAACATGATCAAGTTCAGGAGCATGTACGAGGATGCGGAAACGCGCATGAAGGAGATCGAGCATCTCAACGAGGCCGAGGGGCCGATCTTCAAGATCCAGCACGACCCCCGGGTGACCCGGGTCGGCCGGTTCATCCGCCGCACCAGCATCGACGAGTTGCCCCAGCTTCTGAACGTGTTCATGGGACACGTAAGCCTGGTGGGCCCCCGCCCCATGTCCGTGCGCGACGTCTCCCGATTCGACCGCTCGCTGCAACGCAAACGCTTCAGCGTGCGCCCTGGCCTCATCTGCCTGCGCGAGGTGTCGGGCCGCAGCCGCCTGTCCTTCGACCGCTGGCTGGAGTTGGACCTTCAGTACATCGACGAGTGGTCGCTGTGGATGGACATGAAGATCCTGCTGAAAGCCATCCCCTCGGTGCTCAAGGGCGACGGCGCGCACTAGCCCCCGGCGGCGAACCGCTCGAGAAACTCGCCGATCCGGCGCGCGTTGACCCCGAGATCGCTCTGCCCCACTCGGGAGACGCTGCGAACGTCCACCGTCGAACCGGTCGCGCCGGGGCGCACCCGCACCACCACGTCGTCCTTGAAGCCGAACCAGAACGTGGTATCCACCGCCTCCACCCGGCCCGCGTCGGGATCCACGTTCACCACCTCGAGGCCCATGCCCTCGATCACCGCCGCCGCGCGCTCCAGCGCCTCGTCGGCAGGCAGCTCGCTCTCGAGGCTCTGCACCCACGGGTACGCCTGCCGTTGCAGCTCGGCCGTGGCCCCCGAATCGTAGTCGAGGGGATTGCTTTCCGTGCCCCGCAGCGCCCGAATGCGGTCGAAACGGGGCGGGTCCACCACGTCCGTGGAGATGTCGTGGATCGCGGGAACCGTCGTGACCGCGCGGAACTGCATGCCCATCAAGGCCAGAATCAGCAGGCACACCACCGTTCCCAACCACACCGCCTGCTTGTCCTGCGGCAGGTCGCGCCGGTGGGCGGCGATGATGCCGGCGATGCCCGTGACGGCGCCGATGGCTGCCAGCACCGTTCCCGCTGCCAGCAGGAGAAAGCCGGTGGTGAAGGGCCACAGGCCGAACCGGCTGCCCAACGCGCCGGCGCCCAGCAGCGCCACGGCGACGATGGCACCGATGAGGATGGCTTGGGACCACCAGCTCGCGCGGCCCGTCGAGTCTCGCTGGGTCTGAGGTTCCGCCATGGCCGCGCCCTCCGAAGTCAGGTGATGGTGCTGCCGCCGTCGATCACGAAGTTCTGGCCCGTGGTGAAGCCGCCCGCCCGGGAGGCCAGATAGACGGCGATGCCTGCCACCTCCTCCGGCTCGCCGATGCGCCGTAGCGGATCCCCAGCGGTGCGCCGCTTCAGGATGTCCGGGTTCTCCCACAGGGCGCGGGCGAAGTCGGTGCGGATGAGTCCGGGGGAGATGGCGTTGACCCGCACGTTGTGAGGGCCGTTCTCCACCGCCAGGTTGCGCACGAGCTGAATGTCCGCGGCTTTCGAGATGCAGTAGGCGCCGAGGTCACTGGAGCCCTTGAGGCCGCCCACCGAGGAGACGATGATGATCACGCCGTCCTTGCGCTCCACCATCTCCGGAAGCACGAGCTGGGCCAGCCAGTGATTCGAGACGATGTTGGTGTGGAGGATCTTCTCGAACGCCGAGTCAGGCAGCTCGCGCATGGGGCCGTACCAGGGGTTCACCGCCGCGTTGCACACGAGCACGTCGATCTTGCCGAGCTTCTCCCGGGTGAGGCTCACCAGCCGCTCGAGCTCTTCCTTGTGGCCGATGTGGGCGGGGATAGGCACCGCGCCCCCGGGCTCGCCGTGCAGCTCGGCGTTGATGGACTTGGCCACCTCCTCGCAGAGCTCGGACTTTCGGCTCGAGATCACCACCTGGGCGCCGTGGCGGGCCATCTCCTCGGCGATGGCCCGGCCGATGCCCTTGCTGGAGCCGGTGATGAGAGCGGTCTTGCCGGTGAGATCGAACAGCTTGCTGGCCACGTCTGCTCCTCTATCTACTGGTGGAACGAAATCCTCGGTGACGTCACGCTATGCCGAGCTGGGCTTTGGCGAACTCGGTGATGCCCTTGTAGTCCGCCTTGCCGTTGCTGGCCCGGCCCAGGTCGTCCTTGAACAGCACCCGCTTGGGCGTCTTGTAGCCCGCGAGGTGCTCGCGCACGTGGGCCTGCACCGCAGCCTCGTCGAGCTCCGCCCCCGGCTCCGGCTGCACCACGGCGGTGACCATCTGGCCCCACTTCTCGTCGGGCACGCCCACCACCAGGGCGTCGGTGACGCCGGGGTAGGTCTTGATGACCTCCTCCACCTCTTCCGGATACACCTTCTCGCCGGCGGTGTTGATGCAGACGCTGCCGCGGCCCAGCAGGATCAGGGTGCCGTCCTCGGCCACCTTGCAGTAGTCGCCGGGGATCGAGTAGCGCACGCCGTCGATCACCGGGAAGGTCTTGGCGGTCTTCTCCTCGTCTTTGTAATAGCCGCGGGGAATGGCGCCGGAGCGGGCGACGAAGCCGATCTCGTCGCTTCCCCGACGCACCTCCCGGAAATCCTCGGTGAACACCTTGCAGTGCTCGCCAAGCTGGAACCGCGCCACCTCGGTGGTGCCGTCGGCGGTGGTGTCCGAGCGGCCGAAGCCCACGGCCTCGGACGCGCCGAAGGAGTCGGTCAGCACCATGTTGCGGTTGTGCTTCAGCAACCCCTGCTTCACCTCCGGGCTCCACATCACGCCGCTGGAGATGATGGACATCAGCGAGCCGATCTCGTACTTGCCCGGGTTCGCGTCCAGCTCCCGCAGCATGGGCTTGGCGAAGGCGTCGCCCACGATAGCCAGCAGGTTCACCTGGCGGCGCTCCACGGTCTGCCACAGCTCGGCGGGGTCGAAGCTCGGCTGGGTCAGGGTCACGACCGTGCCCCCCATGGCCAGTGTCGAGATGGTGGTGAGGAGCCCCGTCCCGTGCATCTGCGGGCAACACGGCGAGAAGGTGCCGCCGGGGTTGGCAGCGACGTTGCGGCAGTGCTCCTCGAGGTCCGCCGGCGGCACCATGTCGGTGGCCGGGGTGGCCCCGGCGGCGCCGGCGAACCACAGATCCTCGTGGGCCCACATCACGCCCTTGGGCATGCCCGTGGTACCCCCGGTGTAGAGGAATAGAAGGTCGTCGCCGGACCGGTTCAGGTTGAGCGCCTGGCCGTCGCCGATCTCGGCGAGCTCCTCGAACTTGACCGCGAACTCGGCCCGGGGGTACTCGGCGTCCGTCACCTCCACCCACAGGATCACCTCGGGCAGCCGCTCCCGCAGGTGCTCCACCCGCTCGGCGAACTCCGAGTCGTAGACCACGACCCGGCTGTCGGAATTGTCGAGGATGTACCAGAGCTCGTCGTCCACGTAGCGGTAGTTCACGTTCACGTGGGTGAGCCGCGCCTTGAAGCAGGCCGTGAGGGTCTCGGAGTAGGCGGGGCCGTTGCGCAGGTAGAAGGCCACCTTGTCGCCGGCCTGAGTTCCCCGGTTGAGGAAGCGCCGCGCCAGGTTGTTGGTGCGGCGGGTGAAATCAGCCCAGGTGATGATCCGCTCGCCGTGCATCAGCGCAGGCTTGTCCTGCGGGAGCACCTTGGCGATGCCGTCGAGAATGTCTCCGTAATTCCAGCTGGTCATGTCCCCTCTACTGCTCGAGCCTTCCGTTGCCGACGGCTGTGCACCGTCTCCCCAGGCCGATAGTACAGAACGCTTTTCAGTTGTGGGAGTCTCCCCTACCCGACGGCGTCGGTTGCGCGCTCACCCGCCCCCGGCCAGGGGGTTATGCCACCGCAATCCCGGGAACCTCGAAAAGTCGCTGTCGTTGGAACAGATCTGGGCCTGGTGCTCGATGGCGATTGCGGCCAGGTGCGCATCGGTCGTGAGGTTGCCCGCCGGTCCCCAGCCAATCATTCGACCGACCGGTGCCTTTGGGCGAACTCCGCTGTCTCGAGTTCGTCGAGAAACCGGTTGAGCCTGTCTGGGTCGACTCCGGCGCGGAATCCGCCAGGGTGCGGCTCCACGACGAAACGTTCGCGCTCGGCGTCCTGGTCAGTAATGGTGGTGCGCATACCGGCATCATGTTGCCCGATCTCGGCACAGTCAACGCGTGCGCTGCCGGCGGTTGCCCGACCGGTATTCGATCGAATACCATTGG
>JAWLGU010000016.1:0-2355 GCA_041690675.1 Pseudomonadales bacterium | reverse complement strand
TGGTGGTGCGCATACCGGCATCATGTTGCCCGATCTCGGCACAGTCAACGCGTGCGCTGCCGGCGGTTGCCCGACCGGTATTCGATCGAATACCATTGGCTTCATGGCCATCCGGGACCGCACGGAGCTCTACCAGTCGGAAGTCGCGCGCACGCTACGCGAGGCCCGCCTGCGCGCCGGGCTGTCGCTGCGCGAGCTGGCCCGCCGCGCCGGCACCTCCCACGCCACCGTCTCCGCCTACGAGCAGGGCCGGAAGACGCCGTCGGCGGTGATCTTCCTGCGCATCCTGGAGGCGTGCGATCTGGCGGTGGACGTCGAGACCTCGCCACGCATCCGCGCCCGGCAGGGGCTCGACCGTGGCGAGGAACTCGCCCAGGTGCTCGAGCTGGCGGAGCAGTTTCCCACGCGCCACCAACGCGCCATCACCTATCCCCGCTTCGGCCGCAAGTGACGAGCCTCGTCGAAAAGATCATCCGCCTGCACGAGTCGCTGCAATCCGCCGGCCTGCCCCATGCCTTCGGCGGCGCCCTGGCCCTGGCGTGGTGCACCCAGCAGGCCCGCGGCACCATCGACATCGACGTGAACGTCTTCGTGGAAGTGGATCAGAGCGGCAACCTGCTGGAGGCGCTGCCGGACGACGTGGCACACAGCGAGGACGACGCGACGCGGCTGGCGCGGGACGGTCAGGTGCGCCTGTGGTGGGACGCCACCCCGGTGGACCTCTTCCTCAACACCACGCCCTTCCACGCGACGGCGGCCCGCCGCGCCCGGTGGGAACGATTCGCCGGCCGGCTGGTGCCGTTCCTCTCCTGCCGCGACATCGCGGTGTTCAAGGCGTTCTTCAACCGCACCAAGGACTGGGCGGACATCGAGGAGATGCAGGCAGCCGGCACCCTGAACGCCGCGGCGGTCACGGCCGTGCTGGTGGAGTATCTGGGGGTGGACGACGAGCGCGTGGACAAGCTCAGCCGTCTGCTGGCGGACCGGGCACCCCGCGGCGACCGGACTTGACGGCGCGGAGCGGTTACTCGAGCTCTTCCACGTCCAGAACGAGACTGGCGTCGAAATCCACCTTCTCCGCCAGCGAAAGCACGGAGCGGTAGAGGTGCCCGGGGATCACGGTGGGCTCCACCATCATCGGCCGGCCCTCGGCGCTGATTTCGCAGGCCGCGATGTAGGCTTCCGCCTCGCGCTGGGCTTCGCTGCGGCTGCGGAACGGCCCGATGTCGCCTTCCCGCGCGGAAAAGTACCACTGACCGTTGATCTGGAAGAACCGGTCGTTGGCCCGGAAGAATCGCTTCTTCTGATGTTTCGGATCGGTCTTCCTCATGAGCATTCCCCAGCCTGTCCAACGCCCCGGAGGTACTGCGCCACCCTCCAGGACGATGTCTATTGCATCACACTCGGCGCCGCCAATTGGTCAATTCTTGTGACGGAGTGTAAGGCGATGTGAGCGGAGCCGGAGCGCACAGACGTCACGGCCACAATTCGCTATAGTGCGGGCCGCCCAAACCCACACGGAAAATCGAGGATTCATCGGTGCCTGCATCATCCATGGAGGAGCTGGTCTCGCTGTGCAAACGTCGCGGCTTCATCTTTCAGTCCAGCGACATCTACGGCGGCCTCCAGGGCATCTACGATTACGGCCCCCTGGGGGTGGAGCTCAAGAACAACCTCAAGGCCGCCTGGTGGCGGGCCATGGTCTACGAGCGCGACGATGTCGAAGGGCTGGACGCGGCCATCCTCACCAACCCCCTCACCCTCAAGTACTCGGGCCATGAGGACACCTTCACCGATCCCCTGGTGGACTGCCGCAACTGCAAGGCCCGCCACCGGGCGGACCACCTGAAGGAGGCCAAGTGCCCCGCCTGCGGCTCTACGGATCTCACCGAGCCCCGGCCCTTCAACCTGATGTTCAAGACCAACGTGGGCCCCATCGCGGACGGCTCCCACTTCGCCTATCTGCGCCCGGAAACGGCGCAGGCCATCTTCACCAACTTCAGGCACGTGATGGACGCGACCTCCAGGCGGCTGCCCTTCGGCATCGCCCAGATCGGCAAGGCCTTCCGCAACGAGATCACGCCGCGCAACTTCATCTTCCGGGTCCGGGAGTTCGAGCAGATGGAGCTCGAGTTCTTCGTCGAGCCCGGCACGGACGAGGAATGGCACGAACGCTGGGTGGAAGAGCGGCTGCGCTGGTGGGAAGCTCAAGGCGTGCCGCGCGACCGCGTGGAGCTCTACCGGGTGCCCGCGGAGGAGCTGGCCCACTACTCCAAGGCCACCGTGGACCTCATGTACCACTTCCCCCACGGGGTCGAGGAGCTCGAGGGCATCGCCAACCGCACCGACTTCGAC
>JAWLGU010000015.1:0-63298 GCA_041690675.1 Pseudomonadales bacterium | reverse complement strand
CGGCACCCGCAGCAAGATGGTCATCGACCCGGCGGAGGACAAGCTGCGCAGCGAGTTCGAGGGCGTCCAGCGCAGCTTCATCCCCATGCACGCCATCATTCGCATCGACGAGGTGGACAAGGAGGGCGTGGCCAAGATCACCGACAGCAAGGGCAGCAACGTCACCCCGTTCCCCATGCCATTGCCCAGCGACGGCGGGAAGAGCTGACGGTGCCCGCCGAGGCGGCGCCCGCCGGGGCGGCGCCCGCCTGGGCCGGCCCGCTCTACTGGGCCGAGCATCGGGGCGACGACACCGCGTGGATCTTCGACGGCATTCGCGTGAGCTACGCCGACCTCGGCGCCTGGGCACTCAAAGGCAGCCAGCTGCTGCGCAGGCTCGGCCTCGCCACTGGGGACGGCATCGCCGTGGTCTCTCCCAACCACCCCTACTCCATGGCCGTCTACTGGGCGGCACAGCTCGCCGGCCTCTACTACACCCCGGTGAGCGTGCAGTTCCAGCCGCGGGAGGTGCGGCACATCCTCGGTGACTGTGACGCCAAGGTGCTGGTCTACCACGACAGCCAGGCCGAGAAGGTCGCCGATGCGCCGCAGACCATCCGTCTCGACATCGACCGGTGGCTCGAGCTCATCCGCGCCGAGCCCGAGCGCCTCATCGCCGACGCTGCCGAAGGCGCCGAGATGCTCTACTCCTCCGGCACGACAGGAACGCCCAAGGGTGTTCGTTCGGCTCGACCGGGGGCACCGCTGAACACGGTCTCGGAGCTGTTTCGGCGCCGGGTAGAGCTCCACGGCATCGGCCGGGACACGGTCTACCTCTCCACGGCGCCGCTGTATCACTCGGCACCCCTGCGCTACAACGGCATGGTTCAGCGCTGCGGCGGCACGTGCGTGATCATGCCCCGGTTCGAGGCGGAGCGGAGCCTTTCGCTCATCGAGTCCGAGCGGATCACCCACAGCCAGTGGGTACCCACCATGTTCGTGCGCCTGCTGCGGCTGCCGGAAGCGGTGCGGCACCGGTACGACCTGTCGAGCCACCGGGTGGCGGTGCACGCCGCCGCACCCTGTCCCGTGGAAATCAAGCGGAAGATGCTCGACTGGTGGGGGCCCATCCTCCACGAGTACTACTCCGGCACCGAAGGCAACGGCCAGACCGCCATTTCGCCCGAGGAGTGGCTGGCCCATCCGGGATCCGTAGGGCGCCCCATCCTGGGCGATGTGCACGTGGTGGACGACGAAGGCCGCGAGCTGCCGCCGGGCCGCACGGGGCGGGTCTTCTTCTCCGGGGGTCCCCGCTTCGAGTACTACAAGGACCCGGAGAAGACCGCCGCAGCCTGCGATCACCGCGGCTGGTCCACCCTCGGGGACATCGGCCACCTGGATGACGAAGGCTACCTCTACCTCAGCGACCGGGCCTCCCACACCATCATTTCCGGCGGGGTGAACATCTACCCGCGAGAGGTGGAAGACGTGCTGGTGAGTCATCCGGCGGTTCAGGATGCGGCGGTGTTCGGCATTCCCAACGAGGAGTTCGGCGAAGAGGTGAAGGCCGCGGTGGAACTGGCTGCCGGCGCGGCCCCGGTGACAGCCCAGGCGCTCATCGACTACTGCCGGGCGCGCCTCGCCCATCTGAAGTGTCCGCGCAGCATCGACTTTCACGACGCCCTGCCCCGCCATCAGACCGGCAAACTGTACAAGGAGCCGCTCAAACGGCCCTACTGGGATCGCTGATCCCCGCCGATTCGCGTGAACGCCCACACCCGGGCCCCCGCCTGGGCCAGCGCCTTGCGTACGACCTCGGCGTCCGGCGCCCGGAACAGCCACAGCAGACGCCGGTGGTCGTAGGAGACGACGACCCGCAACAGGGTCACCCCGAGATGCTGCAGGCAGTTGGGGCCGGCGGAGCGCACCGCCTCCAATTCCTCCGCCGTCAGCGGCTCCTCGCGGTGGTGCTCCGCCAGCACGTTGGCCTCGGCATTGGCGGCGAGGCCGGTGCCGCTCGTCACATCCTGGAGGGTGGCCGGCCACAGGGCATCCAAGCTTTCCCGCGACTGCCGGAAGGCGGTGCGCACCGCCTCGCCGTCCGGTGCGTAGAAGTGACACAGCATCCGCCGGCCGTCGCTTGCGAGGTAGCTCTCACGCCACTCTACGCGGTGCAGGATCCGGCATTCCGATGTGATCTCCGCCAGGGCAAACGCCTCGTCCTCGTCGAGGGGAGGGTCGAACAAGCGTTCTACGAAAACGTCGGCCATGAAGGTCTCCACATCATCACCCCGCCATGGATACCAGCCGGCGTCGGTGACAGCTTTCCAGATGATCCACCAGATGAGCGCAGAGATCCCGGGCATCGTCCTCGGCCCCGTGGATGAAGCTCGACTTGCGGCGGCGCATGAAGGGGAGCCCCATGACGTACATGCCGGGGGCTTCCACGACACCGCCATCGTGACGGATAGCACCCTTGCGATCCAGCACCGGTACCTCGAGCCAGGAGTAGTCCGGGCGGGACCCGGTGGCCCAGATGATGGAGCGGATCTCACCACTGGTCAGATCCAGGGTCAGGCGGGGCGAAGGGTCCACGCGGGTCGGCGCGAACGCCTCCGGCGGGTCCACGGCATCGGCACAGCCGGAGGCCTCGGCCCAGTCGTCGATGGCGGCGAGCAGCCGCTTCATCTTCAGGTCGGCCATGGCGCAGTGGTTTCGCAGGGAACCGGAGAACTGGGCCTTGCCGCTCTGAATGCCCGTCAGTCGGCCCACCAGGCAGACCCCGCGATCGCTCAAGGCGTTGAGATCGAGGCTGGTACGGGCCGGGGTACCGACGAGCTGGGGCGACGGAACCCGCCTGGCCCGGACGATGTCGTCCACCTGGTCGTAGCGCTGGTCGAGAATCCCGGCGGCGTTCATCCACCACTGGATGTCCCTGCCCCGGTACGACCGCGGCATGCGCACGTGTTCCCCCACCGCCAGGGTGACCGGGCGGCCGGAGCGCTGGATCTCACCGGCGAGCTGCACGCCCGTGGCCGATGCCCCGACGATCAACACGCCTCCAGGGGCGAGTTGCTCCGGGCATTTGTAGTCCCGTGGCGTGTACGCGGCGATGGCCGTGGGAACGGCCTCCGCCACGGCGGGCACGACCGGAACGCTGAACGCGCCACTGGCAATCACCACGGCACGGCAGCGCCATGCGCCCTGGTCGGTGATCACCCGGTAGCCGTCCGCCACCGGCCGCACCGCGGTCACGGTGGTGCCGGTGCGAACCGGCGCCGAGATCCGCCGCGCGTACTGGTCGATGAAGCGGACGACCTCCGGCATGGTCATGAAGCCGTCCGGGTCATCGCCCCGGTAGCCGTAGCCGGGAAGGCGGGTCAGCCAGTTCGGCGTCAGCAACCGGAGCGAGTCCCAGCGCTCGTGCCGCCAGGCGTTGCCGACCACGCCGCGCTCCAGCACGACGTGGTCGATGGCACGCTCGGTCAGGCACCGGCTCATGGCCAGCCCCGAGTGTCCGGCACCGATGACCACCACGGCCACGGTGCCGGCCTCGGGCATTCCCGCGCTGCCAGTGCCCTCCTTCATTTCACTTCCACCGACACGTTGGTGGGGTTGGTGAGGATGTCGAACACCGCGGAGCGCTTCTGCGACTGAGCCACCAGGGCCTCGATGTCTTCCCGCGACGCATCCGCGTCGATCTCGAAGCACACCTTGACGTCGTCGAAGCCATTGCGGACGTCACCGTCCATGCCCAGGATGCCCTGGATGTCCATGCTGCCTTCCAGCGTGGCCTTCACCGAGCGGAGCTGAATCTGCCGGTTCTGGGCCACCGCGGCGACTCCCGCGGTCAGGCAGCCCGCCAGGCCAACCAGGACGTACTCCACCGGGGTGGCGCCGTTGTCCTCGGAGGCGAAGGTCTCCGGATGATCCGCATCGAAGGTGAACTCGGTGCGGTGGGCCTGCTCGCCGCCCAGCCCGTGATAGCTCTTGACCGTGGAGCGGCTGTGGGTGCCGTTGACCCAGTTGCAGCTCGCCCGCCACTGGAAGCGCGCCGCCTCCGGCGCCTTCGCCAGGGCTTCCCGGGCGCCCAGAAGCGCCTCCACGTTCACGCCGTTGTCCACCTTCATGGTGCTGTTCATGTTCATCGCGATTTCCTCACTGGGTTTTGCTGTCGCGGGTCATGAGCGACCCTACGAGGTGCACTTTCCGGTGCTGTCGTGGAACCCAGCGTGAGAGCCGGCGTGGAATTTCGCGTGAGCGGCCGGCCGATGCGTGGTTTTTGCGGCGAGGCCGTGGCGCGGGTGGCTTCAGGATTCCGGGGGGCAGAGATGCTGGAAGGCCCAGACCCGCTCCAGGGGCATGCCCGCCTCCCGTTGCGCCAGGCGCACGGATTCCGCGTCCGGCGCCTGATACAGACAGATCATGCGACGGCGGTCCGCCGAGAAGGCGGTGCGGGAGAAGCGCACATGGTGGGCCTCGAGGCACCAGGCGTGTCCGTCTTCGATGGCCTGGATCGCCTCGAGGCTCACCGGCTCGGGAAAGCTGCGCTCCACCACCACGTTGGCCGGGCACAGCTCGGGAGCCCGGTGGAGGGTGCCCGCCCAGAGGGCGTTGAAGGCCTCACCCACCTGGCGGAAGGCGGTTCGCACCGACTCCGCATCCGGCGCCACGAAGTGGCAGAACATGCGCTGCCCGTCGCTCGCGAGCAAGCTCTCCTGCCACTCCACCCGATGCATCAGCATGCACTCGCCGCCACCTTCGGCCAGGGCGAAGACGTCCCGCTGCGTCAGCGGCAGCCGGTACGTACGTTCGACGAAGACGTGAGTCATGGCTGGGGACCTCCGGTCGCAGCAATTGCAGCAGTCATGCGCGCCCGCGCCCACTGAGCCACAGGGGCATCTTCCAGGGCAGTGATGGCCTTCAGGTGGACCGCGCTGGCCGCAGCGTCGCCCAGGGCGCTGCTGGCGCGCGCCAGCGCCACTCGAGCCAGCATCATCTCCGTCGCCCGCTGCAGCGTCTCGGCGCAGCACAGCGCTTCCTCTGCCCGGGCGACGGCCTCCTGGAACCGGCCGCGCTCGATATCCAGCTCCGCAGCGCGAGTGAGCGTGTACGCCAGCCGATGCTTGGCGTCCACCACACGCAGATCCTCGAGGGCCGCCACGAGATCATCCGGGCGATCTTCCAAGGCGTAGCGACACAGACCGTCCAGCGCCCGCGCAAACGGGGCTTCGCTGCCTTCGCGGAGCTTGCCTCCGATCTCGCCGAGGGTGCGGCAGCGCAGCTGCGCGCTGTCATAGCGGCCGCGCTCGATGTCGATCATTACCAGGTACTCGTTGGCCTGGAACTCGCTGACCCGGTCGCCGGCGGTCTTGCACTGGGTTCGTGCCTCCTTGAACAGCTCCTCCGCTTCCTCGAGCCGGTTCTCGTGGTAGCGCAGCATGCCCAGAGCCATGGAGATGGCGTGATAGCTGGTGCGCTGGCGCACCGCCAGGGCCTGAGCCTCCATCAGCATGGCGTCGGCGTGACCGAGATCGCGCTCGATCATGGCCAGACATTTGGCGGTTTCCGCCAGGCCGATGATGTGGTCGGCCTCGTTGCCACCCCGCGCCACCCGTTCCGCCTGCAGGGTTTCCTCCCGGGCCCCCGCCCAATGACCATGTTCCCAGCGCACGTAGCTGGCCATGTGGTAGCCCAGCCGGGCGTGAGACAGCGCGCCGTGATCCAGCGCCCGCTCGGCCAGCTCCACGTACTCCGCGGCCGCCGTTTCCCAATCCTCCACGGGCGCCGCGGAGAACATGACGTCGCGCAGCTCGAGGGTCAGGCACACCCGCTCCGCCTCGGGCAGGGACTTCACCAGCTGCAGCCCCTTGCGTGCCAGGTTCACGGCCTCGTCGTTGGCGAAAAAACGCAGGCACAGCCGCCCCGCGGATACCATGGCCCGGGCCGCGAGGGCCGGATCGCCGCTTTGTGAGGCGTGGTGGGCCAGGTCGGCCGCATGCTCCAGATCCACGGCGGTCTCCCGCTCCAGCAACTCGGCAGCACGCCGGTGCATCACCCGGCGCCGCGCCGGGGCGATGTCGGCGTAGATGCTGCGGGCCACCAGATCGTGGGAGAAGCGAAATCCGCCGTCGGTGGAGAGCAGCATGGCCTGCCGTTCCGCGCTCTCCAGGACGTCCGCGACCCGGCTCCAATCGAGGCCGCTGACCCGCACCAGCGAGGCCACGTCCACGCGCGGCGCCAGCACGGCGCCCCAGCGCAGCACCTCGGCGCCTTCCAGGTCGAACCGGGCGAGCCGCTCGCGAACCAGCTCGTCCAGCGAGCTGGCACCGTCACCGGCGCTCCCCGCTCGCGCCAGCTCGATGGCGAGGAGCGGGTTGCCGCCGCATTCCCGACTCAGCGCTTCCACGTCGGCGCTGGGCGCGTGGACTTCGATGAGGTGGCGCACGGCGGCTTCGGTGAGGGGCCCGAGCCTCATCTCCTCGAGCAGGCCCTCGTGGCGCAAGCCCCGCAGCATCCGTTGGACCGCACCGTTGTCCCGAACCTCGCCGTCACGGGCCGCCATCACCGCGATCAGCGGTTGCTGCCGGTTGGTGCGGACGACGTAGTGGAGCGCCGCGGCGCTGGACTCGTCGCACCACTGCAGGTCATCGAAGAGCAGCGCCACTGGGCGCTCTCGCGATTCCCTGAGAATCCGATCGCTCAGCACGCCGAACAGATGGTCCCGGTTGGTCTGGTCGATGCCTCCGAACACTTCGTTCTCGGCGCCGAGCTTGCGGAAGGCGTCGATCCAGAGTGCGAAGGGCCGTATGGTCTCGGACTCGAAGGCGCTGGCCTCGAGCACGAAGGCCCCCGCCTGCTGAGCCGATGCCGACGCGACCTGCAGCAATCGGCTCTTGCCGATTCCCGGGTCGCCCTTGAGCAGCAGCAGCGCCGCCCGCCTCTCCTGGATGGCTCCGGTGAGCACCTCCTCGAGCCGCTCGAGCTCGGCATCACGGCCCACCACGCCCGCCACCGTCTGCTTCGCCACCGGCTCCCGCGGTGCGGGGGCAGCGGGCGCCACCGGCGCCGGGGCTCCGGCGCCGGGGGTGCCGCGCCACGCCCGGTACAGTTCCCCGGACGAAGGCGAGCCCACCTCCTCGTTCATCCGCATGCCGAGCCGGTACTGCTGCTCGGCCTCCTCGGTACGGCCGGTGGCCATGAGCAGGCGGATCAGGGCAGCCCGGGCCGCCTCGTCGTAGGGGAACAGCCCGACCAGCACCCGGGCGTGGGGAAGCGCCCTTTCAGGCTGCTCCGCCAGGCGCTGCACCAGCGTGCCGAGCAGCCGGGCCTGGGAGCGGGTGACCAGCTCCCTTTCCGCCGCGCACCAGCTATGGAAATCGTGGAAGCTGGAGAGGTCGAGCCCCTCGAGAAAATTGCCGCGGTAGCGCTGCGCGCCGGCCTCGAGATCCTCCAAGGACGCACGCTCGGCCTCCCGTGCCAGGGCCTCGAGCGCGTTTACGTCGATACCCACCCCGGTGACGTCGAAGCGGACGCTTGCGCGGTCGGCGACGATCCGCGGCCGGTCGTCCCCATCCACCAGGCGGCGCAGCTTGGAGAGGCTCCAGCGCAACGATCCCCGGGGGTCGTCGGGGACCTCCCACAGCAGGTCGCAGAGGTACTCGCGACGAAACGGGCGGCCGTTTCGCGCCAGAAAGGCAAGAAGCGCACGGGTCTTCTTGGACGGCGGCAGGGCGAGCGAAACGCCGTCTCGAAGCACTTCGAGATCGCCAATGAATTTCAGCTCGAGTTCGGCCATTGGGCAGTACCGGGCCCGCCTCGCGCGGTTGCGCGACTATAGGTGCATGACTTCTCGGTGACAAGCGCCGGAAATTCCACGCCCTCAGCCTGCCCCAGGACGAAAAAACCACGCTGACTCACACGCTCGATACCTCGCCCGGCTTCGAGACTGCCGCCACATGCAAAGCCAAGCAGCGTCAGGAGTCGATATGACCCGCTACGACAACATTCTGGAAACCATCGGCAACACCCCTCTGGTGAAGCTGCAGAAACTCGCCCCTGCCGGGGTGAACGTTTACGTCAAGGTGGAATCCTTCAACCCCACGGGTTCGGTGAAGGATCGCATGGCGCTGGCGGTCATCGAGGAAGCCGAGCGCAGTGGCCGGCTCAGCCCGGGCCAGACCGTCATCGAGGCCACCAGCGGCAACACCGGCATCGGGCTGGCCATGGTCTGCGCGCAGAAGGGTTACCCTCTGGTGGTGACCATGGCCGAGAACTTCAGCCTGGAGCGGCGCAAGCTGCTGCGCTTTCTCGGCGCCAAGGTGGTGCTGACCCCCGCGTCGGAGAAAGGCACCGGCATGCTCAACAAGGCCGCCGAACTGGCGGAGAAGCACGGCTGGTTCCTCTGCCGGCAGTTCGAGAACCCGGCCAACGCGGACGTTCACGCCAGGACCACCGCCCGGGAGATCCTCGCCGACTTCGCCGAGGAGCCGCTGCACTACTTCGTCTCCGGTTTCGGCACCGGCGGCACCCTGAAGGGAGTCGCCCAGGGTCTCAAGCAGGCGAACCCGGCGATCCAGGTGGTGGCGGCGGAGCCCGACAACGCCCAGGTCCTGGGCAGCGGCATCCCGCAGCCGCGCCGGCCCGACGGCACCCCGGCGGAGAGTCATCCCCGATTCCGCCCCCACTTGATGCAGGGCTGGAGCCCCGACTTCGTCTCCAAGCTGACCGAGGCGGCGGTCGGCGCCGGCCTGGTGGACAAGGTAGTGCCCGTTTCCGGGGACGAGGCTCTGCAACTTGCGCGCGCGCTGGCCCGCCAGGAGGGCATCTTCGTCGGTACCTCCAGCGGCGGAACGCTGGCGGCCGCTCTGGCGGTGGCGCGGCGGGCCCCGGTGGGCACCAACATCGTCTGCATGCTGCCGGACACGGGCGAACGCTACCTGTCGACGCCTCTGTTCGACCACATCGGCGAGGCCATGACGGAGGAGGAAGAGGCGCTGTCCCGGTCGACGCCCGGCTACCGCTTCGATGCCCCGACACCGGCGGCAGCGGCCGCCGCCGCGACCGCGGAGGCACAGCCGGCGCAGGATCCCTGGGCGGAGGATTACGTCACCACAACCGTCGGCCGTGAGCCGGTGGTCATGTTCGCCCTGGAATGGTGCGAGTTCTGCTGGGCGGCCCGTAAGCTCTTCGATCGCCTGGGCGTGCCCTTCGTCAGCGTCGACCTGGACTCCGTCGAGTACCAGGCAGGCGAGCGAGGCGGTAGGATCCGCGCAGTGCTGGCGCAGCGCACCGGCGCCGCGACCATTCCCCGCATCTTCGTCGGCGGCGAGCACATCGGCGGCTGCTCGGAGCTTTTCGAGGCCTTCCGGGACGGCTCGCTGCAGCGGCGCCTCGACCGGGCCGGCGTGCGCTACGACGGCGCTGCCGAGTTGGACCCCCTGGCGCTGCTGCCCCAGTGGCTGCATCCCCGGAAATCAGCCTGATGGGAGACGAGACATGAACCTTCGTTGCGAAACAGTACCCGTCATCAGCGTGGGCGCCCTGCACGCACCCGAGACCCGGCGAGCGCTGGATACAGCCTGCCGGGAGTGGGGGTTCTTTCAGGTGGTGGATCATGGCATTCCCCAGGCGGTGACCGACGCGCTGCATCGGGAAATGCGCCGCTTCTTCGCCCAGGACACGGCGGCCAAGCAGGCCATCTCCCGCAGCGCCAGCAATCCGTGGGGGTTCTACGACCGGGAGCTGACCAAGAACACCCGCGACTGGAAGGAGATCTACGACTACGGCCCGGCGGCCGGAGACGGCGTCGAGCCGCAGTGGCCGGCCGGACTGGCGGCGTTCCGCACCGCGGTGCTGGAGTTCTACACCGCCTGCGAAAGCCTCGGGCTGCGCCTGCTCGGCGCGGTTTCGGCGAATCTGGGGATGCCCGAGGACCACCTGCATCGCCACTTCGTGCCCGGTCACACCAGCTTCCTGCGACTGAACTACTACCCGCTGTGCGCCACCCCCGAGCGCCCGCCAGGCGTCTGCGCCCCCCGCACCGGCCATCTCGGCGTGAATCATCACACCGACGCCGGCGCGCTCACGCTGCTGCTGCAGGACGATCAGCCGGGGCTCGAGGTGTACCGCCAGGGACGATGGCATCTGGTGGAGCCGCGGCGCGACGCCCTGGTGATCAACATCGGCGACATCGTCCAGGTGTGGTCCAACGACCGCTACCGGGCCGCGTTGCACCGGGTGCGGGCCAGCGCCGGCACGGAGCGGTTCAGCGCCCCGTTCTTCCTCAATCCCGATTACCGCACCGACTACGCGCCGCTGCCCACCACTGTGGACGCCGCCAACCCACCCCACTACCGAGCCATCAACTGGGGGGAGTTCCGCACGCTGCGGGCGGCCGGCGACTACGCGGACTGCGGCGAGGAGATTCAGATCAGTCATTACCGAGTGAAGGAAGGAGACGATGAATGGCATTCATAGACACCGTAGCCCCGGCGGACTCCACGGGAGCCGTGCGGGAGATGTACGAGCGCCAGCAGAGGAAGTTCGGCTACGTGCCGAACTACGCCAAGGTATTCAGCCACCGCCCGGAGGTGATGAGTCTGTGGGCGGATCTGCTGGCGGGCATCCGCCGGCATCTGGACCGCCGGCGCTTCGAGCTCGTCACGCTCGCCGCGGCGCACTCTTTGCGCAACTCCTACTGCGCGCTGGCCCATGCTTCGGCTCTCGGTGAGTTCCACGGCCCCGAAGAGATTCGCGCGGTGCTGGAGGACCCGGAAACCGCCGTGCTGTCGGCGGCGGAACGAGCCATTGTGGCATTCGCGCGGCGGGTGGCGGCCGAGCCGGAAGCGGTCGGCGCAGACGACGTCGCCGCGCTCAAGGCCCACGGCTTCGCGGACGACGAGATCTTCGACATCGTGGCCACGGTGGCGGCCCGGGCCTTCTTCACCCGGCTGCTCGACGGGCTGGGCGCCGAGCCCGACGCCGCGTACCTGGACGTGGAGGCGCCGCTGCGGCGCGCGCTCGTCGTGGGGCGCTCCATTGCCGCGGAACCGGTGGAACGCCTGGAGCCCGCCCTAGACGGCGCCGCGGACCGCGATGCCGCGGGCGGGGCTTAGGCGACTCCGCGCAGCTCCTGCCCCGCAGCCCGCGCCAGGCGCTCCCGGGCGAGCTGATCGGCGATCCGGCTGGTGGCCACACCGGTTCGCTCGGCCCGGCGAAAGATGGCGTCGAGACGGTGGGGGATCGCGGCGATGCGGGCTTCCACCCACGCCGGGTCGTTCAATCCCAGGTACTCGTGCGCCACGCTGATGACGCCGCCCGCATTGATCACGTAGTCCGGCGCGTACAGCACCCCACGCTGGGCCAGAGCGTCCCCCACGGCGGGGTCGGCCAACTGATTGTTGGCGGAACCGGCAACTACGGACGCGTTCAGCGCCGCCACGCTCTGCAGGGTGAGAATGCCCCCCAGCGCGCAAGGCGCCACCACGTCCACGTCGGCCGCGAGCACCTGCTCCACGGGCAGCGGCTGCGCCGAGAAGCGGCTCACCGCCTGCTGGACCCGCTCCTCGTTCAGGTCGGCCACCCACAACCGCGCTCCGTGTCCGGCCAGCAACCGGCACAGGTGCAACCCCACGTTGCCCAGACCCTGCACCGCGACACGCACGCCACGCAGGGAGTCCGCGCCCAGACGGGCACGCACGGCGGCGGCCATCCCCAGCAGCACGCCTTCGGCCGTGTGCGGCGAGGGATCGCCGCCCACGCCCGCGCCGCCGAGCCCCGAGACGTAGCGGGTACTGCGGGCGATCACCCGCATGTCGGCCACGCTCATGCCGACGTCCTCAGCGGTGACGTAGCGGCCGTTCAGCTCGTCCACCCAGCGGCCGAAGACTTCGAGCTCGCGCGGGGACAGGCGACGGCCCGGGGTCCCCAGGATCACGCTCTTGCCCCCGCCGAACGGGACGTCGGCCAGGGCGTTCTTGAACGTCATGCCTTCCGAGAGGCGCAGGGCGTCCGTCATTGCCGCTTCGGAGTCCGGATAGACCCAATGGCGACAGCCGCCGGCCGCGGGCCCCAGCACCGTGCTGTGAACGGCGATGATGGCCCTGAGGCCAGTGGCCGCATCCTCGCGGATCACCACCTGCTCGTGACCTTTCTCGAAGAAATCCATGACACGCACTCCGGCGGAATTCCCAATGAGGCTATCGTAGCCCCACAGGACGGCAATTTCTTTGCGATGTTGGCATGCGGCCCCGATTCTCTGGATGATTCATGCTGTAGACTAGCCATTGACGCATGATTACTCCGCCTAAACATGCCCAACGACGTTCTCGATGATTTCGACCGCCGGATTCTGGCCCTGTTGCAGGAAGACGCCTCCCTGTCCGCCGCCGATATCGGCGCCCGCATCGGCCTCTCCCAGTCGCCCTGCTGGCGGCGCATCAACCGCCTGGAGAAGGCAGGCTACATCCGCGCCCGAGTGGCCCTGCTCGACCGGCACCGGCTCGACCTGGACGTGCTGGTATTCGCCCTGGTCAAGCTCAACGCTCATGGCCGCCGCTCACTCCCCGAATTCGCAGAAGCCATTCACGAACGCCCGGAGGTCCAGGAATGCTTCACCATCATGGGCGATATGGACTTTCTGCTGCGCATCGTGGTCCCCGACATCCAGGCCTACGAGCGGTTCTTTTTCGAGGTCCTCTCCCAGCTCCCCGGGGTTCAGGAGATCCATTCCAACATCGCCATGTCGGAGATGAAGTCGACCACCCGGCTTCCGCTGCCCTGCTGACCCGCCCGAGCTGGGCGTGTCGCTCGCGGCAATGGCCTGCGGTTAGAATACGCGGCTTTGCCAGTTAGGAGCGCGCAAATGGCCATGGTCATCGTGGGCGCGGGGCACGCCGGCGGACAGGCCGCGGCGAGCCTGCGTCAGGACGGATACGAGGGCGAGATCGTCATCATCGGCGACGAGCCGCACATCCCGTATCAGCGGCCGCCGCTGTCCAAGCAATACCTGTCGGGCGAGCAGGGGATCGAGCGCGTGTACCTGCGACCGGCCAAGTTCTACGAGGACAAGAACATCACCCTGAAGACCGGGGTGCGGGTGGAAGCCGTCGACACCGCGGCGAAGACGGTAACCACCGCCGCGGGAGAGACCGTGGCCTACGACAAGCTGCTGCTGGCCACCGGCACCCGGCCCCGCCGGCTGACCATCCCCGGCAGCGACCTCAGGGGCATCCACTATCTGCGCACCATCGACGACGTGGACGGCATCCGCGAGGACATGGCGCCGGGGCGCCGGCTGGTGGTGGTGGGCGGCGGCTACATCGGCCTGGAAGTGGCCGCGGTGGCGGTGAAGGCCGGTCTCGAGGTGCACGTGCTGGAGATGGAGGCGCGCATCCTGCAGCGGGTCACCACGCCGCGGATGTCCGCGTTCTATCAACAGCTCCACGAATCCCGCGGCGTGCACATCCACTGTGGAGCGGCGGCGACGGCGTTCCAGGGCGACGGCCACGTGGCCGCGGTGGTCTGCGGCGAGCAGGCGTATCCCGCCGACATCGTCATCGTCGGCATCGGCGTCGTTCCCAACGTGGAGGAGGCCCAGGCCGCCGGCATCGAATGTGACAACGGAATCGTCGTGGACGACCGCTGCCGCACGTCGGCGCCGGATGTTTTCGCGGTCGGCGACTGCACCAATCACCCGAATCCCCTGCTCGGCCGCCGGCTGCGGCTGGAGTCCGTGCCCAACGCCATGGATCAGGCCCGGGTCGCCAGCGCCAACATGTGCGGCGGCGACAAGACCTACGCGGCCATCCCCTGGTTCTGGTCCGACCAGTACGAGCTGAAGCTGCAGATGGTGGGCTTCTCGGCCGACGGCGACACCGAGGTGGTCCGTGGCGACATGGAGAAGAACCAGTTCGCCGTGTTCTACCTGAAGGACGGCCGGATGGTGGCGGCCGATGCGGTGAACAGCCCCAAGGACTTCATGATCTGCAAACAGCTCATCGGCCGCCCGGTGGATCCCGCCGTGCTGGCGGATCCGGAGGCCGATCTGAAGACGCTGATACGCTGACGGCGGAGCCGTTTGATGGGGCCCCTTGCGCTCCGGAGCCCGCTGAAAGATGCTAGCGAAAGGCTCTACGACCGATCCTCGAGGCACGACGCAAGCCATGATCGATGTGGTCGACAAACAGCGCCAAGGCCTGGACCCCCGTCTGAAGGCCCTCCTGGAACGGGACATGGGGCACGCCCGGGACCTCATCTACTGCAACACCTGCTCGCATCCGGTGGCGCGGAAATCCGACGTCACCTCCATCAACGGCGGCCACGCCCACTACTGCACCAATCCGTACGGCATCCGCTTCCACGTCGGCTGCTTCGCCGATGCGCTCGGTTGCGACCTGTCTGGCAGTCCCACCGCCGCCGACACCTGGTTTCCCGGGTTCAAGTGGCGCCTGGCGAGCTGCTCCGAGTGCCGTATGCATCTCGGCTGGTACTTCCAACGGGAAGAGCAGTACTTCTACGGGCTGATCCTGGATCGGATACGGGACGAATAGCGGCTGCTATCCCCTGTGTTAGCATTCCCGCATGCCCGCGCCCCGCGTCACCATCGAGATCAGCAAGGAGTACCTGCACTTCAACGCGGCGCATTTCACGCTGTTCTCGGCCACCGAGCGCGAGGATCTGCACGGTCACACCTTCTACGTCTCGGCCACCGTGGATTGTCCGGTGGGCGCGGACGGGCTGGCTTTCGACTACAACCTGTTCAAGACCGAGCTCAAGGGCCTGTGCGACGATCTTGACGAAAAGGTGCTGCTGCCCGAGCGCTCCCCGCACCTGGCCCTCGAGCACGCCGAGGGCTACCTGGTCGCCCGATTCGCCGAGGAACGGATACCCTTCCTGCCCCGGGACGTGCTGACCCTGCCGGTGCGCAACGTGACTGTGGAGGAGCTGGCGCCCTGGTTTCTCGATCGGTTGCGCGCCCGGCCGAGCATCGCCGCGCTGCCCATCATCCGACTCGAAGTGCGGGTGTCCTCGGGGCCGGGGCAGTGGGCGGGGGCCGAGTGGAACAGAGAGGGGGCCGAGCGTTCATGAAGTATCTGCTGATCACGGGCGCCAGCGCCGGCATCGGCGCAGAGACGGCGCAGCGGTTTCTCGATGCCGGCTTCGCGGCCATCAACCTGTCGCGCCGGCCGTGCCCGGTGGCCGGCGTGGTGCACGTTCCCTGCGATCTGGCCGCGCCCGGCTTCGTCGACACCATCGCCGCCGAGCTGGCGCCGCGGCTGCGCGACGCCGAGACGCTCACCGTGATCCACAACGCGGCGCGCATGGAAAGCGACAGTGCGGCGGCGACTCCGAGCGAGCAGCTCCGGGACGTGCTGGAGGTCAACCTGGTGGCCCCCAACTCCCTCAACCGCCACTGTTTTCCGTATATGAAGCCGGGGTCCTCCATCATCTACGTGGGTTCCACGCTTTCGGAGAAGGCGGTGCCGGGCAGTTACACCTACGTCGTCAGCAAGCACGCCCTGGTGGGCATGATGCGCGCCACCTGCCAGGATCTGGCGGGCACCGGCATCCACACCGCCTGCGTGTGCCCCGGCTTCACCGACACCGAGATGCTGCGTCAGCACGTGCCGGAGACCGCCCTCCCGGCCGTGCGCGCCATGTCGGCCTTCGATCGGCTCATCGAACCCCGGGAGATTGCCGAGACCCTGTTCTGGAGCGCAACCCATCCCGTCATCAACGGCTCCGTCATTCACGCCAATCTGGGGCAGGTCGAGCGTTGAGCACGTCCACCGCCGCGCACGCGCCCCACAGCGACGCCAGCGTCGAGATCAACGTTCTCCAGGAGCGCCGCGAGCGGGTCTTCCTGGTGCTGGCCGGCTTCTTCCTCTGCGCCATGACCCTGCTGAACGTGGTGGGGATCACCCGGTTCGTCGAGATCGGCTTCATGCAGCTTGCGGTGGGGGTGCTGCCCTACCCGTTGACCTTCCTGTGCACGGATCTAATCAGCGAGCTCTATGGCCGCCGCCGCGCCAACTTCCTGGTGTGGGTGGGCTTCACCCTGAACTTCTTCATCCTCGGCTGCATGTGGCTCGGCCAGGCCCTGCCCGCGGTGGACCCTCAGGCACAACCGCCCTGGCAGGTGATCGAGGCGGCAGAGAGCCTGGCCCTGCCCAACGGCGAGGTGCTCTCGGGCAGCGTGGAGCTGTTCCATCTGCTGTACGCCTGCACGTCGGGGGCCGTGTTCGCCTCCATGATGGCCTACATCGCGGCCCAGTTCTGCGACGTGCAGCTGTTCCACTTTTTCAAGCGCCTGACCCGCGGCCGGCATCTGTGGCTGCGCAACAACTTCTCCACCCTCACCAGCCAAGCGGTGGATTCCTTCATGGTGATCACCGTGACCTTCGGCGCCACGTTCCTCGCCGGCGCCATCTCGCTGCAGGCGCTGCTGGTGCTCATGGGCAGCAACTACCTGTTCAAGATGTTCGTGGCCCTGGCGGACACGCTGCCGTTTTATTACCTGACGGGGAAGCTCAGGCGCTACCTGGAAATCGACAACGTGCACGTGCTCGACTGATCCAGCGGAGTCCGAATCATGGCACATCGGCCACGACGGCATCGAAGCGCTCTGAAGACCCGCTACCACGAGCCGGGCACTGCGCCGGGCACGTACGACATCGCTGCGACCCGAGAGGCGGCGGAATCGGAAGTCACCGTCGTCGACTACGACCGTCACGTGCTGCGGCGCTATCAGCGGCTGGAGAGCCTGCCGCCGCCGCGGGCGGACACCGTGCGCTGGATCCGGGCCAGCGCGCACCCGCCGCTGTCGCTGCTCAAGGTCCTGGAAGAACGTTACGCGGTGGATCCCATGGCGCTCGAGGACGTGGTCGTGCACAGCCATCGACCCAAGTTCTCCGAATTCGAGCGTGGCGATTTCGTCTCCGTTGCCATCCCCCGGCAGGACGCCTGCGAATTTCAGCCCCTCAGCATGTACTTGTCGGGGAACACGCTGATCACCTTCTTCGACGACCCTGCCCTGTTCGCCCCCATCGACCGGCGCCTGGAAAACGGCTCCCGGCTTCGCGATGGCTCGGCGCACTACCTGGTCTACGCCCTGCTGGATCTGGCGGTGGACCTCCTGTTCCCCCTGCACGAGCGCCTCGGCGAGCGGCTCGAGGCGCTCGAGGAAGACCTGCTGCATCAGCCCGGCGAGAGCTTTCTCCGGGAGACCCACGCCGTGCGCCGGGAACTGCTGCTGATGCGCCGCACCGCCTGGGCGACCCGGGAGGTGGTGAGCGACCTGCTGCGGCACTGGGACTCCAACGCGCTGCGCCACCTGCGGCCGTTTCTGCAGGACAGCTACGAGCACATCGTCACCATCGTCGACCTGGTGGAAACCCAGCGGGACATCGCCACAAGTCTGGTGGAGGTCTACCTGTCGCTGGCCAGCAATCGCCTGAGCGACGTCATGAAGGTGCTGACCATCATTGCCACCCTGTTCATCCCACCGACCTTCGTGGTGGGCGTCTACGGCATGAACTTCGACCCCGACGCCGGCCCCTTGAGCATGCCGGAGCTGCACTGGCCGTTCGGTTACGTCGCAGTGATGGCGCTCATCCTGCTGATGGTGATCGCCATGCTGGCGTTCTTCCGCCGCAAGCGCTGGCTGTAGCTCACGTCAGCAGCAGCTCCGCCACCCGGCTCACCGACTGCTCCACCCGCTCGCCGGCGAGGCCGCCCAGCCGCAACCGAGCCACGACCAGATGGGTCATGCCCAACCGCTCCCGGTAGGCCGCCACCCGTTCGCGTACGTAGCCCGCCTCGCCGATGATGCTCCACGCCGTCACATCGTCGTCCGCCGCAGGACGGCCGCTGCCTCGCGCCTGGACCTCCAGCGCCTGGCGCACCGACGCAGTCTCGCCGGCGTTCTCGGTGACGAACACGCTGCGCATCACCGGCACCTGGCGGGGCGGCGCGTGGCCCGCCGCGGCCAGGGCCGCGGCGTGTTGCTGCTGGTTGCGCTGCAGCGTCTCCAGGGTTTCCATGGGGGAAGCCAGGTAGGGCAGGCCGAGCCGGCCGGCTTGGGCCAGCGCCTTGGGGCCGAAGGCGGCCACCCACACCGGCGGGTGCGGCTGCTGCACCGGCTGGGGATACAGGCGGCCCTCCGCCCCCGTGGTGCCGTCGACCCAGATCGGAGCGCCGGACCAGGCGGCCAGCATGCGGCTCAGGTTCGTCTCGAACAGGGATCGCTTGTCCCGGGGCGCCACGTCGAAGGCCCGCAGCATGTCCGCCGCATAACCTCGGCCCACGCCGAGGATGACGCGGCCACCGGAGAGCTGATCGAGCACAGCCACCTGCTCGGCCGCCTGCAGCGGATTGCGCAACGGCAGCAGGTACGAGGTGGTGGCCAGACGGATGCGGCCGGTTCCCGCCGCCACCGCCGCGAGCAGCATCAGCGGCTCGGGGATGGCATCCGGGTTGAAGTGGTTCTCCGGCAGCCAGAAGGAGTCGTAGCCCAGCGCCTCGGCCCGCTGGGCCTGAGCGGTGAGCTCGGCGGCGCTGCGCTGGCGGGGGTGCCACGGCGTCACCCCCAGCTTCAGTCCGGGCACGGATTCGTTTTCTTCGCTGCGCTCGCCAGTGATCGCTCCCACAGCGGGATTATGCCACCGCGCCTGGCGCTTCAGGGGCGCGCGAGCCGCGCCGCGATCCCCTCGTATCCCGGTCGCCGCAACAGAAGAGCCACGCACGGCTCCACCGCGGCGCGGCGCCGCTGCCGCCAGTCCAGAGCCCGCGCCCACGCCTCGGCCGCGGCCACGGTGCGGGCATTACACAGGTGCGCCAAGCTGTCCCCTCCGTCGGGACCGGCAGCGTCGGTGATCGACGAAGCCGTCGGTGGCGAACCATCCGTGCCACGTGCCGCCACGGGCCCGTGACCCTCTCCGCCAGCCAGCGGCACTACCGCCACCGATGGATCCACCGGCGTCTCGGTACCGGCAGCCGGGGGTGGATCCGGCCCACGAGGCGTATCCGGCCGTTCCGGAGACGGCGCCGGAGCTTCGGGCAAGGCCGCATCCGGGACCGTCCTCGACCCGGCATCGGGCGCCGCCAGCCGCAGCAACGCCACCGTGCCCACCACCAGGCCCAGAATCACCAGCGCGGAAGCCAGATTACGTGTATCCCGCGGCGCCCGGCGCCGCCCCGGACGCCGGCGAAGCCGAGGGGGTGCGGTCGCTGAATCGTCGGGCACTTCCCGCAGCGCCTTGGCCAGCCGCGCATGCTCGAGCCACCGCACCACCGACCCGACCTTGCGGTCCGCGGAACGCGCCGGCCAGCTCTGCATGTCCACCACCCGGGCACAGCGGCCCGGCAAGGGCGCGTCGTCGAGCCGGATGGCCAGCACGTCGGGACCCGCACCATCCGGGCCCGAGGTGAACAGGTCGACGATCCACGGCTCCCGCAGGACGCGCCGGGTGCAGGCCACCACGCATGGGTCGGTGGGATGGGCCACGGCTTCGCTGCGCAGCCTGACGGTCTGTCCCGCCCGTTCGAGCAGATCGGTCAGCAGGATGACCCGGTGCTGGTCGTCGGCTGCGCAGAAGAAATCCACGGCGTCCATACAGGGAACATAGCAGCGCTGGCGCCGGCTGCTCAGCGCAGCACGCCGGCCGCCTCGAGCGCCCGGATGCGGTCGGTGCCGTACCCGAGCACGTCACCGAGCACCCGATGATTGTCCATGCCGAACCAGGGAGCGTGAGTCGGACGCTTCGCCCGCGTCCGGGAGAAGCGCAGCCGCGAGCTTTCCACGGCGGCCGGGGCGAATTCCCGGTGGGCCACGGGGAGGAAGTGCTGCCGATGCTGAAGCTGCGGGTCGGCGTAGAGCTCGTGAGTATCCAACGCCCGGTGCGCCGGCACGCCGACCGCCTGCAGCCGGCGCTCCAGCAGAACCCCGTCCCGACCCCGCGTCCAGGCGGCGATACGCTGGTCGATAAGGTCCTCGGCCTCCCTGCGCTGAGCCAGATTCCGGATGCCCGACGCCAGCAGGTCCTCCATGTCCGCCAGCCGGCACAGGCGCCGCCACTGCTCGTCGTCGGACACCGCGATGGCGATCCAGCGGTCCCCGCCCGCCACGGGATAGACACCGGATGGGGCATGCTCCCGATCCCGGTTGCCGTTCGCCACCGTCACCTCGCCGTCATTGAGCCACGCCAGGCACTCCGGCGCGAGAAACTGCAGCGCGGCCTCCACCTGAGCCATGTCCACGTACTGCCCATGCCCGGTGCTGGCGCGATGCCGCAGCGCGCCGAGGATGGCCAGCGCGTTGAAGCGAACGGAGGTGAAGTCGGTGTAGGGACCGAAGCACCCGGTGGGCGGCTGATCGGGGTGACCGGTGAGGCCGTGAAACCCCGCCACGGCGGCGGCCGAGTTGCCGAAGCCCGCGTACGGGCTCCACGGCCCGGACTGCCCCATGAGCGAGCTGGCGATCATGATGATGTTCGGGTTCAGTGCCTTCACCCGCGGGTAGTCGAACCCCATGCGGGCGATCACCCCCGGCGCGAATGCTTCCGTGAACACGTCCGCCCAGCGGATCAGATCCGCCAGCACCTCGCGGCCCGCCTCGCTCCCCAGGTCGAGGCTCAGATTCAGCTTGTTGCAGTTGGTGGTGTGATGACATGCGGCCCGCTCCGGGTCTCGCACACCGCCCACGTAGGGCGGCACGCTGCGCACCATGTCGAGGCGGCTGGTCGACTCCACGTGAACCACCGTGGCGCCGTAATCCGCCAGCATGCGGGTCGCACCCGGCCCCGCCACCACCCAGAACAGGTCCAGAATCTTCAGTCCCGCCAGCGGGCCATCCCCCGTCTGCGGGGTGAAGCCGAGCCCGCCTCTGCGCTCCCCGGGGGAACGCCAGGCGCGGGGCGCGTTCTCCGTCAGCGGCAGCGGCGAGGCGGAGAAGCGGGCGAACGCGCCCGGCCGGCGCCCCACCCGACCCGATCGCAAAAAATCCCTGGCACGAACGTGTTCCGACTCCAGCAGATCCGCCATGGTGAACACCGGCGCCACCAGCAGACGCCGGCGCACTGCCTCGTCCATGAGCTCGGCCTTGCTGCGGGACGCCACCAGCTTCTCGATCCCCTGCTGCACCGGCGCCCAATCCGCCTCGGTGATGCGGCCCTGCAACATCTGCACCCCCACCTCGCCCCAGAGCCACCGCAGCTCCGCGTCGGAGCAGAAGCCCTCCTCGCGCACCCAGGCCATCAATCGCTCCATGAACGGCGCCAGCTGAGGGAGTACCCCCTGGGTCACCAGCACCCAGCCGTCCCGCGACTGGAACTGGGAACGCAGCTGCACCGCGCCCATGGCGGTGCCGTAGGCGGAACGCTGTGCCCGGTCGTGACCCACGGCGGCATCCAGCGCCCGGGACAGGAGCGCCAGGGTCGACGACTCCTGAGCCGACACGTCCACGTGCTGTCCGCGGCCGCTGCGCTCACGCTCCGCCAGGGCGATGAGCACGGCCACCGCGGCGTCCGCCGCGGCGTGAGCGTGAGCCTGAGGGGAGCTGATCCGCACCGGCGCGCGGTCGGCACTGCCGCTGACGTAGAGGTGCCCGGACGCAGCCGTGACCGTGAGGTCCGTGCAGGCGTAGCCGCTCTTCAGGCCGGTGCGGCCGAATCCGCTGATTGAAACGTGCACGAGCGCAGGATTGAGCCGCGCCACAGCCACCGGGTCGAGATCCAGCGACTCCAGGACCCCGGGAACCTCGGACTCGATCAGCACGTCGGCCAGGGCGAGCTGCTGGCGCAGGCGCCCCGGTTCCCGCTTCCAGTCCACCGTCTGAACGCCCTTGCCCAGGGTGTAGGCCTGCCAGTGGCGCGAGGCGGTCAGCCGTTCGGCGTGCTCCGGCAGCACCCACTGCTGAACGTCGGCGCCCATGTCCGCAAGCAGCTGGCCGCACATGAGGCCGAGCTCGGTGGAGAGATCCAGCACCCTCACGTCATTCAGCATGGGGCCCCTCGCTGCCCCGCTCCAGGGCGTGCAGGTACATGGCGCGGGCCGTGCCACGCACCGCGGCGAGCTGCCGCGCCAGGGCGAATTCCGCGTAGAGCGGGTCGTCGGCCAGCAGCACGCAGCGTTGGCCGCCGCGCTCAGCGCAGGGGAACTCCACCCGGCGGCCGAAGCTGTTACCGGCGGGCCCGTAGTCACCGAAGTCGCCCGGCTCGGCGGCGGGCGCCCAGAACGATCGCCACGTGGTCGGCAACCCGCCGATGGGGGAGCTCACGGCCTGCAGGGTATCCCGAGCCACCTCCTGCAGCACTGCCCGGTAGCTCTCCGGCGGCGGGTTCAGAAACCCGCAGTCGCCCGCCAGCGCCGCCTCCAGCGCGTCCTCGTCCACCCGATAGCTGTCGAAGCGGTCACCGAAGCTGCCGCGCCAGAACCGGGTGGCGTACACCGGCACCGCCCGCGAGGGGGAGCTGACGAGCTGAATGTAACTGACGATTCGGCCCAGCTCCCGGTAGCGGTCGGTTTCGTCGCCGGCATTCCCGAGGTCGTCCACGAGTTGCTCGAAGTGATCCAGGAAGCGGGTGTTGATGAGCCACAGGAACCGGCGGTCGTCACCGCCCTCGACGTCGAAATAGCTCCAGCGAAAGAACCGCACCAGGAAGTTGCTGTTGGCCAGGCCCATGTTGCTGTTGGCGATGAAGCGCACCTGCAGCGGAGTGAGCGGCTGCAGCGGCGTGCCGTCGAGGCAGCGGTTCAAGGTCTTGGCGGCATGGAAGGTCAGCCGCTGGTGCACCACCGGCTCGTAGCCGAAGCCGCTACCGGGCACGAGCGTCACCGCCAGCAGCATCGCCCGGCCCACCCAACGGCGGAGCGCCCCGGCACGACGGCGGCTCATGAGGGCTCGAGCCGTTCCACCTGCTCGTCGCTGTCCAGCGCGTCGAGCAGCGCGGCGATGGTTCGGCCGGTCCCCGGCCACGCCGCATCGGGCAGAACCTCGGCAGCCGGCGCGAGCACGAACATCCGGTCCACGGCGCGGGGATGGGGCAGCACGAACTCGGGATGGTCGCGGACCTCGTCGTCGAACAGCAGCAGATCGAGGTCGAGCTCCCGGGGCGCGTTGCGCGGCCCGCGAGGCTCTCGCCCGTATTCGGCCTCCAGAGCCTTCAGCGCTTCCAACAGGCTCTCCGGGGTCACCTCCGGGCGCGGCTCGAAGGCCACCGCGGCGTTGACGAAGTCCGGCGATCCGGGCGGGCAATCCACGGGCGAGGTGCGCCACAGCGACGAACGTCGCAGCGGACCGACGGCAAAGCGCTCCAGACGTTTCATGGCCTCCCGCACGATGGCGACGGAATCGCCGCGGTTGGAGCCCAGACCGATCAGAACCATGGATTCACCGAAGGCAGCCGTGGCGACATACTACCCGCCCCCGGCGCAATGTAGTAATCCACCGGGGGGTTTGGCAAACTCGGAGGGTTTCTCACATCCACTCCAGGGGGCATCAGATGAAGGCGGCAGTACTGCGCGAGATCAACAAACCGCTCGAGATCGAGGACATTCAGCACGGCGACCCGGGGCCCCGGGAGGTGCTCGTGCGTACCGTCGCCGCCGGCGTCTGCCATTCCGACCTGCACTTCCAGAACGGTTCCTACCCGTACCCCCTGCCCGCCGTGCTAGGCCACGAATCCGCCGGCATCGTCGAAGCGGTGGGCTCGGACGTCACCTACGTCAAGCCGGGTGATCATGTCATCACCTGCCTGTCGGCTTTCTGTGGCCATTGCGAGTACTGCCTCACGGGCCACATGTCGCTGTGCCAGGAGCCGGAGCTGCAGCGGGCTCCGGATCAGCCGCCGCGCCTGGCCAAGCAGAAGAACGGCGCAACCGAGAACGTCTGGCAGTTCCTCAATCTGTCGTCCTTCGCCGAGTACATGCTGGTCCACGAGCACGCCATCGCCAAGATTCGCGAGGACATGCCCATGGACCGCGCGGCCCTGATCGGCTGCGCCGTCACCACCGGCGTGGGTGCCGTGTTCCACACGGCCCGGGTCGAGCCGGGCAGCACCGTGGCCGTCATCGGCTGCGGCGGCGTGGGACTCTCGGCCATCAACGGCGCCGCCATCGCCGGCGCCGCCCGCATCATCGCGGTGGACATGGTCCCCGGCAAGCTCGAGCTGGCGCGCAAGTTCGGCGCCACCGACGTGGTGAATGCCAAGGACGACGACCCCGTCGGCACCATCCAGGAGATGACCGGCGGCGGCGTGCACTACTCCTTCGAAGCCATCGGCCTGAAGCAGACGGCGGAGCAGGCGTTCAAGATGCTGGCCCGGGGCGGCACCGCCACCATCATCGGCATGATCCCGGTGGGCACCATGATCGAGCTGCACGGCCCCGAGTTCCTGATGGAGCGCAAGATTCAGGGCTCCAACATGGGTTCGAACCGGTTCCGGGTCGACATGCCCCGGTTCGTCGAGTTGTATCTGCAGGGCCGCCTGCACCTCGACGACCTGATCTCCCGGCGCATCAAGCTGGAGGACGTGAACGAGGGCATGGAGGCGCTGAAGACCGGCGAGGTGGCCCGCAGCGTCATCATGTTCGAGTGACTCAGCGGATGGCGACGTAGCCGAACTGGCCGGCGCGGTAGACCCGAAGCAGCAGCTGACGGTCACTGACGCCGGCCCCTTCCCGCAGGTCGCCGAGATCCTGAATGGCCACCCGGTTGGCGGCGACGATGACGTCTCCCGGGCGCAGCCCGTAGTGCCACGCGCGGCTGTCGGTGTCCACCTCGGTGACCAGCACGCCGGCGCCAAGGGCCGTGTCGTTCTGATTGCGGAAGTTCTGCAGCTCCGTGCCGGCGAGCCGCGGATCGATCCGCTCCCCTCTGACCTTCTCGAGGTGGTCTTCCTGAATCTCCAGGACGGCGCGGCGGCCGCGGCCGTCGCGCACCACCTCCATCTCTACCCGATCGCCGATGAAGATCACGGCAGCCTGGCTGTGAAAGTCGGTGACGCGGCGAATGGAGCGTTTGCCGATGCGAACGATGACGTCCCCCGCCTCGATGCCGGCGCGGTCCGCCGGGCCGTCCGGCTCCACCTCCACTACCACCACGCCGTCGTGGCGCTCGAGCCCGAAAGCCTCGGCCAACTCCACATTGAGCGGTTGCACCGCCACGCCGAGAAAGCCCCGGCGCACCTCGCCGTGGGTGATGAGCTCGTTCATGATGGCCCGCACCATGTTGCCCGGAATGGCGAAGCCGATGCCCACGTTGCCGCCACTCGGCGCCAGAATGGCCGTGTTGATGCCCACCAGCCGGCCCGACAGATCCACCAGGGCACCGCCGGAGTTGCCGGGGTTGATGGACGCGTCCGTCTGGATGAAATCCTCGTAGCCCTCGATGCCGAGCCCGCTGCGGCCCAGCGCGCTGACGATGCCGCTGGTCACGGTCTGGTTCAGTCCGAACGGGTTACCGATGGCCACCACGAAATCCCCCACCCGAACGCTGGCGGAGTCGGCGAACTCGATCTCGCTCAGATCCTCGGGCGGCACCCGGAGCACCGCCAGATCCACCTGGGGGTCCACGCCCACCAGCTCCGCTTTCAAGTTACGGCCGTCCGCCAGGGTCACGGTGATCTCGTCCGCCCGATGCACCACGTGATTGTTGGTGACGATGTAGCCGCGCTCCGCGTCCACCACCACCCCGGAACCGGCACTCTGGGTGCGCCGATAGCGCCGGCCCTCCGGCACGTTGAAGAATCGCCGGAAGAAGGGATCCTCCAGCAGGGGGTTGCGCATCTGCACCGTGGTGAACGTGGCGATGTTCACCACCGCCGGCGTGGTGCGCTCCAGCATGGGCGCCAGGCTCGGCAACGGCTCGCCGTCTCCGGTAGCGAGCGGCAAAGCGGCCGCAGCATTCAGCGAGCAGATCAGCAGCAGCAACGGGACCAGGCGCATTCCACACTCCATCAGACAGCCACGGATCGGCCTCTCGGCACCGGCTCCCGACCGGCGGCGAGCAGCAGCGCCACGGCGAGCGCCGAGGCGCATACGCCAGCCAGATAGGCGGGCCGGTAGCCGAAGGCATCGAACATCGTGCCGATGATCGCGGGGCCCGCCGCTACCCCGAGCACCGACACGGCATTGGACAACGAGAATATTCGCGCGTAAGCGTAACCGCCGAAGGCGTCGGCCAGCCACAGCGGATGCAGCATGAGCAGATTGCCCACGGTGCTGCCGAACACGGCCGCGCCCACCACCACCTGGAGAGGTCCCTGTGCGGTGGCGACGGTGGCGAGGCCCAGCCCCTGCCCTACCAGCATCGCCAGCGTGAATCGCCGGATGGCCATCCGTGTCACCAGCCAGCCGCCGATGAAACGGCCCACGATGCTCATCAGCGAGAGCGCCTGGACCGCAGCGGCGGCCGCCCGGTGGTCGGCGATCAGGCTGGCGCGGTTGTACAGGTGGGAGATGCCGCCCACCTGAGCGCCCATGCACACCACGTAACCCAGGGTGAGCATGACGAAGAAACGGCTGCGCACGGCATCGCCGTAGCGCCAGGCCGCCGGGACCGGGCCGCCGCTGCCGGCGGCCTCGGCTGGAACGGGCGGAGGCGCGCGCACCACCCAGAGCGCGACGGGCACCACCAGCAGGAAGAACGCAGCCCCGAACCAGGGGATCGCCGTCTCGAGCCCCCAGTCGTTCAGCAGCCGTGCCGACACGGGGGTGAGCACGATGCCGCCGGCGGAGAGGCCGGTGGAGGCAATCGACAGCGCCACCGAGCGGTTGGACCCGGGAAACCAGCGCGTGACCAGGGTGGTGGCGGTAACGATGGAGATGGCGCTGTTGCCGATGCCGAACAGGGTGAACAGCACGTAGAGCTGCCAGAGGGACTGGACCTCACCCACCAGGCCCAGCGCCAGACCTCCCAGCGCGGCACCGGCGATCATCACCCAACGCACGTCGTATCCGTCGATGAGGCGTGCAACCGCCATCCCGGTGACCCCGCCGACCACGAAGAACAGGCTCACCGCCACGGACACCTGGGATACCGAGAACCCGCGCGCTGCGGAAAGCACGTTGATGTACACGGAGAGGTTGTAGAACCCGAAGCCGGAGGACACCGTGAGCACGAGAAAGATCCCGGCCACCACCCACCAGCCGTAAAACACGCGACTCGCCAACGATCCTGCACCCACACGTTTGCGTCATTGTACCCTGGCGCCCGGTTGACACGGGCGCGCGGCCACGGAATCCTGCGCGACCCACGGCTGCGCAAGCGCCGATCGTGAATCGCTCATGCCCCAAGCCCTGATCCGCGACGCTGCCAGCGGGCGCTGGCTCGCCTTCACCGAGGCCACGGACGTGCTGGTGGCCGAGGCGCCGGGGGACGTGCCCCAAGTGCTTCGCGAGGTCGAGCGTCGCGCCCGGGAAGAGAGCAGCTATGCCGTGGGGTTCCTGAGCTACGAGGCCGCCAGCGGGCTCGAGCCCAAGCATCCGACTCATCCCCCCGCCGAGCTGCCACCCGCCTGGTTCGCCATGTTCGCGGCTGCCCGGCCCGTGGTGCCTCCGGCGCCGCCGGCCCACTTGGAACCGCTCAACTGGCAATCCAGCATCCGCCGAGAAGCCTACCATCGGGCCGTGGAGGACATCCGCCGCCTCATCGGCGCCGGTGACACCTACCAGGTGAATTTCAGCTACCGGCTGCGCGCCGACCTTCCTGCAGCCGGCGATTTTCCCCAGCGGCTGTTCGCGCACATGGTGTCCCGCCAGCCGGCGGGCTACGGAGCGCTCATCGAGAGCGCCGAATGGGCGGTGTGCAGCGCCTCCCACGAGCTGTTCTTCCGGCGCCGGGGCCGCCGCCTCACGTCGCGGCCCATGAAGGGCACGGCCCCCCGCGGCACCACCCCGTCCGGCGACGCCGAGCAGGCGCGCTGGCTGCGCCGATCGCTGAAGAACCGGGCTGAGAACGTGATGATCACCGACATGGTACGCAACGACCTGGGGCGGCTGGCAGACACCGGCAGCGTGCACACCGGCGAGTTGTTGCGCCTGGAGGCCTACCCCACGGTCTGGCAGCTCACCAGCACGGTGATGGGGGATACGGATGCCGACCTCGCGGAAATCATGCGGGCGCTGTTTCCCGCGGCCTCCATCACCGGGGCACCGAAGCGCCGCACCATGGAGATCATCCGGAAACTGGAGGCGGAGCCGCGGGAGATCTACACCGGCACCATCGGTCTGGTGGAGCCGGGGGGCGACGCGCAGTTCAACGTGGCCATCCGCACCGCGCTGATTCACAAGCGTCTGGGCCGCGCCGAGTACGGCGTCGGCGGCGGCATCCTGTGGGACTCGGATCCGGCGGGGGAGTACCGGGAGACCCGGGCCAAAGCGGCGCTGCTCGAGTCCTCGCCGGCCGCCTTGGCGCCGGAATTCCAACTCCTCGAGACCCTGCGATGGCAACCCGGGCGAGGCTTCGTCCGGCTGCGGGCGCACCTGCGGCGCCTGGCCGGCAGCGCCGATCACTTCCGCCGTCCCTGCGACCTGACCGTCGTCCGCTCGCAGCTCCGGGCGCTGTCCCGCACGCTGCCCCCGCGGCCCCACCGGGTGCGGCTGCTGCTGTCCCCCGACGGTACCACGGAGGTGGAAGCCGCCCCCCTGGACCCGGAGTCCCGGCCCCGGCGCGTGGTGCTGGCGTCCTCTCCGTCGCCGCTGCTGGACAACCCCTTCGTGGCGCACAAGTCCACGTCCCGGTCACTGTACGAGCAAGCCCGGCAGCAGGCGCGCGCCCGGGTTCCCGAAGCCGACGACGTGCTGCTCACGAACGAGCGCGGGGAGGTGACGGAAGCCACCATCGCCAATCTGGTGCTGGACCTGAACGGCCAGCGGGTGACGCCGCCCCTGGACTCGGGACTTCTGCCCGGCGTTTACCGGCAATGGCTCCTGGACGCGGGAAAGGTCGTGGAGCGGGTGGTCCGCCCTGCCGACGTGCGTGCCGCCAGCACCGTCTATCTCGCCAACTCCCTACGGGGCATCTGGCCCGTGACGGTGCTCGCCGGCGACGACTGAGCTCTGCGGCGCGGCCCTGGCGCCTCTGCGGCGGGCTGTCAATCTCCAAAATCGCTTCCACTCGCCTGTACAATCGCCGCCGCTGTCCCGGCAGCGCGCTGTCCCTGCAACGCGCCGTCACGACAGCGAATACAAGAAAACAAGGAGAGTTTCGATGATGAAGAAAGGATGCGCGGCCCTGCTGTGCGCGGCCCTGCCGTGTGTCGCGATGGCAGACGAGCCCCGCTACACCTACGTGGAGGGCGGCTACCAGTACATCGATCTGGACGACTTCGACGTGGACGGCGACGGCCTCGGCCTCGGCGGCTCCTTCGGGATCACGGACCGGGTACACCTTGCGGCGAGGTATTCGGATCTCGACCTGGATCGCGGTCTGGACGCCACGTCGTTCAACCTCGGCATCGGCGGCAACCTGCCCCTCGAGCAGTCCCTGCACCTGGTCGGCGAGATCGGCTACGCCTCGGCCGAGATCGACACCCCGTTCGGCGACTTCGACGACGATGGCTACTACCTTTCCGGCGGGCTGCGCTGGATGGTGGCCCCCAACGTGGAGTTGTCCGGCCTGGTCGACTATGTCGATCTGGACGACTCCGGGGACGACACCAGCCTGACCCTGGGCGGGCTGTACCACATCACGCCCGACTTCGCCGTCGGCGCCTCGGTGGACTTCAGCGACGACGCCACCGGCTACAACCTCGGGGTACGCTACTACTTCCCGGGGCTGTAACCCTCCCGCCGGCCGGCGCGTCGGTCGGCACGCCGCCGGGGCTCTGCCCCGGCGGTCTCACCGCCCCCTCACAGCGAGTCGAGAAAGCCCTCGATGGCTTCGAGCGCCGCCGGCTCGGTGAGCAGTGGCGCGTGTCCTCGATCGGGAACCTCCACGGACCGCGCCGCCGGGTGCCGCCGCACCATCTCGGCCACCGTCCGGGCCGAAAGGATGTCGGACAGCGCCCCGCGAATCACCAGCATGGGGATGCCCCCCAAGCCCCCGAACAGTGCCCACATGTCCGGAGGTACGGCAGCGGCGGTGTCGGCCTGCATGGGCTGTGCAATCGCGGCATCATAGGCGGGCTCGAGACGGCCATCCGCATTCTCGCGGAACAGCCGCTGGGCAAACGCCAGCCACTGCGCATCGCTGAGGCCGGGGAATGCCGCTTCGTTGTTGGCGCGGGCGGCCCTTACCGCATCCTTCCACGTCTCCAGCGGACCGCCCTTTCCCACATAGCCCTGGATCCGGGCGAGCCCGGCACTTTCCACCACCGGGCCGATGTCGTTCAGCACCATGCCGTTGAAGCGCTGGGGCTGCATGCCGCCCATGATCATGGACATCAGCCCGCCCATGGAGGTGCCGATCAGCGCCACCTTCTCGAGGGACAGCGCGCTCAGGAGATCGAGGGTGTCTCGAACGTACGTGCCGATCTGGTAGTTGGCGGGATCCGGGTCGTAGTCGGACCGGCCGCGGCCGCGCTGCTCCATCACCAGCACCCGATACCGCGGCGCGAGCACGTCGGCCAGCGCGGCGAAATCCGCGGAGTTCCGGGTCAAGCCATGGAGGCACAGCACCGGGAACGGAGCGCCGTCATTCGGGTAGTCTCGCACGTAGAGCCGCAGCCCGTCCGACGCGGTGAACCAGTAGTCGAGATAGTCGGCCATGAGTCCCTCCCTGCCATCGGCCCACATGGTACAGGATTCACCTATTCATCGAACGTTGAATTGACTTTGGCGGGGGCCGATGCTGCAATCCGCGGCGATGACCGCTCCGCGCAAAACCCGATCCAACAAACGCGAGCGCATACTCAACGCCGCCGAACGCCTGTTCGCCAAGAAGGGCTTCCATGGTGTTTCGGTGCGCGAGATCGCGCGGGCGGCCCGGGTGGACGTGGCGCTGGTCAGCTATCACGTCGGCAAGAAAGCGGAGCTGTTCGAGGCGGTGCTGCTGCGGCGGGCCGAGATGCTCAACGAGGAGCGCCTGCAGATGCTCGAGGACTGCATCGCCGACGCCGCGCCCGAGCCGCCGAGCGTGGAAGCGATCATCGACGCCTTCACACACCCGTTGCTCAATCGCTCGACCAAGGAAGGCCGGGGCTGGAAGGACTACTTCTCCCTGGTGGCTCAGGCCAACAACAACCCGGAAGTGGGGGGCGTGCTGATGTCGCGCTACTTCGATCCGGTGGTGCGCCGTTTCCTGGAAGCCTTACGCATGGCGCTGCCCGACTGCGACGAGCGCAATCTGTTCTGGAGCTACCACTTCCTCTCCGGCGCACTCACCCTGACCTTCGCCGAAACCGGCCGTATCGACAACCTGTCCGGAGGCCTGTGCCTCTCCAGCGACCTCGATGCCGTACACGAGCGCCTGGTGCCCTTCGCCGCCGCGGGTTTCAAGCGTCTGTGCGGGCTCCACGACAGCGCCGGACGCCAGAAACTCCCCCCGGCCAAGAACCGCTGATCGTCCTCCCCACCGCCGCCGTGACGCCGCCGTGGATCGGGCGTTTCATCAACGTATGTTGAATTTGGGATTGACTATTCATCAAACGTTGAATATATAGCGAGATCTGTTCTCGGGAGGAGATTGCCATGACCAGAACCTCGCTCACCGGCGGCCGCTTGATCTGCATCGGCGCCACCATCCTGCCAACTCTGCTCGCCCCCGCTCTGCCTCGAGCGGCGGAACCGGATCCGACGGCGCGCGCCATCGAGGAGGTCGTGGTGACGGCCCGGCGACGCACGGAGACCATTCAGGAGGTGCCGGTGGCCATCACCGCGTTCAGCGGCGACGAGCTCGAGGCGGTGGGCGCCCAGGACCTGACCTACCTGAACCAGGTGACCCCGAACGTGACCCTGGAGCGCTCGCGCAGCACCAACAGCACCCTCTCCGCATTCATCCGCGGCGTCGGTCAGCAGGACCCCGTGGCCGGCTTCGAACCCGGGGTGGGCATCTATCTCGACGACGTCTACCTCAATCGTCCCCAAGGAGCGGTTCTCGATATCTACGACGTGGAGCGCATCGAGGTTCTGCGCGGTCCCCAAGGGACACTGTACGGGCGCAACACCATCGGCGGTGCCGTCAAGTACGTCACCCGGCGTCTAGGCGCCGAGCCGGAAGCCAAGCTGCGTCTCTCTGCCGGCAGCTACGATCAGTTCGATGCCGTCGCCTCTTTCGGTCTGCCTCTCTCCGACAGCCTCGTCATCGGCGGCTCGGTGGCGCAGTTCAGCCGCGACGGCTTCGGCGACAACCTGGTTCAGCAGGGCGTTGAGAATTACGACAAGGACATCCAGGCTGCGCGGCTTAGCATCGAGCTCAGCCCGAGCGATGCGCTGTTCCTCCGGCTGTCCGGCGACTACACCGACGACGACTCCGACGCCCGCAACGGGCACCGGCTGATTCCCGGCCAGTTCACGCCGGGCGCGTATCCGGTGCTCGACGACGTCTACGATACCCGTGCCGATCTGAACTATCCGGACACCGAGTCCATCAGCAAGGGTGTCACAGGGCTCGTCGAATGGCAGGTGAACGGCCGTCTGACCATCAAGAACATACTCGCGTATCGCGAGAACGAGACGGCGCAACAGATCGACTTCGACAGCCTGCCCGTGAGCGATCTGCAGTCCCCGTATCTCACCGCCGACGACCAGACCAGCGAGGAGCTGCAGCTCTTGTGGAGCGGTGACAGCATGGACGCGCTGCTCGGCTTCTACTACCTGGACGCCAGCGCCTACAACGAGTTCGACGTGCTGCTCGGTCAGACGGGCGATCTGGTCGGGCTGCCCGGCCTCAACGCCTACACGTTCGGCGAGGTGGACACGGAAACATGGTCGGTGTTCGGCGACCTCACTCTGCAACTCGAGGCGCTGCTCGGCGAGGGCGCGCGGGGTCTCGAGCTGTCCCTCGGCGGACGCTACACCGACGACGAGCGCAGCGCTCGTATCCTTCGTCAGACCTACATCGGCGGCAGCACCGAGGCCTTCGGCGGCAGCCCGATCCTCATCGCCACCACATCCGACTTCGACGGCAGCGAGTCGTTCGACGACTTCAGCCCGCGGGTCAGCCTGACCTGGCATGCCAGCGACGCGCACACCACGTACGTCTCCTGGGCGGAAGGCTTCAAAGGCGGCAGCTTCGACCCCCGGGGCGCCACCACGGCGGCACCGGATCTGAACAACGACGGCAGCGTCAGCGAGGCCGAGGTGCGCGACTTCATGATGTTCGAGCCCGAGGAAATCACCACCTACGAAATGGGCCTCAAGTCCACCTGGCTGGACGGCCGAGCTACCACACGCCTGGCCCTGTTCGACAGCGACTACGAGAACGTGCAGATCCCGGGGTCCATCGGCGTTGACACCGATGGCGACGGCATCGCCGACACCTTCGCCGGGGTGACCACCAACGCCGGCGAGGCAACCCTGCGGGGCCTCGAGTTCGAAGGATCCGCGCTGCTCGCGAGCGAAGCCCTGACGGCGGGCGACAGCCTCTCGACGAGCTGGACGTTCGGCTGGATCGACGCTGATTACGAGGAGTACATCGTCGCCGTCACGGAGGGCGGACAGACGTCTCTTCAGGACGTATCGGACCAGCGCGCCGTGCAGAACACCCCCGAGTATACCGGCAGCCTCTCGCTGACGTACGCGATGCCCCTCGACCTGCTGGGCCGCGCCGGAGAGCTGGCGTTCATGCCGATGGTGAGTTACCGCGACGATACCCAGCAATTCGAAGTCGCATCCCCCATCGACCAGGACGGATACTGGCTCTACGACCTGTCGGTCACCTGGACCTCGGACGACGGGCGCGTGCGGGCGAGCCTGCACGGCCGCAATCTGAGCGACAAGGAATACAAGGTCTCCGGCTACGACTTCGTCAATATCCCCAGTCCGCTGGGGCTGGAAGGCACCATTACCGCCTTCTACGGCGATCCGCGGACAGTGACCGGCACGCTGGAGATCGTCTTCTGAGCCCGGGATGAGCCACTTCGACGCAAGCACCCCGCTGCTGCCGGAGCTGATCGCCCTCCACGCCCGCTGGCGCCGCACCAAGCCGGCGCTGGTGGTGGAGGGCGGAGCCACACCGTTGGTAGTCACCTGGGCCGAGCTGGACGCCGCCGCCAACCGGGTGGCGAACGCCCTGCTACGGGATGGGCTGACCCCGGGACGAGCGGTGGCTCTCGCCACGGAAAACGGGCCCGCGGCGGTGAGCGCCCTGCTCGGCATCATCAAGGCAGGCGGGGTCGCCACGCCTCTCAACCTCACCATCAGCGACACCGCCCTCGGCGCCATGATCGCCGATTGCGACCCGCACACGGTGCTCGCCGGTGCGACGCAGGCAACTCGGCTCGAGCCGTTCATCGGCAGGCGCCGACGAATCGCGTTGGGCACCGCGGCGGGGTGGCGAGACTTCGAAGCATGGGTCGCGGAGAGCCCGCCGACGCCGCCGCACGCCCACGTGGGCGACGACGACCCCATCAACATCATCTACAGCTCGGGCACCACCGGGCGCCCGAAGGGCATCGTCCACACCCACCGCCGTCGCCTCGACTGGGCTCAGGATCTAGCGGTGGCGCTGCGCTATCACGGCGCCGCGCGAACGCTCTGCACCCTGCCGCTGTACTCCAACATAAGCTGGGTGATGCTGCTGTGCACGTGGGTAGCCGGCGGTACGTTCTACCTCGCCAGCCGATTCGAGGCCGGGCACTTCCTCGAGCTGCTCGGGCGCGAGCGCATCACCCACACCGCCATGGTGCCGGTGCAGTTCCAGCGGGTCGTGGACCACCCGGCGTTCGATTCCAGCGACCTCAGCAGCATGCAGGCCATGATGTCCTGCGGGTCACCGCTGCACCCGGAATTGAAGGCCACGCTGCTCCGGACGTTCCCCTGTGGGGTGATCGAGCTCTACGGGCTGACCGAGGGAGTGATCACCACCCTCGACCCGGAGGACGCTCCAGGGCGCGTGGAGTCCGTGGGCCACCCGTTGCCGGGGACCGATCTGAAGATCGTCGACGACGAGGGCCGCGAGGCCCCGCCCGGAATGCCGGGCGAGATCGTCAGCCGCGGGCGCATCGTCATGGCGGGTTATCTCAACCGCCCCGACGCCTCCGCCGAGGCGACGTGGATCGATCCCCGCGGGCGGCGCTGGCTGCGTACCGGTGACATCGGGCGGGTCGACGACGACGGCTTCCTGTACATCGTCGGCCGGAAGAAGGACATGATTCTTTCCGGCGGTCAGAACATCTACCCGGCAGACATCGAGGCGGTGCTGATCGGTCATCCGGACGTGTCGGACGCCGCGGTGATCGGGGTGCCGAGCGAACGTTGGGGCGAAACGCCGCTGGCCGTGGTGGAGCCGGCGGCAGGACGCCGACCCGACCCCGATGCTCTGATGCAATGGCTGAATGAACGGGTCGGGCGATTTCAGCGCGTCAGCGGCGTCGAGCTCACCGACGAGCTGCCGCGCAACCCCAACGGCAAGGTGCTGAAGCGCGTGCTGCGCGAACGGCACACCTAGCCCGCAGTTGGCTGTACCCCCCCTTTCGCGGCTCTGTCGAGTCCGGGGGCGCCACGACCGTCTAGACTTACGGCAACCCAGCAGTGGCCGGCCCGCGTTTCCGCCATGGTCCATGGATTCAAATTCTCGAGCGAGTCGCTCGAGCGCGAGTACCAGAGACGCCTGGTCGACGAGAAGGTTCGTCTGACCCGGATCCTGACCGTGCTCACCGTCCTGCTCACCCTGGCGTTCGCCGCGCTGGATCTTTGGGCTGTTCCGTCCGCCCTGGCCGACGTGTGGGCCATACGCGGCCTCATGTGCTCGATACTGGCCATGACCTTTCTCAGCACCTGGCTCAATGGCTTCAGAGCGCTCTACCCGTACGTGATCGTCTTCACCTTTCTTGCGCTGGGGCTCGGCATCAACGCCATGATCTATCTGGCCAAGGCCACGGAGATCGCCGCAGAGGTGTATTACGGCGGGCTGATCCTCATCATCATGGGCATGTACTCGCTGACCTTGGTCAGTCCCTGGCTGTCCTCAGCCCTATCGCTCGTGCTGATGCTGGTTTACCTGGCCATCGTCGTCATCGTCCATCGCCGTGTATCCGGACCGGACGGCGTTCAGGTGGTGGCGCACCTCTACTTCTTCGTCTCCACGGCAGCGGTCGGATTCGTGGCTCAGAGCCTGCGGGACCGTTACTCCAGAGAGAACTACCTGCTGAGGCATTCTCTCCAGCGCGACGTGGAGTTGAAAGAGGAAGAGACGCGCCGGGCGTCGTATCTGGCGGAGCACGACCCGCTCACCGGCCTCGCCAATCGGCTGGGTGTCCAGCACGACGTCACCGCCATGTTCGAGCACGCGCGAGGCTCCGGCCAGAGCGTGGTCATCATGTTCATCGATCTGGACGGCTTCAAGCCCATCAACGACCACCACGGCCATGCGGCGGGGGATCGGGCACTCAAGGTGATCGCGGAGCGTTTCCGTCACATCCTGCGTCCCGGCGACGTGGTGGCCCGGGTGGGCGGCGACGAGTTCGCCGTGGCCATGCTGGTTTCCGACGGCGAAGAGGCCGCCATCGCCGAAACCGCCGCGCGCCTCGCTGCAGCCGTGGAACGCGGCATCGATGCCCGCGGAACCCGTCTGCACATCACTGCCTGCGTGGGGGTCGCGAAGTTTCCCGACGATGGTCAGGATCTGGACGCGGTGCTGCGCGAGGCGGACGGGCAGATGTACCGGGTGAAGAGGGCCGGCAAATCGGGGGTCGCCATGACCCGGGCCTGCACAGCGGCCTGCTCGGGAGACGAGGTGAAGGCCGTTTCCCCGGGAGCCCTCTAGCACCCGGGGCGGCCGGTATCATCAGGGACGGCGTGGGGCAGTCTGCCTACTGGCCGTGCCGGCCGAGCTCGACCCATCGCGCCGCGTCGGCAGGCATGGTCTCGGCGAGCCGACGCTCGTAGGCTGCAAGGTCTTGGGCATCCAGAACGTCCCGCCAGCGCCCGTTGGTGCCCTTGAACAGGAACCCTTCGACGCCGCCCTCGAAGCCCGCGTCGAAGGCGCCAATGCGTTCGCCGGCACTACGCATGCCCTCGAAAGTGCAGCGCTCGACCACGGCCGGCCACTGGTCCGGGTCGAGCTCGATGTCGAGAAACGCCGCCACCCGACGCATCTCCGCCTCCAGATCGGCCTTCAGGTCGTTGTAGTGGACGAACAGGAGGTTCGGCTGGTCGCGACGCTCCCAGTAGCTGGCCACCACGTCGAAGAAGTTGTTGTCGACGAGCCACTGGGCGAAATAGCCCTTGAAGTCCTCCCCGTCGAAGGTGGGCAGGGTGGCAAGCCCTTCCTCCTCGGCCCGCGCATTCAACAGCTCGGTCATCTTCATCCGGCGAATGTGATTGCACCAGGACATGAACGCGTCGCGCCCGTCGCGGGCCACGGTGATGTACTTCGCTTCCGGGAACCACGGGATGCCGTCGGCGGGGGTGTGGCTCTTCATGGAGCGGCGGTGGGTCTGCTTGCTCAGCATCTCATGCATGGCGTCCGCGGGCATGAACTTGGCCTCGATCCACGGGCAGATGCCGTTGAGGATGGGTCCTGGAAACTCGCCGTCCGGCCACAGCAGGTTGGCCACGATGACCTGCATCCAGGTGGTGCCGCACTTCGAGGGGGTGCAGACGAAAATGTCGCCAGGGCGGGGCTCGAAACCGGCCCAACGGCCGTTGTCCATCACCGCGTTTCGATACTCGCGCATGCTTTCCACCCGCCTATGCCGCCCATGAGGCGGCGAGCATAGCCCAGGCATCCTCGGGCAGGCCAGGCCCCACGGGTCAGGAAGATGGAGCGGGACACGGGACTCGAACCCGTCGCCTACAGCTTGGGAAGCTGTCGCTCTACCAGATGAGCTAGTCCCGCAGAACACGGAAGGCTGCCGCGTCCGGCAGCCCCCGCATTATCGCAGCTTCCATGGCGCGGGCAAGACACTTCAGCCGGGGATTATCACCGGCAGCTCGCGAATGCCGCGAATGAAGCTCGACTTCAGGTAGACGGGATCTCCCACCACCTCGATCTTCGGGAACCGCTTCAGGATCTCTTCCCAGAGCACCCGGAGCTGCAGCTCGCCGAGCCGGTTACCCAGGCAGCGATGAATGCCGTAGCCGAACGAGAGATGCTTGCGGGCGTTGGGACGGTCGATGATGAAACGGTTGGCGTTCTCGATCTCGTCTTCGTCCCGGTTGCCGGAAACGTACCACATGGCTACCCGGTCGCCCTCGCGGATCTTCTTGCCGCCGAGCTCGGTGTCCATGAGCGCGGTGCGCGCCATGTGAGCCACCGGAGACTGCCAGCGGATGATCTCCGGCACCATGTTGGCCACCAGGCTCGGGTCGTTCATCAGCTTCTCGTACTCGGCCGGGTTCTCGTTCAACGCCAGCACCCCGCCCGAGATGGAGTTGCGGGTGGTGTCGTTGCCGCCGACGATGAGCAGCAGGATGTTGCCCAGATACTCGTTGGGCGGCATGTTTCGCGTCGACTCCCCGTGCACCAGCATGGAGATCAGGTCCTCGCCCGGTTCCTTCTCCGCGGCTCGCTCCTTCCACACCGCATCGAAGTACTCCCAGCACTTCCACAGCTCCTTGAAGCCGTCTTCCGGGGTCTCGAAGTACTCCGGGTTGCCGATGTTCTGGGTCACGTCGGACCAGTGAATGAGCTTGTCCCGATCTTCCTGGGGGATGGCGAACAGGGTCGCCAGGGTCCGGCCCGTGAGGTCGACGGACACTTCACGCACCCAGTTGAAGGTCTCGTTGCGGGGCAGACCGTCGAGAATGATGCCGGCCCGCTCGCGGATCAGACCCTCCAGCGCGGCGATTCGCCGGGGCGAGAACATGGGGGCCACGACCTTGCGCTGCTCGTCGTGCTTGGGCGGATCCTCCATGATGAACATGGGCAGATGGAACATCGGATCCGGCTCTTCTTCCTCCTTCTGGCCGCCGAGCTGAATGCCGCCGAGACGGGAGTCGGAGGAGAAGATCTGGTGGTGGGTGTCGACGTAAACGATGTCCTGGTACCTGGTGACTGACCAGTAGGGCCCGAACTGGCTGTCCTCGGTGAAGTTCACCGGGTCTTCCTTGCGCAGCCGCTCGAAGTACGGCAGCACCGTGTTCGCCTCGAACAGATCCGGATGGCCCGGGTTCATGCGGTTCAGGGGCAGGGAGTACGGGTCCTGATGGACGTCGATGGCCCACTGTTCCATCAGCTCCCGGTTGGAGCGGCGCAGGTTCTCCCGGCGCGACGCGCTCGTACGTTCAGCTTCGCTCATGAGTTGGTCTCCTTCACGCCGCCGCGCGGCGTCGTCCAAAGAGTTCCGGATGACGGGCGATAGATTACTCGCTCGAGGGCATCTTGTCAGTGACAGGGCGCACGGCGGCCCCGCCCCTCCCGGGGCCTGGAGCGGGCGAGCTCGGCTCAGGCCCGATCGGCGTCCGGATACTCCGGAAGCTCCAGCGCGCCAAGGCCGCGCCGGGCGGCGCGCCGGGCGCCCCGACGCTCCATCTGCAGGCGAACCCGTTCGCGCATGTCCGCCGCTTGGGCGAGGCTGCAGTTGCTGGCCCGGCAGTACGCCATCACCAGCTCCGACCAGTGCCCGTGCATGTAGACGAGATCCTCCGGGTGGGAGCACAGAATGCCCAGGTTGCGTTCCCGCATGCGCGGGCTCAGCGGGCGCTTCAGGAACTTGATGTCCTGGACGTCGATCAGCCCGAAGCGGCCGTCCGGAAGCTGAATCACGTGCCCCAGATGGAGACCGCGAAAATACACCCCCAGATCGTGCAGCCGGGCCACGAATGCCGCCAACGCCTTGAGGTCGAAGCGCCCGCCCAGATCCCGCAACGGGGTGCCTTCCAAGCGCTCGTAGACGACGAACGATTCGTCCCCGCCTGACACCCGGCCATGCGCCCGGCAACGGGGAACCGGCACGTCGAGGCGCTCGAGCTCCGCCAGCGCGCGGCGGAAGCGGTCGTGATAGGGCCACACCAGGTCGGACGACCACGGATGACGCCGCCGCCAGATCTTGGTGATCAGACGTCGGCCGTCGGCGTCCGCGTGCTCCAGCACGACGGGGGCGCCGTTCTTCGAAGTCAGGACGTGGGAACGGTTGCAGTGGGCGGCGAGCTCCGCCGCCTGGAGGATCAGGGCCCCGTGATGGTCGTCGAGCGGTCTGCTCGACGCACCTCGGGGCTCGCGACTGTCGTCGGACAAGCAGGAATGCCCTCGGGAGATGTTGCCCTGGATAGTAGTCCCGGACGTGGGCCGGGTCAAAGGCCTTTTGCGGATGGAATGGCGGCGTTTTTCCCGCGCTGGATGAAGGTTTCGAGCTGTTCCAGAAAGTAGCTTCGGGGCGTTTCCATGAAGGCGGCGTGGTCCCCGCCGGGGATGACTACCCAGGCCTTGTCGTCGGTGTCGAGGCGGGTGAACAGCTTCGCGTGCACGTCGTCCAGGGCCAGTGGATCGTGGTAACCCTCGAGCAGCAGGGTGGGAACCCGCACCGCGGCGCCGTCGAGCTGACGCCACTGATCCAGGCGCCGCCAATCGGCGCGCACCGGATCCGCCGCGAGGGCGGCGGCCACGAAAGCCTCCCGCGCCGCAGCACTGATGGCCCCGGGGACGATGAAGTCCGCCGCAGCGGCCTCGGCCGTGGTCGGCTGCCGCGGCGGCGGCCCGTCGGTGCCCGGCGGCTCCCGGTCGATGCCCGGGCGCACCGGATAGCCGAAGAGAATCAACCCCGACAGCAGGTCCGGGCGTCGCTGGGCCACCAGTTGCGCCACCATGGCTCCGTAGGACCAGCCGAACAGGTACGGGCGGGGCGCGTTCGGTGCCCCGGTCGTCAGCCACTCGAGCACACCCACCACGTCCGCCGCCGCCCGCTCGGGGGTCAGCCAACCGGATTCGTCCCGGGGGGTTTCGCCGTAGCCGCGAAGGTCGACACCGAAGCCGGCGATGCCCCGCGCCACCAGACCGTCCATGAGGGAACGGGCTTCCCCCGGAACCTGAAGATCGAAGTCGGGGCGAGTGCTCCACGTGCGTCCGTGCACCAGAAGCATGCGGACCGCAGGCACCCGCGGCGATTTCGCCGGCGGGGACTTCTCCCACACCCGCAGCGGGTGTCCATCGACCACCACCTCGTGCGCCCGAGGCTCCGGCTCGGCGGCAACCGGCGCGGCGTTGAGCAGCACCAGCACGAGCAGGCAGCCCAGGCCGGGCCTCGGAATCATCACGTCATGCCTCCGGCGTCCGCCCCGCCAGCACGGCGGCGAACACCTCGGCGTCCACGTTGCCGCCGGTAAGCACCGCAGCCACGCGCTTGCCGCGCAGTCGTGCCGCTTCCTGACGGACGGCGGCGAAGGCAGCGGCACCCGCGCCTTCCGCCACGTTGTGGGTGCCGCGAAAGACGTCGCGCATGGCCTGCGCCACCTCGTCGTCGGTCACCTCCAACACCCGTGCTGCGCCCCGGCGGATGATGGCCAGCGCCTCCGCCGACGGTACCCGGCAGGCGACGCCGTCGGCGAAGGTGCGAGCCGCCTCGGTCTCCACCACCCGCCCAGCGGCATAGGACAGCGCGTACGCCGGCGCGTGGTTCGAGACGACCCCCACGATCTCGGTGTCGAGCCCGAGCAGGTCGCGGGTACGGATGAGCCCGCAGATGCCGGACCCCATGCCCACCGGCACGTAGACCACGTCCAGATCCCTCACCCCGCGCAACAGTTCCAGCGCATAGGTGGCGACTCCGCGAACCAGCGCCGGATGAAACGACGCCGCGAAGCTCAAACCCCGAACATCCGCCAGACGCACGGCTTCCACACGCGCGGCATCGAAATCCGCGCCATGCACCACCAGCTCCGCGCCCCAGGCCTCCATGGCCAGGTTCTTCTCCCGACTGTTGCCCTCGGGAACCACCACCACCACGGGCACGCCGTGGCCCCGGGCGGCGAAGGGAATGCTCTGCCCGTGGTTGCCGCGGGTGGCGGTGATCAGCCCGCGGGGGAGGCGCCGCTGCCGCCGCAGCTCCTCCATGTAGACGAGCCCGCCGCGGACCTTGAACGCGCCGGTGGGGGTGTGGTTCTCATGCTTGAGCCAGACTTCGCAGCCGATCTCCCGGCACAGGATGGGCCACGCATACTGGGGCGTGGCCGGCATGACCCCGTAGACCACCTCGGCCGCCTGCTCCAGATCCGCCATGGAAAACTCGGCCTCGGACATACTCGCCCCCACCAAAACGCCCGACTATAGAATCGCCCGGAGTAAACGTCTAATGTGGCCGTAGCAAAAACTCAGGGGGGACCATGGAGGTCGCGAACAAGATCGTGGTGGTGACGGGCGGCGCCAGCGGTATCGGCAAGGCCATGGCGGAGCGTTTTCACCGGGAAGGCGCCGCCAAGGTGGTAGTGGCCGATCTGGACGAGGTGGGCGCCGGGGTGGTGGCCGCCGCCATCGACGGCTGGAGCATGGGCGTGGACGTGAGCCGCGAAACCGACATCGTCCAGCTCATCGAGGAAACCGAGACCCGCTTCGGGCCCATCGACCTGTTCTGCTCCAATGCCGGCATCGGCATCGGCCGTGGCCTCGACGAGCCGAACGAGGTCTGGCAGAAGATCTGGGAAGTGAACACCATGTCCCACGTCTACGCGGCGCGTCATCTGGTGCCGCGGATGAAGGCACGGGGCGGCGGCTATCTCCTCAACACCGCCTCCGCGGCCGGGCTGCTGTCACAGATCGGCTCGGTGACCTACGCCGTCACCAAGCATGCGGCGGTGGCGCTGGCCGAGTGGATCGCCATCACCCACGGCCGTGACGGCATCAAGGTCTCGGTGCTGTGTCCCCAGGCGGTGCGCACGCCCATGACCGCGGGAGGCCCCGGGGTGGCGGGGGTGGACGGCATGATCGAGCCCGAGGACGCCGCGGAGGCGGTGGTCCAGGCGCTGCGCGACGAGACCTTCCTGGTATTGCCGCATCCCACGGTGGCCGAGTACATCAAACGCAAAACCAGCGACTACGATCGCTGGATTCGCGGCATGCAGCGCCTGCAGGAGCAGTACGTCCAAGCCGATCGGGGCTGAGACGTCAGCGGGCCTGCTCCAGCAGGTCCTGCACGGCGCGCCGGGCCATCACCTTCACCAGATGCGCCCGGTACTCCGCAGAGGCAAACAGATCGCTGTTGAAACCCGCGTCGGGCACCTCGACGCCATCCAGGGCGGCAGGGTCGAGGCCGTCGCCCAGTGCTTCCTCGAGGGCCGTGCCGCGGAAGGCACACGGTCCCGCACCGGTGATGCCCACCCGGACGCCGCCGTCGAACTCGGCCACCAGCACCCCCACCACGGCGTACCGGGACGCGGGATGGGGAAACTTGCGGTAGGCCGCCCGCGCCGGCGTGGGGAAGTCGATGCGGGTGATAATTTCCCCGGGCTCCAGCGCCGTCTCGAACAGATCCTTGAAATAGTCTTCCGCGGCGATGGAGCGGCTGTCGGTGTGGACGGTGGCGCCCAGCGCCACCAGCGCCGCCGGGTAATCCGCCGCCGGATCGCTGTTGGCCACCGAGCCTCCCAGGGTGCCGCGGTTGCGCACCTGGGGGTCACCGATGCACGACGCCAGGTGGGCGAGCACGGGGAGCGCGCGCCTCACCTCCGGATGAGCTGCCACCTCCGCATGGCGGCTGAGCGCTCCCACTCGCAGGGTGCCGCCCGCCAGGGCCAGGCCGGTGAGTCCCGGAACCCCGGCGAGATCGACGACGTCGGAGGGCGCCGCCAGCCGCTGCTTCATGGTGGGAATGAGGGTCTGGCCGCCGGCCAGATAGATGCCGTCGTCCGCCTGGTGGAACAAGGTCCGCGCTTCCTCCAGGCTCCCGGGTCTGTGGTACTCGAAGGGATACATGATGCCTCTCCTCAGCCGCGCAGGGCGCGCCAGACCTTTTCCGCCGTCGCCGGCATGGGCAGATCGGCGACGCCCAGGGCATCGGTGACGGCGTTCATCACCGCCGCCGGCGCACCGATGGCGCCGGCCTCGCCGCAACCTTTCACCCCCAGGGGGTTGTGAGTGCAGGGGGTGACCGTGGTGTCCACCCGAAAATCCGGCAGATCGTCGGCCCGGGGGATGCAGTAGTCCATGTACGAGCCGGTCTGAAGCTGGCCGAACTCGTCGTAGAGACCGCGCTCTAGCAGCGCCTGCCCCACCCCCTGCGCCACGCCGCCGTGGACCTGGCCGTGCACGATCATGGGGTTGATCACCTGGCCGAAGTCGTCCACCGCCACGAAGTCCACCAGCTCCACAGCACCGGTCTCTTCGTCCACCTCCACCTCGGCGATGTGGGTGCCAGCCGGGAAGGTGAAGTTTTCCGGGTCGTAGAAGGCTTTCTCGGACAAGCCCGGCTCCAGGTCGTCCGGGTAGTTGGCGGGCACATACGCGGCGAAGGCCACCTCGCCGAAGGACAGGGACTGATTACTGTCTCTGACGATGAAGCGACCGTCGGCGAACTCCACGTCGGTCACGTCGGCCTCCAGCATGTGCGCGGCGATGCGCCTTCCCTTCTCCACGACCTTGTCCGCCGCGCGGACCAGAGCCGAGCCACCCACCGCGAGGGAGCGGGAACCGTAGGTGCCGAGGCCGAACTCCACCCGGCCCGTGTCGCCGTGCACCACTTCGACATCGTCGATGCCGATGCCGAACCGCTCGGCCACCACCTGGGCGAAGGTCGTCTCGTGACCCTGGCCATGACTGTGGGAGCCGGTGAAGACCGTGACGTTGCCGGTGGGGTTGACCCGGATCTCGCCGCTCTCGTACAGCCCCACGCCGGCACCCAGCTGGATCGCCAGCTTGGACGGCGCCAGGCCGCAGGCCTCGATGTAACAGGCGAAGCCGATGCCTCGCCGCTTGCCGCGGCGCGCCGCCGCGGCCTTGCGCTCGGGGAATCCGCCGTAGTCGATGAGCGCCAGCGCCGCGTCCAGGCTCGCCTCGTAGTTGCCGGTGTCGTAGACGAGGGCCACCGGCGTCTCGTAGGGGAAGTCTTCCGGCCGGATGAGATTGAGCCGCCGCAGCTCGGCCGGGTCGCGACCGAGCTCACGGGCGGCGGTCTCGACGATGCGCTCTACCACGTAGGTGGCCTCGGGCCGGCCGGCGCCCCGATAGGCGTCCACCGGCGCGGTGTTGGTGTAGACGCCGTGGACCTGGACGAAGATGTTGGGCGTCTTGTACTGCCCCGCCATCAGGGTGCCGTACAGGTACGTGGGCACGGACGAGCCGAACAGCGAGAGGTAGGCGCCCAGGTTGGCGGTGGTATGCACCTTGAGCGCCACGAACCGCCCGTCTTCATCCAACCCCAGCTCCGCGTGGGTGACGTGATCGCGGCCATGGGCGTCGGCGAGAAACGACTCGCTGCGTTCCGCCTTCCATTTCACCGGCCGCCCCACCCGACGCGCTGCCCACAGCACCGCGGTTTCCTCGGCGTATACGGGAATCTTCGAGCCGAAGCCGCCACCCACATCGGGGGCCACCACGCGCAGCTTGTGCTCCGGCGCCAGCCGCACGAAGGCGGAGAGGACCAGCCGCTCCAGATGGGGGTTCTGGCTAGTGGTGTAGAGCACGTGCTCACCGGTGCCCGCGTCGTGGATACCCAGGGCCGCCCGCGGTTCCATGGCGTTGGGGATGAGGCGATTGTTCACCAGGTCGAGCCGAGTGACGTGGGCCGCGCTGGCCAGCGCCGCCTCCGTGGCCGCCTGGTCCCCCAGGACCCACTGGTAGGCGAGATTGCGCGCGACGTCATCGTGGATGGCTTCGGATTCCATGGCGAGCGCCGGGTCCACCACGGCCGGCCGCTCCTCGAACTCCGTCACCACGAGCTCCGCCGCCCGCCAGGCCGTGGCGAGATCTTCGGCCACCACCAGACCGTACGGCTCGCCCACGTAGTTCACCACGTCGTGGGCCAGCGGCGGGTGCGGCGCGGAAACCATATCGCTGCCGTCACTCTGTTTGACCAGCCAGCCGCAGGGCAGATCGCCCAGCCCATCCGCCGCCATCTCCCGGCCAGTGAGCACCGCCAGGACCCCCGGGACAGCGGCCGCCTCGGCGGTGTCGATGGAGACGATTCGAGCCCGGGCGTGGGGCGACCGCAGGAACACCGCATACGCCTGACCCGGGACGCTGATGTCGTCGGTGTAACGTCCCCGCCCCGTGATGAAGCGCAGATCTTCCTTGCGCCGCACCGAAGCGCCGATGCCGGAGCCAGCCACTGCCTCAGCCATGATCCGCTCCTCCCGCCATGACCGGCGCTGCCGCGAGCACCGCGTCAACGATGTTGTGATAACCGGTGCAACGGCAGAGATTACCTTCCAGCCCCTCGCGCACGGTGCGCCGGTCCAGGTCGTCACACCGCCCCACCAGATCGATGGCCGCCATGATCATGCCGGGGGTACAGAACCCGCACTGCAGGGCGTGGTGCTCCCGAAACGCTGCCTGCATGGGGTGCAGCTCATCGGCGCGGCCGATGCCCTCGATGGTGACCACCTCGGCGCCTTCCGCCTGCCCCGCCAGCACCGTGCAGGATTTCACCGCGCGGCCGTCGAGGTGCACGGTGCACGCGCCGCACTGGCTGGTGTCGCAACCGACGTGGGTGCCGGTGAGCCCCAGGTGCTCGCGAATCACGTCCACGAGCAGCGCGTTTGCCGGCACGTCGAGTTCGCGACGGGTACCGTTGACTGTCAAGCTCAGTTTCATGGCTGCTTCCTCGTTCACTCAATTTGGAACAAAGCGCAGGTCGCAGCGCCCGGTGAAACGCCTACAGCGCGAACAGCATCGCCAGCAGCAGCGCGACGAACGCCAGCACCCACATCATCCAGCGCCCGCCGGCTTCGTACCGCCTGGGCGTGGGTTCCCCCTGCCCTCCCACCTCGGCCGGTGGCCCCTCGGCCTCGACCGCCTCCCCCTGCATCTCGCGGGCGAAGCTGGCGAAGAAGTCGTCGGCCATCTTGCGCGCGGTGCCGTCGATGAGCCGGGAGCCCACCTGCGCCAGCTTGCCCCCCACGCTGGCGCGGATGGCATAACGCAGCAGGGTCTCCGTCGATCCCTCGGAAAGCCGGACGTCGGCATCGCCCCGGGCGAAGCCGGCCGGGCCACCCTTGACCTGGGCGCTGATGGTGTAGCTTTCCGGTGGAACAACGTTCTTGAGCTCGAGCTCGGCGTCGAAGGTGGCGCGCACGGGGCCCACCTTGGCCTTGATTCTGGCTGCGAAGCGGTCGTCGGCGAGACGTTCCATGGACTCGCAGCCGTCGAGGCAGCGGCACAGCACGTCCGGGTCGTTCAGGGCGCCCCAGACAGCCTCGCGACTCGCGGCGATCCGGTACTCACCGGATTGTTCCATGTTCGCACTCCTCCCTCGGGCAGAGATTGGCACGGTTCAGGGCGGGGGGGCAATGGGGCGGGCGCAAACGATTAATCGCTCCTGTGACTGCGAAATCGCAATGCACGCTGTTGCCAGTAACTTGCCTTTAAGAAACAATGAGTTGGTCTGCACACGGTCGCCACCGGCCGTGGGGCGTAACTTCCCGATGCCCGCTCCCGGGGTGTCTCAACCACGAAGGTTCGATCATGGAAGACCAACCCCCCGAAGTGCTCATGCGAGGCCTGCTGCGTGCCTATTACTGGATGGACGAGAGCCTGCAGAACGGACTCATCCAGGCCGGCTTCCAGCCTCGCACGCGGACTCAGACCATGATCCTCATCAACATCTCCAACGGCATCACCCGTGCCGCGGAGCTCGCCCGGGTGCTCGGCGTGAGCCGCCAGGCGATCCAGCAGCAGATCAACGAGCTGGAGCGGGACGATCTGGTCACCCAGATTCCGGATCCGGAAGACCGCCGAGCCAACCGCATCGTCTTCAGCGAGCGCGGCTCCAAGCTGATCAACGCGGCGCTGGCGAGTCTGCGGCAGGCGGAGCAGGCCCTGGCCATGCGGCTGGGCTACGACACCGTGCGGAATCTGCGCAACGCCCTCACCGCGGACTGGGGTGAAGTAATCGGCGGTCAGCACCCGCGCGGGCGTAAACGCTCCGTCGGTGAGCGCAGCAGCGGCAGTGCGGGCTGAAAACCGCTGCGCCGACGCGCTTGACGGCGCACCTTCCCCGGCAATGACCCGAAGCGTGATCACCTTCACGCCCTGAACGTGCCCCAGGCCCGGACGTCGCGGGCAGTTCCTCATACGCTCGGACCATCGGCAACTCCGTTTGAGAGCTTTTCATGGGTGCGATGCTTCGCCCAGCGGCAAATCTGCTCGGCGCGACGATGGCGCTTGCGCTGCTGGGTATTCTCCTGCTGGTATCCAGCGGCAGCGACGACCGCCGTCAGCAGCTGTTGGACTACGGTCTGCGCGAGATCAGGGAAATGGGCAGCGCCATGCAGTCCGAGGTGGTGACGGCCGACAGCCTCGAGCTGGACGTCAGCGAACGATTCCGCGCGCTCGGGCTCGCGTTCGACACCGTGGTGCGGCAGCTCGACGAGACGGCCGGAAGCCTCCAACAGGACGATCAGGCGCCGCTGCAGCGGCCGCGGATGCTGGCGTTCGAGCTGTTCAACTCCATCGACGAATCCGCTTCGCGTCGCACCGCCACCGACGAGCTGGCCCGGCGGCTCTCGCATCTCATGAACGAGGGGCGCGCCCTGCACGACGGCGTGTCGGCGTTCTCGCGGGCCCAGCGGCATTATCTCGAGCAGCGCGAGGCGGTCCAGGCCCAAGGGCGCGACCTGGTCCGCGAGCTGCGCCAGCGCGGACAGTCGGCTGCGGCGGACACCGCCTTCGCCGGCGTGCAGCAGGCGCTCGATCGGATACGTCGCGTGGCAGCGGCCGACACGTCGGCGGTGGAGACCACCCTGCAGCGGCTGCGGGAGATCACCGTGCCCCAGGATGCGTTGAGCGCCGACCTGCGCGAGCTCACCGCGGCGATCTCGAGCCTGCTGGCGCTTCGCCTGGACGTGAACGAGCATCTCGGCCAGATCTCCGCCAGCGGCTTCCCCGCACGTGCGGATGAGCTGAGGGAAACCGTGGGCAGGGACTATCTCTACACCCTGCACACCGTCGGCGACGCCCGGGTGCTGCTCAACGTCTACACGCTGATGATGCTGCTCATCCTGGTGTACTTCGGCATCCGCCTGCAGCACAGCCACCGCGTGCTCAACCGCTCCCACGCATTGCTGGAAGAACGCGTCAAGGAACGAACCCAGGAGCTGGAGTCCGCGTACGAGGACCTCAAGGAATCTCAGGTTCAGCTCGTGCAGGCGGAAAAGATGTCTTCGCTGGGCCAGCTGGTGGCTGGCGTGGTGCACGAGATCAACACGCCCCTGCTCTACGTCATGAACAACACCGACATGACCCACGAGTCCATCGTCGAGGTGCAACGGGACCTGGAGCCGGTGCGCGCCCTGCTGCATTGCCTCAAGCAGCCGGAGCTGGACAAGCATCAGGTGAAGGCAGCCCTCGAGAACCTGCGAAGCACCATGGACGTGGAAGCCCTGGACGAGAGCCTCTCGGAGATCGCCTCCCTCACCACCGACAGTCAGGAAGGCCTCCGCGACATCGACGAACTGGTCAAGAGTCTGAAGGATTTCTCGCGCCTGGATCGCGCCACCTATGACCGCTTCGACGTCCGCGAAGGCCTGGAGAAGACCTTGCTGATCACCAAGAACCTGCTCAAGTACGGCATCGTCGTGGAACGAGAGTTCCAGGACGTGCCGGAGATACTCTGCGCACCCTCCCGGGTGAATCAGGTGTTCATCAACCTGATCACCAACGCTGCTCAGGCCATGGAGGGCGAGGGGGCGCTGCGGATATCCACCTACGCCGACGGCGACGGCTGGGTGCACGTGGAGATCCGCGACACCGGATGCGGCATCCCAGAGGAGAACCTGGCCAAGGTGATGGATCCCTTCTTCACCACCAAGCCGGTGGGTCAGGGCACCGGGCTCGGGCTGTCCATCGTGCGCAAGATCATGGATGAGCACGGCGGCACCCTGCTCATCGATTCCAAGGAAGGCGTGGGCACCAAGATCACCTTGAGCTTCCCCATCGAGGGAGCTTCCGGCGAAACCGGCCCCGCAGACGAAGCGGAGGCCGCATGATGGAGGCAGCCCGACGGGCCAACGTACTATTCGTGGACGACGAGCCACGGGTGCTCACCTCGATGCGGGCCCTGTTCCGCCGCGACTACAACGTCCATCTCGCCAATTCCGGCGACCAGGCGCTGGCGCTCCTCGAGCAGGCAGACATGGACGTGATCGTCTCCGATCAACGCATGCCCGGGATGACCGGAGTGGACGTGCTGAAGGCGTGCAAGGAGCGCGCGCCCCGTGCCATGCGCATCCTGCTGACCGGGTACGCGGACAAGGACGCCATCACCGCAAGCATCAACGAAGGCGAAGTATTCCGCTATCTCACCAAGCCCTGCGCCCGGGAAACGCTGCGGGAGACCGTGGCGCTGGCGGTCAGCGCAGCGGGAATCGCCCCGCCGGTCGCGCCGTCGCCGGATACCGCCCGACAGGCCGAGGGGACCGTCCAGGCAGTCGACCCCGACAGCCCCGCCAAGGACGCGGCAGCGTCGCTGCCCGCCAGCCGACCGGCGGCTGCTGCGGAGGCACGCGGGGCCCCCGCTGCGGGAGCCGGACCCGTGGATCTGGTGGTGCTCTCCAGCGATCCCGCCTTCACCGATGCGCTCGAGCAGGCCCTCGATGGACGCCATCGTCTGCACGTGGTGACCCAGGTCAGCGAAGCCATTCCGGTGCTGGAGGCCCATGCAGTGGGAGTCCTCATCACGGACATCGCCGTGCACACGGACGAGATTCAGGCGCTGACCGCCGAGCTCAAGCACTACGTGCCCGAGCTCGTCACCATCGTCGCCAGCGACCATTCGGACGCTCACCGCCTCATCGACCTGATCAATGGCGGGCAGGTGTTCCGGTTCCTGCTGAAGCCCATCAAACCCAGGCAGACCGCGATCTGGATCGACTCGGCGGTGAGCAAGCATCTGGATCTGATCCGCAATCCGAACCTGGTCGCCCGGCACGCCGTCTCGCCCCCCGGCTCGCTGCGGCGGATCGGCGAAGGCCTGGTCAAGAGCATGACGGAACGTTTTCTGCGACTCCGGGATCGCGGAGCGCTCGGTGTCAGTGGAGGCTCCAGGACATGACTGCCACGACTCTGGAAGAGCTGTCCTCACGCCAGGGCCGCATCAGCGACAGCTTCGGCCTCGCATCCTGGATCGCCGTGCTCGGGGTGCTGGCTGCCTGGTGGATCATCAAGGCGGACACGCCTCTCGAGAGCGCGCCCATCGCCAGCACCACCCGGGTGCTGAGCACCCCCCTGGCGCAGATGAGCCAGAACGATCAGACCCTGGCCGAGCGCGGCGCCATCGCCTTCGCCGCCGGGGACATCGTCGCGCCGCCAGGCGACAATGCCCTCTATTACTACCAGCAGGCGCTGGAGAAGTCGCCAGGCGACGCGGCGGCGCAGCAGGGCGTGGCGGAGGTGGTGGCGTATCTGCTGAACGAAGCGGAAACAGCCATCTACCATAGCGACTACGCCCAGGCCCGCGACAACGCCGCAAAGGTGCTCGCCATCGACCCGGAGAACGAGCACGCGCTGGACATCAACCTGCGGGCCGCGCGGCTGACGCGGGTGGAATCCCTTCTCAACCGCGCCGTCGCCCTGTACGCGGCCGGTCAGCTCACCGAGCCGGAGGGAGAGAACGCCGCCGCCATCTACCGGCAGGTGCTGCAGCTCGACCCCGGCAACGATGCCGCCCGCCAGGGGCTCGATTCCGTCGTCCAGCGCACCGTGGCCAAGGCCGAATCCGCCATGTTCGCCGGCAACCAGGACCAGGCCCGGGCGTACTTGCGCCAGGCCAAGGCGCTGGATCCCAACGCACCCGGGCTGTCCTCCCTGGAACAGACCGAGCGCAACCTTCGCGAGATGAAGGACGATCGCAGCGTCAAGGCCAAGCTGCTGGCCGCCGCCGAGGCGCTGCAGGCGGACAAGCTCATGCCGCCCGCCGAGCCCAACGCCTTCACCCTCTACAAGGAGGTGCTCGAGGTGGAGCCGACTTCCGAGGCAGCCAGGCGCGGTCTGGAGCTGGTGCGCTTCGGCCTGCTCGACCGAGCGCGCACCATGTTGAGCGCCGATGACACCGCGCAGACCCTGGCACACCTGGAGGCCGCGGAGCGTGCCGGCGCCAACCCCGGCATCGTCTCGGAGCTGCGCAACCGCGCCGTGTATCGTCAGCGCCTGCTCGATGCCCGGGCTGGCAAGTTCGACAGCCTGTATCCGGTCAGCGGCCTGACGCCCATACGTCAAACCGCGCCGAGCTACCCCCGAACCGCACCGAAGGGAGCCTCGGGCTCGGTGGATCTGCAGCTCACCGTCACCGAAACCGGCGACGTGCGCGACGTCGAAGTTCTGGGCAGCCCCCGTGAATACTTCGAGCGGGCGGCGGTTCAGGTGGTGAAGACCTGGCGCTTCGAGCCGGTGATCGAGCAGGGGCAGCCCATTCCGGTGCGGGTGCAGGTGCGGGTCACCTTCGAGGGCTGAGCGGCGGCCGCCCTGCGGGGCGGCAAGGACGCTGCGGCGTGTGGAAAAGCGCAGCGAGGGGCGGCCGAAACGGATTTCGCGGCCACTGTCGCGAAGCCGAGCGAGACAAATTGACGCGAAGCGGCAACTTTGTCGAGAGAGGGAACCGCGGAGCGGCTGAGCGAGGACGCGAAATCCGTTTCGGCCGCTCATCGCGGGAATCTTGCGACCGCTCCTCGCGTCCTAGCCGCCCCGCAGGGCGGAGGTCGCTCAGCTCTTGAACTCGGCCACCAGCGCAGCGATGGACTGCTTGGCGTCGCCGAACAGCATGCGCGTGTTCTCGCCGAAGAACAGCGGGTTGTCGACCCCCGAGAAGCCCGACGCCATGGAGCGCTTGAGCACGAATACGGTGCGCGCCTGGTCGACGTTGATGATGGGCATACCGTAGATGGGGCTGTTCTCGTCCTCCCGGGCCGCCGGGTTCACCACGTCGTTGGCGCCGATCACCACGGCGACGTCGATGTTGCTCATGCGCGGATTGATGTCGTCCATCTCCACGAGCTGATCGTAGGGGACGTTCGCCTCGGCCAGCAGCACGTTCATGTGGCCCGGCATGCGTCCGGCCACCGGATGAATGGCATAGGTGACCTCGCATCCGTTCTCCTCCAGCAGCTCGCCGAGCTCCCGCACAACATGCTGAGCCTGGGCCACCGCCATGCCGTACCCCGGCACGAACGTCACCGACGACGCCGACTCGAGAATGAGGTAGGCGTCCTCGGGCGTGATGGGTTTGACCTCGCCTTCCACCTTGCTGGCCACCTTGGCGGCACCGAACCCGGAGAACAGCACATTGGCCAGGGACCGGTTCATGGCCTTGCACATGATGTTGGTGAGAATGATGCCCGCGGCGCCCACCAGGGAACCGGCGACGATGAGGATGTTGTTGTTGATGGCGAAACCGGCTGCACAGGCGGCAAGGCCGGAGTAGCTGTTGAGGAGCGAGATCACCACCGGCATATCCGCTCCACCGATCGGCAGCACCGCCATCACGCCGAACACCAGGGACAATACGATCACCGCCACCAGATACGGCGAAGTGAGCGACGGCTCCATGGCGAAGAGCACGCTGCAGACGATCAGCGTCACCAGCAGGGCGGCATTGACGATACGTTGGGCACCGAAGACTACGGCCGCACTGGCCATGACCTCGGAGAGCTTGCCCCAGGCCATGATGCTTCCGGAGAACGTCACGCCGCCGATGAGAATGGAAAGCAGAATAGTGACCACCTCGAAGGTGCCTACATGCGCGCCGTGCAGCGCGGCCCAGCCCACCAGCAGACTCGCCAGACCGCCGGAGCCGTTGAACAGGGCCACCATCTCCGGCATGCTCGTCATCGCCACCCGCTGCGCGGCGACGGCGCCGATGATGCTGCCGATGACCACCCCGGCCGCGATCCACTGGAACTCGACGATCTGCTGAGAAAACAGCGTGAACACCACGGCGATGAACATGCCGACGGCGGAGAGCCAGTTGCCGCGCACCGCGGTGGCCGGCGACGACATCAGCTTCAGGCCGAAGATGAACAGCGCCGCGGCGATGATGTAGGTGGAGTTGATCAGGACGTCGCTCATGACCGGGCTCCCACCTTGGCCGGTGCTTCCTTCTTCTTGAACATTCCGAGCATGCGGTTGGTGACCATGTAGCCGCCCACCACGTTGATGGTGGCGAAAATCACCGCCACCACCCCGAGGACCGTCGCGACACCACTGAGCTGGCCGCCGGCTGCGGTGAGGGCGCCCACGAGGGTGATTCCGGAGATGGCGTTGGCGCCGGACATTAGCGGCGTGTGCAGCGTGGCAGGGACCTTCGAGATGAGCTCGAAGCCGAGAAAGATGGACAGCATCAGCACGAGGCCTAGAAATACGGCTTCCATGGCGGACTCCCGATTACAGATTCTTGATGGTTTCGTTGACGATGGCGCCGCCACGCGTGATGACGCAGGTCCTGACGATGTCGTCTTCCGGGTCCAGATCGAGCTTCTTCTCTTCGGGGTCCCAGAACTCGTCGATGAGATTGAACAGGTTGGAGGCGTACATGTCGCTGGCATTCCTGGCCACCTCGGAGGGCAGGTTGCCTTGGCCGATGATCTTCACGCCGCCGACGTCGACGATCTCGTTGAGGCGCGAGCCCTCGACGTTGCCGCCGCTCTCCACCGCCATATCGACCACCACGCTGCCCGGTTGCATGGCTCGAACCATGTCGGCAGAGACGATCTTCGGCGCCGGCCGCCCGAACACCTGCGCGGTGGTGATCACGACGTCCGACTGGGCGATGACCTTCTTCTGACCTTCCTTCTGCTTCTCGATCTGCTCGGGAGTCAGCTCCCGCGCGTAGCCCTGCTCCGTCTGGCCGGTGTCGCCGAGATCGATCTCCACGAACTTGGCCCCCAGCGACTGAACCTGCTCAGCCACCACGGGACGCGTGTCGAAAGCCTCCACCCGGGCGCCGAGGCGCTTGGCGGTGGCAATGGCCTGCAGCCCCGCCACCCCGGCGCCGATGACGAACACCCGCGCCGGCGCGATGGTGCCGGCAGGTGTCATCATCATGGGGAGTATCTTGGGAGAGTGATAGGCTGCCTGGATCACGGTGACGTAGCCCGCCAGGTTGGCCTGGGAGGACAGCGCATCCATCTTCTGCGCGCGTGTCGTGCGGGGAATCATCTCCATGGAAATGGCGGTCACCCCGTGGGCGGCCAGCTTTTCCACCAGCGCCTTCTCGTTGAACGGATCGAGGAAGCTGACGTGCACAGCGCCGTTCTTCAGCAGCTCCACTTCCTCCGTGTCGGGCTTGCGCACGCGCAGCACCACGTCGGCGGAACCGAGCAGCGAAGCTCTGTCTTCGCTCACCGTGGCGCCGGCATCGGCGTACGCGGCATCGGGAAAGCCGGCGGCGGCGCCGAGCCCGCTCTCGACCACCACGTCGAACCCGGCGTTGACGAGCTTCTTAACGACGAGCGGCACCAGCGCGGCGCGCCGCTCGCCCGGCCACGTCTCCTTGGGCACACCAACGAGCATCGTATCCCCCTATGACTCCACACGCGACGGCGTCGCGCAAAGCCGGTCACGCTAGCCAAATGCGCCAGTAAACTCAACTGCCGAATTGTGGGCGTTCTTGCATGCGCCGGCTACAGTTCGGACAATCGCGCTCGAATTGCAGGGTCAGGGGAATGGAGGACCGGGATATGCTCAGCCACCGAGCTGCAGGGATGGCCGTGGTGGTCGCGTTCCTGGCGGGCCTGATCGGCAGCCTGGCCCTGCGTCCACCGGGCTCCCCGGCCGAGCCGACCCCATCGACGAAAGACCTCACCGCGGCCATCGACCGCTTTCGCTGGCGTGTGCCCGGCGCGTTCGCCACCAACCTCCCGGCATTGGGCGACAACGCCCTGTACGTAAGCGAGACCGTGCAGCAAGTCAGCGCTGGAGCGGCGCGGCTCGATGTCTACGAACCGGGCGAGATCGTTCCGCCGTTCAGCATCACCGACGCCGTCCGCGACGGCAAGGTGGAGGCCGGCTACACCTGGCTCGGCTACGACCAGGGCAAGATTCCCGCATCCGCCCTGCTCGGTGCCGTACCGTTCGGGATGGAGCCCTGGGAGTTCTCTGCCTGGTGGTTCGAAGCCGGCGGTCGCCAGCTCGGTGAAGAGCTCTACCACACCCACAACGTCCATCCGCTGTTCTGCGGCATCACCGGGCCGGAGACGGCCGGCTGGTTCCGGCGCGCCATCGACTCGCTGCGCGACCTTCACGGGCTGAAGATCCGCTTCGCGGGCATCGGCGGCAAGGTCATCGAGCGCGCGGGAGCCTCGGTCACCATGCTGCCGGGAGGCGAGATCTTCCAGGCGCTGGAGAAGGGCGCCATCGACGCCACCGAGTATGCGCTGCCGGTGGTGGACCAGAAGCTCGGCTTCGGCCGCGTCGCCCGCTACAACTACTATCCCGGTTGGCACCAGCCCGCCACCGCCTTCCATCTCGTCGTGAATCTGCAGCGCTGGCAGGCTCTGACGCCGGCGACCCAGGCCCTGCTCGAGGCCGTATGCACCGCCGGAGTGACCCGCAACCTCGCCCGCTCGGAGGGACTGCAGGGGCCGGTGATGCGCGAATTCGCGGCGGCAGGCGTCCAGGTGGAGACCTTGCCGATGGAGGTGCTTCGGGAGCTGGGACGCATCACCGAGAACGTCCTGGCAGAAGAAGCCGCCGGCGATGATGACTTCGCCCGGATTCTCGCCTCCCAGCAACGCTTCCGTGCCGACTACGCCTACTGGAAGTCCAAGGCCTACCTGCCCCGGGACTTCTGATGCTGCCACACACAGCCTTCTCCCGACGCGTGGACCCGTGGGTGGTGAAGATCGGCCAGTGGGTGTCGTGGCTGTGGGTCGTTCTGCTGATCATCATCGTCCTGAATGTGCTGCTGAGGTACGCGTTCGGCGAGGGCCGAATCGAGTTCGAGGAAATTCAGTGGCATCTGTACTCCGCCGGTTTCCTGCTCGGTCTCGGCTACGCCCTCGAGCGCGACGCCCATGTCCGCGTGGACGTGCTGCACGAACGCTTCTCGCCGCGCCTGCGGGCGTGGATCGAGCTCTATGGCATCGCGCTCATGCTGTTGCCGTTCATCGCGCTGATCCTCGTCTTCAGCGTCCCCTTCGTGATCAGCAGTTTCCGGTTGAGCGAGGTCTCGCAGGCCCCTGGCGGGCTCCCCTACCGGTGGGCCATCAAGGCGATGCTGCCGCTCGGCTTCGTCCTGCTTCTGGTGGCGACGCTGTCCCGGCTCACTCGGATCTGGAAGCTGCTGTTCGGTAGCGGGAGCGCACCGTGACCGGCAACGAGATCCTCGCCGTCTTCATGTTCCTGAGCTTCGTCGCCCTGGTGTTCTCGGGCTTCCCGGTGGCCTGGCTCCTCGGCGGTCTGTCGGTGCTGTTCACCGCCCTGGCCATCGTCCTGGAGGTGGATTTCCACGTGCCCATCGGCATGAGCTGGAACTACACGTCCATCGCCGTGGAACGCATCTGGGGCGTGATGGAGAACTGGGTCATGGTGGCGCTGCCCATGTTCATCTTCATGGGCCTCCTGCTCGACCGATCCGGCATCGCCCGGGAGCTGATGACGAGCTTCGCCCGGCTCTTCGGCGGTCTGCGAGGGGGGCTGGCCGTGACGGTGACCCTGATCGGACTGCTGCTCGCGGCGACCACCGGCATCATCGGCGCGTCAGTGGTGCTGCTGGCACTCCTCGGGCTCCCGGTGATGCTGGGCGAAGGCTACGACAAGCGCCTGGCGGCGGGCACCATCTGTGCGGTGGGCACGCTGGGCATCCTGGTGCCACCGAGCATCATGCTGATCCTGATGGCCGACCGCATGGCCATGAGCGTCGGCGATCTGTTCCTGGGCGCCGTCTTCCCGGGCCTGCTGCTCGGCGGCCTGTACATCGCGTACCTGCTGCTCCTCGGCCTGGTGCGCCCTGAAGCCGCACCCGCCGGCCGCCACGAAGCGGTGGGCTGGATCGACGTGCTGGACCTGTTCAAAGCCATCCTGCCGCCGGCGTTCCTCATCCTGGCCGTGCTCGGCAGCATCTTCCTCGGCCTGGCCACCCCGACGGAGGCTGCCGGCGTGGGGGCTTTCGGCGCGTTGCTGCTGGCATACCTGAAGCGTCAGCTCAACCGCCCGGTGCTCCACGAGGTGCTGCTCGAAACCACCCGCACCACAGCGTTCATTTTTGCCGTGCTGCTGGGCGCAACGGCTTTCGCCCTGGTGCTGCGAGGCCTGGGCGGCGACGGTCTCATAGAACGGGCCCTGCTCGGCTTGCCGTTCGACGCCACCGGCATCGTCATCTGCATCCTGCTGGCGACCTTCGTGCTCGGGTTCTTCCTCGACTGGATCGAGCTCACCCTCATCATCCTCCCGCTGGTCTCGCCGGTGGTGGTCGGCCTCGGCTTCGACCCGGTGTGGTTCACGGTTCTCTTCGCAGTGTGCCTGCAGACCAGCTTCCTCACGCCGCCGGTGGGCTTCGCCATCTTCTACTTGAAAGGCGTAGCGCCACCCGAGGTGGACGTGGCCACCATCTACCGCGGCGTGCTGCCGTTCATCGTGCTTCAGCTCATCGGGCTTCTGATCATCTTCCACTGGGAGGCCCTGGTGACCTGGCTGCCTGCCCAGGCCTACGCGGCGCCCTGAGCGGCGATGGCGAGCTCGCGTCTCGCCCGGTGGTCGCAGAGCAGGCCCCGGATGCCTCGAGGCCATGGATGGGGCAGAATGCATGCATGAGCACGTACAAGGTCGTGGCCAGAAACTACTCCGAGAGCTCGGAGAACCGAATCCACAGTGACGACATCGCCCGCACGTACGGGTTCCAGGGCGCGCTGGTGCCCGGGGTGGCGGTCTACGGCTATCTGACCCGGCCGCTGGTGGAGCGCTTCGGCGAGCGGTGGCTGGACCATTCCGTGAGCTCGGTACGCTTGCAGAAGCCCGCCTACGACGGCGACGAGCTGGAGATTCGGGTGGAGGAGGTTGAAGGCGGCCAGGTGGCCCGATGCATCAACGCCGCCGGCGTCGTGCTGGCCGAGATGTCGAGTCGCATTCCGGACCGCCTGCCCGATCCCGAGAGTCAGTCGGTGTTCGACCGGCCCGCCAAATCGAATGGGCGCGTGGAGATGACGTGGGAGACGGTGGTCGAGGGGCAGCCTTTTGCTCCGTGGCACTGGCAGATCACGGAGGACGGCAACCGCACGTACGCGGCCCACGTGGACGACGACCTGCCGGTCTATCGCACGGCGGCGCATCCCCACTGGCTTCTGGGGATGGCGAACCAAGCGCTGGTTCGGGAATACGTCATGCCGGCGTGGGTGCACGTGGGCTCGGAGGTGCGTTTTCGCAGCATGATCCGGGTGGGAGACACATTGGAGATCCGCGCCGTGCCCCTCGAGAAGTGGGAACGTAAGGGGCATCAATTCGTGAAGCTCTACCTCGCCTATTGGCGTGATCACGAGCTCGCCACCGAGATCGTGCACACCGCCATCTTCCGGCTCGCTTCATGATGAAGATCGCGGTACTGGCCTCGCACGGCGGCTCGATCCTTCAAGCCGTTCTGGACGCCTGCGCGAGCGGCGATTTGAACGTCCAGGTGGCGCTCGTGATTTCCAACAACAGCGGCGCCAAAGCCCTCGCCCGCGCGCGGGCTGCGGGCATCGCCACCGTCCACCTCAGCTCCACCACCCACCGCGACCCGGACCAGCTCGACGCGGCCATGGCCCAGGCACTGGCGGATGCGGACGTGGATTGGGTGTTGCTGGCGGGCTACATGAAGAAGCTCGGCCCTCGCGTGCTGACCGCCTATCGCAACCGCATCATCAACACCCATCCGGCGCTGCTTCCCAAGTTCGGCGGTCAGGGGTTCTACGGCACCCGGGTTCACGAAGCGGTGCTGGCATCCGGCGACACCGAGACCGGTGCCACCGTGCATCTGGTCGATGAAGAGTACGACGCCGGACCGGTGCTGGCGCAGGTACGGGTACCGATTCACCCAGGCGATTGCGTGGCCGATCTCGAGGAGCGGGTCAAGGAGGCCGAACGCAAGCTGGTGGTAACCACGCTGGCCGAGCTGGCCGAGCAGAAAGCCGCTGCCGGTTACTGAACACCTCGCCACTGCTGTCAGAGCCGTGACAATCACCGAACCTTCGTTCGGAGATCCGGCATGAACAAGATATGGATGCTGGGCCTGGTGGGGCTCATGGTCACGTTCGGTGGCGCGGCGTTGGCGGCCCAAGACAAGGGGGAGCGGGTCACGAGCCAGCACGAGACGAGCGAGCGGACTCGCGCCGACGCGCAGTCGGGCAATCAGACCTCCCAGGAGATGCAGGCGCGCCGTGAAGAGCGCAAGGAGATCCAGGAGGAGCACCGCGAGGCTCGGGAGGCCGGTGAAGCAGAACCGGCCGGCAAGAAGCCCTGGTGGAAGTTCTGGGGCGACGACTGAACGCGTTGCTGGAGGGGTCTGCGGAAAATAGAGGCACCCAGCCCGAGGGGAGAGGGAAGGCTGGGTGCCTCCGGATCCGCATTGGATCCGACGCCGGCATGGTCTTCAGGGGAGAGAGTCGACACCAGGCGTCGACATATCGGTTGCAGCTTGCGTGCCAACGCTGCAATCTCGCAATTTTCTCAACGAATTCCGTCGGTTAGAGGAGATCCGGACGGCGGGCCTGCTCGGCCGGGGCGCCAGGCCATGCACCGGGCTTGGGCGCTGTCACGCGCCGCGCATCACTTTGGTGCCGTCAGCCCGAACACCCCTGCCCATTCCTCCAAGGCGTCTTCCTGCCCTTCCACGAGCTGTATGGTGAGCTGGCTGTAACCCGCCTCCGCGAGACGGTCTACCCGCGCCCGCAGTTCCTCGGGCGTGCCGGTGAAGGTCATCGATTCGATGAGGTCGGGGGTGATCAGGAACCGCTCCTCGGGCCGGACGAACATCAGGTGTCCGCGGTGGTTGTACAGGTGGCGCCGCTTCGCCGGATAGCCGTTGTAGACCTCCCGATAGCGCTCGAGGCGGTCGCTCAACGGCTTGCCAATGATGCCCTCCATGGAGCCGGCATCGGTGGTTTCCACCAGGTTGTGGAAGAAGACGGCGACGCCGGGACCCGCTTGCGCCAGCACGCGCTCGGAATCCAACGACTCATCCGCCCGAAGCACGGCGCCCAGGAAGAACAGCGTCGAATAGAGCTGGCCAGGCTCCCGCCAATGCTCCTGCCACGCCTGGCGCATGTCCTCGAGGGTTCTGAGCGCGGCACCCTCGTTGGCAGAGAAGTTGAGCCACCCGGCCCCGAGCTCCGCCGCGAGCCGTCGGGAACGCGGCCCCATGGCAGAGACGTGAAGCGCCACGGCGTCGTCCAGGTTTATGAGTCCGAGGTCGGGATTCAGGAAGGCGATCTCGTGCTTCTCGCCTTCGCTGACCCAACTCACGGTCTCACCGTGCAACAGCTTCTGCACACGCTCGATATAGTCCTTCATCCGCTTGAGCGGGATGGCGCGCTGCCCGAGCGTGCGGCGGGCGGTGAAGCCGGTGCCCACGCCGAAATCGATTCGGCCCGGCGCGAGCTTGTTCAAAGTCGCCAGGGCGTTCGCCGTAACCGGCTCGATGCGGTTCGACGGAACGAGGACGCCGGTGCCCAGTCGAATGCGGCGCGTGTTGGCGGCGGCCAGCGCCATACCGATGAAGACGTCGGGGTTCAGCAGCTGGGTGTCGTAGAACCAAGCGTGACTGAATCCCAGCGCCTCTGCCCGCAGGACAACCTTCCACGATTCCGTGGTGGTAGCCAGGGCGATCCCGAAATCCATGCTCCCCTCCTCGACCGCCCGCGCCTCTTCGCCGCGGCTCGACCTCAGCCTCGTGACATTGCGGCCAGCGCCAACTCGTGAAGCTCGTGACTCGCGGCCGCGAGCACCGTCCCTCCCAGACTCGGATCGCTTCCGTCCACCGTAGTGACGACACCGCCCGCACCGGTGATGATTGGCATCAGCGCCTGAATATCGTACGCCTGCAGACCGGCATCTGTCGCCAGATCGACGTAGCCCATGGCCAGCATGGCATAGATGTAGCAGTCGCCACCGTACTTGGAGAGCTTCACTGCCGATTCCAACCGGTCGAACCCCGCTCGCTCGACGGGGTCAGCAAACAGTCGCGGGCTGGTGGTGGTTAGGACCGCTTCATCCAACGACCGGCACGGCCGACATCGCAGCCTCCGCTCCTTGCCCGCCCGGCGATACCACGCGGCCTGGTTGGTGCCGAAGAACGCCTCGCCGGTAAATGGCTGGTACATCACGCCAATGACCGGGCGCTGGCCGTCGAACAGTGCCAGCAACACGCCCCAGTGAAGCATCCCGGTCATGAACGCCCGGGTGCCGTCGATGGGGTCGATGACCCAGGTCAGGCCGTTCCCCTCGCGGTGACCGAACTCCTCGCCGAAGATACCGTGCTGCGGGTATCGATCCTCGACCACCTTGCGAATCACTTGCTCGGCTTCGCGATCCGCGCGGGTCACGGGATCGAACCGCCCATCCGCGCGCTTGTTCTCCACGACGAGCTCGGACCGAAAATGCGGCAGCGTGGCCTCCCCGGCTACCTCAGCCACCTCAAGCGCGAAGCGGAGGTACTCCTCCAGCTCGCCAGCTCCGATATCGACCGCCTCCGAGTATCTCAGCATTCCAAGCACCACCCTCGCAGGACTTACCCTTCCACATCGCCTCGTTTACCATCATCGTCGTACTTCAAAATCTGGGGAGGCGGGGACATGACCCGAGACGTTATCGTGCCCGACGCGGACCGTCGAAGCTACGAGCATTTCCATTTCGCCCCGGCGGTTCGTTCCCGCGGGCTCCTAATCTGCTCCGGGCAGATCGGTCTGGACGAAGGCGGCACGGTGCCGAAGGATCCCGAGGAGGAGTTCCGCAATGCCTGGCGGGCGGTTGGCCGAATCCTCGAGGAAGCCGGCCTCGGCTACGAGAATATCGTCGAGTACACCAGCTACCACGTGGGACTTCAGGCCCACCTGCCGGCCTTCATGAAGGTCAGAGACGAGTTCATCAGCGCCCCGTGGCCAGCCTGGACCGCAATCGGCGTCGCCGAGCTCGCCGTCCCGGGGGCACGCGTTGAGGTTAGGGTTGTGGCGGAGG
>JAWLGU010000014.1:40565-64402 GCA_041690675.1 Pseudomonadales bacterium | reverse complement strand
GATTGACGCCGCGGCCGCGGAGCGGGTGCGGTGGCAACTCGGCCAAGCGAGGGGACCGCGGAGCGGCTGAGCGTGGGCCGGAGGCGCGCGCCGTCGCCGGCTCGCGGGGCATTCCCAACCCCCAAACCCCACGGAAAAGCGCTACATGTCCGCGGACAACCCAACCACCCGCGCCAGGCTCTCGTACGTCTGCGGCCCCACCAGCACCTCCCGCAGCTCCCCGGCGGGATCGATCACCAGGGTCGTCGGCAACACCGTGGGCAGCGGCTGGTCCCAGCGCGCCCGCGGGTCCACCACCAGCACTGGAAACTCGATGCCCATCTCGGTCGCGAGCGCCGCCAGCGCGTCGCCCTGGAGGCCGTCGAAGTTCACCCCCAGCACCGTGACGTCGTCGGCTTCGGCGTGCAGCCGGTTGAGCTCGGGGATTTCCTTGCGGCACGGCGCGCACCACTCCGCCCAGTAGTTGACCAGCAGCCATTGACCCTGCCATTGCGCCCAGTCGGCACCGTCGCCCTGGGCCAGCTCAACCTCCGGCCGCTCGCAACCCGCGAGCGCCAGGACCAGGGCCAGCGCCGTGAGCAGGCGCAAGCGGGTTGGAATCCACCGGTGGCTGTGACTCATGCCCTCACTCCTCGTAGTCGGTCGCCCGCCGCACGATCGCGGGGCCGCATGAAGATGCTGCGGCCCGGCCCAGGCTTCGTTAACATTCTTCCTCATGAACCGAGTCACTATCTATCACAATCCTCGCTGTTCCAAGTCCCGGCAGACCCTGGCGCTGCTCGAGGAGCGCGGCATTCAGCCCGTGGTGGTGGAGTACCTGAAGGATCCGCCCGACGCGGTCTCCCTGAAACGGCTGCTCGCCCAGCTCGGTCTCGAGCCCCGAGCGCTGATGCGCCGCAAGGAAGCGCCCTACACCGAGCTCGGTCTGGACGACCCGGCGCGCTCCGAGGACGAGCTGATTCAAGCCATGGTGGACCATCCCATCCTCATCGAGCGGCCTATAGTCGTCACCGACAAGGGCGCGGCTCTCGGCCGGCCGCCGGAGAACGTGCTGAGCGTTCTGTAGGTGAGCCAGCCCTACGTCCTGGTGCTGTACTACAGCCGTTCCGGCGGCACCGCCAACCTGGCCCGCCATCTGGCCCGCGGCGTGCGCAGCCATGGGCGGTTCGAGGCGCGCCTGCGCACGGTGCCGCCGGTGGCGGCCGCCACCGAGCGCACCGTTCCGCCCGTCCCCGACGAGGGCGCCCCCTACTGCAGCAAGGACGACCTGGCCGGATGCAGCGCCCTGGCATTGGGATCGCCCACCCGCTTCGGCAACATGGCCGCGCCGCTCAAGTTCTTTCTCGACGGCACCGCGGACCTGTGGCTGTCCCACCACCTGGCGGGCCGGCCGGCGGCGGTGTTCTGCTCCACGGGATCCCTGCACGGCGGCCAGGAGTCCACCCTGCTCACCATGATGATGCCGCTGCTGCACCACGGTATGGTTCTGGTGGGGCTTCCCTACAGCGAGCGCTGGTTGAGCGAGACCACCAGCGGCGGCACGCCGTACGGCGCCAGTCACGTCTCCGGGGCCGACGGGCGCCCCGATCTCAGCGATGCGGAGAAGCAGCTCGCCTTCGCCTTGGGCGCCCGGCTGGCCGACGTCGCGGCGAAGCTCTCCGGGTCCGCCTCATGAAGGGCCTGCAGTTCTCCTCTCTGATACTCATCGGCTCGCTGTTCGCGCTGACGGGGCTGCGCCAGTTCTTCGTCGAGCCCCTGACGTCGCCGGTGACCAACACCCTGTGGTTCGTGGTTCAGGTGCTGCCCCTGCTGCTGGTGCTGCCGGGTGTGCTGCGGGGCCGCTTCCGCGGCTTCTTCTACGCTATCCTGGCCGCGACCCTCTACTTCCTGCACGGCGTGCTGGAAGCGGTGACCCCGGATCAGCGATTCATGGCGCTGTGGGAGACCGGCTTCGCCGTGGCGCTCATCGCCGTGGCCAGCCTGGCCATGCGCCGGCTCAATGGATGACCGGTCGCGGAGCCGCCGTCTCCGCCTCGGCATCGTCGTCCACGCTCTGCACCTGGTAGCGCCGCGTGGTGATCTCCCCGGAGACCACCTCCGGCAGAGCGCGCAGAAACTCCTCCATGTGGGGCGTTTGGAAATGGCGCATGAGCGCCTCCAGACTCTCCCACTCCTGGAACAGCATCAGCGTGTTGGGATCCGAGAGCCCCACGTAGAAGTCGTAGGAGATGCAGCCCGGTTCCGCCTGGGTGGCCTGGGTCATGCCGCGGGCCAGCTCCAGCGCCTGCTCGCGGCAATCCGGGCGAATCGGAATGGTGCCATGGACAATGATCAAGCCGGTGCCTCGCGAAGGATCCCCTCCTGGCGCAGGGCCTCGCCGATCTCCGGGAGAATCGCCGGGTCGTCGATGGTGGAAGGCACGTCGTAGGGTTTGCCGTCGATCATCCTCCGCACGATCTGGCGCAGGATCTTTCCCGAGCGGGTCTTCGGCAGGCGCTTCACCACCACCGCCCGCTTGAAGTTGGCGAACGGCCCCACCTGCTGACGCACCAGGTTCACCAGCTCACGCTCGAGCTCCCCGTGATCCACGTTCACCCCATCCTTCAGCAGCAGCAGCCCCAGCGGCACCTGCCCCCGATCGGCGTCTTCGATCCCCACCACCGCGCACTCCGCAACGGCGGGGTGGCTCGCCAGCACCTCTTCCATCTGTCCCGTGGAGAGCCGGTGGCCTGCCACGTTGATGACGTCGTCCATGCGGCCCATGATGTAGACGTAACCGTCCTCGTCCCGATACCCCTCGTCGCCGGTGAAGTAGAAGCCCTCGTACTGGGACCAGTAGGAGTCGAGATAGCGCTGATGATCGCCCCACACCGTGGGCAAGGCGCCCGGCGGCAACGGCCCCTTGATCACCACCGCGCCCTCCCGTCGCGGCGGCAGCTCCTGACCCGCCGCATCCAGGATGCGCAGGTCGTAACCGGGCACCGGCAGGGTGGGCGAGCCCGGCTTCGTTTCCAGCAGCTCCACCCCTGCCATGTTGGCGCAGATCGACCAGCCGGTTTCGGTCTGCCACCAGTGATCGATGACCGGGATGCCGAGGTGCTCGCGCAGCCAGTGATAGGTCGGCGGATCGAGCCGCTCGCCCGCCACGAACTGGTACTCCAGCGAAGAGACGTCATAGCGGTCCTTCAGCGCGCAGTCCGGATCCTCCTTCTTGATGGCCCGATACGCCGTCGGCGCGGTGAAGAAGCTCTTCACACGGTGATCCTGAATCACCCGCCAGTACGCGCCCGCATCGGGGGTGCGCACCGGCTTGCCCTCGTAGAGCACCGACGTACAGCCCTTGATCAGCGGGCCGTAGACGATGTAGCTGTGGCCTACGACCCAGCCCACGTCCGAAGCCGCCCAGAACACGTCGTCGGGGTCGATGCCGTAGATGGCCTTCATGCTGTAGTTGAGGGCCACCGCATGGCCGCCATTGTCACGCAGCACGCCCTTCGGCTTACCGGTGGTTCCGGAGGTGTAGAGGATATAGAGCGGGTCGGTGGCATCCACCTCCACCCACCCGGCCGGACCGGCCGCGGCCTCCCAGTCGGCCCAGTCGAGGTAGCCGCTGCCGGCCAGGTCCACCGGGCCCTGCTCCCGCTGCAGCATCACCACGTGTTCCGGCGGATGAGCCGCCAGCGACATGGCCCCATCCACCAACGGCTTGTAGGGAATCACCGTGGCGAATTCGATGCCGCAGGACGCGGTGAGCATGGCCCGCGGCCGGGCATCATCGATGCGGGCGGCCAGCTCCCGGGCGGCGAAGCCACCGAACACCACTGAATGCACGGCGCCGATGCGGGCACAGGCGAGCATGGCCACCACCGCCTCGGGAACCATGGGCATGTAGATGACCACCCGGTCGCCACGGCCCACCCCCAGTCCCGCCAGGGCTCCGGCCACCCGGGCGACCCGGTCGGTCAGCGCCCGGTAGCTGATGCGCTCCAGCCGTCCGGTGACCGGCGAGTCGTAGATCAGGGCGATGTGGTCGCCGCGGCCCGCGTCCACGTGCCGGTCCAGCGCCAGCCAGGCGCTGTTGGTGCGCCCGCCTTGGAACCAGCGCCAGGCGCCACGCTCGTCCTGGCCGAGGATGGTGCGGGGGAACTCGAACCAGGGAAGCTCCCGAGCCCTCTCGGCCCAGAATCCCTCCGGGTCGGTCAGGGAGCGGCGGTACTCCGAATCGTAGCTCACGAGCCGCCCCGTTCACCCACCCGCCGCGGGGCGACCCGCGGCGCCGGGCCGGCCCGGCGGGCGCCTCTACGGGCACCGCCGCCGTTCATCAGCCGCTCCACCTCTGCCGGGCCGGGCTGGGCCTCGAGCAGCGCTCGATAGGCCCCCGAACGTTTGCTGATCTGCTTGTGCTTCGCGTAGAACTCCACGGCTCTACGCCAGGCCTCGTCGATGCCGTATCGGTTGATGGAGACTGTGGTGTTGACGATGCGGTTCTCCAGCAACGACATCACCCCGATCTGGAAGACCGGCGTGCGATTGCCGCTCTTCTCGGCCTTCAGCCGGCACAGGATGCCGCGTACCTGACCCCGCCCATCCAGGCGCACCTCCTTGGCCCGCTTGCGCTGCAGGGTCTCCTGCTGCCGGGCGAGCTCCGCATCGCGGGCTTCCGCCCGGGCCTTCACCTCGGCCCGCCGGTCGCCGCGGACCCGCTTGCCGCCGTCCTTCAGCGAGAAGTACTCCTGATAGGTCTTGCCCAGAATCTGCCGGCGCACCCGGTAACCGAAAAATCGTGGCGTATCCAGAAGCTCGACGCTCATCCGTTCCTCCCTTGTGTCCCTTCCCGTCTCCCCCCGAAGACGGCCAAGCTGCCTAGGCCGGTATCACCCCCTTCTCCCGCAGGCCGGCGATCTCCTCGTCGCTGAACCCGCATGCCGAGAGCACCGCAGCGCTGTCCCGGCCGGGCGGCGGTGCGCTGTGCGATATGGCCGGCGCGGTGCGCGAGAATCGCGGTGCCGGCGCCGGCTGCACCACGCCGTCCAGCTCCACGAACGTTCCGCGGGCCTTGTTGTGCGGGTGATCCGGCGCCTCGAAGATGGAGAGCACGGGCGCGAAGCAGACGTCGGTCCCCTCCATGATCCCGCACCATTCGTCCCGCGTCTTGGACTTGAACACCTCGGTGAGCTCGCGCTTGAGATCCGGCCACTGGCTCGCATCCATCTGCGGCGCGAAGCGCTCCTTGTCGAGACCGGCCTTCTCGACGAGCAGGGCGTAGAACTGAGGTTCGATGGAGCCGATACAGACGTACTTGCCGTCCCGGGTCTCGTAGGTGTCGTAGAAGTGGGCGCCGCCGTCCAGCATGTTGGTGCCGCGCTGGTCCTTGAAGACGCCAGCGGCGCTCATGGAGAAGAACATGGCCATCAGGGTGGCGGCACCATCCACCATGGCCGCGTCCACCACCTGACCCTTGCCGGACTTCTGCGCCTCCAGCATGCCGCACACCAGTCCAAAGGCCAGCAGCATGCCGCCACCGCCGAAGTCGCCTACGAGGTTCAGTGGCGGCACCGGTTTCTCGCCCGGCCGGCCGATGGCATGCAGCGCCCCCGACAGGCCGATGTAGTTGATGTCGTGGCCGGCGGCCTGGGCCAGCGGACCGTCCTGGCCCCAGCCGGTCATGCGGCCGTAGACGAGCTTCGGGTTACGCGCCAGACACTCGTCCGGACCGAGGCCGAGACGCTCGGTGACACCGGGACGGAATCCTTCGAGCAGCGCGTCCGCCGTCTCCACCAGCCGCAGCACCGTCTCCACCCCTTCCGGCTTTTTGAGATCGACGGCCACGGAGCGACGATTGCGGACCAGCACATCGGGGGTCCGGCCCGCGGCAGCCCCCGGGCGGTCGATGCGGATGACCTCGGCGCCCATGTCCGAGAGCATCATGCCGCAGAAAGGTCCGGGGCCGATGCCCGCCAGCTCGATGATGCGAAAGCCCGAAAGCGGTCCCATGTCACCCCCACGAATACGACGGACGTTCGAGTTTAACGAGGTTTTGCCGACTACGGAAATTGTCTGCTTAAATCCGCCCTTCTCGTCACTGGCCGGGCCTGCTACGCCTCAGCGTGCGCAAGATCATTCACTGCGACTGCGACAGCTTCTACGCCTCCGTGGAGACGCGGGACGACCCGAGCCTGGCGGGCAAGCCGCTGGCGGTAGGGGGAGCCCCGGACAAGCGCGGCGTGGTGGCCACGTGCAACTACCGCGCCCGCGCCTACGGCATCCATTCCGCCATGCCCATGAGTCAGGCCCTCCGGCTCTGTCCCGACCTGGTGATGGTGCGGCCCGACATGAACAAATATCGGACCGTGTCCCGGCAGGTCCACGAGGTGTTCGCCCGCTACACCGACATCATCGAGCCGCTGTCACTGGACGAAGCGTTTCTCGACGTCAGCGGCAGCGCAGCCTGCCAGGGCAGCGCCACCCTGATGGCGGAGGAGATCCGCGCGGAGGTCCGTGAGAGCATCGGCATCACCGTGTCCGCCGGCATCGCGCCGAACAAGTTCCTGGCCAAGGTGGCGTCGGACTGGAACAAGCCCGATGGCCAGCTCACGGTACCGCCCGAGCAGGTGCGTTCCTTCGTGGCGGCCTTGCCGGTAGAGAAGCTGTTCGGCGTCGGCTCCGTCACCGCTCGCCGCATGCACGAGCGCGGCCTCGTCACCTGCGCCGATCTCGAGACCCTCAGTCTGGTGGAGCTCACCCGCACGTTCGGCCGCTTCGGTGCCACCCTTTACCAGCTCTGCCGCGGCATCGACGACCGCCCCGTGCGCCCCAGCCGCACCCGCAAGTCCGTGAGTGTGGAGCGGACCTACCCCCGGGACCTGCCGGGCCTCGAGGCTTGCCGGGCCGAGTTGGCGGGCTTGCTCGGCGACCTCGACGAGCGCGTGCATCGGGCGGGGGCCGCCAGCCGCATCGAAGCGTGCTTCATCAAGCTGCGCTTCGACGGCTTCGAGACCACCACCGCCGGCCGGAGCTCGCGGCAGACCGACCCGGCCGTCTTCGAAGCCCTGCTCGAGACCGCCTGGGAACGGGGCCGGCGGCCCGTGCGCCTGCTGGGGGTCGGCGTGCGCCTGGATCACCCCGCGGTGGATCGCCAGCTCGGGCTGTTCGAGGCCGCCTCTCCGGCGAACTGAATACGCGCGAACCGTGCGTAGAGCTCGCTGGAGCGCATCAGAGTGTCATGATCCCCGCTGGCCACCAGCCGTCCCCGGTCCAGCACCAGAATGCGATCGGCCTGGCGGACGGTGGAAAGCCTGTGGGCGATGGCCAGGATGCTGCAGCGCCCCTTGAGGGTCTCGATGCTGTCGCGAATCTTCTGCTCCGACTCCGCATCCAGCGCGCTGGTGGCCTCGTCGAGCAACAGCAGGCGCGGCTCCGTGAGCAGCGCCCGGGCGATGGCGAGACGCTGCCTCTGGCCGCCGGAGAGGCCGCTGCCGCCTTCGCCGATGATCGTCTCCAGCCCCGCCGGAAGGGCCTGCACGAAGTCGGTGGCGTGGGCCAGCCGCAGCGCCTCATCGACCTCGGCCTCGCTGGCATCGGCCCGGCCGTAACACAGGTTCTCCCGCAGCGCGCCGGCGAACAGCACCGGGTCCTGGGGCACGTAGCCCGTGTGCTCGCGCACCGTCGCCAGCGGAAGCTCGCGAAGGTCCACGCCGTCCAGCAGCACGGCCCCCGCCGTCGGGTCGTAGAATCGCTGCACCAGGTCGAACAGGGTGCTCTTGCCCGCCCCCGACGGCCCCACCACCGCCACCATCTCGCCAGGCGCGACGGTGAAGGAGACATCCACCAGCACGGGCCTTTCGGGCCGAGACGCGTAATGGAAGCTGAGGTTTCGCACCTCCAGGCGGCCGCAGGCCCCCTCAGGCAGGGCCTTCGGCTCCGCCGGCTCCTCGAGGTTGGAGGGGGAGCCGAGCAGCTCCATGAGCCGCTCCGTCGCCCCCGCCGCGCGCTGCAGGTCGCTGTAGACCTCGCTGATGGCGCCGACGCTGCCGGCAACGATGAACGCGTAAAAGATGAAGGCCGCCAGCTCGCCCGGGGTGATGCGCCCGGCCAGTACGTCCTGGCCGCCGACCCACAACATGGTGGCGATGGCGGCCAGCACGAGCAGCATCACCAGCGCCACCAGGAACGCCCGCTGCCGGATGCGGCTCACGCCCACCTCGAACGCATGCTCCACGCGCCGGGAGAAGGCGGCCTGGTCCAGTGGCTCGTGATTGAACGCCTGCACCACCTTGATGTGACGCAGCGCCTCGCCGGCGTAGCTCCCCACCCGCGCCAGGGTGTCCTGGCTGCGCCGCGACAGATTGCGCACCCGCCGGCCGAACAGGATGACCGGCGCCACCACGAAGGGCACGCTGGCGATCACCACCAGCGACAGCTTGGCGTTGGTGACGAACAGCAGCACCAGCCCGCCCAGGAACATGAGCAGGTTGCGCAGCGCGATGGACACGGAGGACCCGATTACCGTCTGCAGGAGCGTGGTGTCGGTGGTGATGCGGGACTGGATCTCGGTGGGCGCGTTGACCTCGAAGAAGCCGGGATGCAGGCGGATGAGGTGCTGGAACACCGCCACCCGGATGTCGGCGCTCACCCGCTCCCCCACCCAGGAGACGAAGTAGAAGCGCAGGAAGGTTCCGACGGTGAGCAGCACCATGAGCACGGCGAACAGCCCCACGGTGTGCACCAGCACCGCCGAGGAGCCCTCGGTCAGGCCGCGGTCGATGACCAGACGCATGCCCTGGCCGATGGACAGCGTCGCGCCGGCGGTGATGATCAGCGCGATGCTGGCGTACACCACCTGCCGCAGGTACGGCCGCAGGAACCGGAGCGCCGGCTTCAGTTTGGTGACGTCCCGCGAGGGTGGTCGCTTGTGCTCGTCGTCCATCCGGGGATTATCACATGCTGCCATCGGGGCCGACATGCCCGAAGCGTACCCGGGTACTGGTTCTACCCCGGGCGCTGCGTCCATCCATACTCGAGCCGCTCCGGGGGCACGCAGCCCCTGTTGAGGCAATGCGCACGACGATCCTCGGCACGCCGATCCGGGGGACCGGGGGACGCCGATCTCCGAACGGCGTGATGCGAGATAGGACGCAGCGCGCGGGCGGGGTAGTACCACACCCCACTCCGCACGAATCGCGCGATCCCCGTTGCAATAGCGCATCGAACTTGCTGAACTGCCGCCATGAGTGACCTTCTGGACTGCCTGGAGATCGACCCCGACAGCGACCCCGTAGGCGCAGTGATCTGGCTGCACGGCCTGGGCGCCGACGCCAGCGACTTCCCGCCCATCGTCCCCATGCTGGGCCTCACCGCGCCGGTCCGCTTCGTCTTCCCCAACGCGCCCGTCCGCCCGGTCACCATCAACGCGGGCATGCGCATGCGCGCGTGGTACGACATCGATCCCCGCGCCCCTCTGGCCAGCGACGCGGAGATCCGCGAGTCCGCCGCGGCGGTGGCCGCGCTGGTGGCGCGTGAGGTCGAGCGCGGGCTCGCTCCCAGCCGGATCGTGCTGGCCGGGTTCTCCCAGGGCGGGGTCATCGTGCTGCATCTGGGGCTGCGCCACCCGGAGCGGCTGGGGGGCGTTCTCGCGCTCTCCACCTACGTCCACGATCACGAGCACCTGGGCGGCGAGGTCAGCTTCGCCAGCGTAGATGTGCCCATCTTCATGTCCCACGGCGTCATGGACCCCATGATCCCCATCGCCCGGGCCGTCACCTCCCGGGAGGCTCTGCGCGCGCTGGGCTACCAGGTGGAGTGGCACGAATACCCCATGGGCCACGAGGTATGTCCTCAGGAACTCCGTGACATGGGTCGCTGGCTCGGCGGCATCTTCCATGCGCAGGCATAGCCGTCACGCCGATTTCGCGGACTGCATCACGATTGGCGGAGTCGGCGCCGCCGACGGTCGCCCGGCGGCAGCCTCGCACACTAGAATTCATCCCCGGCCACCCATCGCGACAGGACCACAGGCAGGATCCCAAAGCATGTCATCCCTCGCAGAAAATCCGGACCTCGCGTGGGACCTGGAAAACTTCAGCCATCGCGAGCGCGCCATGGCCTTCGTGCGCCAGTTCGAATCCACCATGTGCGTATACTCACCGTCGGTGGAGCAGCTCTACACCAACTACAGCATGTACTTTCCCCAGGAGTGGGAGCGCAAGCTGGTGATCCTGCCGGACCCCCTGGCCTACCACGACACCTTCTTCCACATTCAGCCGGAAGCGGTGGTCGCGACGGGGCTGCACATCGTGCCGGGAGAGCTGGTGGGCAAGCCGGGCCTGTACCTGGCCAACGTGCGGGAAGACCGCACCCTGGGGAACCGGCAGATTCCCTTCGAGCCGGGCATCCGCGCCATCATGCGAAAGCGCCCAGCCGACGATCCGTTTCTACCGGTGCTGGCGAAAGGCGATCTGCGGGAGTTCGAGCAGTCATGGCCGGTGCTGCACCTGCATCGCATCAAGCCCAAGGTGCTGGAGCGGATCTCCGATCTGGACCGCGGCTCCCTGGCTAACCTGATCACCGAGAAGCTCGAGAGCCTGTTCGTGGCCTGGCAGAAGGGTGACGGGATTCAGCCGATTCCGGACGGCCTTGACTGAGCCGCGGGTGCCGGACCGCGGCCCCGGCGGGGCGATGCGTCGCACCGTGCTGACGATTTGCCTCGCACTCGGCGCGGCCCTGTCCTGGGGTCACGGACTCGACCAGGCAGCTCAGGAGAACACCGGCGCCACGCTGTCCCGGGCGCTGGCCGCCTTCGCGGTGGCGCGGGGGCTCAACGGGGTCATCTCCGTGGCCCAGGGAACCGAGCTGGCCATCCAGCCCGTGGGGGTGGGTGTCACCCTCACCCTGGGCGAGGTGCTGGATCCGTTGAACGACCTGGTGGAGCAGTTCTCCTGGCTGGCCCTGCTGGCCTGCGTCTCCCTCGGCACTCAGATGCTGCTCGCCGAGGTGGCGGCCAACGTCTGGATCAACGGCGCACTCAGCGCGGCGGCGGCTGCAGGCGTGCTGGCCCTGTGGATTCCCGCCGCGGCGCCCGTCCGGGTGCCGCTGCTGCGGCTGGCCACCGTGCTGCTGTTCGCGCGGTTCCTGTTCGCGCTGGTGACCCTGACCACCGGCCTGGTGGATCAGCTGGTGCTGGCGGAGCGCCAGCAGGAGGCGCTGGACCGCATCGAGTTCACCCGGGAGCGCATCGAGGAGCTGCAGCAGCAGGCGGGCGAGGCCACGCCGCCCGAAGACCCCTCCGCTCCCACGGTGCTGCAAAGGTTCGGCGCCTTTCTCGACGACCAGCGCCAGGCTCTGAACGTCAAGGCCCAGCTCGACGCCCTCACCGAGCGGGCGGAGAACGCCATAGAGGAGCTGGTGAACCTGATCGTGGTGTTCGTCGTGCAGACCATCCTCGTGCCCGTGGCCGCCCTGCTGTTGGCTTATTGGGGCCTGCGCGCCCTGTGGCGGGCCCCATGGCGGCCGCCTGACTCCCGCTGACCGCCCGCCCCACGGCCAAGCGGACTGAGACATCGGCCCCATTTTCACCTAGAATGCCGCGCCTCTGAACTGCCGAAACCAGGTATTGACCACAGTCTTCATCGACGGAGAAGCCGGCACCACCGGTCTGCAGATCGCCGAACGGCTGCGCCAACGGCGGGATCTGTCCCTGCTCCGCATCGATCCCGCGGAGCGCAAGGATCCGGCCGCCCGCGCGCGTCTGCTCGAGCAGGCGGACGTGGCCATCCTCTGCCTGCCCGACGATGCCGCCCGTGAAGTGGTGAGGCTGGCGAGCCCCGATTGCCGCATTCTCGACGCCAGCAGTGCCCACCGGGTGGCGGCGGACTGGGTCTACGGCCTGCCGGAGCTGGAACCCGGGGCCCGGGCGCGCATCGCCAAGGCGCGACGCGTCTCCAACCCGGGCTGCTATCCCCAGGGCTTTCTGCTGCTGGTTCGCCCCCTTGTCGACGCCGGCGTCCTTCCCGCGGACCTGCCGCTGCGCATCCACGCCGTCTCCGGCTACTCCGGCGGCGGCCGCCCCCTCGTCGAACGCTATCGCGGCTTCGACGCCGAGACTCAGGAGCGCTTCAACACGCGCCTCTACGCCCTGGGCCTCAAGCACAAGCACGTGCCGGAGATGCACCGCTACTCCGGTTGCGCCGTGGCGCCGCTGTTCGCCCCCAGCGTGGGCAACTATTATCAGGGCATGCTGGTGGAAGTTGGGCTGTTCACGTCCGAGCTCCGCGGCCGACCCGCTCCCGAGGACGTCCAGGCGGTGCTGGAGAGCCGCTACGCGGGCGAGCCCTTCGTCAGCGTGCTGCCGGTGGGCGCGCCGGACACCCTGGAGGAGGGGTACCTGAACCCCACCGCCTGCAACGGCAGCAACCGCATCGAGCTCATGGTGTTCGGCCATGCGGAGCAGATTCTGCTGGTAGCCCGCCTCGACAACCTGGGCAAAGGCGCCGCCGGCGCCGCCGTGCAGAACCTGAACCTGATGATCGGCACCGAAGAAACGACCGGGCTCACCACATGAGCAGGCTGACCGAACTGGATCTGGACGCGCTCGAGGCCCTGGAGGCGAGCCTTGCCGCCCGGCTGGAGGCGCACAAGGATGAGGGAATCCAGCTCGATCTGACGCGGGGCAAGCCGGCTCCGGACCAGCTCGATCTGTCGGCCCCCATGGAAGACGTGCTGGGCGGCGACTTTCGCGCAGCGGATGGCACCGATGCCCGCAACTACGGCACCCTGCGGGGCCTGCCGGAAGCCCGGGCGCTGGGCGGCGAGCTGCTGGGGGTGGACCCGGATCGCGTCATCTGCTGGGGCAACTCCAGCCTGACGCTCATGCACCTGGTGGCCGACACCGCGTTGCGCTTCGGTCTCTGGGGCGACAAACGGCGCTGGAACCGCTCGGCGTTGCCGAAGATGCTGGCGCCCGTCCCCGGCTACGACCGGCATTTCGCCCTGTCGGAGTCGCTGGGCATCGAGCTCATCCCCGTGCCCATGACCGACGAAGGCCCGGACATGAAGCGGGTGGAGCGCCTCGCCCGGGCCGATGCGGACATCAAAGGCATCTGGTGCGTGCCGAAGTTCTCCAACCCCACCGGGTGCATCTACAGCGACGCGGTGGTGGAGCGCATGGCGCAGCTGCCGGAGCGCGCCGCCGCCGACGACCTGGTGGTGTTCTGGGACAACGCCTACGCGGTTCACGACTTCCAGTTCCCGGCGGCACCGCTGGCACCGCTGTTGACCCTGGCCGACCAGGCCGGCACCAGCGATCACGTGGTGGTGTTCGGCTCCACCTCCAAGGTGACCTACGCCAGCGGAGGCCTGGCCTTCATGGCCGCCAGCCCCGCCGTGCTGGATGTGCTGGAGCGGCGGATGAGCACCTTCAGCATCGGCCCGGACAAGGTGAATCAGCTGCGTCACGCCCGCTTTCTGGGCGGGCGGCTCGAGGCTCACATGGCCCGGCACGCGGCGCTGCTGAAGCCCAAGTTCGACGCCGTGGAGCGCGCCTTGCGCCAGGGCCTCGCAGAGCTGGACGTGGCCCGTTGGACCACCCCCCGCGGCGGGTACTTCGTTTCGCTGGACACTCGGCCGGGGCTCGCCGCTACCGTGGCGGAGCTCGCGGCCGAGACCGGGCTGAAGCTCACCCCGCCCGGAGCGACCTTTCCCTACGGCGAAGACCCCCACGACACCAACCTGCGCATCGCCCCCTCCTTCGCCAGCCTCGACGACGTGCGGGTGGCGATGGACATACTGGTGCTGTGCATCAAGCTGGCCAGCGTGCGAGACGAAATCTCGTGCCGCGCAGAGGATCGATAGAGAATACCGTGACAGATTGGCAACCCAAAGACTTCGACGTTCCGGAGGCTCCGGACAAGGACCGGTTCCACGACTTCGCGCTGCCCGTGCCCCTGATGCACGCCATCGCGGATCTCGGGTTCGAGTACTGCACACCCATTCAGAGCGGTGTGCTGCCGTTCAGCCTCGCCGACTACGACGTCACCGGACAGGCCCAGACCGGCACCGGCAAGACCGCGGCCTTCCTCGTCACCATTCTCACGCGGCTGTGGGAGAATCCGGACCAGGCGCCGCGGCCGCCGGGCACGCCGCGGGCCCTGGTGCTGGCGCCCACCCGGGAGCTGGCCCTGCAGATCGAGAGCGACGCCCGGGACCTGGCCAAGTACATGGACACGGGCATCTGCTGCGTGGTGGGCGGCATGGACTTCCAGAAGCAGCTCGACCGCATCAAGTCCGGCCGGCTGGATCTGCTCATCGCCACACCGGGGCGGCTGCTGGACTTCATCAACCGCCGGCAGCTCAACCTTCGGCAGGCGGAGGTGCTGGTCATCGACGAGGCCGACCGCATGCTCGACATGGGCTTCATCCCCGACGTGCGCCGCATCGTCTATCAGACCCCCCACAAGCGTAACCGGCAGACCCTGTTCTTCAGCGCCACCTTCAACGACGACGTCATGCGGCTGGCCAGCTCCTGGACGTTGCAGCCCGAGCACGTGGCCATCACCCCGGAAACCGTGGCGACCGATACCGTGGCCCAGGAGTTCTGGCTGGTGAGCAGCGAGGAGAAGGCCAAGGTTCTGGTGAACTTCCTGGGAACGGAGAAACCCGAACGGGCGCTCATCTTCGCCAACCGCCGGGATCAGACCCATCGGCTGGTCACGTACCTTTCCAAGCGCGGACTGAAAGTGGAAGGGCTGGCGGGCGACATCCCCCAGCGCAAGCGGCTCTCTACCCTGCAGCGCTTCAAGGACGGCGAGGTGCCGTACGTGGTTGCGACCGACGTCGCGGGCCGCGGCATACACGTCGAGGGGGTGAGCCACGTGGTGAACTTCGACCTCCCCGAGGACCCGGAGGACTACGTCCACCGCATCGGCCGCACCGGCCGTGCCGGCGCCGAAGGGGTGAGCATCAGCTTCGTTTCCGAGGACGACGCCTTCAACCTGCCCAGCATCGAAGCGTACCTCGGCACCAAGATCACCTGCGTGCAGCCCAGGGTCGGGTGAGTGCCGTGGGAGCGAGCCCCTCCCGCCCCAGAACCACTCGAGTCGCCGCGGTGCAGCTCTGCGCCACCCCCGACGTGGCGACCAACCTGGACAACATGGAACGTCTGGTACGCCACGCGCGCGCGGACGGCGCCGAGGTGGTGGTGCTGCCCGAGGCGTTCGCCTTCCTGGGTCCCGAGCAGGCGAAGCAGGAGATCCTGGAGCCCCTGCCGCTGCCCGGACAGACGGGTTTCGCCGCAGGCCCCATTCTTGGCCGCTGCCAGGCCCTGGCCCGGGAGAGCGGCGTGCACCTGGTGCTGGGGGGCTTTCACGAGCAGGCGCCCGAGCCGGGCAAGAGCTTCAACACCTGCGTTCACCTCACCCCGGCGGGTGAGGTGGCGGCGCGCTACCGGAAGATCCACCTGTTCGACGTCAGCCTGGCCGACGGCACCGAGCTCAGGGAGTCCGCCCGCACCCTGCCCGGCGGGGAAGCCGTGTCCACCGCCTTGCCGTTCGGCGGGCTCGGGCTCTCGGTCTGCTACGACCTGCGCTTCCCTCTTCTCTACCAGCGGCTGGTGGACCAGGGGGTGGTGGCACTGACGATCCCCTCCGCCTTCACCCGCCCCACCGGCGCCGCCCACTGGCACGTGCTGCTCCGGGCCCGCGCCATCGAGACCCAGTGCTACGTCATCGCCCCGGCCCAGCACGGCCAGCACTGGGAGAAGCGTTCGAGCTACGGCCACAGCCTCATCGTCGATCCGTGGGGAGAGGTGGTCGCCGAGCTGGAAGACGGCGACGGCGTGGTGCTGGCCGACCTGGATCCGGCGCGGGTGGCCGAGGTGCGGCGCCAGCTCCCGAGCCTCGAGCACCGGCGAACTATCGGGCGATCTTTCGACGTGGAAGCACCATGAGCTACGAACGCGACACCATCCGCCGCATGCAGGGCTACACCTGGGGAGAGCAGCCGGAAGACGCCGAGACCATCAAGCTCAACACCAACGAGAATCCGTACCCGCCGAGCCCGCTGGTGGCGGAGGCCTTGAGGGAGTTCGACACGGCAGTGCTGCGCCGCTACCCCAAGCCCACGGCGGACGCTCTGCGCGACCGCCTGGCGCTCATGCACGGGGTGAGCCGCGACCACCTGGTGGTCACTCACGGCGGCGACGAGGCCCTGCGCCTGGCCATGACCACCTTCGTGGACCCGGGGGCCACCTTCGCCATGGCCGAGCCCAGCTACTCGCTCTATCCGGTGCTCGCGCGAATCCAGGACGCGAGCATCTTCACCCTGCCCCTGGACCAGGGTTGGCGGCTGCCGGCGGACGCCGCGCGGCAGCTCAACGAGGCTGGCGCGCGGCTCACCTGTCTGGTGAATCCCCACGCGCCTTCCGGCCACCTGACGACGGCGGCGGAGATCGCCGAGCTCGCGCGGGCGCTGGACGGCGTGCTGCTGGTGGACGAGGCCTACGTGGATTTCGTCGACCCGGAGCGGGGGCACGACCTCACCGTGCTGGTGCGCGAACTGCCGAACCTGCTGCTGCTGCGCACGCTCAGCAAGGGCTACGGCCTGGCGGGTCTGCGGCTCGGCTATCTGATTGGGGATCCGCGACTCATAGAGCCCGTAATCACCAAAACCCGGGACAGCTACAACGTTGACGCCATCAGTCAGGCGCTCGGTGAGGCTGCGGTGCGCGACCGGGCCTACGCCGAAGAGACCTGGCAGCGGGTTCGCGCCGGCCGCAAGGCGCTGGCCGACGGACTGGGGCAGCTCGGCCTCAGCGCCTCATCGTCGCAGACCAATTTCCTGCTGGTGCGGGTGCCCCAGGGTCTGCGCCTTGGCGCTCGCGAGCTGTACGAGCACCTCAAGACCCGTGGCATCCTGGTGCGCTACTTCGATCAGCCGCGGCTCGACGACTGTCTACGCATAAGCGTGGGCACCGAAATGCAGAATCAGAAGCTGATCGCCGTGCTCGGCGAGGCGCTGCAGGGCTGAGCCCGCTGCGGGGGGCGGCCCCTCGCTTGCAGGCACACCCGGCGTCTCGGACACTAGCGCGACCAGCGAGGGCCTCACGTGTTTCCCATCAGCGACGACAATCCGCGCGTTCACTTTCCCCTGGTCACCATGGTGATCATCGGCCTCAACGTCGTCGTGTGGGTGTTCGTACAGGGCCTCGGCAACCCGCAGGCGCTGGCCCAATCCCTGTGCCTGTACGCCCTGGTGCCGGGGGAGCTGCTCGGCAACGTCGCGCCGGGTACGCAGATCGCCGTGAGCGAGGATCTCGCCTGCCAGTTCGACGGCGAGCCCAACCCCCTGTCGCTGTTCTCCTCCATGTTCATGCACGGCGGCTGGTTCCACATCATCGGCAACATGTGGTTCCTCTGGGTGTTCGGCGACAACGTGGAAGACGAGATGGGGCCGGTGCGCTTCGCCATCTTCTATCTGACCTGCGGGCTGGCCGCTGCCTTCGCGCAGACCATCACCAACCCCTCGAGCCTCGTCCCCATGGTGGGCGCCTCCGGCGCCATCGGCGGGGTAATGGGCGGCTACGCCCTGCTGTTCCCCCGGGTGCGGGTGAATCTGCTCATCATCCTCGGCTTCTACGTGACCACGGTGGCGGTGCCCGCCATCTTCATGCTCGGCTACTGGTTTCTCCTGCAGCTTCTGCAGGGCCTGCCTGCCCTCGGCACCGAGCAGGGCGGGGTGGCCTTCTGGGCCCACGTGGGCGGATTCGTGGCCGGTCTGGCGCTGGTGAAGCTGTTCCGGCACCCGGGGCGGGGCGGTCCGCCCGGCCCTCAGGGGCGCGCATGGCCTCGCGCGCCCAGCCGGAGCGACCACGGCCGCTGGTTCTGAGGGCGGCCGCCGGGCGCGATTGCCAAGCGCCGCTCGATCCGCGAGGCTTGATCACACAACCGATTCGAGGAGTGAGGGACCCATGACCACAGCCATGCCCGCCGTCAGCCTGGCCGCCGTACCCGGCCGCCGCAAAGCCATCATCGAGCTGGCGGCCGACATCGAGCGCCGCGGCTTCGCCGGCATCTACTGCCCCAGCCTGGGAGACAACCTGGCCTTGTGCGAAGCCATCGCGCTGGCTACCCGGGAGATTCCCTTCGGCACCAGCATCACGCCCATCTACACCCGTAACGTCGCCGACTTCGCCAGCACCGCGGCGTTCATCCACGAGGTGTCCGAGGGGCGCTTCCGCTTCGGCGTCGGCGTGAGCCACGCCCCGGCCATGAGCCGCCTGGGCATCACCCAGGGCAAACCGCTCTCCGACATGCGCCGCTTCGTCGACGAGCTGCGGGGCGTGCCGCGGGTAGGGGAGCTGCCGCCCCTCGTGCTGGCCACCCTGCGCCGCCGAATGATCCACCTCGCGGAGGAGATCGGCAACGGCATGGTGTTCGCCAACGGGGCCCGTTCCCACATGCAGGCGTCGCTGTCGGTGCTGCGAGCGGAAACCCGCGCCGACGAGGCGTTCTTCATCGGCAACATGATCCCCACCTGCATCTCCGAGGACGAAGAAGCCGCGAAGGCGGTGAACCGCCGGACCCTGACCAGCTACGCGCTGCTGCCCAACTACCGCAACTACTGGAAAGAAGCCGGTTACGAGGAGGAGATGAACGCCGTGGAAGCGGCGGTGGCGGCGAAGGATTTCGAGCGGGTGCCGGAATGCCTCTCGGATCGCTGGCTGGCGGACACCACGCTCTTCGGCTCACCGAGCAAGGTGCGCGAAGGCATCGAGGCCTGGTTCGATGCCGGCATCAAGACACCGATCCTCGTGCCCTCGTCGGCCCAGGGGAACCAGCTCACAGCGCTCGAAGAGCTGTTCGCGCTCTGGGATTGACCCCGGGATGGGGAGGCGCCGGGGCCGGTGGCCCGACCCCGGCACCGACCGCTCAGCCGCGGTGGCGGCCGCCGTCGCGTCCGTGATGGCCACGGCGGTCCCGGTGCCGACGATCCCAGTCACCGTGGCCGCGGCCATGGCCCGCGAACTGTTGATGTCCGCGGTGCCCCCGCTTCCAGCCGCGATGCCAGGGCTCGTGGCGGCCGTGGTGCTTGCCGTGCCAGCCGTGTCCGTCGTGGTGATGGCGTGCCCGGTGGCGGTCGTCGTGACGACGATGACCGTAATGGACGTGGTCTCCCCGGTCCCCCACCACGTAACCCACGGCGGTACCCGCGATGAACGCCAGCGCCGCGTCGTCGGGATGGGCACTCGCGGCCATGGGCACAGCCAGCCCGGTTGCGAGCAAGCCGGCGCCCAACAGGGTCGTTGTGCTTTTCTTCATCTTCTGCCTCCTCCTGATGTCGGCGTGGCCAGGTTAGGGGCGTGGTCATGAATTGGACCTGAACCCGAACTGTCCCGTGGCTGAACGAAGGCCGGCTCCCGTCCGGTGGTAGACTCACCGCTGTCGACCCCACCGGCAGAACACCCCGTGAAGCTCTGGCTCATCCGCCACGCCAAATCCTCCTGGACCGCCACGGGCGGCGCGGATTTCGAACGGCCGTTGAATCCCCGGGGCGAGCGGGATGGCCCGCGCATGGCCGCCTGGCTCGCTCGCCAGGACCACCCGGCAACATGGGTCTGGACCAGCGACGCGGTGCGCGCCCGAGCCACCGCGACCTTCGTGGTGGACGGCTTCGCCGCCGCCCGGCCCACCCTGGTCCCCGATCACCGGCTCTACGCGGCCACTCCCGAGCAGCTGCTGGACGTGATCCGGGAGACTCCCCCGGATCAGCAATGCGGCGCCATGGTGGCTCACAACCCGGGTCTGACCCAGCTCGCGAATCTGCTCGCCGGCGAGCAGATCACCGACAACCTGCCCACCTTTGGAGTGGTGCGCTTCCAGGTTTCTTCGCCCTGGGCGACGCTGGCCCTGGGCAGCGCGGAGGTGGAGCTGCTGATGAGCCCCAAAGTCCTGCCGTGACGGCGCGCGTGACGCCGGCTCACTGGACTAGCCCACGAGCCACAGGGTAAGTTACCCGCGAACCGCCGACACCATCGGAGATCACTGCATGGGTTTCTTCTCCTTCATCGTTCTGCTCGCCATCGCCTACCTGGTTTGGCGGGTCACCGACCAGCTTCCGGACCTCATCTTCCGGCTGAGCGAGATCCAGCGTGACGTGGCGGAGATTCGCCGCCGCCTTGCCGAGCAGGAGACCGAGATCGAAGTGGAGCCGCCCGCCACCACGTCCGGCCCGGCGGGCAACGAGACCGGCGCGGACTACACCGGGAGCTGATCGGACCCGGCCGTGTTCGCCTCCGCCAACTGGCGTGTCTGGCTCGGCCTGGTTCTCACCGCCGGTTGGCTGCTGCTCGGTGCCATCTACGTCGTCGACGTCGTCGGCTGGCGCCAGTTCGCGTTTCTTCCCGCCGATCAGCTCGGCAGCTTCCTGGAGGGCGCCTTCGCGCCGCTGGCGTTCCTGTGGCTGGTCATCGGCTACTTCCTGCAGAAGAAGGAGCTCGAGCAGAACACCCAGGCGCTGCGGGCCCAGGCCGAGGAGATTCAACGCCAGGCGGAGCAGGCGGTGATTCAGTCCGAGAAGCTGGCGGCGTCGGAAATCCACGCCCGCCAGGAGGTGTTCCTGCAGATCGCCCGCAACGTGCGCGACCAGCTCGGCATCGTCAGCGGGCTCTTGTTCCTTTCGAGCCAGGGCGCCATCGCCGGAGAGGGTGACGTCTCCCCCGAGGAGATGAGCCGTCTGTTCGCCCAGCGTGCCTCCAACGACGCGGAGCTGTTCTCGCGCATGCTGCTGGAGCTGCACACCCGGCTCAGCGACGACCCCCAACGCCAGTACGACCTGTTCTACGGCACGCCCATCCGCGCCCGCCACTCCAACAACTTCATCTTCACGTTCGAGCGGCTGATGCGCAAAGCGGAAGAAGTGGACCCGGATTTCATCATCCGCGACTCCCTCACCTCCAGCACCCACGGGCTCTGCTACCGGCTGGCCAAACGGCATCAGAACGACGCTCCGCCGGAGCTGGCTGACCCGTCCAATACCGGCATTCACATCAACTTCTAGGGATTCTGCCGCCGTGTCACTCGCCGCTGATCCGCTGGAGCTCCTCACCGCCGACCGAACCCGAGCGCGCAGCCTCGACGACCCCTGCGCCAACCTCTGCACCCTGGCCACGGTGGACGCTGCGGGTCATCCCCAGGCGCGAACCCTGGTCCTGCGTGACCTCGATGGCCGCCTCGCCGTGTTCCTCAACGACACCAGCCCGAAATGGCGGCAGCTCGAGCTTTCCGCGTCTGCCGCCGTGGTGGTGTGGCTGCCCACGGTGAACGTGCAGTACCGCCTGCAGTGCGACACCCGCCCGGTGGCCAAGGCAGACGTCCACGAGAGCTGGAAGCTGCGCCCGGAGCCGCCCAAGCGCCTGGACTGGTTCTACACGCGGGTGCAACCCCAGAGCACGCCGTTCCCGGATCGCCAAGCGCTGCTGGAACGGCTGCGGGAGCTGCGGCTGCGTGAGCCTCTGGTGGCGCCCCGCACCGCGGCCGGCCTGTATCTCGAACCGTTCGCCGTTGAGCGCCTGGACCTCGCCATGACCGACGGCGTTCACGACCGGCGCAGCTTCGAACGGCGCGCTGCGGGGTGGCAGGAGACGGTGTTGGTGCCGTGAGGAGATCGCTGGCAGCTATCCGCTATCCGCTATCCGCTATCCGCTATCCGCAAGAGGCGCGTCGCCAGGTTCTGGCGATATCCTTCTAGCGGACGGCGGAGAGCGGACAGCGGATAGCGACCCTCAATCCACTTCCGCCGTCACGATCCCCACCAGATTGTCGAAGCAGGTCTGCTTGGCCACCTCCACGAAGCCCTGAATGTACGGGGCGTTGCGCTGGTCCCGGCGCACGGCGGCGTACAGGGTCGGCCACACCCCCTCCTCCCCCAAGGACTTCACCACCACGTAGTCGCGCTCCCGATACTCGTGCAACGCCCAGTTCGGCAGACACACCACACCACGGCCGCTGGCCACGAGCTGCACCATCATGGTGGTGAGCTCCGCGTTGCGGATCCGCGCCGGCTCCACCCCGGCGGGCTCCAGAAAGTTCTTGAAGATGTCCAGCCGGTCCCGATCGACCGGGTAGCTGATGAGGGTCTCCCCGACCAGGTCCTCGGGCTCGATCCACGGCTTGCCGGCCAGGGGGTGCTCCCGGGCTACGGCGAGCTGTGCCTCGTAGCTGAACAGCGGCAGGTAGGCGAGGCCCGGGTCGTCGATGGGATCGGCGGTGATCACCAGATCCAGGTCACCGCGGGCCAAAGCCGGCAACGGCGCGAAGTGGAAACCACTGGCGATGTCCAGCTCCACGTCGCTCCACGCCTCGCGGTAGCGGTCGATGGCGGGCAGCAGCCACTCGAAGCAGCTGTGGCATTCGATGGCCATGAAGATCCGCCCGGCCTCGCCCCCCGCCAGACGCGCCAGGTCCTGCTCCGCCCCGTGCACCAAGGGCAGCACCTCGTCAGCCAGCTTCAGCAGCCGCTGTCCGGCGGTGGTGAAGCGGACGGGCCGGGTCTTGCGGATGAACAGGGCGCACCCCAGCCGGGTCTCCAGATCCTTGAGCTGATGGGAGAGCGCCGACTGGGTGAGAAACACCCGCTCGGCCGCCTCCACCAGACTGCCGGTGTCCCGCAGAGCCACCAGGGTGCGCAGATGCCTGAGCTCGATGGACATGAAATTTGTTCAGTTTGGGCTACGCTGAACCTGCATAGTATTCATGTGTAATGGCAATGTCATGCGGCTGATGGGAGCCGGAGAAGTGTGCATCGCCGCACGAAGCCCGCCATCGGATGGGCATAGACTGTCCGCCAACTGACCAGGCCCACCGCTATGTTCGATGCGAATGGAGTACTGATAGATGCCTTCGTGGGTTTCGCGCGAGGTGCTTACCGGGACATGTATCCCGGCGTCGGCGCCGAGCTCGAAGCGGGAATCGAGCGCGCCACGCGCACGGCGCTGACCATACTGCGCGACTGCGACTGCCCGTATCACGATCTCGAACACACCCTGCTGGTTACCGAGGCCGGGATCGAGATCTTTCGCGGGCGCCAGCTCACCCGCGGCGATCTGAGCCCCATCAGCTGCCTGCAGGCCGTGGTGGCGCTGTTGTTTCACGACATCGGCTATCGCCGTGGACTGCTTCGCGACGACCGCGCGGGTTCCTACCTGGTGGACCCGAGCGGCAAGCGGGTGACACCGCCCAAGGGCACCACCGACGCGTTCCTGATGCCTTATCACGTCTCCCGCGGCTGCATGTTCGTGATGGAGCGCTTCGCCGGAGATCCGGTGATCGACGGCGCCGTGGTGGCATCCTACATCGAGATGACCCGCTTCCCCATTCCCAAGGACTCCCTCTATCAGCAGCTCGACAGCATCGGCGCACTGGTGCGGGCCGCGGATCTCATCGGCCAGATGGGCGATCCGGGCTACGCCCGAAAGCATCCCCGGCTGTTCGCTGAGCTCGAGGAGAACGGCGAAGCGGAGCGGCTGGGGTATCAGAGCCCTACGGCTCTGCGCGACGACTTCCCGGCTTTCTTCTACGCCCAAGTCTACCCGTTTCTCCCAGTGGCCCTCGGCTACCTGCGCCGCACCCACAGCGGGCAGCAGTGGATCGCGAACCTCGTCCACCATCTCCATGGCCAGAACATCGCCACAGCCGACGCCGACTACCAGCCTGTGCTCGCCGACACGTCGGGCGACGCAGCCGCCCACATGCTGCCCGGCAAACCGCACATTGCCGTGAGCAACACCTAAGAACCGCGACACCTCCCTCCATTGTCCGTCGCCCGCTGCGCTCGCAGCGCGTCCGCTGCGC
>JAWLGU010000014.1:0-40465 GCA_041690675.1 Pseudomonadales bacterium | reverse complement strand
CTCGCAGCGCGTCCGCTGCGCTCGCAGCGGGTGCGCCATTTCATTAGAATTTGATTCTTTTTTGCCTCGAGGCCCGATGTCCGAGCCGGCGCTACGATCTGTCGCGACGCCTGCCGCCCCCCTCCGCGTGGCGCTGCTCGGCTATCGCAGCAACCCCTACAGTGGTGGCCAGGGCATCTATCTCAAGTACCTCTCGCGCGCCCTGGTGGGCGCGGGTCACCAGGTGGACGTCATTTCCGGGGAGCCGTACCCGGAGCTCGACCCGCGGGTGCGGCTCGTCAAGCTGCCGGGACTGAACCTGTTCGAGGCACCCAACCACGTCACCGCCCTGCGCCCGCGACACCTGCTGTCGGCCACCGATACGTTCGAGTGGTTCTCCATGCTCACCGGCGGGTTCCCGGAGCCGTACACCTTCGGCCGTCGGCTCGCGCGTCACTTCGTCCGCCTGGCCCGCCAGGGCATCCCGTACGACGTGGTGCACGACAACCAATGCCTGTCGTGGGGCACGTTGGAGCTACAGCAGCGGGGGGTGCCGCTGGTGACCACCATCCACCACCCGATCACCTGGGACAGGAAAATCGCGCTGGCCCACGCCAAGGACTGGGGCCACCGATTGCTGATCCGGCGCTGGCACCACTTTCTGCGCATGCAAGGCCGCGTGGCACGACAGCTCCGGCACATCGTCACGGTGAGCGAACGATCCCGACAGGACATCTGCGACGCCTTCGACATCGCGCCAGAGCGGGTGCATGTGATTCACAACGGCATCGACACCGAGGTCTTCTACCCGGAGCCCGACGTTCCCCGGGAAGATTGGCTGCTCATCACCACCGCCAGCGCCGACCAACCGCTGAAGGGCTCCCAGCACCTCCTGCCTGCGTTCGCGACCTTGTGTGAGCGGTTTCCGCGCCTGCGCCTGGTATTCGTGGGCAAGCCGAAGCCCGGCGGCGCTACCGACGCCTTGATCCGGCGCCTGGGCGTGGGCAACCGCATCGAGTTCCTTCACGGGGTCTCGGCGGAGGAGTTCCGGCGGCTGTACGCGCGCTCCACCCTGGCCGTGGTGCCGTCCGAATACGAAGGTTTCGGCCTGCCAGCGGGGGAAGCCATGGCGAGCGGCATTCCGGTGGTATCCACCGACGGTGGCGCGCTGCCCGAGGTGGTGGGGGATGCGGGCCGCATCGTCCCGGCGCGCGACCCCGCCGCCCTGGCTGCAGCCATTGCCGAGCTGCTTCAGAACCCGGCGGCTCGGGCCAGCCTCGGGCGCCGGGGACGGCAGCGCATCCTGCAGAACTTTTCCTGGTCCCGCGCCGCCACTGCGCTCACCGAACTGTACGGTCAGGTGCTCGGCCGCGAAGCGGTGGCGCGGTGAGCCTCACCACCATCGACTTCCATCGACTGCGGCTGGTGCCCGGCCAGCGGATTCTCGATCTCGGCTGCGGCGAGGGGCGTCACGCCATCACCGCCTGGCTCGAGGCGCCGGTGCACGTGGTGGGACTGGACCTGTCGTTCCGCGACCTCACCACCGCCGCGGGGCGCGCCCGGGAATTCGCGCCTTCCGGGGAAGCGGCCGCGGCGCGGGCGCTGGGCTGGGTTCGCGGCAGCGGGCTCGCCCTGCCCTTCGCCGACGCCACCTTCGACCGGGTGATCTGCGCCGAGGTGCTCGAGCACATCCACGACTACCGCGCCGTGCTGCAGGAGATCCGCCGGGTGCTGAAGCCCGGGGGCGTGCTGGCCGTGAGCGTGCCGCGGTTCGTCCCGGAATGGGTGTGCTGGCGGCTGTCGGATGCCTACCACCAGGTGGAAGGCGGACATGTTCGCATCTTCCGCGAGCGCGAGATCACCGCCGCCGTGGAGGCGAACGACCTGCGACGCTTCCACCGCCACTGGGCTCACAGCCTTCACGTGCCGTACTGGTGGCTGCGCTGCCTGCTCTGGGAGCGGGGAGAGCGGGCCTGGCCCGTGCGAACCTACCACCGTTTCCTGGTCTGGGACCTGATGCGACGCCCGTGGATCTCCCGGGCCCTGGATCGTCTCCTGAACCCGATCATGGGCAAGAGTCTGGTGCTCTACTTCACCCGCGAAGCCGACGGGAGCGCCCGGTGAAGGGGGAGCACCTGCGCGCCACGGCCAGCTACATCCTGGGCGTGCAGCAGGCCAGCGGCGCCATTCCCTGGTTTCCCGGCGGAATCCTGGATCCCTGGGATCACGTTGAGGCCGCCATGGGGCTCTCCGTGGCGGGCCACCTGGACGCTGCCGACGCCGCCTACCGCTGGCTCGCGAACCACCAGCGCCCGGACGGCGCGTGGCTCGCCGCCTACGAGGACGACGCCGTGGCGGATGGAACCCGAGCCGAAACCAACTTCGTCGCCTACGCGGCCACCGGCGTCTGGCATCACTACCTCATCGCCGGCGACCGGCGGTTCCTCGTGGATCTGTGGCCCACCGTGCGCAAGGCCATGGAGTTCGTGCTCGGTCTGCAGGCGCGGAGCGGCGAGATCTACTGGGCATTGGACACCCGCACCGGCATCAACAAGGACGCCCTGGTGACGGGCTGCAGCTCCATCTACAAGAGCCTGGAGTGCGCGGCCGCTATGGCCCTGGAGCTGGGTGAGGATCCGCGGCCGTGGCTCGCCGCCCGACAGCGCCTCGGTCACGCGCTGGTACACCGCTCCGACCGGTTCGACCGGACCTGGGAGAGCAAGGCGCGCTACTCCATGGACTGGTTCTACCCGGTGATGACCGGCGTCGTTCAGGGCAGCGCGGCCCAGCGCCGCCTCGAGCAACGCTGGGACGACTTCGTGAAACCGGGCCTGGGCTGCCGCTGCGTCGCCGATCAGCCGTGGATCACCATCGCGGAAACCTGCGAGCTGACCATGGCCTGCGTCGCCGCCGGGCAACGCAGAAAGGCCCGCGAGCTGTTCCGGCACCTCCAGCGCTATCAGGCCGAAGACGGTTCCTGGTGGACGGGCTACGTGTTCGAGGACGACGTGATGTGGCCCGACGAGCGTCCCACCTGGACCGCCGGCTCGGTGCTCCTGGCCGCGGACGCGCTCGGCGACCTGACCCCCGCGAGCACCCTGTTCAGCCGGGTCTGGTTGCCCAACTAATCGGCACAGCCGGACGCGATGCGCTGCAGCACGCCCAAGGTGCGGGTGGTTTCGAGCTCCGCGAACAGACCCGACGCCAGCGCAAGCCGATAGATCTCGACGGGTGCCTGGCCGCCTTCGGCGGGGTCGGGAAACAGGTCATGAATGACCAGGAAACCGCCGGGAGCCACGAGGGGAGCCCAGCTCCGATAGTCCGCGAGCGCCGCCTCGCGGCTGTGCCCGCCGTCGATGAACACCAGCGAAAGCGGGGTAAGCCAGTGTCGAGCCGCCTGCGCGGATGCGGCCACGACGGGCACTACTGTGTCTTCGAGACCGGCCCGAGCCAGGGTGCTGCGAAAGGCGCGAAACGAGTCCAGCCGCCCGCTCTCCGGGTCCAGCAGCTCCGAGTCGTGGTACTCCTCGCCCACCTGATGCTCCTCGGAGCCACGGTGGTGATCCACGGCGTAGAGCAGTTCCCCCCGCTCCCGGCAAGCTGTCCCCAGATACAGGGTCGACTTGCCGCAGTAGCTGCCGACTTCCAGGCAAGGGCCCGAGGCGCTCGCCGCCAATGCGAGATCGAACAGGCGGGCGCCCTCCTCCGGATGCAGGAAGCCCTTGATGGACTCGGGGTCGACGGGGAGTCGCACGCGAACGATCAGCTCCCGCCGAGCTGCAGCATGTTGCGGGGCTTGCCGCCGGTGAGGTCGCTGATCTGGGCATAGTGCTCGGCGATGTCCTCCACCGTGGCGTCCGGCCCCAGATCCACGCCCTCGTTCTCGACGATGCACGCCACGGAGAACCGGCCGCCCTGGGCCTGAATGATCACACCGTTGGGCGCCTCTTCCGTGCACAGGTACACCACCGCGGGAGTCACCAGCTCGGGGGCGAGCCGCTTCAGCGCCTCTTCCGGCATCAGGTTCTCGGTCATGCGGGTGGCGGCCACCGGGGCGATGGCGTTGGTGTAGATGTTGTTCTTGGCGCCCTCGATCTTCAGGGTGTTCATGAAGCCCACGAGCCCCAGCTTGGCGGCGCCGTAGTTCGTTTGACCGAAGTTGCCGTACAGGCCCGACGGCGAGGTGGTCATGACGATGCGGCCGTAGTTCTGCTCACGCATGATGGGCCACACTTCCTTGGTGACGTTCACCGAGCCCATGAGGTGCACGTCCAGCACCAGCTGGAAGTCGTCCAGCTCCATCTTGGCGAAGGACTTGTCGCGCAGGATACCCGCGTTGTTGATCAGCACGTCCACGCGGCCCCAGGCGTCCATGGCGTCTTTCACCATGCTCTTCGCGCCCTGCCGGTCCGAGACGGAACCGCCGTTGGCAATGGCTTCGCCCCCCGCAGCCTTGATCTCTTCCACCACGGCCATGGCCGCCTCGGAAGAACCGCCGGTGCCGTCCATGGCGCCGCCCAGGTCGTTCACCACCACGCGAGCGCCGCGGCGGGCCAGCTCCAGGGCGTGACAGCGCCCGAGCCCGCCTCCGGCGCCGGTGACGATGGCGACCTTGCCTTCGAACGAGTAGCTCATGAGTTCACTCCGGTTGCTGCAAAGCCACGTATTGTAAGCCAACACGTGAGACAGGGGGGCGTTGGTATCGGCGCCGCGAGCGGGCGCGCCTCATTGGGCGAGCGACTTTCGGCTGTGGAGGAACGGCGGTCCCAGGGGCGGGGCGGCAACTCTGCCAAGCGAGGGCACCGCGGAGCGGCTGAAGGTGGCCGGCGACTCGGCTCCGCCAGCCGACCCGACTCATCCGATACCCTTCTTCCTCAGGGCCGAAACCCGAACCGCACCGGCCCCGTCAGCTCTTCGAGCAGCGGCTGAATCCACTCCACCCATCGGCACAAATTCGGCCGCGTCTCCCGGGGATCGATCAGCTCGTGCACCGAGAACGATTCGGCTCGCGCGAAGGGCGAGCGGTTGGCGCGCAGCGCCTCCTCCAGCTCCCGCCGCCTGGCCTCCGGATCCTCGGCGGCGGCGATCTCGCGGTGGTAGGCCACCGCCACGCCGCCTTCGAGAGGCAGGGCGCCGGTCTCCACCGACGGCCAGGCCAGCACGTAGGCGTCGGGGCCGTAGTGGGCGGCGGTGGCGACGCCGAACCCCTTGTGCACCTGCACCGAGGCCCAGGGCACGGTGGCCTGCACCGCCGCGGCCACCGCCGCCATGCCGTAGCGGATGGTGCCGGCCCGCTCGGCTTCCGGACCGATCATGAAGCCGGGCTGATCGACGAAGTTGACGATGGGCAGGTGGAAGGTGTCGCACAGCTCCACGAAGCGCCGATACTTCTGCGCGGCTTCGGCGGTCATGGCCCCGGCGTAGTGCCGGCAGTCGTTGGCCAGCACGCCGACGGGCTGACCGTCGAGCCTCGCCAGGCCGCAGATCTGGCTGGGTCCGTAGCTGGCGCCCATCTCGAAGAACGAGCCGCGGTCGACCACCATCTCGACGATGGCGCGCATGTCGAACGGCGCGTTGCCGTCCCGCGGCACCGCATCGAGCAAGTCCGGCTCCATGCGTTCCGGGTCGTCGTCACTGGCGAGTCGCGGCGCGCGCGCCCACACGTTCGGGGGCAGATACGAGAGAAAGCGGCGGATCTGCCGGAACGCGTCGTGCTCGTCCTCCGCCAGGTTGTCCACCACCCCGGACAGGGCGTGAACGGCCGCACCGCCTAGCTCGTCCTTGGTCAATCGCACCCCCAGGGCCCGCTCCACCAACGCCGGCCCGCCGATGAGCACCTGGGCCGTGTGCCGGGTCATCACCGCGAAATGCGATGCCACCAGGCGTCCCGCGGGGAATCCCGCCACGGCACCGAGCGCCGCCGAGGCGATGGGCACCTGCGACAGCGCATCGGCAATGATCCGGAACCGCGGCGCGGCGTACACCGGCTCGCCGCTGGTGCCGCCCTTGCGACCGCTGCTGCGAACGCTGCCGCCGCCGCCTTCCAGAAGGCGGACCAGCGGCACGCGGTAGCGGCAGGCCAGGTGCTCGGCGTAGACACTCTTGCGCAGGCCGGCGGCGTTGGGCGATCCACCCTTGAGCGTGAAATCCTCGCCGCCGGCGACCACCCGGCGCCCGTCGATGCGGCCGAAGCCCACCACGTAGTTGGCGGGCACGAAGTCGGTGATCTGATCGTCCTCGTCATACTCGGGAACGGCGGTGGCACGCCCCTGCTCCTCGAAGGAGCCCGGGTCGAGCAGTGCGTCGATGCGCTCGCGCACGGTGAGCCGCCCCTTGGCATGCTGCCGGGCGATGCCGGCCTTGCCGCCTTGCTGCCGGGCCAGGTGGCGCCGCCGCTCGATCTCCCGGACTTCCCGCTCCCAGCTCATGCGCGCGATCAGCCGTCCTTGAACGCCGGCGCACGGTTCTCGAAGTTGGCCTTCACCGCTTCCACCTGATTGGGCGAGCCGATGAGCTCCATCTGCAGCTTGGACTCGAGCTCGAGCCCGGTACGGGGATCGGCCCGCCAGCTCTCCTCCAGCAGCTTCTTGCCGGCGCGGATGGCGTCCGGAGACTTGCCAGCGATCTCCTTCGCCAGCGCCATGGCCGCCGCCAGGGGATCGTCGGCGACGTGGGTGACCAGGCCGAGGGCCTGGGCCTCCGTCCCGGAGAGGATCCGGCCGGTGAATGTGAGCTCCTTGGCCACGTCCAGGGGCACGAGATCGCGCAACGTCTGAGTGAGGCTCATGTCGGGAACGAGTCCCCACTTGATCTCCATCACCGACAGCCGGGCGTCGGGTGCGGCGAAGCGGATGTCGGCCCCCAGGGCGATCTGACACCCGCCGCCGAACGCCACGCCGTGGATGGCGGCGATCACCGGCATGGGTAACCGCTTCCAGACCAGCGCCGGGCGCTGGGCGTGGTTCTCCGGGCGCTCGTCGCGCTTCATCAGGTTGCCACCGCCGCTTCGCTCGCCGGACGCCATTCCCTGGAAGCTGCCCATGTCGAGCCCGGCGCAGAAGCCGCGGCCGTTGCCGGAAAGCACCACGGCCCGCACCCGGCGGTCGTCCGCCAGAGATTCGCCGGCGTCGATGATGGCCTGGAACATGTCCGGGCTCAGCGCGTTGTACTTGTCCACCCGGTTCAGGCGCACGTCGGCGACGCCGTCCTGAATGTCTATGGTGACCAGCTCTGACATGGGGGCTCCTGTGGAAGTATGTGTAAGGGGTTAACTTAGCACTGGAGGCTTTCGCTGTCCGCTGTCCGCTTTCCGCTATCCGCTGGCAGCTTTCGGCTGTCGGCTTTCGGCTTTCGGAAAGAGGGACATCGCCAGACTCCGGCGTAATGCTGCCTGCTGATAGCTGATAGCTGATAGCTGATAGCTGATAGCCGATAAGCTGATCGCTATTCAGCGCCATCCCCAGAATCTGGCGAAAACCCTCCAGCGGAAAGCGGAGAGCGGATAGCGGAAAGCGACAGCGACAGCGACCCAAGCTTCGTCGGGTTGCGCACCACGTATATTCTGGACACCTGCTCGTTCGTGACGTCGAGGTGAACGCTGGCGTAGAGCTCGCATGCGCCGCCGCCGTCGCGCACGAGCAGCAGCCCGATGCCGCCGTTCAGCGGTGCGAGCTGCCAACGCAGATCGGCGTGGTCCTCTCGGGAGGCGAGGTGTATCAGCACCCGGGCGATGCGCTCCGGCGCCTCCACCGGACGCACGGCGGCGGCGACCCGACCCCCGCCGTCGGTGATCAGCAAGGCATCGTCCGTGAGCATCTCGGCCACCGCGCGAGGGTCGCCATCAGCCACCGCCTGGCTCAGACGCTCCAGAGCGCGACGCTGCGCCCGCGGCGATTGCGGCGGCGGGCCCGCCCCTGCGACCTTGCGGCGCGCGCGGTGATAGCGCTGGCGGCAGGCGTCGGCCCGCACTTCGAGGATCTCGGCGATCTCGTGAAAGCCGAGGTCGAAAGCTTCCCGCAGCACGAAGGCCACCCGCTCCGACACCGACAGGGTTTCCAGCAGCAGCACGAATCCCAGGCTCAGATCGTCCTGCCGCGCCGCGGCCGCTTCGGCGTCCATGGACTCGGTAGCCAGGGGCTCCGGCAACCACGGCCCCGGATACGCCCGGCGCTCCACCTTGCGGTGGCGCAGCCGGTCGATGGCCAGGTTGGTGACCACCCGGAACAGGAAGGCATCCCGGTTACCCGGCGGGTCTGCCAAGCCGAGGAGCTTGAGATGCGCGTCCTGCACCACGTCTTCGGCGTCTTCCACCGAGCCGAGCAGCCGGTAAGCCAGATGCTTAAGGCGCCGATCCGCCACCGATGATCCTCGCGGTCAGTCGCGCGAAAGCGCTGTCGGCGGCGTCCGCCACAGGAAACAGCGCGCCACCGAAGGCGAGCAGCGCCACCAGGGTGAACGCGCCCGCGGCGCCCGCCACGGCGTAGCTCCAGCGTCCCGAAACCCGCAGCTGCAGGCCGAGCCGTCCCGCCGCCACGATGAAACCGTTGAAGCCATGGTACGCGCCCGCCAGTCCCAGCAGCAGATAGTACGGGTAGAAGTACCCGGGCAGAAACTGCAGGGAAAACGCCAGACCTTCGAAGCCGGGGCGGATGCCGAAGGCCGCCGGAATCAGCCGCACCGCAGAGACATGGCCGGCGATGACGATCATGAGGAACACCCCGGCGTAGCGGTGCAGCCGCGCCCGCAACGGCAGCCGGCCGCGGCGCTCGCTGCGCCAGCGCACCACCGCGCAGGCGACGTGGACCAGCACCGCGCCGAGGATGAGCCACTCCAGCACCGGCGCCTGGTAGACCAGCGAGATCCACCGCTGAACGCCGTCGTAGATCTCCGGACCCGCCGCCGCCAGCCAGGTGTTCAGCAGGTGGACCGCGAGAAATGCCGAGAACAGCAGCCCTGAAACCGCCTGAACCTTACGAACCATGATTCCTCCGCGTTTGCTCCGCAACCATGGCATAGACGATCGCGGCGGGAGAAACGTGACATGCCCACGCGCGTCAAGTGGACTCGTAGCGCTCCAGCAGGTGGGTGTCCACGGCGCCAGCGAGAAACTGCTCGTCCGCAAGCACCCGCTCCAGCACAGGCACGTTGCTGTCCACCCCCCGAACCTCCAAGGCGCGCACCCCCACCAGAGCCCGGCCGATGGCCTTCTCCCGGGTCTCGCCCCAGCCGATGACCTTGGCCAGCAGCGGATCGTAGTGAGGCGTCACCGCCTGACCACGGCAATAACCGGTTTCGATTCGCACCCCGAACAGGTCGGGCGTGCGCAGGTTGATCAGGGTTCCGGTGGAGGTGGCGTACACGCGCGCCTCCACGGCGTGGCCATCCATGGGAGGGCGCTTCGGCAGCGCACCGCCGGCGGCCAGGGCGATCTGTAACGCCACCAGGTCGAGGCCCGTCACCGCCTCGGTGACCCCATGCTCCACCTGAATGCGGGTGTTCATCTCGATGAAGCCGTAGCCGCCTTCCGGGCCACGCAGGGTCTCCACCGTGCCCACGTTGTCGTAGCCGAGTTCCGCCGCCACCCGCGCCGCGCGTTCCGCCAGCGCCTCCAACTCGGGGCGCGGCAGTCCGGGAGCCGGAGCTTCCTCGATGATCTTGCGATGACGGCTCTGCAGCGAGCAATCGCGCTCGTAGAGGTGCACGGCGCCGCCGCGCCCGTCACCCAGCAGCTGGATCTCCACGTGCCGTGGCCGCTCGAGCCAGGCCTCGAGAAAGACCCCGCCGTCCCCGAATGCGGCGGCCGCCAGCCGCCGCGCCTGACCGAGGGCCCGCTCGAGCTCGGCCTCGTCCCGCACCAGGCGGATGCCGATGCCGCCACCGCCGGCGCGCGGCTTCAGCATCAGCGGAAAGCCGAGTCGATCTGCCGCCGCCCGGGCGGCGGCCGGGTCGTCCAGGGCATCGCTGCCGGGCAGCACCGGAAAGCCGTGCTCGGCCATGAGCGCCCGGGCCCGCAGCTTGTCGCCCATGACGTCGAGCCAGTGCGCCGACGGACCGACGAACGTGGCACCGTTCTCCGCCACCGCCCGGGCGAACGCCGGGTTCTCCGCGAGGAAACCGTAACCTGGATGGACGGCGTCGGCCCCGCTGGCGCGCAGGCACTCGAGCAGAGCCGGCACGTTGAGGTAGGTCTCCGCCGCGGTGCGTCCCGGCAGGGGCAGGGCTGAGGTCGCCTCCTCGAGATAGGGCGCGCCGGCGTCCGCCTCCGAGTACACCACCACCGATTCGATGCCGAGGCTCGCGCACGCGCGCACCACGCGGCGCGCGATGGTGCCCCGATTGGCGATCAGGATTCGCGAGAACAAACCGGCGGCCCGCCGCGGGTTGGCTCACGCTCCAGGAAGGCCTCGTACTCCTGCCAGGCCTCGATGAAGCCCCCGAGGCCGCGGCCACGCGTAGCGCTGGTGCTTTCGCCGCGGACGCGGGCCGCCTCAACCTGGCGGCGCACGGCGCGCACCTCCTCCAGAGACAGGTCGACACGGAACATGTCGGTGGCGGCGCCACCTCGATGATCGTCCGGCTTCGGCAGCGGCCGCTGCGCCAGGATGCGCTCGAGACGCGCCTGCAGGCCGCCGTCGTTCAGCAGTTCCAGAGTCTGCTGCAGCATCCAGCGGCTGCAGACATCGGGGGTGTCGCACAGCGCCTTGTAACGGGCCCAATCCATTTAGATGCGGAATCGTCGGGTGCCGGTGGCGGATGTTAACAGAAGACCGGCTCCGCTCGGCTCGATCACCCCGCCGCCAACGCCTCCTCCAGCGTCGCCGCGACGAAGTCGATTCGAAGGTCGTCGAGCTCCGGATACATGGGCAGCGAGAGGCAGCGCTGCGCCACCGCCTCGGCCACCGGGAATCGCTGCTCCCGGTAGGCATCCGCCAGAGCCGGCTGGCGATGGAGCGGCACCGGATAATGCACCGCGCTGGCCACGCCCCGCGACGCCAGCGCCCGGCGCACGGCGTCCCGGGCGTTCACCTGCAGCGTGTACTGATGGTAGACGTGAACCCCGCCCGGGTCCTCCCACGGCGTCTGCACCGCCGGCAGCCGAGACAACCGCTCCGCGTAGGCTCGCGCCACCCGCCGGCGCTGCAGGTTGCGCTCGTCCACCCGCTTCAGCTTGGCCCGCAGCACCACGGCCTGGAGCTCGTCGAGGCGGCTGTTGAGGCCGATGCTCTGGTGCAGCGGCGGCTGTACGCTGCCGTGATTCCGCAGCGCCCGCAGGCGTTCCGCCAAGTCGCGGCTGCCGGTGGTGACCATCCCGCCGTCCCCGTACCCGCCCAGATTCTTGCTGGGATAGAAGCTGAAGCAGCCGGCATGGCCGAGGGTACCCACGGCGTGTCCGCCCCGGGCCGCCCCGAACGCCTGCGCGCAGTCCTCGATCAGCCAGAGGCGGTGCCGGCCCGCCAGGGCCCGCAGCGGCTCCAGGGCCGCCGGCTGGCCGAACAGGTGCACGGGCAGGATGGCCCGGGTCGCGGATGAGAGCGCCTCGGCCACACGTTGCGGATCCAGGTTGAAGGTGGCCCCGTCGATGTCGGCGAACACCGGCACCGCCCCCACCTGGCGTACCGCTTCCACGGTGCCGAAGAAGCTGAACGGGCTGGTTATCACCTCATCGCCGGGACCGACGCCGAGGGCACGCAAGGCCAGATGCAGGGCGTCGGTGCCCGAGGCGCAGGTGACGGCCTGGGCCACCCCGAGGTGAGCTGCCACCTCCGTCTCGAACGCCTGCACGTTCGGACCCAACACGAAGCGTCCGCTCGCCATCACCTTGCGGAACCCTTCCTCGATCTCCCGCTGCAGCGCCGGATCGGCGGCGGCGAGGTCCACCATCGGGATCATCGGCGCCGCGTTCCGTCGTGACCGGCTCCGTTCAGGAGCGCCGACGCCGACTGCTCCGTGATCTGCCCGACCACGGCCAGTGCCGCTTCCAGGGCCCGCACACCGTCCTCACCGCTCACCGCGGGCGGCGCGCCCGTTCGCACCGCGTGGACGAAGGCTCGGATCTGGTCGCCCAGGGCATCCCCTCTCGGCAGCAGATCACGGCTTCCTGCGATGCCGGGGCGGCCGCCGGGACCGACCCCCGGCACCCGGCCGCACCATTCGAGAACGTAGTCGCCCATGTCCGCAGACAGGTACGCATCGGCCTGGAACAGCCGCAGCCGTCGCCGGCTGGCGAAGCTGACCCGGCTGGCGGTGAGGTTGGCGGTGCAGCCGTTGGCGAAGGTCAGGCGCGCGTTGGCGATGTCCACGTGCTCGGAGAGCACCGGGGCGCCGTTGGCATCGACGCGTACGATGGCGGCATCCACCAGCAGCAACGTCAGATCGAGGTCGTGGATCATCAGGTCCAGCACCACGTCGGCATCGGCCCCCCGGGCGGTGAAGGGGCCCAGGCGATGCGCCTCGATGAATCGGGGCACACCGACCCGCTCGCGCAGCGCCAGCACCACGGGACTGAACCGCTCGAGATGGCCGATCTGCAGCACGCAGCCCCGGGCGGCCGCCAGGGTGGTGAGCTCCGAGGCTTCCGCCACGCTACGCGCCATGGGCTTTTCCATGAGCACGTGGACGCCCGCCTCGAGCAGGTCGTAGCCCACCTCGTGGTGCGCGGAAACCGGCACGGCGACGCTGGCCACGTCGATCCGGCGGAGCACCTGGCGGTGGTGGGTGTAAGGCACCGCGCCCGTTTCCGCCGCCAACCGCGCCGCCCGCTGGGCATCGATGTCCACGACGGCCGTCAGCTGCACGCCCGGCAGGGCGGAGTACTTCAGGGCGTGGAATCGGCCCTGGTAGCCAGCGCCGATGACCGCCGCTCGCAGCATGGCGTCCTTCCAGGCGTTACCTGGCGCGATGAACAGTGGGCGGATTGTTGGGCACGCCGGCGGCCGGCGGAAGGACGAATGTCAATGCCCGGAAGGCAGCTCCAGGGTCTTTCCGGTCAGGCGCTCGTAGGCCTCCAGATAGCGCGCCATGGTTCGGCTCACCACATCGTCGGGCAAGGTGGGCCCCGGCGGAGTCTTGTCCCACTGCCCGGCGGCGACGATGGTTTCCAGGTAGTTGCGCACGATCTGCTTGTCGAAGCTCGGCTGCTCGCCGCCCGGCCGCCATTGATCGGCCGGCCAGAATCGCGAGCTGTCCGGGGTGAAGATCTCGTCGATGAGAATGGGGGTGCGCTTACCCGGCAGGCGGCCGAACTCGAATTTGGTGTCAGCCAGAATGATCCCGCGCTCCAGCGCATAGTCCCTCGCCTCCGCATAGAGCCGCAGCGTCGTGTCGCGCAGCCACTCCATGGTCTCGCGCCCCACCAGCTCGACCCCGTCGGCGAAGCTGATGTTCTCGTCGTGCCCGGTTTCCGCCTTGGTGGACGGGGTGAACAGGGGCTCCGGGAGCCGGTCGCTGTTCGTGAGTCCCTCGGGCAGGGGAATGCCGCAGACGGCACCCGTGCGCTGGTAATCCTTCCACCCGCTGCCGGTGATGTACCCCCGGGCGATGCACTCGATGGGCACCACCTCCGTCTTGCGGCACAGCATCATGCGCCCCTGCAGCAGGTCCCGCTCCTGCGCCGTGAGCCCCGGAACGTCCGCCGGCTCGGTGGACAGCAGGTGATGCTCCACCTCGCCGCCGAAGCGGTCGAACCAGAACTTGGAGATCTGGGTCAGCACCACCCCTTTGCCCGGCAGACCGTTGGCCATCACCACGTCGAAGGCGCTGATGCGATCGGTGGCGACGATGAGCAGCGCCTCGTCACCGCCGGGGAGCGGCACGTCGTAGATATCGCGGACCTTGCCGGAACGGCGGTTCGGCAGGCCCAGTCGGGTTTCCATCAATGCTCGAGCCATGGCTGATCGACTTCGTGTTGGTTGAATCAGGCGGTGTGACCACCGTCGGCCATATAAACCGCGCCGGTGACCCAGGCGCTGTCGTCACTGGCGAGAAACAGCATCACCTGAGCGATCTCTTCCGGCGTCCCGTAACGGTTGAACGGGATGCTGGCGGCGATGGACTGCTTGGCGGCGTCAGCGGCCCCGGGAAGCATACCTTCCTCCAGACTCCGCATCATCCTGGTCTCCACCGGAGAGGGATTCACCGTGTTGACCCGGATGTTCATGGGCGCGCACTCCCGCGCGGCGGTGCGCATGAGGCCGATGACCGCGTGCTTGCTGGTGACGTAGGCGCAGATGCCGGGACTGCCTCGCACTCCCGCTACGGAGGACGTGATCACCACGCTGCCGCCGCCTCGCGCCTGCATGGCCGGAATCGCTGCCTTGAGGCCCAGAAAGACCCCTTTGACGTTCACCGCCAGCACCTGGTCGAAGCGCGCCTCGTCGTACTCGACGATGGGCTTCACCTCCCCTTCGATTCCGGCATTGGCCAGGAACACATCGACGCCGCCGTAGCGTTCCGTGGCACAGCGGATCATCGCCTGGTTGTCCTCCGCACGGGTCACGTCCGCCACGTGATGACTCACCCGGTCACTGCCGATGGCCTGCACCGCCGCCTCCAGGACCGCCTCGTCCAAGTCCACCAGCAGCACGCTGGCACCCTCCTCCGCGAACAACGCCGCCGCGGCACGGCCGATGCCTCCGGCACCGCCGGTGATCACCGCCACCTTGTCCTGCAATCGATTCATGCCTGCTCCTCTGGTTGCCGCGTCAAGTCCCGGGGTGGCTGGCCGTGAGTGCCTGCTCGAGATCTGCGACGAGATCCTCGGCCTCCTCGATACCCACGGAGATGCGGATCAGCGAATCGTCGATGCCCATGCTGGCCCGCCGCTCGGCGCCCATCTCGAAGTAGATGGTGTGGGCCACCGGAATCGCCAGGGTGCGATTGTCCCCCAGGTTACTGGACTTGACGATGACGTCCAGGCGATTGAGGAACGACCAGATGTCCACATCGGCCGCGAGCTCGAAGCTGAACAACGCCCCCGGGTGGCGGAACAGCGCGGCCGCGCGCCGGTGCTGGGGATGGTCCTCGAGCCCGGGGTAGTACACCCGCTTCACCTGCGGGTGCGCCGCCAGGTAGTCCGCCATGATCCGGGTGCTCGCGCACTGGCGCTCCAGGCGCAGGGCCAGGGTCTCCGCACCCACCGCGATGTGATGGGCCGCCTCCGGCCCCAGGGAGGCGCCGAAGTCGCGCAGGCCCTTCTTCTTGATCTGGGTGATCGCCCAGCGGCTTGGGTCGCCCTTCCGATAGGTGTCGTAGATGTTGGTGAACCCGCTCCAGTCGTAGCGGCCCATCTCGGTCACCGCACCGCCCAAGGCGTTGCCGTGGCCGCAGATGTACTTGGTGAGGCTGTTCACCACCAGGCTCGCACCCACCGAAGCCGGCTGAAACAGGTAGGGCGAGGTCATGGTGTTGTCCACCACGTAGATCAGGTTGCGCTCCCGGCACAGCTCTCCGATCTCCTCGAGCGCCGCCACCTGGGTGCGCGGGTTGGCGATGGTCTCCACGAACACCAGCCGCGTGCGCTCCGTGATGGCGCTCGCCACCGCACCGGCATCCGTGGCGTCGACGAAGGTCACATCCACGCCGTGGGCCGCGAAGCTCTGGAACAGACTGTTCGTATTGCCGAACAGGAAGGAGCTGGAGACGAAATGGTCGCCCTGCCGCAACAGCGCGAACAGCATGGTGCCGATGGCGGCCATGCCGGTGGCGAAGCACACCGTGGCCAGGCCGTTCTCCATGCCGGTGATCTTGGCTTCCAACGCCTCGACGGTGGGATTGATCTGGCGCCCGTAGCTGTAGCCCGGGCGCGTGCCCTGAAACACCGCCGCCAGCTCGTGGGCATCGTCGTAGCCGTAGGCCACGGTGGTGTGCACAGGCTTGTGCAGCGAGCCGTGCTCGATGGGCTGGCGCCGGTCGCTGTGAACGATTCGAGTGGTGAAGCCTTTCATGGAACCCCTATCGGTGCCGCGCGGCAATCAAGAGGCCGCTCCTGCGGGGGCGTCTTCCTCGGTGAGCTCGCGATAGGGTTCGCCGCCGAGCAGGGCAGCCATGGTGGAGCCGGGAACGGGCCGGCTGAAGATGTAGCCCTGCACCTCCCGGCAGCCCTGGGACTTCAGGTACCTGAGCTGGGTGCGGTTCTCCACACCCTCGGCGATGACGTCCAGCTTCAGCCCCCGCGCCATGGCGACGATGGCGTCGATGATGGAGGCGCTGCTCTGGTCGGCCCGGATGTCGCCGACGAACGTGCGGTCCACCTTCAGGGTGTTGATGGGAAACTGGTGCAGATAGCTGAGGGACGAGTAGCCCGTGCCGAAATCGTCGATGGCCACGCTCACCCCGAGCCGCCGCAGCTCGCGAAGTCGCGGCACGATGGCCTCCATGTCCCGCATCAGGGTGCTTTCGGTGATCTCCAGCTTCACGGCAGCCGGCGACAGGTTGCAGGCGTCCATGGCGGCGCGGAAACGCTGCACGAAGTCGTCCTGCTCGAGCTGCAGGGGCGAGACGTTGACCGACACCTTCAGCCCCGTATGGCCCTCGGCCCGCCATCGGGCAACGTCGCGGAACGCCTGGCGCTGCACCTGCTCGTCGACCTGGCAGATGAGCCCGGTCTCCTCCGCCAGCGGCAGAAATTGCGGCGGCAGCACCAGGCCCTGAATGGGGTGGTTCCAGCGCACCAGGGCCTCCACCCCCACGATCTCGCCGGTGTCCAACGCGATCTGCGGCTGGTAGTGCACGGTGAGCTCGTTCTGGGCCAGGGCGTTGCGCAGCTCCCGCTCCATGGTGAGTCGGGTGGAGAACTGGTGGTTCATCTCCTCCGAGAAGAACTGATAACCGTTCTTGCGGTTGCCCTTGACGTGGTACATGGCGATGTCCGCGTTCTGGATCAGCGCCTCCTCGCTGTCGCCCGCTTCCGGGTACATGGCGATGCCGATGCTCGCGCCGACGAACAGCTCGTGACCGTCGATGCTGAAGGGGGCGGCGAGCCGATCCAGGATCTTTCCCGCGATCACCACCACGTCGTTTCTCGTGCGCACCTCGGGCAGCAGCAGCATGAACTCGTCGCCGCCGAACCGGGACAGGGTATCGCCGCTGCGCAGGCAGCTCTGCAGCCGATTGGCCACCGCCTTCAGCAGGCGGTCGCCCATGCTGTGGCCCAGGGTGTCGTTCACCACCTTGAAGCGGTCGAGATCGAGAAACATCACCGCCAGCTTGCGCTTGTTGCGCCGGGCCTGGGCGATGGCGAGATTCAGGCGGTCTTTCAACAGTGCCCGGTTCGGCAGGTGGGTGAGCAGATCGTGGTAGGCCTGGAAGTTGATGACCTGCTCGGCCTCCTTGCGCTCGCTGATGTCGCGGGCGGTGCCGTAGGTGCCGGTGAAACCCGCCGGGGTGCGCTCCTGGGGATCGCTGTAGACCCCCATGGCGGTGAGCTCCGTCCACACCCCCTGACTGTGGAACATGCGCGGACCGGGCGGCTTGAGCCGGCTATTCAGACGGATCTCGACGTTACTGGCGGCCCGGCTGCCGGTACGCCGCTCGTTGAACACGCCGCGGGCATGCTCGAGATGATCCGGATCGATGATTTCGCTGTAGTGCCGCCCCAGCAGCTCTTCCTTGCGGTAGCCGAGCAGGGTTTCCACCCGATCGTTCAGAAAGGTGAAGCAGCCGTGCCGGTCGAGCATGTAGACCAGATCCGGAGAGCTGTTGACGATGAACCGGTGCAGCGCCTCGGACTCTTCGAGCTGCCGCTCCATCTGCTGGTTCTCCACCTCCAGCCGGCTCTGGCGCAGGGCGGTTTCCATGGTGGAGATGAGCTCACCGGCCTCGTAGGGCTTCTTCACGAAGTCGAATGCCCCGCAATGCAGCGCGTGCTTCACCCCGCTGAAGCTGGCGTCGCCGCTGACCACGATGATCTTGCAGTCCAGGCCCTCCCGGGCGGCGAAGTCGAGGACGTCGTGGCCGCTCACCCCGGGCATGACCAGGTCCAGCAGCACCACGTCGTAGCGGCGGCTCTCGAGCCGCTGCAGCGCCTCTGCGCCGCCCAGCGCACGGTCGGGGCGGTAGCCGTGCAGGCTCACCAGCTGATGCAGGCTGTCGAGCAGCTCGGGCTTGTCGTCGACCAGCAGGATCGCCGCCTCGGCGGGAGTCCGATCCGTACCGTCGCCGGCAATCCTCGATCCAGCGTCATCCACCACAGTGCTCACGATCATGTTCCGAGAGCCGCTCTACGAGTGAGCCAGCGCTGCTCCACCATTTCTACCTGGCGCTCAATTGTGACGGTTTTATGCGGGCGATCCTAGGCGCATCGCAGCGGTCGCTGTTCACAATCCTGACAGTCGGGATTCCGCGACGTCTCAACCCCGCGGCTGGAACGGCCGGGGCCAGAGATCGAACACCCGCGACAGCGCCGAGTGCACCAGCACGTGCCGGATCTCGCCGCCCCTGACCGCCTCCACCACCGCCTGCTCGGACATGAGCTCCACCCGGATGGCTTCGCCGCCGGACAGCGACTGTTCCCCCGCCGGCTGCACGCCCCGGGCCAGGAAGTGATGACACAGATGGTCGTGGAACGCCGGATTCGGCTCCACGGCGCCCAGGTACTGCCAGTCGCCGCCGGCGTAGCCGGTTTCCTCCCGCAGTTCCCGGCGCGCCGCCGTCAGGGGCTCCTCCCCCGGGTCCACCATGCCGCCGGGCACCTCCAGGGTGGGGTAGCCGACACCGAAGCGGAACTGCCGGATCATGACCATCTCGCCGCCTTCGGCGATCGCCACCACGTTCACCCAGTCCACCGATTCGAGCACGATGCGCTTCATGACCTGACCGCTCACGGGATGGCGGCGGTGATCGTAGCGTGCGCGAAACAGGATCAGATCTTCGCCGTATCGGCGATCCACCAGCGGCCAGTCCAGCTCGTCACTCATAGCCCGTCAGCTCCATGTACCCCGTGCCTATCAGTTCGCCAGCCTGCGGTCCGGCGTCGTACACCCTGACCAGACCTTCCCAGTAAGTCAGCAGCGTGTCCATGCGCTGGTCGTCCAGGGCGGCTTCCACCCGCAGATATCGTGGCCCCGCGGGGGTGCTCACCGCCAGTTTCCACGCCACGGGCCAGCGGCGGCCGGCCTCGTCCGTCCAGAACCGGGTGGGTTCCAGGGTGAAGTCCCGGACCTCGAGACGGCGGCTCTCGCCGCCGGCTCCCACCCACATCCCCTGATCATAGGGATCGCGGCGGCCGTCGCGACGCCGGAGCTGAAAGACCATGATGTCTTCGCCACTGTCCAGCTGCAGGGCGAACCAGTCCCAGCCGCGCTGCTCCGCCGACAGCACGCTGGTACTCCATTCCCGGTCGAGCCAGGCCGTGCCGGTCACCGGGACCGGGCCCGCGGGGGTGTCCAGCTCCCCGGCCACCGCCAGCCGCGGCAACGAGTAGTAGTAGGACGCCTGGTGCGGCCCCTTGCGGGAGAGGCCCGCCTCGCCCTGCAGAACCAGGGGTTTCACCGGCTGCAGCCGCAGACGCACGGCAATGCGGGCCGTCTCGGCGTCCAACACCAGCCCTTGGAGGTCGCGCCCCGAGGCCGCCAGCGACCAGCCGTCCAGCCAGGCCCGAAACGGCGCCGCCGTCACCCCCGCCAGCCGCGGGTGGCCGCGAGCCAGCCGCTCCGCCTCCACGTGACGCCCTGCGGCCACGTCCGTCAACGCCAGGTGAGCGAGAAAGATCTGCGAGGCGTCCCACGGGCCACCGATCACGGGGGCACTGCGCAACGCCTGGCGGAACAAGGTGAACTGGACGCCGAAGTCCTGGCCCTCCGGGCCCGTGAGGCTGGCGGTGAGGTACCACCATTCGCTCCGGTAGTCCGGGTGACTGCCGTGATCGTCCGGGAACCGGAACGGCCGGGGCGCCTCGGCCCGGGCGAAGCCCGCCGCCTCCTGCTCGCCGAGCACGGAACCGAGGCGCAGCTCGGCCGCCGGATGGGCCAGCGCCGCCGCCAGCAGCAGCGCCACCGCCAGCAGCCCGGCTCGGTCACGCCGCCTCATGGCCAGCCTCCCGTTCCCGGGGCGCGGGCAAGGCGCCGGCGGCGAGTGCCGCGGCCAGGCCCGAGAGCGGCGGCACCAGCCACGCCTGCCAGGTCAGATGCAGCCCCACGGTCCAGCCGAACGAGCGGGGATTGATCACCTGGCAGAGGGTCCAGGCCATGGCGAGCCCCAGGGGCAACGCCAGCGCCACGGCCACGCCACCGACGGCGGCGGCGTGCAGCAGCGCCAGGCCCCGCGCCTCGCCCGCCGACAGCCCCTGGGCGTGAAGGAGCCGGCGGGTGCCGGCCTGCTGCAGCTTCAGAGCGCTCTGCGCGTTGTAGATACCCACCACCGCCACGGCCAGCGCCAGCAGCGTGAGAGCGCGGGTGATGGCGAAGGTGCGATCGAAGATTTCCAGGGCGCGGCTGCGAATCTCGGAGCGGGACTCCACCTGCACGTCGGGAAACCGCCGCGCCATCTCGGCGGCCACCGCAGATCCCGCCTCCAGGTCCACCGTGAGCCGGTCGAATCGCGGCGTGAGGCCGAACCTGGGCACGGTTCCGGCATCCACCAGCACGCGCCCCAGGGCGTCCCCGAAGCCGGGGAAGGTGCCCACCACGGCGACGGAACCTTGCGCCGCGGCCACCGTGTCGCCCGGCTGCACGTCGAGGCTCCGGGCCAGACGTTCGCTGATCAGCGCCTCTCCCGCCGCCAGCGGCCTGGTGTAGCCGTAGCGCGCGCTCTCCGCGGCATCGAAGCGGGCGTACCCGAGCTCCACCGGCTCCCCCTGCAGGCGCACCCGCGCGCGGCCGGAGGGTCGGATCCCGGTCACCGCGGGCTGAGCCCGCAGCCACGACGTCAGCGCCGGCAACGCACCGGCGACGTCGGAGACATACAGGTCGCCGTCCAGGCGCGACTCGAGCATACGGGCGAAATCGAGGCGGAAGCTCTCCACCATCAGGCCGATGCCCACAGCCGTGGCCACCGCCAGGGTCAGCGCTGCCAGAGCCACGCTCAGCACCCGCGGATACCACACCACCTCCCTGAGCGCCAGGCGGCCGAGCAGACCCAGCCGCAGCCGGGGCACCGCCCGGCGCAGGGCGGCCAGAGCGGGCGTGACCAGGGCGGCGGTGCCCACGCTCATGGCGAAGATGGCCAGGAAGCCCCCCAGCACGCCGCTGCCCTCCCAGCCGATACCGAGCGCCACCAGTCCGGCGAGCGCCGGCAGGGCCAGCCAGCGCCACCTCGAGGGCTCGGAACGGCCGCTCCACTCCCGTTGAAAGGCGCCGTAGCCACCCAGCAGGCAGACACCGAGGCCCGAAGCAAGCGCCTTCAGCAGCACCCAGACGTCCACGTGCGCCACCACGGCGGGTGCGGCTGGCGGTGTCGCCGCTCCCTCGGACGACAACCGCACCAGGGCCGCGGCCAGAGCCACGCCGGCGGCTACTCCGGCCGCGGTGGCGACGGTGCCCAGGATCACGAACAACGACAGGAACGCCCGCCGCAGGCCGGCCCGGGACACGCCCATGACGTGCAGGCGCGACAGCAGCAGGTGCTGTCGGCGCAGCCAGATGACCCCCATCTGGTGAATGAGGAACCAGGCCACCAGCAGCGCCAGGGTGCCGAGCGCCCCCAGATTGAACAGCACCGAGCGGGCGAACTCGGCGCTGGGCCGTTCCGCCGTCACCGGCTTGGCAAGCGCGTTGGCAAGAGCGGCGGTGGCCGGCATCAGCTCCGCAAGCGGCCGGACCGGGGGTCGCGGCAGACCCGCGGCGAAGCCCGGCATCAGACGGTCGATCCAGTGCCGCCACCACGCCCAGGGATCCGTCACAGCTGCCCCCACCCGGCTGACGGTGTCGGGCGGTCGGCCGAGGAGGGCGTGGGCCGCGGCGATATCGGCCAGCACGGCCGGACCGAGCCCGGTGTCGCGCACGCCGGCCACGGTGAATGTGCGCCCCCCGAGCCGGAGCGACTCGCCCTCGGCGTAGCCGGTCTCGGCGTCCACCAGCACCGCCTCGCCCACCAGCACCTCCACCGGCACGCGCGCGACCACCGGCCCGCGGCCGGCCTGTGCCGGGAAGGCCAGCCAGTCCGCGCCCACCACCAGCAGGCGCTGCGCCTCCAGGGCCAGGTGGCCCTCGATCAGGGGTACCAGGGCGGTGACCGGCGAATCCGCCTCGCGGCGCCACTGTTCCCGCAACTGGAAGTAACGCTCCGCGTTCAGCCCGGGGTGCTCGATGACGTGGGTGAGCCCGCCGAGATGGGGCGGCGTCGCCTCGTCCAGGGAGCGCTGCACCTGGACGCTGATGAGGTGGACCGCCACCACGGACGCCACCCCCAGCGCCACCCCCAGCACGACCGTGGCGGCGCTCCAGGGCGCCTGCCGCAGAAACCTGAGCTGGCTTACGACCAGCAGCCTCACGGGGCCTCCCGCGCAGCCCCGCCGATCTCCACCGTCCGATCCGCCCGGGCGGCGATCTCGGGGTCGTGGGTGGCGACCAGCAGCGCACTGCCTGACTCCCGCACCTGCTGCCAGAGCAGGTGCGCCACCCGCCCGGCGTTGTCGGCGTCGAGGTTCCCGGTGGGCTCGTCGGCTAGCACCAGCGCCGGTGCGTGGGCCAGGGCACGGGCGATGGCCACGCGCTGACGCTCGCCGCCGGAGAGCACGTCGGGAAAGGCATCGGCCCGGTCACCGAGCCCCAGCGCCTCGAGCCGCTCCAGGGCCCGCGCCCTCAGCTCCCAGCGTCGGTTGAGCTCCAGGGGCAGCAGCACGTTCTCCCGCACGGTCAGGGTGGGCACCAGGTTGAAGAACTGGAACACGTAGCCCATGTGGGCGCGCCGCACCCGGGTGAGCGCCGCCGGATCCATGGCGTGGAGATCCAGCACCCCCTCCGCCACCCGCAGACGCATGGTGCCGCCGTCCAGCGGGATCAGGCCCGCCACCAGGTTCAGCAGCGTGGTCTTTCCCGAGCCGCTGGGACCCCGCAGCGCCACCACCTCCCCCGCGTGCAGATCCAGGTCCAGGCCCGCCAGCACCCGCCGCACGCCGGTGCCGTCGGCGAACGCCTTGGTGACGCCACGAACCTCGAGCACCGGGCTCATCGCAGCTCGTGCATGCCCTGGCGTCTCTGCTCCTCGGTGAGCTCGCCCACGTGCCGCTCCGCCGCCACCGCGTCCAGCACCTCGCCGACATCGGCGAAGGCGGCGATGCTTTCGAGGGTCGTGAGGGTGGGCGAGATCATCTGCCAGCGCCCGGCACGGTGGGCCGTCAGGGCATCCTCGGGACGTACCCAGGCGTCGTCGGCGGTTTCGCGATGATGGGCCACGGTCTCCTGATCGCCGGGCATGGCCGCGACGAAGAAGCGGGTGTCGAAGCGCCGGGGCACCAGCGGCGGCGTGATCCAGTGGCTGAAGTACTGCACCCGGTCCGCGGCGAGCCTCAGCCCTTCTCGCCGGCACAGAGCCGCCATGGAGATCTCGCCGTCGATGAGCTGCTGCCGGTAGGCGGCGAAGCGGGCCACCTCCCCCTCGTCGGACCAGCGGATCAGGCGGCCGCCGCGATAGGCCAGAAGCACCCCGCACTCCTCGAAGCACTCGCGGACGGCCGCCACCCAGTAACGCAGGCCCCCAGCGGCGATGCCGAGGCGCTGATTGGCCTGCTCGTCCGACAGCCCCTCGAGCAGCTCCGGGACGAAATCGCCCTCGTCCACCTTGCCTCCGGGGAAGACGTGCAGATCGGGAAAATCGCCGCTCCCCGGGCGCTGCATCATGAACACTTCCAGACCGCCCGGACCGTCGCGCAGAAGCACGATGGTGGCCGCCAGACGAATGTTGCCGCGTGCGAGGGGTTCCATGATATCAACCTGCCATCTCTTGCCGGTGCATCGGCGGGTGGGTACATTACGTCAAACTTTTTGACCAAACTGGCGGCGCGGCGCAGGCGCCCCCGCAGTATCGTGCGCCTCGCACCGCGGAAGGGGAGCGGGGAGCCCGTGGGGGATGGCCGACAAGAACTACAAGTACCTGGTCCGGCTGCCCATCCCCATGCGCGAGCTGCTCGCCGAATCGGCCCAGTACCATCGGCGCAGCATCAACTCGGAGATTGTAGCGCGCCTGCAACTGTCGTTCAGCGGCCTGCCCGGGGTGGAGGAGCAGCGGGCCCTGGCCCCGGCGCTCCACGAGGAGTTCGAGCGGCTGCTGCACCGGGAGCTGTCGGAGGAGGAAGAGCGTCTCATCCGCCGTTTTCGTTGCCTGTCCGCCGGCAAGCGGGCAGCGCTCCTGGACCTGCTGTCGTGACGGCCCGGCCATGAGCTCCTTGACCCTGTCCCCGTACTTTCACCCCACCACCGTGGTACTGGTGGATGACAACGAAGCCTTCGTGCGCAGCCTCACCCTGGAGCTGCCCCCGACCCTGGCCTGCCGCGGCTTCACCGATCCGGAGCAGGCGCTGGCGTTCCTCAACGAGCCCATCGGCCTGCCGCCCCTGGTGGACCGCTGCTTCACCCTCCAGCGGGGCCAAGGCGGTCAGGCGCTGATCCACCTGGATCTCGGCGCCATCGAGCAGGAAATCAACTACCGGGAGCGGTTCCGCCGGGTGTCGGTGGTGCTGGTGGACTACGCCATGCCCTCGGTGGACGGCCTGCAGTTCTGCGAGCGCAGCCGCGACCCCTACGCCCGGCTCGCCATGTTCACCGGCGTCGCCGACGAGAAGCTGGCCGTGGAAGCGTTCAACGCCGGGCTGATTCACCGCTTCATCCCCAAGCACCGGGCCACCGCGGTGGAAGCGGTGGTGGCGTTCATCGCCGAGCTGGAGCGGGAGTACTTCCACCAGTATCTGGCCCGGCTGCGGACGGCGCTGGCCATCGACCCACCGGGATTCCTGGTCGATCGCGGCATCGCCGTCGCGGTGCACAAGCTGATGCAGGAGGAGCGCGCGGTGGAATACTACCTGGTGGACGACCCGCCCGGTTTTCTCATGTTACGCGCGAACGGCTCGGTGATCCGCCTGCTGCTCCTGGACGAGGCGGACCGCAGACAGCAGATCGACTTCGTGCGGCAGCACGACGCCCCCGCGGACGTCCGCCGCGGCATCGAGCGCGGCGAGCTGGTGGGCCTGTTCAGCGGTGAATCTCCCGCCGACTACTTCGGCGACGAGCGCTATCCCTGGGAGGAGCAGGTGGTGCCGGCCCGGCACATCGACGGCAATCGCACCTGGTACCTCGGGCTCGTGCACGACGCCGCCACGGACGTGGACTTCGACCCCGCACGCTCCTCCTACGACGCCTACCTGCGCAGCCTGCGAGGCGAGTGAGGCCGGTGGCTCACCCGCCGGGCCGCAGGTGCCCGGGCAGCACCGCCCGCTCCAGGCCCTCGAACGCCAGCTCCGTGGCGATGGCGAGCAGGGCCGCCGGCACGGCGCCCTGCAGGATCAGGCCGGTGTCGTTCAGCGCCAGCCCGGTGACGATGGGGTCTCCGAGCCCGCCGGCGCCGATGAACGCGGCCAGCGTGGCGGTGCCGATGCTGATCACGGCGGCGGTGCGGATTCCGGCGAGCATGGTGGGCAGCGACAGCGGCACCTGAACGTAGCGAAGCTGCTGAGCGCGGGTCATGCCCATGGCTTCGGCCACCCGGAGCAGAGTCGGGTCCACGGTAGTCAGCGCGGCGATGGTGTTGCGCAGGGTCGGCAGCAGCGAGTACAGGAACAGGGCGACGATGGCCGGCACCGGACCGATGCCGAGCAGGGGGATCATCAGCGCCAGCAGGGCGATGGACGGTATGGTCTGCAGCAGGCCGCATCCGTACACGACGCCGCGGGCCAGCCAGCGGTGACGGAACACCGCCAGCCCCAGGGTCAGTGCCACCACCACGGATGCCGCCAGCGCCGCCACGGTGAGCTTCAGGTGCTGCAGCGTGTTGCGCCACAAAGCCCGCCACAGCACGCCGCCGGCCTCCCGGGTCTCCACCAGCCCCTCGGCGGCGAGAAAGCCGTTGGCGACCTCGACGAAGGAACGCCCCTCGAACACCACGGCGGCGTTCAGCGCCTGCATGGTGGCGTCATCGAGCCGCCCGGCCAGCGGCTGCAACGCCCGCACCGCCTGGACGGGCAGGTCCTCGCGCACCAGTGGCACGGCCCGATACTCCGGAAAGAAGCCCCGGGTGTCCTCGAGCACAGTCAGGTCGTACCGCTCCACCTCGCCATCCGTGGAGTAGGCGTCGGTGACGTCGATGGTGCCCTGCTCCAGGGCCTGGTAAGCCAGGCCGTGCTCGATGCCGCCGACGGGCAGGTCGAGCCCGTAGGCTGCGGAGAGCCCCGGCCAGCCGTCGCTTCGCTCCAGAAACTCGTGGCTCAGCACCACGCGCAGCTGGGTGTGGGCGGCCAGGTCGTCGATGGCGTCGATCCCCAGCGCCTCGGCGCGGTGCCGCTTCATGACCAGGGCGTAGGTGTTGTCGAAGCCCAGCGGCGGCAGTACCTGGAGCCCCCGTTCCGCCATGGCCTGGCGCAGCCGGGCGAGATTGGCCTCCGCCGGCAGATTGAGGATCGCCTGACTCAGAGTACCCGTGTACTCCACGTAGAGATCCACCTCACCCGCCACCAGCGCCCGGAAGCACACCAGCGTGCCGCCCAGACCGAAGCGCCGCTCCACCGCGAAGCCGGCATGCTCGAGAAGCTGCGCCGCCATCTCGCCGAGAATGTAGGACTCGTTGAAGTTCTTGCTGGCCACCACGATGGGTTCGCCGTGGGCGGCCGGCGCCGCCAGCGTTGCCGCCAGCAGCCACGGCCACAGCCGGCGCTGGAATCGACGGGCCAACGGCGCCTTCACAGCTGCTCCGTCACCAGCGTGCGCACGTAGGCATCCGCGGGCGATGCCAGGACGTCGTCCGTGGGGCCCGCCTGAAGCACGCGCCCGTCCTGCAGGATCACCAGGTAGCCCGCCAGCCGCACCGCCTCGCGCATGTCGTGGGTCACCAACAGCGCGCTCACCGGCTCGTGAGCCTTCACCTGCTCGAAGGTGTGATAGATGCCCACCCGGGTGATGGGGTCCACGGCGGAGAACGGCTCGTCCAGCAGCAGCAGCCGTGGCTGCAGCATGAGCGCCCGGCACAGCCCCAGACGCTGCTGCTGACCGCCGGACAGGGCGTGGGGATAGCGGCCGGAGATGTCGTAGGGCAACTCCATGGCCTCGAGCAGGGCACGATAGCGGGCTTCGCGGCGCTCCTGCGGCCAGCCCGCCAACCGTGCCAGCAGCTCCACGTTCTGGCGGTTGGTCATGTGCGGAAACAGCCCCGCCCCCTGCACGGCGTAGCCGATCCCGCGGCGGAACGCCACCAGATCACCACTGGGGATGGGCTCGCCGAACACCCGCACTTCGCCCCGCTCCGGGCGCAGCATCGCGTTGACGAGCTGCAGCAGGGTGGTCTTGCCGCTGCCGCTGGCCCCCACCACCGCGGTGGTGAGTCCCGCGGGCAGGGTCAGGGTGAGGCCGTTCAGCACCGGCGGACCCGTGCCGAAGCGCTTCTCCACGCCGACGAACTCCACGCAGCTTCCGGCATGGAGGCTCGGCGCCGGCATCACAGGCCGTAGTCCCGCGCCAGGGCGTCGGCGTGGGCTTCGAGCTCTTTCAGCACCGGGTGACCGCCTGGATGCTCCCGGCCCAACTCGGCCAGGCGCTGTCGGAAGCTCGCCAGGTTGCACCAGGGCGACTCCGCGGCGGCCAGCTTGTCGCGGACGAACTCCCGCCACTCGGCGCGCTCGTCGGCGCGGAGCAGCCCGGGAAAGCAGCGTGCCTTCAGCCGGGCCGCAAGCGTGGTGAGCCGGCGGTCGGCGTAGTCCAGGTCCTGCCAGCTCCCCTGGGCCAGGGCGAGCTGCAGGGCCTGACAGCGGGACCGGTCCTTGTCGTCGAAGAACCCGTCGTACAGCGCCGCCTCCACGTCCACCGGGCGCTCGTGGCGGCCTCGGCCGAACACCCGCATCAGCTTCTGCGCCAGGCCCGGCTGGCGCAGCCGTCGCTGGCGCTCGAGAATCAGCTTGCGGTCGATGCCGAGGCGCGCGACGTTCTCGTCGTCCAGCACCTCGATCCCCGCGACGAAGGGGCAGCGATTCAGGCGAATCTCCTTCAGCGGCGGGCGCTCGGGGTTGCCCGGCCGGAACAGGGCCTCGCGGATCTGCTCCTCCGTGCCCCGCAGCAGGGGCTCGATGTCCCGGGACAGATCCGCCACGATCACGGCGTTGCTGTTGCCGGGATGCCGGCAAACCGAGACCACCGGGGCGGCGCTGAAACGCTCCCGGGGATACATGCCGGAGACGTGCACGCACAGCCGAGCGCCGAACGGCTCGAGCAGACCGCGCAGGTGCCGCTTGTCCCGGCAGCTCAGGTAGTAGGCGAAGAGCTTCGGTTGCCGATCGCGGATCAACCGGGCCAGCGCCACCGTGGCGCGCACGTCGGAGAGGGCGTCGTGGGCATGGCCGTGATCGATGCCGTTGGCCGCGGTGAGGCGCTCCAGCTTGTACACCGGCAGGCCTTCCTCGTCGGTGGGCCACTCGATGCCGTCGCGCCGCAGCGCCCCCGCTGCCCGTACCAGATCGATGATGTCCCAGCGCGAGTTGCCGTTCTGCCACTCCCGGCCATAGGGGTCCATCAGCATCCGGTACAGCCCATGGCGCACGAACTCGTCGTCGAAGCGCAGGCTGTTGTAGCCGGCAACGCAGGTACCGGGGACCGAGAACAATGTATTGATGCGGGTCAGCGCCTGCCACTCGCTGACCCCTTCCGCCCGGGTCCGGGCAGGCGTGATGCCGGTGACCAGGGTGGCATCGGGACTGGGTAGCACGTCGTCCGGCAGCGCCACGTAGGTGCACACCTCGTCGCCAACCTCGTTGAGCTCCGCGTCCGTGCGCAGACCCGCGAACTGAACGATGCGGTCCCAGCGGGGGTCGGTGCCGGAGGTTTCCAGGTCGTACCAGTAAAACGTTTGCGCCATGGTGCTTCGTATAGTTGCTTTGCAGTCCACCCGTTGGCAACCTTGCCCGCCATGTCCAAGGCACCCACACGGAACGCGGCCCTGGCCGCCGGGCCCATTCTCGCACTGTTGGCAGGCTACCTCATGCTGTCTGGCGGATTTCCCGCAGCCGCCGCGGCAACCCTGGGGGTCACCGTGCTGTGCGTGGTGTGGTGGGTGTTCGAGCCCATCCCCATCCCCGCCACCTCGCTGCTGCCGCTGGCGCTGTTGCCGCTCTTCGGGGTGGTGCCCCCGCGGGATATCGGCAGCGCCTACGGCCACCCGCTGATCCTGCTGCTGCTCGGCGGCTTCGTGCTCTCCACGGCACTCGCGCGCAGCGGCGCGCACCGGCGAATCGCCCTGACCATGGTCCGTGCGTTCGGCGGCACCAGCAGCCGTCGCCTGGTGTTCGGCTTTCTCGCCGCCTCGGCGGTGCTCAGCATGTGGATCTCCAACACCGCCACCACCCTTATGCTACTGCCCGTGGCCCTGGCGGTGCTGGAGAAGTCCGAGGACCCGGAGCTCGCCAAGCCGCTGCTTCTCGGTATTGCCTACGCCGCCAGCATCGGCGGTATCGGCACCCCCATCGGCACCCCGCCCAACGTGATCTTCATGGGCGTATACGAGCAGCAGGTGGGCGAGCGGGTGACCTTCGCGGGCTGGATGGCCTGGGGCGTCCCGGTGGTGCTCGTGTTCCTGCCGCTGGTGGGCTTCTACTTGACCCGCCGCCTCGGCCGCCACCCGGCGCCCCCCGTCCCCGAGGTGGGCGCCTGGCGCCCCGAGGAGGTGCGAGTGCTGCTGGTGTTCGCCGCCACCGCCCTGCTCTGGATGACCCGCCAGGAGCCGCTGGGCGGCTGGTCAGCGCTCCTGGGCGTGAAGTACTCGTCCGACTACATGGTGGCGTTTCTCGCCGTGGTGGCGCTGTTTCTCATTCCCAACGGCCGGGGCGAGAAGCTCCTGGACTGGGAGACCGCCAGCCGCATTCCCTGGGGCATGCTGATCCTGTTTGGCGCCGGCATCGCCATCGCCGAGGCCTTCACCCAGTCCGGCCTGAGCGAGACCATCGGCACCCTGCTCTCCGGACTGGCCGGCCTGAACGTGCTGGTCATCATGGCGTGCATCTGCCTCACCGTGACCTTCCTCACCGAGACCACCAGCAACACGGCCACCACGGCCCTGCTCATGCCCATACTGGCCGCCGGAGCTCTGGGCGCGGGGCTCGATCCCAAGCTGTTCATGGTGCCGGCGGCCATGAGCGCGTCCTGCGCCTTCATGCTACCGGTGGCCACGGCCCCCAACGTCATCGTCTATTCCACCGGCCGGTTCACCGTCGAGGAGATGGCGAAAGAGGGCTTCGCACTCAATCTCATCGGCGTCGCCGTCATCGCCACCCTCGGCTACCTGCTGCTCGGCTGACGCCGCGAGACGCCGAGCACGGTCGTCGGCGGGAAGCTGCGCCAGCGCCTCGACGCGAGCGAAGAACGCGGGCCAGTCTCCGCCCGCGGCGGCGAACACGCGCTCAAAGGCCGGCACCAGATGCTCGTAGGTGGCGATGGAAACCAGGCGGGCGTTGTTCAGACCCGCCATCAGGAAGTCGAAGCGGCCGTACGCGAGCTCGTCACGCTCCCGGGCGTAGCAGGCCTGGGCCGCCCGAAAGGTCAATCGCTTGCGCACGCGTTTCTCCCAGTCCGGACGGTCACTGCGGTAGATGCTCTCCAGCACTGCTCGAGTATCGTCCAGCAGGGTGAGCACGCGCCGGCGTATGCGCCAGAGCTCGAGCTGCCGGTGGAGCACCTCGCGCTGGTCCCGGGCTTCGAGCCATGACGCCAGCCCCTGGCGCCCGACGAAAGTGGCGAACGACTCGTTGAAGTCCACGTCGCCCGTGACCCACACGGCACCGTGCGCCAGCTCGTGAAACAGCAGCTCCGCCAGGTCCGGTTCCGGCCAGCTGATGAACGAGCTGAGCAGCGGATCGGCGAACCAGCCGAGGGTGGAGTAGGCGGGCACGGCGCCGACGAAGGTCTCGTAGCCCTCCTCCCGCAGCTCGGCGGCTTCCCGCAGCGCCCGCTCCTGGTCGAAATAGCCGCGATAGGGTGCGCAGCCGACGAAGGGATAGCACCAGCGGAACGGCTCCAGGGACAGCATCGGCGCCGCGAACGAGTTCCACACCACGGCGGGCCGCTGTAGATCCACGTACGTGCGATAGCGGTCATTCACCGGGAGCCCCAGCGCCTGCTCGGCGAACCCCAGCACCCGCTGGCTGTAGTCGAGCCGCCGGTAGAGCAGCGACGGCCGCGAGTCGGGCCCACGCTGCGCCGCCAGCTCCGCCATCACCTCGGGCACGGGCTCGCGGGCGCGGAGCACACCGAGCTGACCCAGGGCCAGGTGCGAGTAGTAGCCGAGGGATTCACAGCCCGCCGCCATGACCAGCGCCAGCAAGAGCACTGCCCACAACGCCCGCCGCAGGTACCGGGAAACGGTAGAATGCATCCGCGCCATCTTAGGTGATGGGCTCCTCGGTTGGGACAGGGTCGATCAATGCACATCGTTCGCGGCGTCCTCTCGCTGCTCATTCTCGGCTTGAACACGCTCGCCTGCTGCGTGCCGCTCTACCTTCTCGGTCTGCTGCGGCCGCTCCTCCCGGGCCGGGCACGGCAGCACGTCGGGCACTGGATGGATCGCATCATCGACCTGTGGGTGGGCATCAACCGGCTGCTGTTCCGGGCCCTCGACCTGACCCGCATGGACGTGGAGTGGCAGGGCGAGGCCGTTCTGCAGCGCGACCGCTGGTACCTGGTGATCAGCAATCATCAGAGCTGGGCGGACATTCTGGTGCTGCAGAACTGTCTGTGGGGCCGCGTTCCGCCCCTCAAGTTCTTCACCAAGCGTCAGCTCGCGTGGATACCCCTGCTGGGGCCGGCCATGTGGCTGCTGGGTTTTCCCTACGTGCGGCGCGCTTCGCCGGAGGAGGTGGCCCGAAACCCGCAGGTTCGTGAGCTCGACCGCCGCACCACGCTCGAGTCCTGCCAGAGCTTCCGCCACCACCCCACCTCGGTGCTCAGCTTTCTCGAGGGCACGCGCTTCACGGCGGAGAAGCACGCCGCCCAGGACGCCATGTACGAGCACCTGCTGAACCCCAAGCTGGGTGGCGTGTCCTACGTCATCGCGAGCCTGAAGGACCGGCTCCATCGGGTGCTGGACGTCACGGTGGTGTATCCGGACGGCGTCCCCACGTTCTGGGCGCTCGTGCAGGGGCGTTGCCGGCGGGTGCAGGTGCTGGTTCAATGCCTCGAGCTACCCGGGGAACTGCGGGAGGCCGCCGACAGCGACGCCGTTCGCGCCCGGCTGCGGCCGTGGATCGACGCGCTCTGGCACGACAAGGACCGGCGCCTCGCCAGCGCCACCGGCCGGGAGGTCGCGGCAGCGAACTGATGTACGAAAGTCACTTCAATCTCAACCAGACGCCGTTCTCTATCGCCCCGGATCCGGCGTTTCTGTACCTCAGCGAGGGCCACAGGGAAGCCCTGGCTCACCTGCTGTACGGCTTCTCTCACGGCGGCTTCGTGCTCATCACCGGCGAGGTCGGCACGGGCAAGACCACCCTGCTGCGCAATCTCGTCAAGCAGACGCCCGAGGACCTGGACGTTGCCTTCGTTCTGAATCCCCGGCTCACGGTGCGCGAGCTGCTCGAGACCCTGTGCGACGAGCTCGGCGTGGACTACCCGCCGGGCCAGAACCGGTCGGTGAACCACTCCGTCAAGCAGTACATCGACGCCTTGAACCGTCACTTGCTGGCCAGCCACCAGAACGGCCGGGGCACGGTGATGATCATCGACGAGGCGCAGAATCTGTCGCCGGCGGTGCTCGAGCAGATCCGCCTGCTCACCAATCTGGAGACGGACAAGCGCAAGCTGCTGCGCATCATCCTGCTGGGTCAGCCGGAGCTGCTGGAGATGCTCGCCCGCAGCGAGCTGCGCCAGCTCGCCCAGCGCATCACGGCGCGCTACCACCTCGGCACGTTGAATCGGGAGGATACCTACGCGTACGTGGTGCACCGGCTCACCCGCGCCGGCGGCAGCGGCCACATCTTCAGCCGCGGTGCGCTGCGCCGCCTGTACCGCATCTCAAAAGGCGTGCCCCGGGTCATCAACCTGGTGGCGGATCGCGCCCTGCTCGGCGCCTACGTGCAAGGCCGGAACCGGGTCTCGGCGCGTCTGGTCTCCCGGGCGGCCGCCGAGGTGCTGGGGCAGCGGCCGAAGCTGCGCCGCTGGATCGCCACGGGGCTGGTCGCCGCCAGCGCCGCCGGCGCCGCCTCCGCGTACTTCCTCGTGCCCGGCGTCCTGCCGGGTTCGGCACCGGCGCCGGCCCTGGACCCGCCCGCGCCGGCCCGCGCGTCACCGCAGCCCTCCGCTCCCGCGCCAGCGGCCGCACCCGCGACGGCAGCCGTCGGGCCGGTCCCCCAGGACGCCGCGCCGCAACGCCCGGCACCACCCGTGCGTCCGGCTGAGTCGGCGCAGCCCGCCGCCGCCGCGGTGAGCCTCAGCCAGCCCGACATGGCGCCCTTCCAGTCTCAGCGGCTCGCGTATCAGGCGGTGTTCGAGCGCTGGGGCGCAGACATCAGCGCCTGGGAGAGCGACACCATCCCCTGCAACTTCGCGCCCAGCGCCGGGCTGCAGTGCCTTTCCCGCACCGGAAGCTGGAGCGACATCCGCAATCTCAATCTGCCGGTGGTGCTCGAGCTGTGGGGGCAGGGCTCCGCACCGTTCTACGGTGCAGTGACCCGAATGAGCGACGAAGCCATCGAGCTGCACCTGGGCGGCGAGCGTTACCGGATTGCCCCGGCGGATCTTCGAGACGCGTGGTTCGGCAGCTACGTGGTGCTCTGGCAGATGCCGCCGAACTATCAGGGCACGCTCAAGCGGGGGGACCGCCATCCCTCGGTGCGCTGGCTGCGCAGCCAGCTCGAGCATCTCGGCGCCGGGTCCTTCGACGCCGCAGACCCCACCCTGTTCGATGCGTCCCTGCAGGATGCGGTGCTGGCCTTCCAGCGCCAGGAGTCGCTGCTGCCCGACGGACTGGTGGGCCCGGCCACCTGGATCAAGCTCGGCGAGCGCCTGGACGCCGACACGCCCAGGCTGGACGGTTAGCCATGTCGTTCGTTCTCGAAGCGCTGAAGAAGCAGGAAGCCGACGCGGACCCGGATGCCGCGGTGTCCCTGGCCCGCGCCGCGGCCCAGACTCGCCGGCACCGGCTGTGGATGGGACTGTTCGCCGCCGCCATGAGCGTGAACGTGGCGGTGCTGGCCTGGGTGCTGATTCCCGCGCCCGCGCCGGCCCCCACGGCGGCGCCTGCGCCGGAGCCGCCCGCCGCCGCCCCGGAAGCGCCAACCGCTGCCGTGCCGGGCCCCGCCCAGTCCGGCGCGCGGAGCGCCCCGGCAGCCTCGCCGTACGCTGCGGCCGCGCCGGCGGCCCCGCCCAGTCCGGCGCGCCCGCTCCGGCGCGTCAGTCTCGGAGCGCTGCCCGAGCCCGCGCGCCGCCGCTTTCCCGGCATCGCCTTTTCCACCCACATCTACTCCGAGGATCCGGAGCTGCGGGCCATTGTCGCCAACGGTAACCGTCTTCAGGAGGGCGACCGGGTGCGCGGGCTGCTGATCGAGGAGATCACCGAGTCGGGCGTCGTGCTGACGTTCGAGGACTACCTGGTGGAAGTGCCGCTGGCGCTGGAGTGGGAAGCGCTGTAGCCGGGCTCACCCCGCCTGGCGGATTCCTCGGAAGCGCCCGGTCTCGGTCTGCGTGTAGATGCGCGCGTCGATGAACACCCGCAGGATGTCGCCGTCCACCAGCCCCTTGCGCGCCTCGTCCGAAAGGACCTCCAGGGCCGTTTCCACGCTCATGGCGGACTTGTACGGCCGGTCCATCGCGGTGAGGGCGTCATAGATGTCGCAAATGGTCATGACCCGGCTGGCCAGCGGAATCTGCTCCCCGGCGAGGCCATCGGGGTAACCGCTGCCATCGAGCTTTTCGTGATGGGCGCCGGCAATCTCCGGCACCCGGGCCAGCTCCGGCGGCCACGGAAGCACCGCCAGGAACTCCCGGGTGTGGGTGACGTGGGACTCGATCTCCCGGCGCTCCTCAGGGGTGAGGCTGCCCCGCCGCACCGACAGCGCGGCCAGGTCGGCGTCGCTGATCAGGCCGTCCCGGGTGCCGTCGAGCTCGAGAAACGCGTATTCCCGCACCGTGCGCAGATGGGCGAAGTCGCCTTCGTCGAGGGGGCTCGGCCGATTGGCTACGGTGACGAGCTGAAAATACTGGTCCAACAGGCCGAGCTCGTTGTCGAGCTCGCGGTGCAGGCGCCGGCGGGCCACCTGAAGATCCTCACGGGCGTGGTGCAGCATGGCCAGCTCCCGCTCGACCGTGCGGCGGCGCAAGCGCTCCTTCTGCAGCTCGATGCGATAGCGGATCAGCTCCAGGCGCTCGTCCGTGAGCTTGTTCGCCTTGAGCAGGACGCTCTCCCGCACGCCGATCTTACCGAAGTCGTGCAGCAGCGCCGCGTAGCGCACCTCCCGGACGTGCTCCGGCGAGAACGCCAGGGACCGGAACCGCGACAGCCCCGACGCCGGCAGCGCCTGGAGCAGCGCCACCGTGGTTTCCGCCACCCGGAACGAATGACCGCTGGTGGACGGATCACGCTTTTCGATGGTCTTGACCGATGCCTGAACGAAGCCCTCGAACAGCTGGTGGACGTCGCGAATCAGAGCGTTCTTCTGCAGGGAAACCGCGGCCTGGCTCGCCACCGCCCGCAGCAGCTCGCCAATCTCCTCGCCGAAGGGCACGGGCTCGTCCTCGACGGGGTCCAGGCGGTTGATGAACTGCAGCACGCCGACGATCTTCTCGCGGTGATCGCGCATGGGGATCACCAGCATGGAGCGGGTGCGGTATCCCATCTCCTGGTCGAAGGAGCGGTTGAAGGTGTAGGGCCGGCCCGGAGGGATCTCGTAGACGTCGGCGATGTCCAGGGTCTCTCCCGAGAGCGCCACGTAGCCCGCCAGGGAGGTGGGGGTGATGGGCAGCCGCGCTTCCACGAAGGGCACCTTCACCCGGTCGTTCTGGGCCAGCTTGAACACCAGCTCCGGCTGCTCGCCGTCTTCGTCCACCAGGTACAGGGAGCCGGCTTCGCAGCCGGCGAGCCGCCGGGCCTCCCGCAGGATGGTCTCCAGCAGGTCCGGAAACTCCATGCGCATGGAAAGCGACAGCGCGATGTCCGAAAGCTGCCGCATGCGGTCGCGGCGTGCGGCCACTTCGCGGTGCAGGGCGAGAATCTTCCTGTTGCGCCGCCACTGCTCGCCGGCGTGCGCCACCAGCGGCCCCAGCACCTCGCGGCTGGCGGCCGGCGGCAGCACCAGGTCGGCACCGTCACGGTCTCGGGTGGTGACGATCAGCGCGTGGGGAAAGCGTCGCCGCAGGGCGTCCGCCGGCTGCCCGTCCGGCACCACGCACAGCGCCACGCCCTCGTCCACGGAATCATCCGCCGACGGCTCCAGGATCGACCAGCCGTAAGCGTGAGCGCAGTCGCGCAGGGCGGCCGCGGTCTCGCCGTCGGCGACGGGCAACGCCAGACCTGGAGAGGGGTTTGTCTGAAGCGACTTCACCGGGATCGTGCACCGCGCGTAGCTGACCCCGACAGTATGGCGGTCGCCGCACGATCGTTACCGGACCCACGTCACACCCTGCGTGCGCCGAGGCTTCGCGGAGGCTCGGCCAAGGCTTACCTGTGGGGCACACTGCCCCGGGATCAGAGACTCGCCGACGCGGAGAGGTTGGCGAGCTGGCGCTCGATGTCCGCCAGCCGCGAATTGAGCTGCAGCCGGTAGGCGTCGATGGCGGCCACGGCCTCGGAGTTCTCCTCCACCCGGCTCGCCAGCCCGGACTGCAGCCGGGCCACACTCTGCTGGGCGGTGTTCACCCGGTCCACCAGATCACGCTGGCTGCGCACCACCTGCTCGAGCTGCATCTGCACATTGGTGAGCTCGTCCACCACCTGCTGCTGTCGCTCGAAGGCGCTCTCGTGGCGGCCCAGGGTGCCCTGGATGTCCTGGGCGGTGCTCTGCAGGCGGGCGATGGACTGTTGGGTCGACTTGATCGACTGCTGGTTGTCCTCGATCCACTTCCTGTTCCGGTCGTTGGAGACGGCCCAGAGCTTGCGGATCTCCGACTCCCAGAAGTTGATCTGCTCGCTGGTGGCCTCACCGGTCTCGGTGAGTGCCTCGTCCGTCACACGAAGCCGGTCCTCCAGCACGGCGATTCGGGCGCTGGCCTGCTCGAGAGCCTGGTTGCCCGCCTGCAGGCGCTGGTGCTGCTCGGCGATGAACCAGCCCGCCACCACGAGCCCGGCCACCAGCACGGCGAGGATGAGGCTGTTGCCCAGCCCACGGCCCGGGGCCCGGCCGTCCGCGCTGCGGCGGCGGGTCGTCGTGGTGGCGGCCCGCCGGCGCCCTGCCACGTCGTCGGGGCGGGTGGAGATGGAACCGTTTCCGGGGCGGTCGGCCATGAATATTCCTCGCGATTGCTGCCAGCGGGGGTCGATTATAGACGTGCGAAAAGAGCCCGCATCTGCAGGCTCTTTTCTGACAACGACCGCCGGAAAAGGTTACAGCAGCCCGAGCACCGCCCACAGCACCGCGGTGAGCACCAGCCCGCTGGTGATGACGCCGCGCACCGTGGTCATGGGCCCCTGCTTGCCGACGATGGCGTTCAGCTCCAGGGCGAGGATGACGACCAGGGCCACCACCAGCGCCGTGGTGTTGCCGTCCAGGCCCCCGTGGGAGAAGTGGGCGCTCGAGCCCATGAAGAACAGCATGGGCACGGACAACAGCGTGTTCGTCCGCGACGCCAGCGCCGCCTTGGGTGCCGCGGCTGCGGCCTCCGGCAGCGCTTCGCCACCTGCCTTCAGCTGCTCGTTGGAGGCGATGACGATCTTCTGGTTCGGCCAGATGATGAGCCAGACGTTCAGGAACATCAGCGTGCCGAGGACGGCGCCCACGGTGATGTCCACCGTCACTCCCGCTCCGCGGATGCCCAGCATGATGACGCCGGTGAGAAACGTGAACATGGCGCCCCAGCGAAACCACCACAGCGCCCGGGGTACGAGCTTGGTGAACGCATCGGTGCGTGACGACGCCTCCGCTTCCTTGAAGTACTCGCCCTGCACGAAGTTGAAGTAATACAGCAAGCCGATCCAGGTGATGCCGAACAGGAAGTGGCCCCACCGGGACAGGTAGTCGACGACGATCATGGTATCCATGCGAACTCTCCCCACCTGAGTTTTTTCGTTGCGCGCCGACTATAGCGAATGCTTCTTGACAAATCACTAGATCGCCTTCCCCGATTTCGCTCGGCGCCCCAACGAAAAACCCCGCCACGAGGGCGGGGTTCGTTCGAAGCGGTGCACCGGCAGGTCCGCCAATCTGGCAAGCCGCTGCCGGCGCGGAGCGGCTTACATCATGCCGCCCATGCCACCCATGTCGGGCATGCCGCCGCCGGCGGGCTTGTCCTCCGGGATCTCGCTGATCATCGCCTCGGTGGTGATCATGAGCCCGGCGACGGACGCGGCCGCCTGCAGCGCGGTACGGGTGACCTTGGCGGGATCGAGGATACCCATCTTGATCATGTCGCCGTACTCGCCGGTGGCAGCGTTGTAGCCTTCGTTGCCCTTCAGCTGGTTCACCTTGTCGAGCACCACGGCGCCTTCCACGCCGGCGTTGGCAGCGATCTGGCGCAGCGGCGCGGACATGGCACGCTGAGCGATGCCGATACCCACGCTCTGGTCCTCGTTGTCGCCCTTCAGGCCGTCGATGGCCGCCAGCGCGCGAACCAGGGCCACACCGCCTCCGGGCACCACGCCTTCCTCGACGGCGGCGCGGGTGGAGTGCAGCGCGTCCTCGACGCGGGCCTTCTTCTCCTTCATCTCGATCTCGGTGGAGGCACCCACCTTGATGACCGCCACACCGCCGGCCAGCTTCGCCAGTCGCTCCTGGAGCTTCTCGCGATCGTAGTCGGAGGAGGTGTCCTCGATCTCCTGGCGGATCTGCTTGATCCGGCCTTCGATGTCGGCTTTCTGGCCATTGCCGTCGACGATTGTGGTGTTCTCCTTGGTGGAGGCCACCCGCTTGGCGCTGCCCAGGTCGTCCAGGGTGGCGCCTTCCAGAGTGAGGCCCACTTCTTCGGAGATGACGGTGCCGCCGGTGAGGATGGCGATGTCCTGCAGCATGGCCTTGCGGCGGTCGCCGAAGCCCGGTGCCTTGGCCGCGGAGACCTTGACGATGCCGCGCATGTTGTTGACCACCAGGGTCGCCAGCGCCTCGCCCTCGATGTCCTCTGCGATGACCATCAGCGGACGACCGGCCTTGGCGACGGACTCCAGGATCGGCAGCATCTCGCGAATGTTGGAGATCTTCTTGTCCACCAGCAGGATGTAGGGCTCATCCAGCTCGGCAGCCATGGACTCCTGGTTGTTGATGAAGTAAGGCGACAGGTAGCCGCGGTCGAACTGCATGCCCTCGACCACTTCCAGGTCGTTCTCCAGCCCTTGGCCTTCCTCGACGGTGATCACGCCTTCCTTGCCGACCTTCTCCATGGCCTCGGCGATGATCCTGCCCACCGACTCGTCGCTGTTGGCGGAGATGGTGCCCACCTGGGCGATGGACTTGCTGTCCTCGCAGGGGGTGGACATCTTCTCGATCTCCTTGACCGCTGCCTGCACGGCTTTGTCGATGCCGCGCTTCAAGTCCATGGGATTCATGCCGGCGGCCACGGACTTGAGGCCTTCGGTGAGGATCGACTGGGCCAGCACCGTGGCGGTGGTGGTGCCGTCGCCGGCCTCATCCGAGGTCTGGCTGGCGACTTCCTTCACCATCTGCGCGCCCATGTTCTCGAACTTGTCCTCGAGCTCGATTTCCTTGGCCACGGAGACGCCGTCCTTGGTCACCGTGGGGGCGCCGAAGGACTTGTCCAGCACGACATTGCGGCCTTTCGGGCCGAGGGTGACCTTCACCGCATTGGCCAGCGTGTTCACGCCCTCCAGCATGCGGCTGCGCGCATCATCTCCAAACCGTACGTCTTTTGCGCTCATCTAGATATTCCTCTTTCTCGTCTTGCTCAGTTAGCCTTCGAGCACACCGAAGATTTCGCTCTCGCTCAGCACCAGCAGCTCGTCGCCGTCCACCTTCACGGTGCTGCCTGCGTACTGCCCGAAGAGCACTTTGTCCCCCACTTTGACGTCCAGCGCGCGGACGTCGCCGTTTTCCAGGGTCTTGCCCGGGCCGACAGCCAGGATTTCCCCTTGGGAGGGCTTTTCGGCCGCGGAATCGGGCAGCACGATGCCACCGGCGGTCTTTGTCTCTTCTTCCAACCGGCGCACGACGACGCGATCGTGTAGAGGTCGAATTTTCATTACCTACTGATCTCCCAGTTAAATCCCTTAAGGGTTTTGC
>JAWLGU010000013.1:22335-65132 GCA_041690675.1 Pseudomonadales bacterium | reverse complement strand
GGCATCGTCGACGTCATGCCCCGCCTCCTCGCCAGCCTTGCGGCCGTGGGCACGGCAGCAATGATCTGGGTCGGCGGTGGGATCATCGTGCATGGGCTGGAGGGGTACGGGCAGGATTGGCTCGGCCACACCATTGATGACCTGGCCGAAGCGGCGGGCGGGGCTGTTCCATTCACCTCTGGATTCGTCGCCTGGCTCGTCGGCGCGATGGGCGCGGGCGTGGTCGGGGTGCTGGCCGGCGTAGTCATGATACCGGTGGTTGGACACGTTCTGGTGCCAATCGCTAGGCGCTGACCTCCGAGGAATCGTATCGCCCTCCGCCGCAGGCGCCGCGGCTCACGTTCGCGTACCCGCGGCGTGCCGCGGTGCGTCATGCCCGCAGCGCCCGCTCGAGGCGGCGAGCCTGGGCGAGTGCCTGCTCCTCGGGGACGTTGGTAAAGCTGAGCAGCAGCCCCTGGTCGCCACCGGGCCTGATCGCCATGCGGCCGAGCGCCTGTGGCGCGAGCCCCCGGGCCCGGGCCAGCTCCACCAGCCGCACGTCGCTCTCGCCGCAATCCAGCCGCGCGAGCAGATGCATACCGCCCGCCTGCAGCTCCAGCCGGAGCCGGTCCGCGAACACCTCATTCAGCGCACTCGCCAAGGCGCTGCGGCGCCGGGCATAGAGCCCGCGCATCCGCCGGATGTGCCGGGCGAAATGGCCCTGGTCGATGAACTCGGTGACGATCGACTGGACCAGCAGCGGCCGGTCCGGATGCAGAATGCGGCAGGTCTCGCCGAATTTCTGCACCAGCGGCTCCGGCACCACCACATAGCCCATGCGCAGGCCGGGAAACAGCACCTTGCTGAAGGTGCCCACATAGAGCACCCGCGCGTCGCCGTCGAGGCTTTTCAGCGCCGGGAGCGGCGGGCCGCGGTAACGGTACTCGCTGTCGTAATCGTCCTCGACGATCCAGGCCTTCGCCGCCCGCGCCCAGTCCAACAGGGCCAGCCGCCGGGGCAGGCTCAGCGCCACGCCCAGGGGCATCTGATGCGATGGAGTGACGAGGGCCAGACGGGCGTCCGGCGCGCTGTTGACGGCGGCGGCGACGTCGAGGCCCTCGTCGTCCACCGGCATCGGGACGATCCGTGCACCTGCCGCCTCCAGTGCTGCCCGCGCCAGGACGTAACCCGGGTCCTCCAGCCAGATCCGGTCACCCTGCTTCAGCAGAACGCGGGTGATCAGCCCCAGCGCGCCTTGGAACCCGCCGGTGATGAAGAGCTGTTCCGGCGCGCACTCGATGCCCCGCGCCACCGCGAGGTAGCGCATGACGGCTTCCCGAAGCGGCCGGTGCCCGGCTGGATCCGCTACGTGCATGGCCGCCAGCGACAGGGTCCGCGCCTGACGAACGGCCAGACGGGTCCACAGCTTACGGGGAAACGCGTCCATAGCCGGCAGGCCCAGCTGGAACGGCTGAATGGCCGCGGCGGTGCCGGGAGAGAGCGGCCGGCGGGCCACCTTGCGTCGCGACCGCGCGAGCAACTCCCCGGGCACGCCCTCGGCAACCACGGTGCCCGCGGCGCCGCGGCTGACGATGTATCCCTCGCCCGCCAGCGTCGCGTACGCCGCATCCACGGTGCCCCGGGCCACGGCGAGCTGGTTCGCCAGGGCGCGCGCGGAGGGCAGCCGTTCCCCCGGCTCGAGGATCCCGCGGGCGATGGCGTCACGCAGCCGCTCGTAGAGCTGACGGCGCAGCGGCGTGGCGCTGCGCCGATCCAGCGCCAGGGTCTGCACCCCGGAAGGGGTGGCGCGAGTCATCTTGGCCTATGCGAATAACTGCTTTTTGGCACTTTATCATGGTCCATGTGAGGCCCACACTGCCGGCACTCTCATCGAACAGAAGAAGGAGCAAGCCCGATGGAGGCAAGACTGGATGCCTACGCGGCCGCGCCGGGCGCCATCGACGCGGTGCTCGGCGTGGAGGCCTACATCAGGGGCTGCGGCCTCGAGCGAAGTCTGATCGAGCTCGTCAAGATGCGGGCCTCCCAGGTCAACGGCTGCGCGTATTGCCTCGACATGCACAGCAAGGACGCGCGCCACCACGGAGAGAGCGAGCAGCGTCTGTATCTGCTGAATGCCTGGCGTGAGTCGCCGCTGTACAGCGAGCGAGAGCGCGCTGCCCTGGCCTGGACCGAAGCACTGACCCTGGTGGCCGAGTCGCACGCCCCCGACGCCGTGTTCGATCAGGTGCGCAGGCAGTTCAGCGACCGTGAGCTGGTCGATCTCACCACTCTGATCGGGGTCATCAATCTGTGGAACCGGATCGCCATCGGCTTCCGCAATCAGCACCCGGTGGAGGCGCCGCCGGCCCTGGCGGGAGCCGCGCCATGAGCCGTCTCACGCTGCTCTGTGCCTTGGCCCTGTCGTCCGGCATCGCCCTGGCGCACGACAGTGGCAGCGCCTTCAAGACCTTCGAGCACCCGTTGCCGAACGTGCCGGGGAAGACCCTGACGGCGGTGGTGGTGGAATACCCGCCGGGCGCCGCCTCGCAGCCCCACCGGCACGCGCCGTCGGCCTTCATCTTCGCCTACGTGCTGTCTGGCAGGATCCGCTCCCAGGTGGAAGGAGCACCCGCCAGGGTCTACCAGGCCGGCGAATCGTGGTACGAGAACCCGGGTGACCACCACGTGGTCAGCGAGAACGCCAGCGACTCGGAGGCCGCGCGGCTGCTGGCGGTATTCGTGGCCGACGACGGCGAGACCTTGACGACTCACGACCCGTGAGACGGGCTGAAACATGGCGGTCCTGTCCACCGACTGGCTGAGCGTGCCGAACTCGACATTGGCTTGAGTGTTCGAAGCCTTGCTTAGGCGATCTGCCGCCAGTCGCCGTCGGCACTGCGTTCGAACACGTAGACGGCGCCGGCGTTGGGCGCAGTGTCGTCGTCGTGCCAGTCAGGCTGTTTGCTCGGTTTTGAGTGTCTTCGGCCCTCCCGGTACGGATTCAGTACGGTTCGGGAATGGCACGCCGCCGGCCCTGGCCGATGATCCAGGGATTGAGAAGGAGGGTGTTCCTTGCGTTGCCTCGTTGCCCTGTTGGCTGTTGTCTCTATCTGGCTCTGTCAGGGTGCCAGCAGGCGGATGCGAAGGATCTGCGTCTGGCAACCGAGCCCGTGCGGATCGGACCGCGGACGGCGCCGTGGCCGAAGGCGCAGAGGCCCTGCTCGCGGTCGGTATCGTGGGTAACGATGACACGACATCCGAGCCGGTGGTCATCGACGGACCCGGTTCTGCCGACTCCGGCAATCGCTTCCAGCTTCGCGGGACGTCGTATCAGTACAATCTGGATTCGCGCAATCTGGCCTCGGGCGTTTATCGCCTGATTGTGACGCTGGACGATGGCAACCACTACGCGATCGACATCACGCTGAGGTGATGGAAGGCGTCGATGCCATGCAGAAACACCGTGCCGTTTTCACCCGTCCCTGCGCGTATCCACGCGTACCCTAAAGAACTGGGAGCAAGGACGGGCGCGGCCGAACGCCCAGGCCGCGGCATTGATTCTGATGGTGAGGAAGTTCCCCGATACGCTGGAGAAGCTCAGTGAGTCGGGGAATCAGGCAGCGTGAGTGTACTGGGACGAACAAGGGTTCGAGCTGCGCGGCAGCGCGCGGCATCCGGACGGGCAAGGCCGACCACTGCTGCTGTCCGATGCCTCCGCTTCACTGGCACGACTTCTGCACCCTGCCGTGCACGGACTCTCGGAGAGGCGCAATGCACCTGACTTGCGTGCGAGCTCTAATGATCGGCGTCGGCCTCTGCGCCGCCGGGTCCCTCCTCGCGGAGACGTCGGCGCCGCCGGTACCGACGGTTCTCGAGGTCGAGGCCGAGGAGCTTTTCCCTCTGGTTCCCGGTGAAAGCACGTTCGAGGTGGTGGATGGAGACGGAGAGGGACGGCAGGTCGTGCTGGAACTGAGCTCCGCAGACGGTGAAGGCCGCTGGGAACTTCGATTTGGCGATTACAACATCCTCCATCTCGTCCGACTCCGGGATGGCAGCGTGCTGCTCACCCGTCTGGACGTGCTGACGGAAGGCCAGACCGTGCTGTACGAGCCGCCCGTGGTTCTCCTTCCCCACAGTATCGTGCCCGACCGGACATGGAGCGCCTCCGGCAGGGCTAGGATCTTGAACAGAGAGACGCAAGAGGTTGTGCAGAAGGGCGAGTATCAGCACCGAGTCCTGCCCATCACTCGAGAGCGGTTCGCGACTCCGGCGGGTGATTACCAAGGTTTCCTGGTGGCGATCGAGCAGACCATCGACCTTGAGTCTCCGGCGGTGATCCGGCTGTGGCTCGACTGCGGCTTCATGCCCGGCAAAGGCCTGGTGAAACGTTCGATGAAGTTCGTCGTCGACAAACCCCTGTGGTTCGGCTCGACTACACGGCGTACAGCAGAGCTCGTCCGGTAGAGCAACGTGAGGGCGGGCCATGAGTCTCTCTGCTCCTCGCCGCGGTCTCCGTCGCTCAGGTCGGCTCCGTGGCGGTGTCGTCCCCCGTGTGATCTGCGATGCGATCTCTGTCGACAGGGGGATGAGGTTCGCCCCGGGGCAAAGCGGCACGGGAGCGCTGGTTGACCTGGTGAATGCGCGACGCCGCCGCAAGATCGTGCTCGGTGTCGAGGCTCGCAATGGTCTCCCGTTTGGAGAGGAACGTCTGCAGGTCGATCACGATCTCGTCGAGCGCCGGCTCGGCCTTGTGCATTTCCAGCACGTGGCGGGGCTGTTCCAGATTGGAGGCACCGCTGGTAGCGAACGTCGATGAGATGAGGCGTGCGGCGATCAGCCACAGCGTCATGCTCGATCGCACGACCGTGTTCTCGGACCGGGTGCTGTCGTAGATGCTCGTGCCGGTAGACAGTTTCGACTCCGTGTAGGTCCCGCGGCACTGAAAGTAGACCATCAGCGACTCGAACTGCATCTCGGCCCAGAAGGTCTCGCTGACGTTGACCAGCAGCCGTCCAAACACCAGGGCGATGGCCAGATAGGGAAGCATGGCGAGCAGTTCGGCCATCATCACCGCTTCGCCTTCCAGCACCTGTCCCGGGAGGCGGAACACGCCTAGGGCGGCAACGACCAGCAGCACCGCGCCGAAGGTCGTTCCAGACAATCTCAGGGTATGGAACAGCTTCACGGTCGGAATGGTATGGAATACCGGCTGGACCTCCTGAATCATCTCACCTGCGAATTCACCCTTGTCCTCGCTTCCCTGCTCGAACAGGCGCGCCGGAAATCCGCGATACATGCGATTCGGTACCTCCTTGTAGCGCCGATTCGCCATGATGATGTTCTCGAAGTGGATGAAGGTTTCCTGCGGGTGGACGGACTTCTGCCAGTTGTCGCGAAACTCCGCCACTTCCACGACCGGGTTGCTGGTCTTGGCGCGGGCAGCGATGAGCGCACCGAAGAGAAGCACGCTGAGCGTACCGAGCACCACGACAGCGATGATGTATCCGGCCGGCGCGAACGGCAGCTCCGGCAGCTCGGCGAGGGACATGTGCATACCCATCAGCGCTACCGGCAGCAGAATCGAAGCGCCAATCCACAGGGCTAGCGTGATCGGGCCGGGAAGCTTGATCGCGCCTTCACGCAGCACACGGCCAAGACGGGGACTGGCCCGGAACCAGACCCCGAGCAAATAGAGCGCCAGCAGCAGCGCCAGCCATTCCATGACCGGCGTAGCCGTGATGTCGGTGATTCCAGTAGCGCCCGAGAACCAGGCCAGGCCATAGCTCAGCACCGCCACGGCCGTGAGCACCAGGGCCCGCGACAGTCTTTGAGCAAGATTCCGGTACGCGTAGGGCAGATACAGAAGGCGACCGAATACGGAGTGCACCAGCCGGGAAAACCAGTCCTCGGGTTCTTCGAAGCTGAGGTTCTGGCGGCCCTGAAGCATCTGCTCCAGTTCCTCGTCGGTATAGGTCGGGCTGATGGGCCCTTTACTCTTCTGACTCTTCTCGACGTTGGGTGCGAGATCCGCCGGTACGCTGCGCCCGACGAAAAAGCGGAAGACCTTGAACAGACCACGCCCGACCATCACCAGGCCGGCACCCGTCAGGCCCAGGCCCACCAGTGCTGTCGCGATGCCTTCTGCTCTCGCACCCCCAGCGATGGTGCCCTGCACGGACAGCAACGCGACGATCCCCAGCACCGCAACAAGCGTACCGGCCACGCTGCGCACCGTGCCCTCCGTCCGGAACGGGTTGCGAATCCCCAGATCAATCGAACCATAATCGAATGCCACGCCCGGCCTCCCCAATGCCGCTGTTCTCAGCACACGTTATAACGTCCGCGTACAAACAAGCTCAAGCCCGGAAATGACATGCCTGTTCGTCGACCCTGACTCTCTATCTACTGAGCCGGGTCGCGCGAGCCTGCAGCAGTGCCACCCATTGGAGCTCGCGCCTACTTCGGGCTGGCCTATCCCGAGATTTCGCTCATACTCACGTCAGCACCCGCTCGAATCGATGCCTCACTCAATCAGAGCCATATTGTGAGAAACGATCAGCAAGGCAACGCGGACTCTACTCGGCTTCCGACAGAGCTCCTTGATCGGCTCACAAAGCCTTTCAAACGATTCCTGGCCATAGAGGCTGCTACCGGCGCCACTCTCCTGTTGTTTACCGTCGCCGCTCTCGTCTTATCCAACTCCCCGTGGGCCCATGATTTCTTGAGCGTATGGGAAACGCGGATCGGTTTTCAGGTCGGCACGTGGGAGTTCGCCCGAACGTTGAAAGATTGGATCAACGATGGGCTGATGACGCTGTTTTTCTTCCTCGTCTCGTTAGAGCTCAAGCGCGAGCTGGTACTCGGCGAGTTGCGCAACCCTCGCATGGCAGCGCTGTCGGTATCGGCCGCCTTTGGGGGCATGTTGGTGCCCGCCTTGCTGTACCTGATGATGCAATGGGGTCAACCCGGTCAACACGGGTGGGGCACGGTAATGGCGACCGATACCGCGTTCGTGATCGGTTGCCTGGCATTGCTGGGGTCCCGCATTCCACAAAGCCTGCGGGTATTCATGCTATCGCTGGCCATCGTCGACGACCTCGGTGCCATTCTCGTCGTAGCGTTCGGCTACAGTACTCACTTCGCGTTGGGCCCCCTCGCCCTGGCCGCTCTTGGCCTCGCCTTGGTGCGCGGAATGGCGCTCCTCGGCTTTCGCGGTTTTCCGATCTACTTTCTCATGGGCGCTTTTATCTGGCTCGCCGTGGACGCGTCAGGGGTCCACGCGACGATCACGGGTGTGGTACTTGGCTTGATGACGCCGGCGCGCAGATGGGTAAGCGACGACCGACTGTATGCCATCCTCAACCAGGTCATCGCGCACCCCGACAGTGATGAAGGCAGTCGTGGCACGAGAAATCGCGCGACCCTGCAAGTCGCCGAGATCGCGGCGCGTGAAACGCTATCTCCGGTCGAGCGATTGGAGATCGGGCTACACCCATGGGTCGGCTTCGTCGTCATGCCGCTGTTTGCCTTGGCCAATGCGGGGGTAACGCTATCGCTCGACAATCTTGACGGGCCGGTCACGATCGCGGTGCTGATCGGATTCGCCATCGGCAAACCCGTCGGTGTCCTTGCATTCTGCTGGCTGGCAGTGCGATCGGGAATCGCAGTACGCCCGCCGGAACTGAGATGGGGGATACTGGCGGGTGGCGGACTGCTCGCCGGGGTTGGCTTCACCATGGCACTGTTCATTGCCAACCTGTCCTTTGGCGAGAACCTCATCGGCAGCGCAAAGCTCGGCATCTTCTTGGCATCGGGAGTTTCCGCGCTGGCAGGTCTCGCGTTGTTGATCTGGACGACCAGACGGAGCACGCGAGCCGTTCCGACGCACGTTGGCTGAGCACCCAAGGTGCGACCGTCGGCGTGTGGACCAGTGCTGCTGACTCTTGATAGTTCGCTGGCGCGGCCTCGGTGGACCCGCTGACCATGAACAGCTATGGTCGGCCGATCATGTTCGAGGGGAGAGCACGATGTCCGCTTTGCGCCGCATGATGCCTGGCCACGCCATAGCGCTTTGTGCCGCCTTGCTCCTCGCTGCTTGCGCGAGCACATCCCCAAGCTCGGATGGTACGAAACCGGAAGCCTTGGATCTCGCCCCCGAGCGCTTCGGAGCGAGGCCGGACATCCCCACGCCGGCGGAGGTTCATCACCTGAACGCCGATCAGCGGGAGGCATTCGACGACTACCTCGAGTCTTCCGCACCAGAGGGACTGGGCCGGCATCGACAGGTCTCCGACTACCTGCAGGTAGTGACGGAGAACTTCCATTACCAGGGCGAGACTTTAACCGCCGCCGATGCGCTTGCGATGCGAAGCGGCAATTGCCTCTCCCTTGCGATCCTCACCACTGCGCTGGCCAGGCAGGCGGGCGTGGAAGTGGGTTATCAGCTTGCCGACGACCTGCCGGTGTTCGAGTTCAATGGTGATGTCGTCAAGAAGGGCGTTCACGTGCGGACCGTTCTGTACGACCCGGAGTGGCAGGCGCGGGAGGAGGAGTTGACCCTACGGCGTCCCGGGGTCAGGGTAGATTACTTTTCCAGCGCGCTCGGCGGCCGGTACATTGGCAACCTGGACGCGAGCGAGTACATGGCCATGTACTACCGCAACGTCGCGACGAAGGCGTTCGAAGAGGGGGACTACACCACGGCCTACTGGTATGCCGTGGAGTCTCTGCGGTTCGCACTGGATCAATCCGACGCACTCAATCTGCTGGCGCTGATCAACAGGCGCACGGGTGATCTGACGAAGGCGGAGGAAATTTACCTCTACGGGCTGGAACGGGCGGGAGACAAGCTGACCCTGCTGAAGAACTATCGCGCACTGCTGCTTCTTTCGGGGCGTCAGGAGGAAGCACGGGAGGTAGAACGCCGGCTGGCGCGAATGGACGATCCGAGCCCTTTTTCCTGGCTCCAGCTTGCTCGCTCCGCGCAGCAGGAAGGTGACTACCCGCAGGCCATCGTCTTCTACCGGCGTGCTCTGGAAATCGCGCCCTATCTGCACGAAGGCCACCTGGCACTGGCCCAGGCTTATTACCATGCCGGTCGGCGACGTCGAGCGCTGGCATCGCTCAACGATGCTCTGGAAAACACGCAGCGCACCAGTACGCGCGAGCTTTACCAAGCGAAGGTAGAGGCATTTCGCAGCGAGCTTTAGCGAGACCAGCGCCTATCCGGAGCTAGACGATCCCCTGAGCGATCAGGCTCTCGGCGGTGGCCACCACCGCCTCCGCAGCCGGGCGCGGCGCGAATCCGAGCAGCGCCCGTGCCTTGCTGACGTCGCACTCCCGGCGGATGCCGAGCTCGAAGACGACGCCGCGGACCACCGGGTCGAACCGGGCCGCGAGCCGCATCAGCCAGTCCGGCAGGCGGCGCCGGGGAATATCGCTGGCGCGCTCCGGAAAGCGCCGGCGCAGGATCTCCGCCATCTCCGCCATCCACAGGAAGTCGCTGGCGCACAGGAACCGTTCGCCGGCGGCGCCGGGATGGCTCATGGCCCGGACGTGCAGGTCCGCCACGTCGCGGACGTCCACCACCGGAAACCCCAGCCGCGGGAGCCCCGGGAAGCTGCGGTTCAGCAGTTTCAGCACGATTTCCGCGGAGGTGCCGTAGTCGGCTTCCAGCACGGGGCCGAGCACCGCCACGGGATTGATGACGGTCAGCTCCATGGGCGTCTCGCCACTCGCCATGAACTCCCACGCCGCGCGCTCGGCGTAGGTCTTGGAGCGCGTGTAGACCGAGTTGTCGCGGGACTCGGGATCCGACCAGTCGGCTTCCGTGAACGGCCGGCCGATGTCGCCGTGGCCGTAGATGACAGCGGCCGACGACGAGGTGAGCACCACCCGCCGGACGCCGGACTCGGCGGCGGCGCGCAACACCCGCAGGGTGCCGTCCCGGGCCGGATGGATGAGCTCGTCGGCGTTCTTCGGCAGAACGCGCGGCAGGGGCGAGGCCACGTGGAGCACGTAGTCGACGCCCTCCACCGCCTCGCGCCAGCCGGCGTCGCTGGTGAGGTCGGCCTGGCGCCACTCCACAGGCACCGGCGCGCCGGCCTGCCTCGCCAGCACCTCTTCCACCGGGCCGCCGCGGCGCGGGTCGCGGAGCGTGGCGCGCAGCGCGTAACCGGCCTCGTGCAGGGCGAGCAGACAATGGCTGGCGACGAACCCGGTGCCACCGGTCACCAGCACCCGTTCAGACTTCGCATTCTCGGACATGGCTGAAGGTCCTCTTGGTCAGCGGGGATGCACGATCAGGGGTAGCAGGTCGTCGATGAGGGAACGGAAATTCAGTCGGAACAGCGCCAGCGCGTCGTCTTCCAGCGCCCGTTGCACCGCCGCACTGGGGCTGCCTACGTGGATGCTGCCGATGATGCAGACGTGCAAGCGCAGCAGGATCTGCGCTCCGGAACCAGCGGGCCAGCCCGTGGTGGCGTCGATTCGTGCGCCCAGCGTGGTGACGCCGTCCTTGAGCACCAGCTTGAAGCGCTTGACCTCGGCATCGTCGATGTTGTGCTCCAGGGTGGTGTGCAGGACGCCGAGCAGGCGGGGCAGCACAGGCTCGCTCTCCAGAGCGCCTGTGAGCACGCGGCGCAGAGCCGGCCCGGTACAGCGTTCCGGCAGGGTCCGGGCGACGGCGTCGAACCAGCGCCCCAGCACCTCTTCGGTGAGGGCCAGAAACAGGGCTTCGCGGGTCTGAAAGTAGAGATAGAGGGTGGCTTTGGAGACGCCGGCTCGGGTGGCGATGTCCGCCATGGCGATGGCCGCCACAGGGCGATCGCGGAGCAGCGCTTCCGCCTCCGCGAGGATCCTGTGCCTGCGCTCGGCCTTACGTCGGCCGCTGCGCGCGCGCTGCCATGCCGGCTCTGCCACGGGGACCCGATAGCTGACTTTCAGTCAGTAAAACTCATAGCTGACTCCGGGTCAACTACGGACGGATGCCTCTACCCGATGCGCGAAGAGAACAGAGGGGCCGACGCGGGAGTTGACCGCCCCCCGAATCCGGCGGACGATTTCCGCCCCATCCAGGAGGAGCTGCCGATGCTCGAGCCCGCCCAGGTCGAAGGCGTCCTGACCAGGCTTGGTCTCACCTCACCTCCCGCGGCCACCCATGCGGGTCTCGCCGAGGTCTACGGCGCCTGGTGCCGCCACGTGCCCTTCGACAACGTCCGCAAGCTCATCGCCGTGCGCGCCGGATCGTCTGCGCCCCTGCCCGGGGACGATCCTGGCGAGTTCTTCCAGGCCTGGCTCGAGCACGGCGTCGGCGGCACCTGCTGGGCGGGCAACGGCGCCCTGTGTGCCCTGCTGCAGTCGCTGGGCTTCGACGCCCAGCGGGGCGTCGGGACCATGATGGTGGCGCCGAACCTGCCGCCCAACCACGGCACCGTGGTGGTGACCTTGCCGGAAGGCCGATTCCTGGTGGACGCGTCCATCCTTCACGTGGAGCCCCTGCCCATCGTCGAGGATCGGGAATCGACCATCGAGCACCCGGCCTGGGGCGTCACCGGGCACTGGCTCGGCGACAAGTACGCGGTGCGCTGGCGCGGACCGATGCGGCCCGACCCCTTCGACTGCCGCATCGACGAATGGCCTGTGGACGCCGAGCGGTTTCGCAGTCAGCACGAAGCCACCCGCGTCTGGAGCCCGTTCAATTTCGAGCTGCTGTTCACCCTGGTGCGCGGCGACACCCGTATTGGCGCAGCCCAGGGGAAAGCCATTCGCATCGCCGCTGACGGCACCATCGCCGCCGAGCCCCTGGTCGATCGGATGGGTTATCTGGTGGACGAGCTCGGCGTCAGCGAGGCCCTGGCCCGGGAGATCCCGGCGGACGTGCCTACCCCGCCGCCACCGGGGTCGCGGACCGCGGGGGGATGAGCCCACGAGCGGGAGATCAGCGCAGGCGCTACCGTGCACGCTGATTACTGTGCGTGATCGTCGGCGCCGATCATTGAACGCCTATCCTACTCCTGGCCCGACCGCGGCGGATGGACGCCGCCCTGGAAGTATTCCCGCTTCTCCCGGGCCATCACCCCGCCCAGCAGAATCAACGCCACCAGGTTGGGCGCTGCCATCAAGCCGTTGAAGGTGTCGGCCAGGTCCCACACCAGCTCCAAGCCGCCCACCGCACCGACGAACACGAAGCCGAGGAAGATCAGCCGGTACGGCACCACCGCGCGGCGCCCGAACAGGTATTCCCAGCTCTTTTCCCCGTAGAAGTTCCAGGTGAGCATGGTGGTGTAGGCGAAGAAGGCGACCGCCACCAGCACCACGTAGCCACCCGGTCCGGGGATGCCCGCGGTGAAGGCTGCGCTGGTGAGGGCGGCGCCGTTGCTGCCGGTTTCCAGCACGCCGGTGACCAGGATCACCAGCGCCGTGGCGGTGCACACCACCAGGGTGTCGATGAACACCTCCCAGATGCCCCAGCAGCCCTGGGCGAACGGTTGGTTGCGGGCCTGAGCGTGGACGATGGAGGCGGAGCCGAGGCCGGCCTCGTTCGAGAAGATGCCCCGCGCGATGCCGTAGCGAATGGCCTCGGCCACGGCGGCTCCGGCGAAACCTCCCGCCGCGGGCGCGGGCTCGAAGGCATGGCGAACGATCGTGACGATGGCGCGGGGAATCTCGCCGATGTGCAGGGCCAGCACGATCAAGCAGGCGAGCAGGTAGGCCACGGCCATGAAGGGCACGATCTTCTCGGCCGTGGCTGCAATCCGCCGAATGCCGCCCAGGGTGACGGCTCCCACCAGCACCACCAGCGCAGTGCCCGTGGCCCAGTCGGGTACCCCGAAACCCACGGCGAGCGACTGAGCCACCGTGTTGGATTGCACCATGTTGCCGATGCCGAAGGCGGCGACCCCGGCGAAGAAGGCGTACAGCACCGCCAGCCAGCGCCAACGCCGGCCGAGCCCCTTATCGATGTAATAGAAGACGCCACCGGAGATCGCGCCATCGGGCCCGTGATGCCGGTACTTCACCCCCAGCGCGGCCTCGCTCATCTTCGTGGCCATCCCCACCAGGGCGACCATCCACATCCAGAAGATGGCGCCCGGGCCGCCGAGGGCGAGGGCGGTGGCTACGCCCGCGATGTTCCCGACCCCGACCGTGGCGGCCATCGCCGCCGAGACCGCCTGGAACGGCGTGATGGCCCCTGGTTCCGCTCGTCGCTCCCGGCGGAACAGGGTGCCGAAGCTGTTGCGCCAGGCGAGCCCCAGGTGGCGGAACTGGAAGAAGCCGAGGCGGATCGTCAGGTAGAGCCCGGTGGCAGCCAGCAGCACCATGAACGGCGGGCCCCAGACGATGCCGTTCAGCCAGGCATTGGCGGAGACGATGGCGTCGAGCATGGTCGTCCCTGAGCGATGAGCGGGTGCAGTGTAGCAGCCGCCCTCTGGAGCCTGTCGATCCGCCCGTCAGTCCTGCGACTAGACGAGGAACCGCATCCGTTGCGTGGCGGGTGCGCCGCGACCACGTAGCGCAGGAGGAGGTTCATCATGATCGAGGAGCCACGGATCGCCGAAATGGAGGCCGCCGCCATCGCGGTGATTGCCCTCGAGGTCCTGCGGGCGAGCCCACCATCTGCGGATGGAGCCCGGCAGTCTGGAGTTCGAGGTCGGGTTTCCCGTCGCCGGATCCGTCATCCCCAGCGGGCGGGTGCGCCCGGGACGGAGGCCGGCGCTGCGGGTGGCCCGTACGGTGTACCAGGGGCCATACGAGGAACTGCCCGCGGCCTGGGGCGAGTTCCACCGCTGGGTGGAGCAGCGGGGCCTCGATTGGGCCCCGGACATCTGGGAGTGCTACCTGGCCGGCCCGGAGTCGGAAACGGACCCGGGCCGATGGCGCACGGAGCTCAACTGGCCCTTGCGGAAGTGAGCAGGCTGAACCCTGAGGCGAGTGTGAGACTCGCCTCGGGGCGTACGCGGCCAGCCGTCACCAGTCGGAGCATGCAGCGGACTCACCGTCGCCCTGGGCCGTGCCGCCGGCATTCTCGCAGAGAATCTTGAACAGGTTGCAGCTCGAGCCGTCGCCCTGCTCGTGGTGGCAGCAGATCATGGGATTGGTTGCGGTGCCGCATTCGGCGATCTCGTACTTCGGCGGCTCCGCCGGCTTGCTCTGCACGTTCGCCGGTCCCGCCGCGCCGCCACCGCCGGACAACGCGATCCGCCCCGCCTGCCGCGGCTGCAGTTTCCGCATCATCTGCCGCACCGAGGCGCTGCTGCCGGCGCCGGCGCGGCGGGGGGCTGGGGCGGCCTGACGTGCGCGGCGCTGATCCGTTGCGCGGTTCGTCGCGTCGATTTCGTCCGGCTCGATTCCCCGCTGGGGCGCGGTCTGAACGTCCCGGGATCGAGGTGCGGGCGCAGACGACGGTGCTTCCGACGATTGGACTTTCTGGACGGCGGGCAGCAGCAGGCCTGCTTCCTCCTGTTCCTTTCCCGAATCGACGTCGCGGCTCTGCGCCAGCGCGACGTAGGGCACGCCGAGCGCGAACGCAATCAGGCAAACGCACTGCTGCCAATGGCTCTTCATAGTCACCTCTCTAGTGATGTGGATGCCCCTGCGGGCCGTTTCGCCAACGCCGCGTTCACTGCTCGCGCCTCGGCTGGTAACGGAATCTGGCTTCGGCACTCGAGCCCACGATTCGGCCTCGCTCGTCGTGGGCCGTGACCCGCCACGAGTAGGCTCTGCCGGCGCGAAGCTTGCTGCGAGTGAGCTCCGACAGCGGCGTGCTGCTGGTCGCAGCGTCCACCAGCATGCCCGCGACGAAGGTCGGCTCCGACGCCTCGCCCGAGGGATCAGGCTGCCGGGGCCGGCCTGGCTCGAAGATCTGCAGCTGGTAGACGGCCGCCTGGGGCAGGGGGCGCCAGCTGAACGCGCTGGTCTCGGAGACGACCTGCCGGTTCGGCGAGATGTCCCCGATGACGCGGACGCCGTCGCCGGCCGCGCTCTGAACGTGGTACGCGGCGAGCACGGTGAGCTCGGCATCCGGACATTGGGGGTCGCCCAGCGGTTCACTCACCAGATCGTTCAGCGGGTCGCCCAGCACGTCGACCGGCAGCTCGGGCTCGGCGATGGCGCCGAGCACGTCGCGGCTCGTGACACAGAAGCGTACGAGGTGGGCTCCGTTCCTGGCGGTGGGTAGCGGCGGGCTCGGCAGGATCCGCTGCTGGTTCGCGGCCAACCGGGTGTTGACGAGCGCGATGGTTCGGAACAGCGGGACGCCGCCCGAGCTCTCCGGCTCGGCGATCTGCCAGCGCCCGTGCAGCATGCCCGACCCCGAGTAATGGACGATCAGCGAGGCCCGCAGTGGCTCGCCCATCGTCGCCACTGCGGCGTTGTTTCCCGATTCGAGCTCCAGGCGCAGCGAGTTGATGGTCAGCTCGGCCGGTGCTGCGTCCCGCGTCGACTGCAGCCGGCTGCGGCCGAGGGAGAGAATCACGGTTGCGCTCGCGGAGCCCCGCGACGTGGGGTCGACGAAGGTGCGCTCGAGAACCACCCGTCGGAGCCCCTGATCCCTCCACGCCTGAACGGTGGCTTCGTCGAGACTGATCGTCTCGCGCAGCAGCAGTGGTCCGCCGCCGGTTGCAGTCAGCATGGCGCGGCTGAGCCCGAGCAGGGTTCCCGATGCGGGATCGGTGAGCTGCCGGGCCGCCGAGAAGGCACCCGAGCGGTGCTCCGGCGTCGTCGAAACCTGCCAGGTAACCGACACCGTGTTGTCGCCGCCGGCGGCGAGATGCGCCTGCCGCGGCGTCGCCCTCGCGCCGGTGAGCTCCGCGAATGCCGGGCCGGCGGCGGTGAAAACGGCACAGCCGAGGAGCATCGTCGCGAATGAGCGGTGAATCTTCATCGGCCGCGCGCCCAGCTGATTTCGGCGCCCAGGTGCACCGACCACATCTCGTCGTCCTCCAGGAACGCCAGGTCCTCGCTGCGGGCATAGGCGCCCTTCAGGTAGACGCTGAGCCCCGGGTTCCGGTCGTTCGCCTGAGCGACCCGCCAGTTCAACCGCGTGGCCGCGAAGTGCGAGCGCAAATGCTGCGGCCACGCCAGCGGATCGGCGAGACGGCTGCGCTCCAACTCGCGGCTGGCGCTCACGTGCAGGCTCAGCGCCTCCGGGGTCAGCAGGAATGTGCCGCTCATCCCGAGGCTGGTGCTCCGATACTCGTCGTCGAAATCGGTCTCTTCGAAGTCGTTGCGTTGCAGATAGGCGTCGAGCGTCGCTCGGGCGCTCGGCGCCCAGCTCGCCTGGACAGAAACCTGCACGTTGCGGCTGTCGGATGGGGGCTCGTAGATCAGGTAACCGCCTTCCACCACCGGGTCGCTGCTGTCGTCGTAGTCGATCACGCCCACTTCGGCACTCCAGGTCAGCGTCTCGCGGGAGAACGCCACGGCGAGCCCCGCCTCTCGCGTTCGGTTGTCGAGGTCGAAGCCTGCCAGCAGAGCATCCGCTGCCGGCTGGCTGCTGTCGGAACGGTAGAGCCAGCCGGTGAATGACGGGGCGCCGAGGGTGCTCCACAGGGGGTTGTCGGCGGCGAGCAGCGCGGGACTGTATGAGACGTCGATCCCGGCCCGCTTCGTGGTCTGCGTCGGCAGCAGGTCGTCGCCGTCCTCGTTGGTCCGCTGTCGCGAGAGCGCGAGCTCGACCGAGACGCTGTCTAAGGCGCCGTGAAAGTCGGCGCTGGAGACCTCGATGTTGCCGGCCTGAAACAGATTGCCGACGCTGTAGAAGTCGCGGCCCACGCGCTTGTGCACGAAATCCGCGGACCAGTAGCTGAACGGCCCTGCCCCGAGGCCGCCCGCGGAGGACAATCGCAGCCGCGCCTGGGATGCGTCGTCCTTGCTCGCCGGGAGGCCGATGCCGAGCCCGTCGGCGTCGAACTCCGACTCGGCGCGTTCGAAGCTGAGCCGCACGCTGTCGTCCATCCAGCGGGAATCGATGGTGACGTTCCAGCTCTCGCCCCCGTAGATGATGTCGTCGTCCACGTTGAACCCGGCGCCGCCGTAACGGCTCCGGCCGTCGACGAAGCTGCCGCCGACTTGGAGCCGATCCGGCACCAGAGCCAGCGACGCGGTGACGCCGGTGCTGCGGTCGTCCGCATCCCCGGGCGCGAAGTAGTCGCCATCGAAGCCGTTTCGTGGAGCCGAGGCCACGGAGAACACCTGTGCGGCGAAGCGGCCCGATGTCGCCGCGGTTCGCGCCGCCGCGCCGCGCCGTTTGAAGCTCGAGAACAGCAGGTCCTCCCGGGCGATGTCGATGCGTCCGGCGGCTGCGGAGCTTTCGACGGCGCTGCCGAGGTAGGTCGCAGAGGCCGCATAGGAAGGCAGAAGCCAGGTTTGGTCCGCAGACGCCTCGGTGGTGTCGTAGATGGCTTCGATGCCCGACTCGAGCCGCCAGCGGTCTGCCGTGCGCCGTCCGGCGAGCGTAAGGCTCCCCGTGTTGACGTTTCGATCCACAGCCTCGAAGCGCGTGCCCGGGCGTTCGTTGGCCCGGTAGCTGGTCTGCAACGCGGTGTTGAGCGAAACGTCGCCACCCGGAATGGCGGGCGCATCCACGGTTTGGTCCAGCAGAACTTCCGTCTCGCCGTTCGGCAGGAAGAGGAGCACGGCGACGGAGTGCGGCCCCATAGCCAGCGGCACGTCCAGGTCGATCGCGAGGGTTCTGCCCTGCACGGTGCTGAACGTCGATACATCGTACCCGTCGAGATCGACCGAGAGGGTGGCCCCCGGCTGGGAGAAAGCCGCTTCCGGAAGCTCGAGGCTGAGTGTCCGATTGCCCGCGGCCAGCACGGGCTCGTTCTCGCGTGCGTGCGCGGCGAGAGCCGCCATCACGAGCGCAGCAGCGCTGATGCAGCGAAAGATCATTGGGATGTTGAGGTCCGGGGGTGCCTGGCTCAGGTGCTGGTGCTCGTTCGTCGGTATGTTGCCGCGGGCGGGCGCACAATACCTGAACGGAGGTCACAAATACGTTGGCCAGCGTGCTAGACGTAGCCCCGCCCACCCGTCTGTGCCGCCTGTCGCGCCAGCAGAAACGTCGCTGCGTTCCAGGATTGGCCCGCCATGCCCATGGGCTCGAGCGTGGTGCCGTGGAACCACTCGGTGAACCGCCAGCCGTCGAGGCTGTTCGCCCATGCCAGATCGGTGAGCGCGGCGCGCGCCTGCTGCGTTTTGCCGAGTGCGGCCAGGCTCATCACCCAGAAGCTGCCGATGAAGGGCCAGATACCGCCGTTGTGGTACTGATGCTCCAGATTCTGCCGATGCCGGTTCATGTAGTCGCGCCACAAGGCACTGCCCCGTTCCACCGGATCCAGCACCGCGCGCACCGGCAGCGCGCCCGAGCACCGCTGGAGCACGTGGACGATCCGCTGGGACATCGATTCGCTGGCGAGGCCGAAGAGGATGGCCAGCAGGTTGCCGAGCACGTCGCCTTCGTCACCGAAGGTCGACAGGTTCACGAAGCTCAGATAGAGGTCGCGGTTGCGGGCGCTGCGCCGCACGTAGTGGCCGAGCAACCGCGCCCGGCGGCACTCGGGAAGGTCCCGGCTGAACGGGTGAAACAGGTGGTTGAAGTGATAGCGGGTCTCTCCCACGCCGGCGAGGCCGTAGAGCTGCTTCACCCGGTACCAGAGCGCGTTCGTGTACAGCACGAACCCGGAGCGGGGCATGACGTCGGCCCAGTCGCTGGCTTCGTTCTGCTGCAGCAGAAAGAACCTCTGGTGTTCCTGGGCCTGGAGCCACTGCAGGGCCCGCTCCACGTTGGGCTGCCACCGTCGGGCCAGTGCCGCATCACGGGAAGCGCACCGCAGGTGGTGGACGGCCAGCAGCCACCAGAGGGTGGCGTCGATGCAGCCGAGATACCAGAAGTCGGCTTCGCTGGCGCCTTCGTCCACGAACTTGGGAATCTGTCCGTTGGGCGCCTGCAGCGTGGCGAGCGCGTCGAGGCTCGCCGCCGCGCCGCGCTCGAGCGCCGGCACGCCGCTGCCGGCCATGCCGAGGGCGCAGATGGCGGCGTCGCGGCCGAAGATCCGGGTGTAGCGTTTGGCCTCGGCCTCCGCCCCCGGGGAGGCGGCGAGAACGCCGGAGGGGGTCAGGTTCCGCTCGAGCAACCGCAGCGACTCATTGGCGCAGGCGTCCACGAGAGCCCTATCGCTTCCGTCGAGGCGTTCATCGATGGCCTGGGAATCCTTGATGGCGGCGCTCCTTGTCCTGCGGGACCGCCGGGATAGCAATGAAGATGCCAGCGGTCCGAAGGCCCTGTTTTCGGGGGGCGTGCCGGAGTGGGGGGCCAGTTTGTCGGTGATTGCCAGACACTCCGCGGTGCGGAGTGTCGGCAAGTTTCCGACGAGGCGCTGGGAGCGGGAGCGGAGTGGTAGACGGCGTCGCGCGAGGGAAGGCATCAACCCCGCGCGGCGTCGAATGTCCTCAAGGCTCGTGGACTACGGGAGGCTTCGGCACGGAGCCGCCGGAGCCGGAGCCACTGTCTTCGGTCCATAGGGACGGCCGAGCGCTACCGACCCAACTCGGGTGATGTCCTTGTCCGCTCTCGTCGCTGATGTCGCTAGGGGTGGGATTCAGATTCAGGTACCAGATGTTGTTTGCGCCGAGGGTGGTGGAGGCCGGCGACTGCACTTCCGCCAGAATATCGTCAACCGAAAGTTTCGTCGCGTAGATCTGAATCCCCCGCAGCACGCCGTTCCAGACCTCCCTGCCAGGCTGCCAGGGTGCGTCACCCCAGGTGAGCGCAGGGGCAGGCGGGTTCACGTTGCCCCAGCTGCTCGGGCTGACGCGGACGACCGTATGGGCTGAATCCGTGTTGGGGAGGTCCCAGAAGAATTCGTGGTATTTGCGGCCGTCGGAACCGGTCCAGACCCGAAGAGCTTGCGTATGCCAGCGGCCGTATTCCACGACGCCGTTGACGAAATCCCGCTGCTCGACGGACACCTCCCAGAAATGCGTAGCTCCGTTGGGGGGTGATTGCGGATAGGGATGCGCGCCGTAGTAGCTGTCGGCCCCGCCGGACGAGGTCCAGAGGAAGGTGCTGAGGTTGTTCTGGCCGTCGTCGTTGCCCCAGAAGAACGCGGTGTAGTAGCCGGCCTGCTGCCTCGGAAGCGCCCGCCAGATGTAGGTCACGCCCTGGCCGTTGGGCCCGTAGATGGGGAGCCCGTTGTTCTGAGGATCCGCGAATCTGAACCGCATGGTCGAGGTGACCGCGTCGGAACCGGGGAAATCGAGGCCGGTCTCCTGTGCTCGCGCAGAGAACGTCACTGTGGTCAGCGCGAGTAGCGCCGGTACCAGGTATTGCTTGTACATCTTCTTGCTCCGGCAACAAAGTCGGCGGTCGTCACGCCTCACCTGAGGCGGACTATGACACGGATACCTGGGTCAACGCAGCTCGTAACCCTCCAGCCGGCCCGCCTCGCGCCACTCGGCGAGCAGCGCGTTGAAGGCGTTGATACCCGGCGCGTACACCTCGCTGCCGATGCCGCCCTCGGAGTTCTGCAGCCGCCCTTCGTTGTTGTAATAGCCGGGCGTGCAGGCCTCGAGAAAGTCACGGTTGAACACGGCCAGCCGGCGGATTTCCGCCACCCAGGCAGCCTCGGCCTCCGGAGTCACCTCGGCCACGGTCTTACCGCGCTTGTCCACCTCGTCGATGATGTACGCCACGTGGCGGGCCTGGTCGTCGAACATGGCGGTCATGTTGACGCTCAGCCCGTTCTGGTTGATGCCGATGGTGAACCAGTTGGGAAAGCCGTGGCTCGCCAGGCCGTGCAGGGTCTTGAGCCCGCCGCGCCAGTGCTCGAACAGCGACTCGCCGTTGCGGCCGAGGATTTCGTAGCTCACCCGGCGGCTCGGCGCCGAGGTGATCTCGAAGCCGGTGGCGAAGATGATGCAGTCCACATCGTACTCGACTCCGTTCGCCACCACGCCCTTCTCGGTGATGCGCTCCACGCCCTTGGCCTCGCTCACGTCCACCAGGGTCACGTTGGGCCGGTTGAAGGTGGGGAGGTAGTCGTCGTTGAAGCAGGGGCGCTTGCAGAACTGGCGGTACCAGGGCTTCAGCGCCTCGGCGGTTTCGGGCTCGCTTACCACGCTGTCCACCCGGGCGCGGATCTCGTTCATCTTCTGGAAGTCGGCGATCTCGGCGCGCAGCGCCATTTCCCGACCGTCCGGGGTATCCGCAGGCGGCTGCCGCCGCGCCATGGTCTGCAGCCGGCGGAAGATGTCCGTCCAGCCGTCGGAGACCAGGTCTTCCTCGAAGGGCTGGCCGGTGACGATGGCGGCGAAGTTCTCGCGGCGCGCCCGTTGCCAGCCGGGTTGCAGGGTCTTCACCCACTCCGGATCGGTGGGCTTGTTGCCTCGCAGGTCCACGGAAGAAGGGGTGCGCTGGAACACGTAGAGGTGCTTGGCGTGCTCGCCGACGAAGGGCACGCACTGGATGGCGGTGGCGCCGGTGCCGATCACCGCTACCCGCTTGTCCGCCAGCTTCGTCAGCCCGCCGTTATGGTCACCGCCGGTGTAGTCGTAGTCCCAGCGGCTGGTGTGGAACGAATGCCCCTTGAAGTCGCGGATGCCGGGGATGCCGGGTAGCTTCGGCCGGCTGGCCGGGCCCACCGCCTGGACCACGAAGCGGGCGCGGATGTCGTCTTCGCGGCTGGTGGAGAGCCGCCAGCGCTCGATGCGCTCGTCCCAGCGCAGCTCGGTCACCCGGGTCTGAAACAGCGCCAGATCGTACAGGCCGTAGGCGTCGCCGATGCGCCGGGAATGCTCGTAGATCTCCGGGGCGTAGGAGTACTTCTCCTTGGGCATGCAGCCCAGCTCCTCCAGCAGCGGCAGGTAACAGTACGACTCGATGTCGCACTGGGCGCCCGGATAGCGGTTCCAGTACCAGGTGCCGCCGAAGTCGCCGGCTGACTCGATGATACGGAGGTCGCGCACCCCGCGCTCGATGAGCCGGGCCGCCGCCAGCATGCCGCTGAAGCCGCCACCGATGATCACCACCTCGATGTCCGCGTCCACCGGATCGCGGCTGAAGCCGGGCTCCACGTACGGATCCACGTCGGAATAGGCGGCGAACTCCCCCTCCAGCGCCACGTACTGCTCGTCGCCCTCCGGGCGCAGGCGCTTGTCGCGCTCCTGCCGGTATTTTTCGCGCAGTGCGTCCGGGTCGAAGTCCAGGTCCGGGAACATCTGCTGCAGGTTCTCGGTCATCGTCCCTCCTTCAGCTTCCGCTCGGCCGCGCCGGGTGGGGTGCCCGCGCGCGGCGCGGTGCCTCGGCATGGCTCATGCGGTCTCCCCTTTCGGTCTGTCGCCGGGTCATCATAGACTGTATAACGCGTTCTAATCCAGACGAGGGAGGCGGCCATGCGCGTGCTGGTCACCGGCGGCAATCGATACATCGGCCTGGACCTGGTGCGGGAGCTCGCTGCCGCTGGCCACCAGGTCACGGTGATCAACAGCCACGAGGCGCGCCTGCCCGACGGGGTGCGGCGGATTCACGCGGACCGTCGCGTCCCCGGCGCGCTCACGGAGGCCCTGCGCGGCGAGCGCGACAGCTTCGACGTGGTCTTCGATCACACCGCCTACGCGGTGGAGGACGTGGAGCCGCTGGTGGATCTGTTCCGCGGCCGCATCCGCCACTACGTGTTCACCAGCTCCCAGGCGGTGTACCGGCGCAGCCTCGTCCTGCCCATCCGCGAGGACTTCCGCCGCCACGCGCCGGACGACGACGATCCGCGCAAGGCCTACGGCGTGGGAAAGGTGCGCTGCGAGGACTACCTGCTGGGGCTGTGGGAGCGCGAGGGCTTCCCGGCCACCTGCCTGCGGGTCGGCCACACCCTGGGGCCGCGCAGCCCGCAGCCCACCCGCGATCCCTGGTTCTTCGCCCGGCTGGAAGCCGGCCGGCCCATCCTGGTGCCGGGCGACGGCTTCGCTGCGCTGCAGCTCGTGCACATCAACGACGTGGCGCGGCTGATGACCGCGCTGATCGGCAACGAGCGGGTCCTCGGCCGCGCCTACAACGTCAGCGGCGCCGAGATCAGCACGATCTCCGGCATCATCCTGCTCATCGCGCGGGCCATGGGCCGGCAGGCCGAGATCGTCCACGTCCCCCTCGATATTGCCCGCCGGCACCCGCCCATCCTGCATTGGGGGGAAGCGCGGGTGGGCAGCTCGTTCATGTCCATCGAGGCGGCGCTGACCGACATCGACTGGAGGCCCCGGTTCGGTATCGAGGACGGCTATCGCGACGCCTGGCAGTGGTACGACCGGGAGGGCCGAGGCGGGTACTCGTACGACTACACGGTCGAGGACCGGATCCTCGCCGAGTTGGCCCGCTGACGCTGAGCGCTCGCACCCGCCGTCAGACCTCTTCGGGGCCGTAGCGCAGGCGGCCGTCCACGATGCGGGCCGCCGATGTGTACGGGTGCTCGACGATCCTGGGCCCCGGCATGATGTGCGCCACGCGAATCCCCTCCGCCTTCAGGGCATCGGCGATCAGCGCCCGGTGGCAGCGCCACCAGACGGCCTCGGAGCACATGATAGCGGTGCGGGCGCTCTGCGCGAGCTCGACGAGCCGGGCCAGCCCGGCCCGAAACCCGTCGGTCTCCATGTAATCGGCGTAGGCACGGAACGCCGCGTTGCGCCAGACCGTGTTGGTCGAGGCCGCGCTGGTCCGGCGCCGTCCACCGAGCGCCGGACAGGGAACGTACTCGATACCGTGGGTCGCCAGGGTTCGGGCCAGCGGCTCGGCGTTGAAGTGCGGGTGCGCGCGCGAGCTCGGGTAGCGTCGCACGTCGACGAGCCGCTCGATCCCGGTGCTGTCGAGCAGCGCCAGGAAGCCCTCGGCCGGCTGGGAGGAGTGTCCGATGGTCCAGACCTGCATCGGCGTGCGCGGCTCCTTGGCAGATTGGGTAGACTGGCGGCCCCCAGGTGAACGGCTGTCAGTGATGCAAGATACCCGCCTCTCCGATTCCGAGCAGCTCCAGGACCGGCTGCAGCGGTTCATGGACGCCCACATCTACCCGAACGAGCAGCGCTACCACGCCGAGCTCCAGGCCCTGGAAGACCGCTTCTCCACGGTGCCCCTGATGGAAGAGCTGAAGGCGCGGGCCAAGGCCGAGGGCCTGTGGAATCTGTGGCTGCCCGCCGAGCACGGGGGCTTGAGCAACCTGGCGTACTGCCCGCTCGCCGAGATCATGGGCCGGGTGCTCTGGGCGCCGGAGGTGTTCAACTGCAACGCGCCGGATACTGGCAACATGGAGGTGCTGCTCAAGTACGGCAGCGAGGAGCAGAAGGCGCGCTGGCTGGAACCGCTGCTCGACGGCGAGATCCGCTCGGCGTACGCCATGACGGAGCCCGACGTAGCCTCCAGCGACGCCACCAACATCCGCACCTCCATCGTGCGCGAAGGCGACCACTACGTGATCAACGGGCGCAAGTGGTTCATCACCAACGCGCCGTACGAGCGCACGAAGATCCTCATCGTCATGGGTCTGTCGGACCGGGACAACCCCCACCGGCACCTGCGGCAGAGCCAGATCCTGGTGCCCAAGGACACCCCCGGCGTGACGGTGGTACGCCCGCTCACCACCCTCGGGTACGACGATGCGCCCCAGGGCCATGCGGAGGTGCGCTTCGAGAACGTGCGGGTGCCGGCGGAGAACATGCTGCTGGGGGAAGGGCGCGGCTTCGAGATCGCCCAGGGCCGGCTCGGGCCCGGGCGCATTCACCACTGCATGCGGCTCATCGGCAGCGCCCAGCGGGCGCTGGAGTTCGCCTGCCGCCGGGCCGTGAGCCGGGAAACCTTCGGCCGCAAGCTGTCGGAGCACCAGTCCGTGCTCGAGGACATCGCCAGATCCTACGCCGAGATCGAGCAGGCGCGGCTGCTGACCATGAAGACCGCGGCGCGCATGGACGACGTCGGGGCGAAGGAAGCGCGCGACCTCATCGCCGCCGCCAAGATCACGGTGCCGCTGATGGCCCAGACGGTGATCGACCGCTGCATGCAGATCCACGGCGCGGGTGGGCTGACGGCGGACTACCCCATGGCGGAGGCTTTCAACTACGCCCGCTGGTGCCGGCAGGCGGACGGCCCCGACCAGGTGCACATGATGGCGCTGGGCAAGCAGGTCGTGCGCCGCTACGCGGGCTGAGCGCATGCAGATCGTCGAAGCGCGGGAGCTGACCGTCCCCCTGGCCGGTAACGTCGCCAATGCCGTGGTCAGCTTCGCCGACCACACCGTTTCGCTGGTGGCGCTGGTCTCGGATCAGCGACGCGGCGGCCGCCCGGTCATCGGCTTCGGCTTCAACTCCATCGGCCGCTTCGCCCAGTCCGGCATTCTGCGCGAGCGCCTGTTTCCGCGGCTCGGGCAGGCGGACCCCGAGTCGCTGCTCGGTGAGGACGGCGGGCTCGACCCGGCGGCCGTGGCGGCGGCGGTCATGCGCAACGAGAAGCCCGGCGGCCACGGCGACCGCGCCGGGGCCGTGGCCGCCATCGAGTTGGCGGCGTGGGATTTGAACGCCAAGCTGGCGGACGAGCCGGCCTGCTGCACCATAGCCCGCCGCGCCGGCCGGACCCCGGACACCCGCTCCACCGCGGTGTACGCGGCAGGAGGCTATTACCATACGGATGATTCCACGGCTCGCCTGCGCGACGAGCTCGAGGGCTACCGGGCGCTCGGCTTCGACGCCTTCAAGATGAAGATCGGCGGTGCCTCCCTGGAAACCGACTGTGCGCGCATCGAAGCGGCGCTCGATGTCGCCGGTGACGGATCGCTGCTGGCCGTGGACGCCAACGGCCGCTTCGGCGAAGCCGAGGCGGTGGCTTACGGCCGGGCCCTCGCCCGCTACGGGCTGCGCTGGTACGAGGAGCCGGGCGACCCTCTGGATTTCAGCCTGAACCGCTGCGTCACCGCGAGCTACGATGGACCGGTAGCCACCGGAGAGAACCTGTTCAGCGCCGCCGACGCCAGGAACCTGGTCCGGTACGGCGGCATGCGGCCCGGGAAGGACGTCTTCCAGATGGATCCCGGGCTGAGCTACGGGTTGACCGAGTACCTGCGTACGCTCGACGTGCTGGAAGCCCATGGATTCCACCGCGCCCAGTGCTTCCCTCACGGCGGTCACCTGATCAACCTGCACATCGCCGTCGGCCTCGGGCTCGGCGGCTGTGAGGCCTATCCCGGAGTGTTTCAGCCCTTCGGCGGCTATCCGCCCCAGTGCGAGATCGCCGGCGGCCGGGTCCGCGCCACCGATGCGCCGGGCTTCGGTCTCGAGCAGAAAGACGAGCTCCGGCCCTATCTGGAGAAGCTGGGAGGATGGACATGAACATCGCCGTCGTCGGCTGCGGCGCCATGGGGTCGATCTACGCCGGCCTGCTGGCGGACGCCGGCAACCGAGTGCTCGCCATCGACAGAAACGCGGACCACGTGGTTGCCATTCGTGAACGCGGCCTGCGCGTCTCCGGCGCCAGCGGCGATCGCACGGTGAGGCTGGAGGCACGGACGGATGCGCCGGAGTGGGCGGCGGATCTGGTGATCATCGCCGTCAAGGCCGCCCACGCCGGGCCGGCCGCCGCCGCCGCGAAGCCGCTCATCGGCCCGAGCACCCGGGTACTGACGATTCAGAACGGTCTCGGCTCGGCCGACGCCGTGGCGGACGCGCTGGGGGGCGAGTGCCTGATGGTCGGCGTGGCGCAGGGCTTCGGCGCCTCGTTGCCCGAGCCGGGCCACGCCCACCACAACGACATGAAGGCGATCCGCATGGGTGCCTACGCCGGGCTGGATGCCGACGCGGTGGAGCAGGTGGCCGAGCTGTGGCGGCGCGCCGGCTTCGATGCGGCCGCGGTTTCCGACATCCGGGCCATGCAGTGGGAAAAGCTGATCTGCAACGTGGCCTACAGTGCGCCCTGCGCCCTCACCGGGCTCACCGTGGGCGAGGTGATGGACGATGCGGACGCCGGGCCCGTGAGCCGCGCGGCGGCGTCGGAAGCTTGGGCGGTGGCCCGGGCTCGGGGCGTGGCCGTCGAGGTGGACGATCCGGTGGCCCTGGTCCGGGAGTTCGCGGCGCGGATGCCGAACGCCAAGCCGTCGGTGCTGCTCGACATCGAGGCCGGCCGGATCAGCGAGGTGGGGGTCATCAACGGCGCCGTGCCCCGGGAGGCAGAGAAGGCGGGCATGCAGGCGCCGGTGAATGCAACCCTCACCGGGCTGGTGCAGGCGCTGGAACGGCGAATCGCCGCCGGACGCGGCGGGAGGTCATCGGGAGGAAAACCATGAATGTCGAGGAGCTGCTGAGAGATGCCGATGGGCGCCGCCGGGCGGCGATGGTGGAGGGCGACGTGGACGCCCTGGAGGGCCTGCTGGCCGCGGATCTGATCTGGACGCACTCGTCCGGCCGGACGGACGGCAAGGGCAGCTTCATCGACAAGATCGCCTCGAAGGCGGTGGAGTACCTGTCGCTGGAGGTGGCCGATGACGTGGTGAGGCGCGTGGGCGACGCGGTGATCCACCAGGGCACCCTGCAAGGCCGGGTCCGCGCCGAGAGCGGCGAACGGGCGCTGCGCAATCGGTTTCTCAGTGTCTGGAGGCTGTCGGGCGACAGCTTGGAATTGCTCGCCTGGCAGTCCACCGGGCTCTGACCGCTGCGGGGGGTGCCATGAGCGGGACCTATCAGGCGCAGGCGCCCACGCGCCGGGAGGTGGAATCCCTCCGGGGCGCGGCGGTGCTGGAGTTCGGCACGAACTGGTGTGGCTACTGCCGCGCGGCGCAGCCGATCATCGCGTCGGCCATGGAACGCTTCCCGGACGTGCCCCACGTCAAGATCGAAGACGGCAAGGGCCGGGCACTGGGCCGCCACTACCGCGTGAAGCTCTGGCCCACGCTGATCATCCTGAAAGACGGCCAGGAGGTGGCTCGGCTGGTGCGTCCCGCCGAGCCCGAGGCCATCATCGAGGCGCTGGCGAAGAGTCGCTGACGGCGACTCCTCGGCTCATCCCGCCGTCGCCTGGCGGGCCGCGGCGATCCCGCCCCGGTAGATGCCTTCCACCACCTTCACCGCATCCGCTTCGCTCGCGCCCTTCGGCTCGAAGGAACCCGTCCAGTGGACGTTGCAGGAGTCGGGAGCCGTCTCGCTGATGGTGACCGTCGCGGAGTAGCCCGCCACCGGCAGCGGACAATCCTCGTTGATGATGGAGTAGGCGAACACCCTGGCCTCCGGATCGTGCCGATCCAGCCGTTCCACGATCTTGCCGCCGCCCATGCCGATGGTGCGGACCATCCCCACGCCTTCGCCCTCGGTTTCCACCGACGTGATGGGTCCCCCCACCCGAATACCGCCGAAATCGCTGAGCGCCGCCCAGACTTTCTCGGCACTTGCGTCGATGTCCTCGGATACCGTGACTGTGGTCAAGTCGAACCTCCTGTGATGCATGAGGGACGCAGTGTTCTATGGTTCGCCGACACGATCAATCGGCTTCGATGGGGTGAGGCGGTGGCCGGGATGCCCGTCGAGGGTCAGAGCGACATCAGCCACCAGGTCGCCAGAGCCGAAGCCGCCGCGGCCCCCGCCACCGAGGCCAGCGCCATCCGCCACCACATGGCCCGGTCGGCGGCCTGAGCGCGGCTCACCAGACGCAGCACGTTGACGAGCTGGTTGTAGTAGGCGGTTCTGGCTGCGGCGCGGCTCTTGCGGTCTTCGATCGATGCCGCGGCCTCCTGGGCCATGCGCTTGGCCAGGGATTTGGTGGTGTGCTCGTCGCCCTCGTCGCGACCGCCGGCCAGGCGGCCGCGCCGAAGCACGAGCTGAAGCTCGCGGAGCAGGCTGTCTTCGCCCACGGATTCGGACACGGGCCCGGACGAGCCTCAGCAGCGGCCTTTCTTGGCCTGTCCCGGTGGGCAGAAGCGACCCTTGGAATGGCCGGAGTCCGCGCCGCCGCCTTCCAGCTCCACGTGCACGTGCCGGGACTCCGGGGCGTGGTGGTGATGGTCGTCATCCGTGGCAATGGCTGCGCCGATGGCGCCCCCCACGGCACCCCCGATGATGGCCCCTTTGCGGTCGCCCACCTCCTGGCCCACCGCGGCGCCTACGGCGCCGCCCACCCCGCCGCCGATGGCGGCATCCACGGTGTCGTCGGCCCAGACGGCCCAGGAAGCGCAGCAGCCGAGAAGCGTGAGAGCACAGCGTCGGATCATCATGGATGTAACAGCCTGCGGTTGCGTGAGCCTATGGAATCGGATTCGCCGGTGCGATGTTGTGATTCGGCTCACGCTGCGCGGTTACTGGACCGTCTTCACCACTTCGTTGGAGTGGCGGCTCTCGTTGCCGTCGCGGTCCAGCGCCGTGGCGGCGACGTAGTAGGAGCCCGTGGGAAGCCGGAGCTGGCCGGTGGTGGCGGCGGGGTTGCGGATGTCCTGCACGCCGTCGTAGTGGCCGGAGCTCTGCCCGTAGTAAATGCGGTAGCCGGCCAGGTCCGTCAGCGGGGTGCCGTCAGCGTTCTTCGTGGGCGCCTTCCAGCGGACCTGGAGTTGCCCCAGTACACTCACCGAGGTCATGGCGATGGCCGACCCGCCGCCGCCCGAGCAGGTGAGGGTGAATGTGGAGGAGCGGGAGAGCGGCCCCACCACTCGAGTACCGCTGGCGGGCAGGGTGCCGCTCCAGGCCCCGCTGGCCACGCAGCGATCCGCCGATTGACTGCTCCAGGAAAGCTGGGTGGTCTGACCCGAGTTCACGGTGGAGGCGGTGGCCCTCAGGGTGGCGGAAGGGGAGCCGGAGGTGGCGGCCGACGGGGTGGCGGGTTGCGGCGCCGGGGCGGTCGGCTGCGCCGGGGTCGGCGTGGTGGGCTTGGGGATGGCGTTGCAGTAATACAGTGACAGAGGCGGGGTGCAGAGTCCAAGAGCGGCGGGCTCAAACGCAATGCCCGTGAAGTTGACGAGCGCCGCGCCGGTTTGCGCCCATCCGGATGCCAGCAAAACGACCACGAGGGAGAGCTTCTTCATGTGCAACGTCCTTGTTCGAGCTGAAACGGAGCCTCTGCCCTGGCGTTGGGCGCACGTCCGGTGGCACCCTGAACACCCGCCGGGCGGCGGCCAGTGAGTCATCGAGACGGCGTTCGAGGAACGCCGGAGCGGCGGGAACCGAAAGCAAGAGCCACGGGTGCGGCAGATGCCCCGCCCTGGCGCCGCTCCATCCCATCCCCGAGAAGATTGCGAAATCGCAATGTTGTGTGATTTGCGGCGGAATCTAGCGGCGAGTTAGAGAGGTGTAAAGCGCGTGTAAGAGCCGAGGCGGCCCGTGTCCTACAAGATGCCGCGGCGCCGCCCGCCGGCCATGCCATGGTCGCCGTCGGTCGTTAGGATGATGGGTTTCGCGCAGAGCAGGGGCCCCTGGTGACACGGCATCGGCATTCACAGCCGGATCGCATCGCGCGGCTGGCGGAGCTGTGCGGCATTCTGCCCGGCTACACCGACATCCGCGGCCGCTGGCACGTGACGAGCGATGCCACCCGGCGCGCTCTGCTGCACGCCATGGGCATCGACGTGGCCACCGGTGGGGCCATCGAGGCAGCCATTCGTGGGCGCGACGATGCGCCCTGGCGCCGGCCATTGCCTCGGGTGCAGGTGAGCCGCGGTGGCGAGGAGGGTGTGGATCTCGTCATCACCGTGGCGGATGCCGCCGCCGGGGCGGACTGGTGGTACGCCGTGGAGTTGGAGGCGGGCGATCCCGTCACCGGGACGTTGCGGCCGGAGGCCCTGCCGCTGGTGGAGCGCCGTAATCTGCATGGCACTCCCCTGCGCCGGGTTCGCTGGCACCTGCCGCCGCTGCCCTGGGGCTACCATCGGGTTCGGGTCGGGCCGGCGGGCCAGGCTGGCACCGAGATGCGCCTGATCGTGGTGCCGGAGTGCTGCTACCTGCCGCCGGCCCTGGCCGAGGACCGCCTCTGGGGACCGTCCCTGCAGCTGTTCGCGCTGCGCTCGGAGCGTGACTGGGGCATCGGTGACTTCGGCGATCTGCGGGCGGCGGTGGAGTTCTTCGCCGAGTCCGGCGCCGCTCTCGTCGGCCTCAACCCGCTGCATCAGTTGTATCCGCACGAGCCGGAGCAAGCGAGTCCTTACTCACCTTCGAGCCGGCTGTTCTGGAACGTCTGGTACATCGACGTGGAGGCCATACCGGGCATCGAAGAGAGCGAGGCGGTGTGCCGCCGGCTCCGGGATCCCGAGTTCCGGCAACGGCTCGCCGCGGCCCGGGAGCGGGACATGATCGACTACGGCGAGATGGCGGAGAACAAGCGCCGGGTGCTGGAGCTGGCGTTCGAGCACTTCCGGGAGCAGGAGCGGCGCGACCCGGCGTACGGTGCCGCGTTCCGGGAGTTCCAGGCCTGCTGGGGCGAGGTCGTCTACCGGCAGGCGCTGTACGACGCGCTGGCCGAGCACTTCCGCGGGCAGGACCCCGCCGCCTGGGGCTGGCCGGTGTGGCCGGAGGGATACGACCATCCCGACGCCCCCGCGGTGGCGGAGCTGGCCGCGCGGAAGGCCGAGCGGGTGGAGTTCTACGCCTGGCTGCAGTGGCTGGCCGAGCGCCAACTCGCCGAGGCCGGGCACCGCTGCCTGGAGATGGGCCTGCGCGCGGGTCTGTACCTGGATCTGCCGCTGGGCGCGGACTCCGGGGGCGCCGAGGTGTGGGCCGGCGGCGATTTGTTTACCGTCGGCGCGGCCCTCGGGGCGCCGCCGGACGACTTCAACCTTCGGGGGCAGAACTGGGGGCTGCCGCCGTGGATCCCCGAACGATTGGTCGATCGGGGCTACCAGCCGTTCATCGACCTGCTGCGCCGGAACATGCACTACGCGGGCGTTCTGCGGTTGGATCACGTCATGTCCCTCATGCGGCTGTTCTGGATCCCGGCCGGGGCAGCCGCGGAGGCCGGCGCCTACGTGCGTTATCCCATGGAGGACCTGCTGGGCATTCTGGCCCTGGAAAGCCAACGCAACCGGTGTGCGGTGGTGGGGGAGGATCTGGGAACCGTGCCGGACGAGCTGCGCCAGGCGCTCGCGCGGCTGGGGGTGCTCTCCACCCGCATCTTCTACTTCGAGAAAGACCGCGACGGCGGGTTCCTCACTCCCGAGGCCATGCCCAGGCAGGCGTTGGTGTCGGTTTCCAACCACGATCTGCCCACCCTGCGTGGCTTCTGGCTCGGCGAAGACATCGTGCTGCGCCACCGGCTGGGTCAGTTCGCCGACGAAGCGGAGCGGGAAGCGCAGGCGGCCCAGCGGCGCGCGGATCGGGTGGGCCTGTTGTGTGCACTGCGCGACCAGGGGCTGATGCCGGAAGGTATGGCCGACGAGCCGGACGCCCTAGGGGATCTGCCTGCGGAGCTGATGGTGGCGATCCATCGCTACGTGGCCCGGGCCCCCGCCATGATCGTGTGCTTTCAGATGGAGGACGCGTTGGGTGTCATGACTCAGATGAACGTGCCGGGCACCTGGCTCGAGCACGCCAACTGGCGGCGCAAGCTCCCCGCGCCCGTGGAGCGCTGGCCGGAGGACTCCCGGGTGGCTGCGTTGCTGGCCATGCTGCGCGAGGAGCGCGGCTCGGGCAGCGAAGCCGCCCACTGACGCCTCAGGGCCACCCTGGGGCTGGTAACCGCGGGCCCGATACGATACGTTTACATGGGTAAGCGGGGGGGGGACAGAATGGATCACCAACAATCCCTGGTCGCCGATCAGGCCCTTGTGATTTGGGTGCTGACGGTCGTCGCCGGCAGCTTCATCGGCGCCGCCCTTTCCGGCTGGACCGGACTGGCGGTGGGATGGGTCATGGGCGTTGCCGCTGCATGCTCTCTGTGCGCCACCTTGTCCCAGGAGGAGGCGAGCCCCACCCCGGCCTGACCCCGGGGGCGGCGGGCACTCACGCGCCGGAACGGTTCTGCCAGGGCCAGCGGCCGGTGAGCTCGACCTCCAGGGTGAAGCTCAGAAAGGTCCGTATGAGCACGATGAGGGCCAGCACGCTCACCGTCTGAAAGGTGAGCTCCACTGCCACCGTGTGGATGATGTCCGCGGCGATGAGCAGCTCCAGGCCCAGCAGTATCCCGCGCCCCAGCCGCTGCCGGACCGCCTGATAGATCGACTCCGGAGATTCCTTGCGCGCCAGACGGACCAACGCCAGGACCAGCACGTAGAGCGCGAGCCCCGTCATGATGAGGATACCGATGGCTTCGATGATGGCGGCGCACCAGTTCGCCACCGGAGCGATGATTTCGGTCATCCGCTTCGCAGCGGCAGCCGGACCACGAACTCACTGCCTTGCCCGGTGCCCGCGCTGCTCACACGAATGGTGCCGCCGTGCAGCTGCACGAGCTGACGCGCCAGCGCCAGGCCGATGCCCAGTCCCGAGGCAGCCCGCGACTGGTGTTCCGGAATCTGGGAGAACATTTCGAAGAGCTGGTCGAGGCGATGGGGAGGAATCCCCACACCGGTGTCGTGTACCCGTACCCACGCTTCCCCGCCATCGCAGCCGGCGCTCAGGGTGATGGTTCCGCCCGGATCGGTGTACTTGACGGCGTTGCTCAGCAGATTGCCCAGCACCTGGGTCAGGCGCTCGGGGTCCCCGGCGACGGGAAGCGTGGCGTCGGGTGCTTCCACCACCAGCCGGTGGCCACGCTCGTCGGCCAGCGGCCGTAGCTGCTCCACCGCCGCCCGCACGACGTCGCGGAGGTCCAGGGGCGCCTTGCGAAGCTCGATCTTGCCGCGCCGCACCCGGGAGACGTCCATCAGGTCGTCCACCAGGTGCACCACGTGATTGAGCTGCCGCTGCATCATCTCGCGGACGTGCACTACGGTCTCGTCCTGCACGTCCGAGAGCTCGAGCAGCTCGAGCCCAGTGCGTAGCGGGGCCAGGGGGTTGCGCAGCTCGTGGGCGAGCACCGCCAGGAACTGGTCCTTGCGGCGGGCGGATTCCCGCAGGGTCTGCTCGGCGCGCTTGCGTTGGGTAATGTCGAGGCCGATCCCCACTCGCGTGCCGGCGGAAAGCCGGACGTTGGCCCAGGTGGTGTCGATTTCCCGGCCGTCCCGCGTGCGCATGCGGACGTCCATCCAGCGGTCCGGGCAGGCATCCATGAACTCGGCCACCCGCTGTCGAACATCCAGGTCGGGGTAGCAGGCAGTCATGACGGAATCCAGCGTCGCCTCCTCGGTCGACCAGCCTGTGAGCCGCTCGAACTCCGCGTTCACCCGCATGTGGCCGGATCCCGGATCGTACAGCGTGATCATCACCGGAATGCGATCGATGATGGCGCGCAGCAGCTCCTGCTCCCGCCGCAGGGTCTGTTCCATGCGCTTGCGTTCGGTGATGTCCCGCAGGTTCAGCATGATCAGCTGCTGGCCCCGGAACTCGATGGGCTCGAGGGAGAGCAATACCATGAGCGCGTCGCCGGAGCTCGCGATGGCCGCAATCTCCAGATCGCTAATCCGACCTTCCCGGCCCAGGGTATCGAGCACCCGCTCGCTCTCGGCCTGGTCGCTGAACAGGGCCAGGCCCAGGCGCCCCTGCCCCACGGCCTGCTCGCGCGTCAGCCCGAACAACGAAAGGAAGCGGTCGTTCACGTCCAGCACGCGCTGGTCGGCCACCGAGCTGATGGCTAACGCGTCGGGGCTGGTGTAGAAGACGTGTGCCAGCAGCGCCTGACTCTGGCGGAGCGCTCGCTCCTTGCGCTTGCGGTTCTCGATATCGAGGCAGGTGCCGACCCACTGGATGATCGTCCCATTGTGATTTCGCAGCGGCTCGCCGCAAACCAGATGCCAGCGGTAGGCGCCGTCGCGCCGGCGGAAGCGGAACTCCCCTTCCATCGATTCGCCGTTGGCCACGGCACGGCGCCACGCGGCATCGGCCTTGGCCCGGTCGTCGGGATGCAGCACGTTGAGCCAGCCGCGGCCCTGCAGCGCTTCGCCTGAGCGGGCCGCGTAGTCATGAAAACGGGCGTTGGTGAACGTGTTCATCCCCTGCGCATCGGCGATGAAAACCAGGCCCGGAAACGCCTCCGCCAGTGATGGAATTCCGTCTCCAGGTGGGAGGCTCGTAGTTTGCGGATGCATGCCGTCCTTTCCCTCTCGGCCGTGCCAATCCCCCATTGACTATCCTGCCAGCGTGTGGAAAGAAATGCGACACCAAGTGCTGCCAGAGGTTCTGAGTGCCTCCAGGCCGAGTTCATCGCCGGCGGCTACTCCGTGGCGAGCCCGAGCGTCTGCCAGGCTGTCATCCCGCCAAGTAAATTGCGTACATCCCCGGGACATGCGTTCGCCGCCTTTCTTGCTGGCGAACTCCTTCTGGGAGAGGGTGAACACGTCGTTGTAGCGCTTCTCTTCGCCGATGGTGGAGTAGGGACGCTCCGCCATGCCGCTGCCGCGGTAGGCGTAGTGGGCGATGCCGGGCGTCTCGATGCGTTCGAGTTTCATGGTGCCTCCTGAAGTGGTCGGAGAGCCGGCGGCATCATTCGTGCCAGCGATGCTGCCGGGTCCGGCACCGGCCTTGCATTCGCGGGGTCAACACGACGCAAGGAGGCGCGAGCCATGGCTGCCCACCCACCAGACGAGCAACGGCGCTCCGTGTGGCTTGCCGATGCCCCCCGCACGGGGTTCCCCGCCCTGGACCAGCACCACACCGCAGACGTGGCGGTGGTGGGCGGCGGCATCACCGGCCTGACCACGGCTCTGCTGCTGCAGCGCGCAGGGTTGCAGGTGGCGGTGCTGGAAGCCGATCGCATCGGCTGCGGGGTCACCGGAAGCTCCACGGCCAAAGTCACGTCCCTGCACAATCTGATCTACGCGCGCCTGGAGCGGCAGTTCGACCGTCAGGCGGCGCGCATATACGCGGAAGCGAATCAGATCGGCCTCGCTCAGGTGGCGGCGCTGGCGGAGGAGTTCGCCGCCGCTGGCGACGACTGCGCGTTCGAGCGCGCGTCCGCCTGCACGTACACCTGTCAGCCCGACCGGCTGGACGCCATACACCAGGAGGTGGAGGCAGCGCGCCGGGCCGGTCTGCCGGCGAGGTTCGTGGACGACACGGAGCTTCCCTGGGAGGTTCTGGGCGCGGTGGAAGTGGAGGACCAGGGTCAATTCGACCCCTACCGGTACTGCCTGGGGCTCGCCAATGCCTGCGCCCGCGACGGTGTGGCCATCTTCGAGCGCTCCCGGGTGCACGACGTCGAGCAGGCGGTGGAGGAGCGGGTCTGCAGGCTGCACGACCGCGATGCCACCGTTCGCGCGGGGCATGTGGTGGTGGCGACCCTGCTGCCGTTCCTCGACCGCGGCGGATTCTTCGCCCGCACCTACCCGAGCCGCTCTTACGGGCTCGCCGCCACCCTGGATGGCCCGGCGCCGGCCGGGATGTACATCAGTGCCGATGCCCCCACCCGGTCGGTGCGGCGCTTGCCGGACGGCCGCGGCATCGTGGTGGTGGGCGAGGAGCACAAGGTAGGCCAGGATCCGGATACCCGGCAGCGCTACGCCGACCTGGAGGCTTGGACGCGGGCCCATTTCCCGGTGCGGTCCATCGACTACCGGTGGTCGGCCCAGGATTACATGGCGGCGGACGGCCTCCCGTACATCGGCCGCATGCCCGGCGAGACGTTCCAGGTGCTCACGGCCACCGGCTTCAACAAGTGGGGGCTGTCCGCCGCCACTGCAGCGGCGCTGATCCTTCGGGATGCGGTCCAGCAGCGCGAGCATCCGTGGGCGTCGCTGTTCGACGCGACCCGGGTGGACCTGCTGGCATCCGCCCGCAAGCTCATCGAGGAGAACGCCAATGTCGCCAAACGGTTCATCGGCGACCGCCTCCGGTCCCTGGCATCGCCGGAGATCGAGGAGTTGCAGCCGGGTGAAGGCGGCATCGTGCTGGATCACGGCAACCGGGTGGCCGCCTATCGGGACGAAGCGGGGAATGTCCACGCCTGCTCGCCCGTGTGCACACATATGGGTTGCTTCGTGCAATGGAATGCCGCGGAGAAGTCCTGGGACTGCCCGTGCCACGGCTCCCGCTTCGATTACCGGGGCGAGGTGCTGCAGGGGCCGGCGCTGCACCCGCTGGAACCCGTGGGTCATGCGTCGGAGCGCTAGCCTACTAGCTCGCCCGGCGGATCGCGGCGATGAGCTGAGCCTTGTTCATGCTGCCGCGGCCTTCGATGTCCAGCGCCTTGGCGCGCTCGTAGAGCTCGGACTTGGACTGCTGCTCGAGCTCGGCATCGCCGGCGGCCCGGGCGGGAGCTCGGCGGGGGCCCCGGCGGGGTCTCCTGCGGCGGCCTGCGGCCTCGGGCGCAGCCTCGAGACTCCGCTTCAGCACCTGCATCAGGTCGATGACCTCCGCCTCCTCTTCCCCCTCGCCGCCTTCCGCCACTTCGGTGGCCGCGACGACGTCGGCTCCCGACGCCAGCTTTCGCTCCGCGAGCTCCCGCAGGCGCCGGGCCTGGAGATCGCGGAGCGCGTCCCGGTCCAGGCGCTCCGCGGCGAGGTCGCGCATGGACTGCTCGACCGCGCGAACCCGCTCGGCCTTCGCTTGCTCCAGCCCTGGCAGTCCCACATCCTCCGGCGAGCGAAGCTCGTCGGAGAAGCGGAGCGTCTCCGCGCGCAGAACACCGCGCTCGGCGATGATGGCGACCAGGTATTCCTTGCCGCGCATCACGAAGGTGGCGATACCGGCTCGCCCGGCCTCCTCCATGCTCCGGGCCAGCAGCCGGTACGCCTTCACCGCGCCTCGATCGGGGGCCAGGAAGTAGGCGCGCTCGAAGTAGACGGGGTCGATCTGCGAGCGTTCCACGAACCGCCTCAGGTCGATCTCCCGGGATTTTTCCGGGGCCAGAGCTTCGAGCTCCTCGTCCGCCACCACCACGAACCGGTCCTTTTCCACCTCGAAGCCGCGAACGATCTCGTCGCGGTCGAGCGGGCGGTCGTCGGCGTTGCAGAAGTAACGGCGGCGCAAAGGGGTGCCGTCCTCATCCACCATGCGCAGGGAGACGTGGCTCGAGCGCTGCGCCACGAACAGGCTCACGGGCACGCTCACCAACCCGAAGGCGATGCTGCCGGACCAGAAGGAGCGCGGCTGGGCGGAAGTGTCCTCAGGCACGTTTGCGCTCCTGTTTCAGGCTCGCCTCCAGGGCGCCGACGAGATCCTCGGAAGGCCGTGGAGGTTTCGCCCGCCGCGCCGGGACCCGGCCGCCTCTGGCCTTGGTCTCGATCAATGCCTCCACCCGAGCTCGGTACTCGTCGTGGTACTCCTCCGGATGGAAGTCGGCGGCCAGCATGTCGATGAGCCGCCGAGCCATGTCCAGCTCACGCGGGTCGAGCTCCGGCCCCGGCGGGGCTTCGATCTCGTCCAGCGGCACCATCTCCTCGGCGTGCCGCAGCGCGACGAGCATGGGGTAGCCGGCGTGCAGACGCAGGGCGCCCACGTACTCCTTCTTGCGCATGGTCCAGCGCGCCAGACCCTCGCGCCCCACCCGGGCCAACGCCTCGGCCAGTGCGGCATAGGCGCCGCCGGCGCCGTCGTCGGGACCGAGGTAGTAGGGGCGCAGGTACCAGCGGTGGTCGATCACCTGGGGAGGCAGAAATTGCAGTACCCGGATCTCGCGGGAAGTCTCGGGCTCCAGGGCGGCGAGCTCGTCGTCCCGCAGCACTACCAGGTCCTTGTCGTCGGTGACGAAGGCGCGGCGGGTGCGCTCGTAGGGCACCACCTCGTCGGTCTCGGGATTCACCATCGCCTGCCGCACCGGTGCGTGATCCTTGGCGTGGAGCAGCCGGAAGTGCACCGTCCGATCCTGCACCGCGGCATAGAGCTTCACCGGCACCTGCACGTCGGCGAAGCGCACCACCGCTTTCCACATCGCTCGGGCCGCCATCAGCGGGCTCTCTCCGCGCAGCCGGGACACAGCACCAGCCGCCGCTCCAGCACCGTCACCACGCAGGCGGGGCAGACGGGCGCGTCGCATTCCGCGCAGTAGTAGCCCATCTCCACGTAGTAACAGTGCAGGCAGTGGCCGCAGCGTTCCGGCCCCGGCTCGCTCCACCAGGCGGGCTCGCCGGGGTGGCGCGCCTGGGCCTTCACCGCCGCCCTCCGTCGGCGGCGCCCACGGCCTCGAGCATGGCCGTCGTCAGCGGCCGCCGGGCCTGGTCGAAGCCGTCCCAGGGGTCGGCGCGCAACGTCGACAGGCGGCGGCGCACATTCTCCAGCCGGTAGCGGTCGCTGGTGAGGGCGGGACCGAGCTCGTCCCAGCGCACCGGCACCGCTACCGGCGCGCCCTCCCGGGCCCGGGTGGAGTAAGAGGCGATGGCGGTGGCGCCGCGGCCGTTGCGCAGATAGTCGATGAAGATGCGGCCCTGCCGCTTGGACTTCGCCATGTTCACGGTGAGCTTGCGGGGCTCGTCGTGAGCGTGGGCATGGGCGACCCCCCGGGCGAACGCCTTCACGCCGTCCCAGTCGAGGCTGGGCTCCAGGGGCACCACGACGTGCAGCCCTTTGCCGCCGGTGGTGCGGGGGAAGCCGGCGAGGCCGAGCTGGGCGAGCCGGTCGTTCAGCGACCGGGCCGCGCGCAGCACGTCGGACCACGCCACCCCCGGACCGGGGTCCAGGTCCAGCACGAGCAGGTCCGGGTGCTCCAGATCGCTCACCCGGCTGCCCCACACGTGCAGCTCCAGGGTGCCCATCTGCACCAGGGCGACGAGGTCCGGCAGCCGGCGGACATACAGATGCTCGGCGCCCCCCGACTTCTCCTGGATGCGCACCCGCGGCAGCTCCGGGCCGAAGGTCTGACCCGGGTGCTTCTGGAAGAAGCACGCCTTCGCCCGGCCCTCCGGGCAGCGCAGCAGCGACAGCGGGCGCTCGGCGAGCAGGGGCAGGATCCAGTTGCCGATCGCTTCGTAGTAGCGGGCCAGCGCCAGCTTGGTGACGCCCTGGCCGGGGTAGAGCACCCGGTCCGGGTTGGTGATTTTCACCCCCGCCACCACAGCCTCGTCTTGCTTTCGATTCTGGCCCCGGCCCCGGTGGCCCGGCCCGCCCCGCACCGGGCTGCTTTCTCTCGCGGGTCCGGCATCGGGCTTCACTACGATCTCCTCGGGTTCACGGTCCTCCCGCAGCCCGCGGAACGTGGGATGGCGCAACATCCCGTCCCGGGTACGCTCTGCGAACTCGACCTCCGCCACCAGCTCGGGCCGGACCCAGTGTACGCCACGCTCCCTGGGTGGTGGCCGGAAGGGACTGTCCTTCACTTCCAGGGCGGCGAGGCGCCGGTGCATGTCCTCGAGCTGGCGGTCGCTGAAGCCGGTGCCCACCTTGCCGGTGTAGACCAGCCGCCCCTCATGGTAGGCGCCGAGCAGCAGCGCGCCGAAACCCGTGCGTCCGCCGCTGGGGTCGGTGTAGCCGCCGATCACCAGCTCCTCGTGCCGGGTGCACTTCAGCTTGAGCCAGTGCCGGTTGCGCCCTTCCCGGTAAGGAGCGTTCGCGCGTTTGCTGACGATGCCCTCCAGACCGAGCCGGCAGACGTTGTCGAAGAAGACGTCCCCCTGCCCGTCCAGATGGTCGGTGTAGCGAATCCGCGCGCTGCCAACCAGGCCGGCGGATTCGAGGACCTCGGCCAGGGCGCGCTTGCGGGCCGCCTGGGGGGTCGCCGTGAGATCGAACCCATCGAGATGCAGGAGATCGAACGCCTGGTAGACCAACCGCTCGGTGCGCTTGGCGCTCAGCGCCTCCTGCAGGCGCCGAAAGCTGCTGCTGCCGTCCGCCCCCAGCGCCACCACCTCGCCGTCGAGGAGCGCATCCGCCGGAACGTCCTCCAGCAGGCCGGTGATCTCCGGAAAGCGTCCGGTCCAGTCCTTGCCGTTGCGGCTCATCAGCCGGGCCTGGCCATGCTCCACCCGGGCGAGAATCCGGTAGCCGTCGAACTTGATCTCATGCAGCCAGCCCGGGCCCCGGGGAGGCTCCCGGACCAGGGTGGCGAGTTGGGGACGCGGCGTCTCGGGCATGGAGTCGCGGCGTGCGCGCGGCAAACGGGAGGGCGCCGGCGGGTCGGGGGCTGGGGCGGCTTCCCCCTCGGCGCTCCAGGTGCGCGACCGGTCCGCGGCGATCTGGTCCATGGTTCGGCCGGTGGCAACGCTCTCGTCCTCCGGCAGAGCGGCGTGGCCTTGGGGTGCCGGTTCGCCGTCTTCGGGGTCGCTGCGCTTGATCAGCAACCAGTTGTCTTCGTCCTTGCCGGAGCGGCCGCGCATGCGCGTCAGGGTCCAGCGGCCCCGAAGCTTGTGGCCTTCGAGCTCGAAATCCAGGCGTCCGTCGGTGCGCCGTTGTTCCCGCCAGCGGCCCCGGTCCCACAGCATCACTGTGCCGCCGCCGTACTCGCCCTCGGGAATCACCCCCTCGAAGTCGCCATACTCCATGGGGTGATCCTCGGTACGCACCGCGAGGCGCTTCTCGCCCGGAGTCACGCTCGGGCCTTTGGGAACCGCCCAGCTTTCCAGCACGCCGTCGTGCTCGAGGCGCAGGTCGTAGTGCAGCCGCCGCGCCGCATGCTTGTGCACCACGAAAACCCCGCCGCGGCTCTTCGGGCCGCGCCGGGTCCTCGGGCCACGTCTCTGCCGGCCTGCCGGCTCCGGGGTGCGCTGGAAATTCCGCTTTCTGCGGTATTCCTCCAGTCTCGCCAATCGCCTCCTCCAGGTGGAGCGCGTTGGGCAAGCCCTTTGCAACTCCCGGGCCAGCGAACGGTGGGGCGGGCGGATCAGCGGGTGACCTGGCGCGGCCGGTCCCGGTCGCTGCGCGCGCCGACCGCGTTCAGCCAGTGGACGAACAGGTACGCGGCCACTCCGGTGTACAGCAACCCCGGCGGCACCCACATGATCAGCCCGGCGATCTGCTGGTCGGTCAGCGGGTCCAGATCGAGCACGGGCGCCACCGCCTGATGTGAGAGGTAGAGCGGTCGGCTGGCGAAGGTGATCAGCGCCCCCAGCATGCTGCCCTGCAGCGCCATGGCGAAGACGGCGAGAATGCGCAGGCCGTTTCCCAGGTGATCCCGGGGACGCAGTCGGGCGACGCTGGCCCAGAACAACAGCGCCGTGACGAGGAAGCTCGCGTGCTCGGCCACGTGCACCGCCTCCCGGCGCACCGCCAGGTCGTAGAGCGCGGGGACATGCCAGATCCACAGCGTGGCGGTGGCGAGCAGTACCACCAGCAGGCGGCCCGTAGCGGCCCCGTTTGCGGCACCCTCGCGGCCTCCGAGCCAGCGCCCCAGTCGATGCTCGAAGCGACCGAAGCCGGAGCGCCGGCGCCGCGGCAGGGCCCACAACAATGCCACATCCGCGGCGCCCGCGACCAGCAACGGCGCCGCGATCAGGATGAGCAGGAGGTGTTGGACCATGTGCAGGGAGAACAGGGACGCTGCGGCCGCATCGAGAGGCGAGATCAGGGCCACCACCAGCACCAGCATGCCGCCGCCGAAGGCGCCGGCTTCGCGGCGGCGGATCCCCCGGCCGATGCCGGCACGGCCCCACACTCGGACGAGCCCGCGCAGGTAGAGCGCGGCGCCGACGACGAGCGGCAGGACCACCGCGGCGGAAAAGTCCCACTGCTGCCAGATGCTTCGGGAGCCGGTTCCGCCGAGCGGGGTGTGCGCCAGTAGACCGGCAGGCCAAGCCCAAATCAGTAGAACGATCGCCGCCCGGGCCGGTTTCACTTCAGGCTCTCGAGGTAGGCCAAGCGTGTTCAATCCGCCAGTCCCGGTTTCCAGGCTTCCTGTTTGTTCAGAACTGCAAGAATGGCGCCTGATCTGC